>JBAOIH010000001.1:600000-1200000 GCA_037045645.1 Nocardioides sp.
CGCCACCGTGCAGCGGGCCGTAGAGCGCCGCCACCCCGGCCGAGACGGCCGAGTAGGGGTCGACCTGGGTCGAGCCGACGGAGCGTACGGCGTTGGTCGAGGCGTTCTGCTCGTGGTCGGCGTGCAGGATGAAGAGCGTGTCGAGAGCGCGTACGAGCCGCTCGTCGGCCTCGTACTTCTGCTCACTCATCTTGAACAGCATCGACAAGAAGTTCGCCGTGTAGCCCAGGTCGTTGTCGGGATAGACGAATGGCTTGCCCTGTGCGTGCCGGAACGCCCAGGCGCCCAGTGTCGGCAGCTTGGCGATCATCCGGATGATCTGGATCTCGCGGGTGTGTTCGTCTTGGATGTCGCGCGCGTCGGGGTAGAACGTCGACAGCGCCGCGACGGACGCCATCATCATCCCCATCGGGTGGGCGTCGTAGCGGAAGCCGTGCATGAACGACTTCACGTTCTCGTGGACGAACGTGTGGTAGGTGATGTTGTGCACCCACTCGTCGTGCTCCTGCTTGGACGGCAGATGCCCGTTGATCAGCAGGTACGCCACCTCGAGGAACGTGGACTTCTCGGCCAACTGCTCGATCGGGTAACCCCGGTATTCGAGGATGCCCTTGTCGCCGTCGATGTAGGTCACCGACGACTTGGTCGACGCGGTGTTGACGAAGCCCGGGTCGTAGGTCGCCAGACCCGGTTCGTCCTCGGCTACCTTGATCTGCCCCAGGTCCTTGGCGGCGATCGTCCCGTCGGTGATCGGGATGTCGTACTCCTGACCGGTGCGGTTGTCCCGGACAGTGAGGGAGTTCGTGGTGTCGGTCACCTTCTCAACCTACCGAGCGCGGCCCGGCGTCGAAACCTGGGTGACCAGCGGACGGACCGAGTTACCCCTTCGGGTGTGTCCTCCGGTCCCGGCGCACTGCCACTGTGGATCCATGCGGCGCATCGTGGCCGCGAGGGTTGCGGCGACGAGGTCGACGGTCGCCGTGCCGCCCGTTTCCGGGGTCGGCGCGTCCGGGTCTCGGGGCTGGGCGCGCCAACTCCGACTTCGCTGATTTGGCCGGCCGCGAACGTACGCCGTAATCTGCTGGTCGCGACTTCTGCCGCTCCCGCACGTGCGCACGCAGGTGCGAGGGCAGACCCGTTGAGCCGCTCCCTCATCAAGGGCCGATCGATGGGCAGTGTTCGTCAGTCGTCGCTGCATTGCCCGGCCGGGTCCCCGGCTCGGGTTCCACGAACAAGTGAGGATGAGCCGTGCGCACGTACGCCCCCAAGTCCGCTGATATTCAGCGTGAGTGGCACGTGATCGACGCCGAGGACGTAGTCCTGGGCCGGGTCGCCACCACCGCCGCGAATCTGCTTCGCGGCAAGCACAAGCCGATTTTCGCCCCCAACGTCGACACCGGTGACTTCGTGGTCATCGTGAACGCGGAGAAGGTGGCGCTGTCGGGCAACAAGAAGACCACCAAGATGGCCTACCGCCACTCCGGTTACCCGGGCGGTCTGACCGCGACCCCGATCGGGGAGGTCCTGGAGAAGGACGCGCGCAAGGCGATCGAGAAGGCGGTGTGGGGCATGCTCCCGAAGAACCGCCTCGGTCGTCAGATCATCAAGAAGCTGAAGGTCTACTCCGGCCCGAACCACCCGCACCAGGCCCAGAAGGCCCAGCCGTTCGAGATCTCCCAGGTCTCCCAGTAAGCGACGAAGGAAACAATCAAGTGTCTGAGAACAGCACCGAGAACACCAACGTCGACGCCGAGGAGACCTACGAGGTCAACGAGGACGGCGTGGCGTACTCCTCCGAGAGCAGCCCGGCGGCCGACCCGGCCCGCCCCGCGACCATCGCCCCCGGCGCGGCCACCGGCCGTCGCAAGGAGGCCGTCGCTCGCGTCCGCATCGTCCCTGGCACCGGCCAGTGGCGCATCAACGGCCGCACCCTCGACTCCTACTTCCCCAACAAGCTGCACCAGCAGGTCGTGAACGAGCCGTTCACCGCGCTGCACCTTGAGGGTCGTTTCGACGTGATCGCGCGCATCCACGGCGGCGGCATCACCGGCCAGGCCGGCGCGCTGCGTCTGGGCGTGGCGCGTTCGCTGAACGCCATCGACGTCGAGTCCAACCGCCCGACCTTGAAGAAGGCCGGCCTGCTCACGCGCGACGCTCGCGCGATCGAGCGCAAGAAGGCTGGTCTGAAGAAGGCCCGCAAGGCGCCTCAGTACAGCAAGCGCTGATCGAGCAAGGCCTTCCTCCTCATGGGAAAGTCGCTCTTCGGCACGGACGGGGTCCGGGGTCTGGCCAACGGTGCACTCACCGCTGAGCTGGCCCTGGACCTTTCCGTTGCCGCTGCACATGTGCTGGCCGAGCGCGGCGACTTCGCCGGGCATCGTCCTGTCGCGGTCGTCGGGCGTGACACCCGCATTTCGGGCCAGTTCCTTGAGGCTGCTGTCGTCGCGGGCCTGGCATCTGCCGGCGTCGACGTCCTGCTGCTCGGTGAGCTCCCGACCCCGGGCGTGGCCTATCTGACCGACAAACTCGGTGCCGATCTCGGCGTGATGCTGTCGGCCTCCCACAACGCGATGCCCGACAACGGCATCAAGTTCCTTGCGCGCGGTGGCGTCAAACTCGACGACGAGGCCGAGATCGCTATCGAGGCGCGGATGAAGGAGCCCTGGCAGCGCCCCACGGGCGGCGACGTCGGTCGGGTCACGCATTACACCTCGGCAGTCACCGAATATGCCCAGCATCTGATCGGCACGACCACCAAGCCGCTTGCCGGTCTCAAGGTCGTGCTGGATTGTGCCGAGGGCGCCGCCTGGGCGGTCGGTCCGCGCGCGCTCGAAGGCGCCGGGGCCGAGGTCATCGCCATCCACGCCGCACCTGACGGGCTCAACATCAACGACGGTTGCGGCTCCACCCACCTCGGGCCGGTGCAGGCAGCCGTACGCGAGCACGGCGCCGACGTCGGCTTCGCAGTCGACGGCGATGCCGACCGCTGCCTCGCGGTCGATGCCGACGGCAACGTGGTCGACGGTGACCAGATCCTGGCCATCTTGGCGACTTCGCTGAAGGCCGGTGGGCACCTGCCCGACGACACGGTCGTCGTGACGGTGATGTCCAACCAGGGGTTCGTGAACGCCATGGACGAGGCGGGCATCAAGGTCGTCCGCACGAACGTCGGCGACCGCTATGTCCTCGAAGCGATGCGCAACAACGGTTTCGGCCTGGGCGGCGAGCAGTCGGGTCACGTGATCATGAGCGAGTACGCGACCACCGGTGACGGCCTGCTCACTGCGTTGCACCTGCTGGAGCGGATGGCGGTGACGGGGGAGTCGATGGCGTCCTTGGCGTCGCTGGTGACCCGACTGCCGCAGGTGCTGGTCAACGTGTCGGGCGTGGACAAGCAGCGTTTCGCCACCGACTCCGGACTTGTGGCCGCCGTCGAGGCCGAGGAAGTCGCGTTGGGCGACACCGGCCGCGTACTGCTGCGTCCTTCCGGCACCGAGAATCTGATCCGCGTGATGGTGGAAGCCGGCACTCCTGACCAGGCGCAGTCGGTCGCGGATCGGTTGGCCGACGTCGTCCGCGCTCGGCTGCCGCTGCCCAAGAGTTGAGTTGCCCCTCGCTTGGTGTTGAGTTAGGCCTCGCTTGGTGTTGAGTTAGGCCTCGTGTTGGAGATCGTGGAGTTGGACCCTCGCCACGACGCCGATCTGCGCGCCTGGCACCAGGTCTACTTGGCTGCGGAGGTCTTCGAGCGCGAGGCACCGGCGCCGTGGCAGTACGACGAACTCGCTGCCCAGGCACGTACGCCCAACCAATACCGCGAGCGCTACTTCCTGGGACGCGTGGACGGCGCTCCGGTGGCCTGCTCGATGGTCAGCAACGACACGTTGTCCAATCAGACGATCGGCGACCCGCAAGTCCATGTGCTGCCGTCGCATCGACGCCTTGGCCACGGGAGTGCGCTGCTGGCCCTCGCGGAGGATGCCGCGCGAAGCTTGGGGCTGCACCACCTTGATGGCGGAAGCGTCGTGGTCGTCCGATTCAGGGCCTTCGGGTGACGGGTCGCCGGGTCGTGAGTTTGCCCGGCGGCATGGCTATCGCCTTGGGATCGTCAATCACCAGCGGGAGTTGGCGTTGCCCGTCGATGGCGCGCTGCTGACCGATCTGTCGGACTCTGCCGCGCACCGCTCGGGTGGACATCGGCTGGTCGCCTGGACCGGGGCGGTGCCCGATGACATCGCCGAAGGAGTCGCGCGCTTGCAAGCGCTGGTGGGCACCGAGGCGCCCATGGGTGACTTGGAGTTCGAGGAGGAGTCGCCCGATGTCGACGCGATGCGCCAGCGTGAGGCCGTGCAGGCCGCCCAGGGGCGTACGAAGTACGGCGTCGCGGCCCTCTCGTCGTCCGGATTCGTCGCGGCGTACACCGATCTCGTCACCACAATCCACGAACCAGGGGTTGCCTATCAGTGGGGGACGCTGGTGGACCGGGAGCATCGTGGCCACCGGTTGGGCTTGGCGATCAAGGTCGAGAACGTACGCCGCCTCATCGCGGAGCGCCCCGACATCACCCGTCTCGTGACCTACAACGCGCTCGATAACCCGCACATGGTCGACATCAACGACCTGCTCGGCTTCGTGCCGGTCGAGTACCTCGGAGAATTCCAAAAGCGCCTCGGCCCAGCGACTGACAAGCTTTGACCGTGGACGTCTCCGTGCAAGTCGTGGACAAGCAGGACGAGGCCCAGTTGCGGGCCTGGTGGGAAGTCGGATTCGCCGCCACCGCGGATCGTCCGGGCGTGCCGTGGCCGCCGTGGGAGGTCAGTCGCCGGATGCTCCCGAAGGACAACGCCGAGCAAGACACCGAACTCGTCACGATCTCGGACGGTGATGTCGCGGTTGCCGCTGGCCTGCTCGTGTTGCCGCGCGTCGAAAACGTGCACACGGCCTTCGTCGATGCCTTCGTACGCCCGGACAGGCGTCGGCAAGGCCTGGGCAGCGCGGTCGTGGCTGCGCTTGAGTTACGCGCGAGTCAGCAGGCCCGGACCTCTTTGCTCGGGGAGGGTTTCGTCCCCACCGGTGGCACCGGGCCGGCCGAGGCGTTCGCCTCGGCCCATGGCTATCAGGTCGCGAGTCGAGAGGCGATCAAGGAGTTGGCCTTGGCGGACTTCGTGGCACGCCGCGAGTCCCTCAACACAGCCGTCGGCTCCGCGGCGCAGGACTACCGACTCGTCACCTTCGACACCGTCTGTCCCGAAGAGCACCTAGAGTCGTTCGGGCGCCTCCTTTCGATGCTGCTCGCGGAGATCCCGCTGGGTGAGCTCGACCTGACAGACGAGGAGTGGACGCCCGCGCGGCTGCGAGACGCCGAGGCACGCAATGTCTCGGTCGGCCGGCACGTGCTGACGGCGTTGGCATTGGCGCCGGACGGTTCGGTCGCGGGATCGTCGGACGTACGCGTCAACGACGATCACCGCGAGAATGGTCAGGTCGGGATCACGCTGGTCGATCCGGCCCACCGCGGGCACCGGCTGGGCTTGGCTCTGAAGATCGCGACCCACGATCTGCTCATCTCGACCTATCCCGAATGCGAGACCGTGGACACCTCGAATGCCGAGGTCAACACGCACATGAATGCGGTCAATGAGCAGTTGGGCTATCGCTCGATCGAGACGCTGCTGGAGTTGCACAAGCGCGTACAGTCCGACGCCTAGCGTGAGGGGCATGAACGAAGACAGCCGGATGAGTAGAAATCCGCTCTGCTCCACATGGAGCAGCGCTGGTTCGTCTGGGGCTTCCTCGGCGACGAGGTCGCCGCGCCGTGGGGTGACTGGACTGTCGACGACCCCTCGGTGGAGTCGGGACCAGTTGTGCCTGTGTGGCATGTCGAAGAGGGGATCGAAGCCGAGGTCATCGCTGCGCAGTTGCGAGCAGTGGGACGGCGAACGCGCCAGACCCTTCTCGTCGATGGCCTCGGACAACGTGCCGCGGTCGGGGGCCGCTTCACCGACGACCCACCTACCCTGGAGTGGATTTGCTTCCACGTCCTGGCGGAGTACGCGCGCCACGCCGGGCATCTCGACATCGTCCGCGAGTTGAGCGCAACGCCAACGCTGCAGTGATGAGTGGCTGGCTGAGGTGCCCGTTCAGGCGTAGTGCGCGGTGAGCCGCTGGGTCACGCCATCGACGGTGACCTCGCCGCCGTAGGGCAGCACCCACTGGGGTCGGGTGTGGCCGAAGGGAACCCCGACCACGACCACCGCATCAGGGTTGTATTCGTGGATGGTTCCGATCGCCGCCTCACGCTGATCGACGCGCGCCTGAGCGCGCTCGGCCGGTGATGGCATGACCTCGAAACTGGACGCGGGCGGTCTGGCGATCACGACCGCATCCACGGCGGCGAGGATCCCGCGCTCGCCCAGCGAGCGGGTGATCCAGGCGAACTCGCGGGCGGGGATCAACTCCTCTGATGACTCAAGCGGCCAGCCGTCAGCACCCACTGGATGACTTCGATGCAGCCGCCCACGTACCGCAGGTGACGGCGCGTCTTGGTCCGGCCCCGGTCCACGGTTCGGTCGGCTCACGGTCGCCGAACTCGGTCAGCGCCTTGGGGTCCTGCCAGTCCCGGCCGAAGTCCTCCGACTCGCCGGGCTCGGTGATCTCCAACGATTCGGCGGTCAGCAACGCGGCGCGCAACGACTGGGCATAGATGTCGTCCACGGCCGGTCCGGGCCCGAGATGGACTTGAGTCGAGCCGCCGTGGAACGCGCTCACACCGTGGGTCCAGAACCAATTGAGGATGTTGGTGTTGTCGCTATAGCCCAAGAACGGTTTCGGATCGGCCCGCAGCAGATCCGCGTCGAGGTGCGGCACGACCTTGATCTGATCCTCGCCGCCGACAGTTGCCATTAGGGCGCGGATCTCCGGATCGGCCAATGCCGCGTTGAAGTCGCGAGCGCGCTCTCGTGGCGACGCCCCGAGCTGGCGCGTCGTGGGGTATTCGACAGGCACGAGCCCGGTGATCTCCGTCAGCCGCGACATGGCTTGCTCGTGGAGCTTTGGCGCAACCGCCGGGGCAGCAAAGGACGGAGAGAGCACTGCGACCTTGTCGCCCGGCTCAGCCTTGCGCGGTGACTGCATGGCGACCAGTCAACCTCACGCCATCGGGTAGAGGTCGACGCCTTGGGGTGCGTCGTAGATCATCTGGGCGTGTTCGGGGTCGATGCGGCGGGTGCCGGTGTGGTCGACGAGGATTCCGAGGCCGTGTGGGGTGAGCCAGACGTATCTGCCGTCGCCAGCTTGTCTGGACTTGTATCCGGCATGTGTTTTCCACCGGTGATGACGCCTGCCCAGAGGCCCGCTGTTGTGGGTGCCGGTCTGCCCGGGCGAATCTCGACCGTCTTCACCGTGTTGGTAGGGGGTGGGGTGGTCGTAGTCGACCTTCCGCGAGGTCGAGGTGGCCCAGGGCCAGTAGTCCCCGCCGGTGATCAGATGGACGCGTTCCTTCAACGCTTCGGGGTGCTCGTACGCGGTGGACCGGACCCGGTCGGACAGGTCCAGCACCGGCTTGACCGTCACGTCCGCACGCCCGAGCAGGCTCTGGAGTTGAGACAGGGTGTGCGGGCCGAGTCCTTCGACCCGGGCGACACCCGTGGTGCCGTTGAGGGCGGCCTGGTGGAGGTGGACGTAGAGGACGACCTTCGGTGCCAGCGGGGTCAGGTCCAGGCTCTTGAGTGCAGCCAGGAGGTCGGCGGGGAATGCCAGTGAGCGGGTGAGGTGGCCCGGACCGTCCCCCACGACGGCGTCGCCGAGGTCGAGGACGGCATCGGTCTCCGCGTCGGTGTCGGCTGGGTCGGGGGTGGTGTGTTCGAGGAGGAGTTGGAGGAGTTCGGTGGGGCGGGCCAGCCACCCGAACGCCACCGCCCGGACTTCATCCACGCCCGCGTCGGGCATCGACGGTTCGAGGATGTCGGCGACCCGGGCGATGACGGCGTCGACATAGACCGCGTCGCCTGCCTCCACGCGGGCGATGATCGTGCGTAGCCCGTACTCGTCGGTGCGGCCCAGCCCGACGTAGCGGCGTTGCTTCTCGGCCTCTACACGGGCCTGGTGGGCCTCAGGGTCGGCCTCGATGATCTTGGCTTCGGCAATCTCTAAGACCCGGCCAGCGGATTCGCGGTCGATGACCCTCGCGATCGCGGCATCCACGACACCGACCCGGTCGAGTGGGAGGCGGCGGGAGAGTTTCGCGACCCGCCTCGCGACCCACACTTCAGCCTCACCGGCCACACAACGCCGCCACACCCGCGGCAGCCGATGCTGCAGGTCCAGCACATCCGCCAGTGCGTTGCGGGTGGCGGTGTCCCCGGTGCCGCGGGCGATCGCGATCTCCCCCAGGCTGAAGTCCTGCACCGAAGGCGTACCCTCGCCACCGACCTGGACCAGCACATCACCCAGGATCCGGGCATGCCGCCCGTACGGCCCGTCCGTCGGGTCGGACGCGTGCAGGCCGGCCCAGTGCGCGAGCACCTCCAGATCCGCCACCTCAGCCAACCTGCGCGACCGCACCGCGCCAGTCGCGGCAGCCAACGTGGCCGCCGCATCCAATGCGCTGAGATCGGGATTCATAACCATCACGCTAGAGCCGACCACCGACACTCAGACGCCCGGAAGACCCTCATCCACAAGGCAAAACGAGGTCGTTACCCAGTCGTGACGTGGTTTCGAGACGCGCGCAACGCGCGCTCCTCAACCACCGGGAACGACGCCCGGTTCCGAGCCCTTCGAGCCCTTCGAGCCCTTCGAGACGCCGACTACGTCGGCTCCTCAGGAACCAACGCCGACTACGCCGCCTCCTCAGGAACCAACGCCGACTACGTCGGCTCCTCAGGAACCAACGCGCGCTCCTCAACCACCGGGAGCTGCGGCCTCCCCAACGACTGAGCTCGACGCCAGCCACCGGACCATGGCTAGGGTCGAAGGATGACCAACACACCCAGCGAAATCGTCTACACCGCCCGCGCCACCGTCAACGGCGGACGCCGCGGCGGACACGGCAAGACCGACGACGGCCAGCTCGAGGTCGACCTCCAGGCTCCCAAGGAGATGGGCGGTCCGGGCGGCGGCACCAACCCCGAGCAGTTGTTCGCGGTCGGGTACGGCGCCTGCTTCACCGGCGCCCTCGGCCTGGTCGCCAAGAAGGAGGGCGTCGACACCTCCGGCGCCGTCACCGAGGTGGCGGTCGGGTTCGGCCCCGAGGGCGAGTCGTTCGGCATCACCGCAGATCTGACCGTGACGATTCCCGGCGTCGACGATGAGACGGCGCAGCGCCTCGTGGACGCAGCCCACCGGGTCTGCCCCTATTCGAAGGCCACCCGCGGCAACATCCCCGTCACCGTGACGGGAAAGGGGACGGGCACGGGTGCCTGACCGAAGATAGCCAGCTCAGCAGCGCTTCTTCTTGGGCAGCTTCTGCGTCCCCGTCGGCTCGAGATTCCACATGTAGCCATTGCGGTAGTTGCCGAGAGTCGCATAGACGCCGTGCACGACGTCGCCAGCCTGGGGCGGCTCGTACGTCGAGGTCCACTGGAGGAAGCGACCACAACTGTTCTTGCCCTTGCGCTTCTTGGTGGTCCGCGAAGACGTGGCGTAGATCGATCCGTTGAGGCTGCGATAACTCAACTTGAAGTTGTCGTGCACGGGGCTGGTGTCGAACCCGCGCGCCTTCTTGCACGCGGGCAGAGTCTTGGTGAAGACCCGCAACTTCAGGTAGTTGGCCGTGCCGTATTTGATCTGCATGCGACAGTCGGCGATGGCGAAGGACGGCGTCCACTTCTCCATCGGGGCCTGGTAGTGGGCGCCGTCCCCGTCTGCCGCGACCGCACCGTTCGCAGTCGGCATGACGACGGTCGACAGGGGTGCAACGGCCACGGCGAGTAGGGCCGCGCTGGCAAGTAGTCGTCTGGTCATTGTGCGACCGTGCCCCCGCTGCCGCCGGAGCAAACGAGTCACTGCTTGCGCAGTCGGACCCAACTCACCGCATGATCGTCGCCCTTGCGCAGCACCAGTCGTGCCCGCGAGCGCGTGGGGGTGATGTTCTGCCGCAGGTTGGGGCCGTTGATCGTGTCCCAGATGTGTTCGGCGGCGGCGATCGCTTGGCCGTCGTTGAGCGAACCATATTTCGCGAAGTACGACGCCGGGTCCGCAAACGCGGTCTCGCGCAGGCGCAGGAACCGCTCGACATACCAGCGCCGGATCGTCCTCTCGGAGGCATCGACATAGACCGAGAAGTCGAAGAAGTCCGACACGGCCAGTCCGGAGCGCCCCGACGCGTCGACCCGTGCGGGTTGCAGCACGTTGAGTCCTTCGACGATCACGATGTCGGGACGCTTGAGGACGCGCGCCTCCTCGGGCACCACGTCGTACGTCAGGTGCGAATAGTGCGGCGCAGAGATCTCGTCTCGCCCGGATTTGATGTCGACGACGAACTTCAGCAGAGCGCGCCGGTCGTACGACTCGGGGAAGCCCTTGCGGTGCAAGATCCCGCGCCGCTCCAACTCGGCGTTGGGCAGCAGGAAGCCATCGGTGGTGACCAACTCGACGTTGGGATGGGCGGGCCAGCGGGCCAGCATCTGCTGCAGTACGCGAGCCGTCGTCGACTTGCCGACCGCGACCGAGCCGGCGACGCCGATGACGTACGGCGTACGTCGCGGCAGCGGACGGCGCAGAAACCTCTCCTGCTCGCGATAGAGCCGACCAGCGGACTCCACGCGCAGGGACAGCAGCCGCGACAGCGGCAGATACACCTCGCGCACCTCGTCGAGATCCAACGAGGTGCCCAGACCGCGGAGTCGGTCGATCTCGGTGGGAGACAGCGGAGTCTCCATGCCCCGCGCGAGCGCCGCCCAGGCCGCACGGTCGAGTTCGACATAGGGCGACTCGCTGCCCACGTCCTTGCTCACGGGATCCTTGAGCGGTGGCTCAGGAGGGGCAGAGCCGGGGGTCGCCATGAGTGCGATTCTTGCAGCCCGCGAGCACTAGACTCGCGCCCATGTGCGGAATCGTGGGTTATGTCGGTCACCAGCAGGCGCAAGGCGTGGTGATCGAGGGGCTTCGGCGCCTCGAATATCGAGGGTACGACTCGGCGGGCATCGCGTTGGTGCACGAAGGCGACATCGCCACCGACAAGAAGGCCGGCAAGCTGGCGAATCTGGAGAAGGAGATCGCCGAGTCCCCGCTGCCGCCCTCCTCGACCGGCATCGGCCACACCCGCTGGGCCACCCACGGCCCGCCGACCGACCACAACGCCCACCCCCACCTGGGCCGCGAGCGCCGCCTCGCGCTGGTACACAACGGGATCATCGAGAACTTCGCCGCGCTGCGGGGCGAGTTGGAGACTCACGGCCACACGATGCTCTCCGACACCGACACCGAGATCGCTGCCCACCTGCTTGAGATCGAACTCGAGAACGGGTCCGATCTGACCACTGCCATGCAGGTGGTGTGCCGTCGCCTGGAGGGCGCCTTCACGCTGGTCGCCGTGGACTCCAAGGACCCCGAGCGCGTGGTCGCCGCCCGCCGCAACAGTCCGCTCGTCGTAGGCCTGGGTGAGGGCGAGAACTTCCTCGGGTCCGACGTCGCGGCCTTCATCGAGCACACCCGCGATGCCCTCGAACTGGGGCAGGACCAGGTCGTGACCATCACCGCCGACGGGGTGAGCGTCACCGGGTTCGACGGGACTCCGGCACAGGGCAAGCCCTACCACGTCGACTGGGATCTCTCGGCAGCGGAGAAGGACGGCCACGACTGGTTCATGCGCAAGGAGATCTACGAGCAGCCGCGCGCCGTCGCGGACTCGCTGCTGGGCCGGCGTACGGAGTCCGGTGCCCTGCGGCTGGACGAGATGCGGCTGTCGGAGGAGGAACTGCGCTCGGTCGACAAGGTGATCGTGGTCGCGTGCGGCACCGCCTTCTATTCCGGCCTCGTCGCCAAGTACGCCATCGAGCACTGGTGCCGCATCCCGGTCGAGGTCGAACTCGCCTCCGAGTTCCGCTACCGCGATCCGATCCTGACCAGCGACACCCTGGTCGTGGCGATCAGTCAGTCCGGCGAGACCGCCGATACCTTGCAGGCCATCCGGTACGCCCGCGAGCAGGGCTCGCGCGTGCTCGCGATCTGCAACACCAACGGCTCCACGATCCCGCGTGAGTCCGACGCGGTGATCTATACCCACGCCGGGCCCGAGATCGGTGTCGCGTCCACCAAGGGCTTCTTGACCCAGGTCGTCGCGTCGTACCTGCTGGCGCTGTATCTCGCGCAGGTCAAGAACACTCGCTTCGGCGACGAGATCGCCGAGATCCTGGACCACCTCGATCGGATGCCCGAACACATCCAGTCCGTGCTCGATCAGGACGAGGCGATCTATGCGCTCGCGCGCGAGTACGTAGGCGCCAAGACGGTGCTCTTCCTGGGCCGGCACGCCGGCTATCCCGTGGCGCTGGAGGGAGCCCTCAAGCTCAAGGAGATCGCCTACCTGCACGCGGAGGGCTTCGCGGCCGGTGAGTTGAAGCACGGGCCGATCGCGCTGATCGAGCCAGGGCTGCCCGTGCTGTGCGTGGTGCCGCCCAAGGGGCGCGACCAATTGCACGAGAAGATGGTCTCGGGCATCCAGGAGGTACGTGCGCGCGGCGCTCGGACGATCTGTCTGGCCGAGGAGGGTGACCAGGACATCACCCCGTACGCCGACGTGCTGATCCGACTTCCGCGGGTGCCGGTGCTGTTGCAGCCCCTGGTGGCGACGGTGCCGCTGCAACTCTTCGCATGTGAACTCGCCTCGCAGTTGGGACACGACGTCGACCAGCCGCGGAACCTGGCCAAGTCGGTCACGGTCGAATAGTCGCGAAGTAGCACCCAGTGGCAGTCGTCGGCATCGGGCTGGACCTGGTGGACATCGACCGCTTCGCCGAGTCGTTGACGCGTACGCCTCGACTGCGTGAGCGGCTCTTCACACCGCAAGAGGCGTGCCTGCCCGACCACTCCCTGGCTGCTCGCTTCGCCGCCAAAGAGGCCATCGCGAAGGCTCTCGGCGCGCCGCCACAATTGGGCTGGCACGATGCGGAGGTCGTCTGCGACGACACCGGGCGCCCGCACTTCGTACTCCGTGGGACGGTCCTGGCTCGCGCGGACCACCTCGGTGTGGTCGGGGTGCACGTCACGCTGAGCCACGACGGTGGGATGGCTGCGGCGATGGTGGTCCTGGAGTCCTGACGCCGACTATCGCGGCCGGTGACCATGGGGGATAAGTTGGGCGCTGCCGCCGCCGGTGGCCCCGGCCAGCCGGGACAGAAGATGACGAGAGGTTCTCTTCCCATGGGACTCATGGACAAGATCAAGGACGCCTTCGACGGCGACGACGACAAGCCGGCCACCTCGACCACCGACGCCCCGGTCGACCAGGCGCCTGAGGCCTCGGCTGAGGAGACCCCCGCTCCCCCCGACGGCGGTGCCACCGCGAGCGACAGCCCTGCGGTGCAGGACATCCTGGAGGCGCAGCGCGACACCACCGGCGGCGCGTCCGCGAGCGCGAGCCCGGCCGTGCAGGACATCCTGGCCGCCACCGAGGAGCGTGAGGCCGAGGAGGCCCGCGAGGAGCGCAAGGCCGAACGGCAGGAAGCTCGTGAAGAGCGTCGCGAGGAGCGGGAGCAGGAGCGCAAGGAGCAGGAGCGTCGCGAGGCCGCTGCCGAGCGTCGCGAAGCTCAGCAGCAGCAGACCTACACGGTGAAGTCCGGCGACACCCTGGGCGAGATCGCTGCCCGCTACGGCGTCAACTACATGGACATCGCGCGGCTCAACAACATCGAGAACCCCGACCTGATCTTCCCGGGTCAGGTATTCAAGATCCCGAAGCACTGATCCGGCTTTCTGCGTGGCCCGTCCCCTTCGCATCATCGGGGTCGGGCCACGACACGTTCCCGCCAGGGACGCGTTCTAAGTTGGGTACATGAGGCGCGCCCATACCGTTGCCCAGGTCCGCGCGGCAGAGCAGGCTGCGATGGCAGTCCTGCCCGACGGTGCGTTGATGCAACAAGCCGCTGCGGGGCTGGCCGCCGCGGTCTCCCGATTCCTGGGGCGGACCAATGGGGCGCGGGTGCTGCTGTTGGTCGGCTCCGGTGACAACGGCGGTGACGCTCTCTTCGCAGGTGTGCGACTGGCGAGGAGGGGGGCGTACGTCGAGGCGGTGCTGCTGGCCCCGGCGCGTGCGCACCAGGGCGGGCTGACTGCCTTCGAGGCCGCGGGTGGGCGTGTCGTCGCCACTCCGCGTCGACCGGACGTCGTGGTCGACGGAATCGTGGGGATCGGCGGAGTCGGTGGCCTGCGACCGGATGCCGCGGCGCTGGTGGACAGCCTGCGCGGCGTCCCGGTCGTCTCTGTCGATCTTCCGTCGGGGGTCGACTGTGACTCCGGCGAGGTCCACGGGGCCCACGTCGTCGCCGACCTGACCGTTACCTTCGGCACGCACAAGGTCGCGCACCTGGTCGATCCGTCGGCTCGCGTGTGCGGCACGATCGAACTGATCGAACTCGGCCTGGATCTTCCCGAGGCGGCGGTGGTCGCCCTCCAGGCCGAAGACGTACGGCGGTTGCTGCCGCGGCCCGAGACGGCCGCGCACAAATACACCCGCGGGGTCGTCGGTGTGCGTACGGGTTCGGCCGACTACCCCGGAGCCGCCGTCTTGTCCGTCGCCGGGGCGAACTGTGGACTGGCCGGCATGGTCCGCTATGTGGGGACCGCTGCCGACGACGTGGTGCGGGCGCATCCCGAGGTCGTCGCCGGTGCCGGTCGGGTGCAGTCCTGGGTGGTCGGCTCAGGCGGGGGCCAGGACGCGGCCGGCGCCCTCGAAGCCGCCCTCCAGGACGGTGTGCCCGTCGTGATCGACGCCGACGCGCTGAGTCACCTCGGGGCGTACGACCTCTCGAACTGCGTGCTGACCCCTCACGCGGGCGAACTCGCGGCGATGCTGCACGTGGAGCGCGCGGTCGTCGAGTCCGCGCCGTTGCAGCAGGTACGTGAGGCTGCGGCACGCTGGGGATGCGTGGTGTTGCTGAAGGGCCCGCACACCCTGATCGCCGAGCCCTCCGGCTCGGTCTTCGCCAACACCACCGGCACCTCGTGGCTGGCTACCGCGGGTGCGGGCGACGTGCTGGCCGGATTGATCGGGTCGCTGTTGAGTGCGGGCCTCGCTCCGGCTGAGGCGGCGGCGGTGGGCGCCTGGTTGCACGGCGCATCGGCCAGTCAGGCAGCGACGCGGCGTACGTTGACCGCCGGCCCTGTCGCCGCCGAACTGCCGCGGTTGATCGCAGCCATGCTGCGCGCCTGAGTCCCCGTCGCGGCCAGTCTTTGCCATGATCTGCTCGTGAGCCCCCGCGCCGAGATCGTTGTCGACCTTGCGGCGTTTCGACACAACATCGCCTCGCTGGCCGAACTCGTCGCTCCCGCCAGGCTGTTGGTCGTCCTGAAGGCCGATGCGTACGGTCACGGCTTGCTCGAATGTGGCCGCGCGGCGCGCGAGGCTGGCGCCGGCTGGCTCGGAGTCGCCACGCTCGACGAGGCGATGGCGTTGCGTACGGCCGGCGACACCGGGCGGCTCTTCGCCTGGCTGACCGTGCCTGGGGAGGACCTCGCGAGCGCGCTCGACGCGGACATCGATCTCGCGGCCTATGGTGTGGACCAACTCGACGAGATCGCACTGACCGGGCGACGGGCCCGGGTGCACCTCAAGGTCGATACCGGGATGGGGCGCGGGGGAGCAGCCGAACCCGACTGGGCCGCCTTCTTCGCTCGCGCGGGCGAACTGGCCCGCGAGCACAAGATCGAGGTGGCGGGCATCTGGAGTCACTTCGCCGCGGCCGATGCTCCCGTGGATCCGCTGAATGACGCCCAGGAGAACAAGCTTCCGGCGCGCATTGGCGTTGGCCGGCGACCATGGGATCGAGCCGGAGACCCGGCATCTGGCCAACTCGGCAGCGTCCATCCTGCGCCCGTCCAGCCGGTTCGATCTGGTCCGCTGCGGACTGGCGACGTACGGCCTCGACCCCGCACCGGGACACCTGCCCGCCGACCTCGACCTGCGACCGGTCATGTCCGTGCGGACGAGTCTGGTGATGCGCAAGACGATCCCTGCGGGTGGCGGAGTGTCGTACGGACACACGTGGACAGCGCCCCGAGAAACGCCCGTCGGGCTGGTGCCGCTGGGCTATGGCGACGGCATCCCGCGCCACGGCTCCTCGCGCGCCGAAGTCATGGTCGCCGGGGCCCGGGTTCGGGTGCTGGGCAGGATCTGCATGGATCAATTCGTCGTGGATCTGACGGGGGTGGCTGCCGAGCGCGGGGCGCAGGTGACTATCTTCGGGAATGGAACGGCCGGGGAACCGACCGCTCAGGACTGGGCCGAGGCCTGCGACACGATCAGCTATGAGATCGTCACGCGGACGGGCGGACGCCTGGTGCGTAGACAGACCGACTCGGGGGCCACGACCGGAGGTGACGACGAGTGGGTGTGAAGAGCAAGGTCCTCGGAGTCGCGAGCGCAGCGGCGGGCGTTGCCGGTGCTGCCGCCGCGGCCAGGATGATCAACCAGCGCGCCCACATCACGCACCGTGACGTCGGCGACGACACGCCTCTGGGCTCCGTACGCTCCGCGCCCATCACCGTGGTCGCCGATGACGGTCTCCGACTGCACGCCGAGATCGACGAACCCGAGAACGCCGAGACCAGGCCGCCGGTGACGGTGGTCTACATCCACGGGTTCTCGCTCAACCTGGACTGCTGGCACTTCCAGCGGGCGGGGTATCGCGGCCTGCTGCGCTCGGTCTTCTACGACCAGCGCTCCCACGGGCGGACCCAGCGCTCCAGCGCCGAGCACTGCAACATCGAACAACTCGGCACCGACCTGGTGCGCGTACTCGACGACCTGACCGGGGACGACCGAGTCGTCCTGGTCGGTCACTCGATGGGCGGCATGACGATCATGTCGCTGGCGGAACAGCGCCCCGATCTCTTCGGCTCCAAGATCGTCGGAGTCGCGCTCATCGCCACGACCGCCGGCGGACTCGACCCGGGCCGCATCCTCTTCCCGATGCTGCCCGCCGGGATCGGCGGCGGCGTGATCGACCGGCTCGTCTCGACCCTGTCGAGGGGCTCCTCGACCGTAGACCGGTTGCGCCGCTTCGGCCACGACGTGGCCTCGGCCGTCATCGACGCCTATGCCTTCGGCAGCGACGTTCCCCAGTCGTACGTCGATTTCGTCTACGGAATGCTGGACATGACTCCGTTCGCGGTGGTGGCCGACTTCTTCCCGGCGTTCGCCGCGATGAACAAGTGGGAGCACCTGGAGCCGCTGGCCCGGATCCCCACCGCGTTGATCTGCGGCACCGGCGACAAGATCACCGCCATCGGCCACAGCCGCAAGCTGCACGCCCGGATCCAGGGTTCGGACCTGCTCGAATGCGAGGGCGCCGGTCACATGGTGATCATCGAACGGCACAGTTCCGTCAACGACGAGCTGGACTCCCTCTTCGACCGCAGCGTCGAGTACGCCCTCACCCGACCGTGGGAGCCCCGTCCGGCGGGCCAACTCCCCGCAGAGCCCGCGTGACCTCAGTTCGCCGGGTGGGTCCCGAGGCGGCCGACGAGGTGCTGGCAGTCGTACGTGAGGCTTTCGGCAGCCGGCCGCAACTAGATCCGCCCGCGGACGCGCTTTCCGACACACCCGACTCGATCGCCGCCGCTCTGGCGCATGGGGGTGGGCTGATCGTGGAGGTCGACGGCCACGCGGCGGGCGCGCTGCTGCTCGATCCGCAGGGCGACACCACCTTCCTGCGTCGCGTCGGCGTGCTGCACGAGCACCGCCACTCCGGCGTCGCCTCGACCCTGGTGCGGGCGGCTCTCGAAGCCGCCGCCGGTGCTGGTCGTGTGGTCGTGCTGGCCCGTGAGGAGCTGCCCGCGACCGTGGAGTTCTGGGTTCACCAGGGTTTCACCGAGGTCGCGCGAGACGCCCCCTACGTACGCCTGGAGCGGGCCGGGGTCCTCGCATACGACGTGCCCGATGCCGAGGCGATGCGAGACCTCGGCCGTGATCTGGCCACCCGGCTGCGCGCTGGCGATCTGGTCGTCCTCACCGGCGGGCTCGGCGCGGGCAAGACCACGTTGTCCCAGGGAATCGGCGCCGGCCTGCGGGTGCGCGGCGACATCACCTCGCCCACCTTCGTGATCGCGCGCGTGCATCCGTCCCTGGTCGACGGACCGTCGCTGGTACACGTCGACGCCTACCGCCTCGGTGGCATCGACGAGTTGGACGATCTCGACCTGGAGGCTTCGCTCGAGGATGCGGTCACGCTGGTCGAGTGGGGGGCGGGTCTGGCGGAGGGGCTGGCGCAGTCTCGACTGGAGGTGCGCATCGCGCGGGCTGAAGGCGCCGAGACGACCGAGCATCTCGACCCCCGTCGGGTTTACGTCGGCGGAGTGGGCGCGCGCTGGCTCACCGCTGGTTCCGACGGCTGACACACTGGCGACGATGTTCACGATCGCGCACGTCACCGACACCCACTTCGGCAACCGGGCAGGCGTACGAGCCCGCAACGAACGGGTCGTGGAGCACCTGACCACACTGCGACCCGACGTCGTCCTGATCACCGGCGACGTGGCCGACCACGGTCTGCCCGAGGAGTACGCCGAAGCGCGCGAGGTGTACGGCTCCTGGGACGGTCCACTCTTCTGGCTGCCGGGCAACCACGACGTACGACACGCGTACGCGCGCCACCTCCTCGGCATCGAACCGCCTGCCGGGGACGGCCCGGTGCTCGGCGCGCACGAGAGCAACGGTGTGCGCTTCCTGATGCTCGACTCGCTGGTCTCGGCCGTCGAGGGCGACCGGATCGATCACGGCGAGTTGTCCGAGACCTCGCTGCAGTGGCTGCGCGCTGAACTGGCGGACGACCGGCCGACCTTCGTCTGCCTGCATCATCCGCCCGTGACGATCGGGGTCGACTTCATGGACAAGATCCGGCTGCGTGATCCCGACTCGCTGGAGGAGTTGATCCACGCCCATCCACACGTGGTCGCCACCCTCGTCGGCCACGCGCACGGCATGATCACCTCGACGTTCGCCGGCCGTCCGCTGCTGATCGGTGGTGCGGTGTCTTCGATGATCCCGCTGCGCGGCGAGGGCTATGCGAAGAAGATCGTCAACGAGGGGCCGGTGTCGTACGCCTTGCACCTACTGCTCGACGACGACCGGGCATCGACGGGGCGACGCCTGGTGACGCACTGGCGCGCGCTGGCGGACTAGAGTCGCCGACGTGCTGCTGGCCCTCGACACCGCGACCGAGTTCGTGTCCGTGGCGCTGCACGACGGCGAGCGAGTGGTCGCCGAGCAGACCTCGACCGCGGCGATGAAGCACGGCGAGCAGTTGGCCCCGCTGATCGAGGCAGTCATGGCGCAGGCGGGCAGCACGCGCCGCGATCTGACCGCGATCGGTGCGGGCGTCGGGCCCGGCCCGTTCACCGGACTGCGCGTGGGGCTCGTCACCGCGCGGACCCTCGCGATGGTGCTGGAGTTGCCGGTCTACGGCGTCTGCACCCTCGATGTGATCGCCGCCGAGGTCTCAGCGCGCGTCGACGAGCCGTTCCTGGTGGCGACCGATGCTCGACGCAAGGAGGTCTACCTCGCGTCGTACGCCGAGGGTGTCCGAGTCGAAGGCCCCGTCGTGACCAAGCCCGCAGAGGTCGCCACGGACCTGCCGGTCGCGGGCAAGGGACCGGTGCTCTATCCCGAGGCGTTTCCCCACGCGCTGCCGATCGTCCAGCCCTCCGCCGGTTGGCTGGCGCACGTGATCACCAGCGAGGCCGCCGAACTGCTCGATCCCGAGCCGCTCTACCTCAGACGCCCAGACGCCGTCGCACCCGGCAAGCCCAAACCGGTCTCGTGATCTCGGTCCGGACGGCGACGCCGACCGATCTCGACGCGATCGCGGCACTCGAAGCAGCGGCGCTCGCGGGCGACGCGTGGTCTCGCGGGTTGATCGAGGAGGGTCTGGCCAAGGCGCTGCCGACCATCCACTACCTCGTCGCGGCCGAAGAGGACGCCGTGGTGGGCCATGCCGTGGTCAGTTGTGCCGGAGATATCGCCGAGTTGCAGCGGATCGCGGTCGACGGCGGGCATCGGCGCCGGGGGATCGCAGGGCGACTGCTGGACGAAGTCGTGGCCCTCGTGCGCTCGACCGAGGCGGAGCGCCTGCTGCTGGAGGTGCGCGTCGACAACCAAGGCGCGCGCGCCTTCTACCTCGATGCGGGTTTCGAGGAGATCGGCGAACGGATGCGCTACTACGCCGACGGTGCCGCTGCCGTGATCTACGCCCTGGGAATTGAGAGCCTTGCGAATTGAGAGAGGATGAGCGACATGTCTGACGGACCGCTCGTGCTCGGCATCGAGACCTCCTGCGACGAGACCGGGGTGGGGATCGTCCGAGGACACACCCTGCTCGCCGATGCGGTCGCCTCGTCGGTCGACGAGCACGCCAGGTTCGGCGGAGTGGTCCCCGAAGTCGCCTCCCGGGCGCATCTCGAAGCGATGGTGCCGACGATCGAGCGCGCTGCCGAGACGGCCAGCGTACGCCTCGACGACATCGACGCGGTCGCTGTCACCAGTGGCCCGGGTCTGGCGGGGGCGTTGCTGGTGGGGGTCGCTGCGGCCAAGGCGCTCGCGATCGGGCTCGGCAAGCCGATCTACGGCGTCAACCACCTGGCCGCCCATGTGGCGGTCGACCAGTTGGAGCACGGACCGCTTCCGGAGCCCTGCTTGGCGATGCTGGTGTCCGGCGGGCACTCGTCGCTGTTGCGGGTCACCGACGTGACAGTAGGGGTCGATCCGCTGGGCGCCACGATCGACGACGCGGCGGGCGAGGCGTTCGACAAAGTGGCCCGGTTGCTCGGCCTGCCGTTCCCCGGCGGTCCGCACATCGACCGGATGGCCCGCGAGGGCGACTCGGCGTACGTCGACTTCCCTCGTGGTCTGACCTCGCGCCGCGACCTGGAGCGGCACCGGTTCGACTTCTCGTTCTCGGGTCTGAAGACCGCTGTCGCGCGCTGGGTCGAAGCCCGCGAGCGTTCGGGTGAGCCGGTGCCTGTCGCCGATGTCGCGGCTGCCTTCCAGGAGGCCGTCTGCGATGTGCTGACCCGCAAGGCGATCGACGCCGCAGTCACCCAGGGCATCGACGACATCCTGATCGGTGGGGGAGTCGCCGCCAACTCGCGCCTGCGTGCGATGGCCGAGGAGCGGGCCGCCTCCCGGGGGATCCGGGTCCGCGTCCCGCGCCCCGGCCTGTGCACCGACAACGGTGCGATGGTGGCGGCGCTGGGCGCCGAGCTGGTCGCGCGTGGACGCGAGCCGTCGGCCCTCGATCTGCCCGCCGACTCCTCTCAGCCGATCACGCAGGTCGTCGCCTGACCCGGCGCCGACTCTCAGGAGCGCAGCCTGAACGGCGGGCTGAACTCGTCCGCTGCGCGCGGTGCCACGGCGTACTCCATCTGACCGTCGAGCCCCATCCGCACGATCGACCACTGCCCCTTGGAGAAGATCGTGAGCAGCACGTGCTCGTCGTCCTCCCAGGCGTAGTCCATGATCGTCGCCTGGTCGTCGGCTTCAGACTGTCGGTGTGCCATGAGCTCCGCGGTGTCGCTGGTGACAATGGCCGCATCCCCGTCGCCGAGTCCGTCCGCGTAGCTGCCTACGGCGAAGATGTGCCGGCCGTCCGGGCTGAACTCCACGAGCCGGAACGCGCAGGTACCCCAGTCCGGCTCACGCCAGTCGTTCTCGGTGACCAACTGCGAGCAGGTGCCCTGGTCGGTGACCTGGGTGATCCCGGCCGCCAGTGGCCATCGCGTGGCGGTGGTGGTCTTGAAGGAACCGTTGAGCCGATCCACGATCCCGTGGGACGAGGTGGAGTAGGTGGCCGGTTCTGCGCCCAGGATGTTCACGATGACGGCGCAGCCTGCGTCGGTCGTACGCCCTTCGACACAGTCCTCGCTCGACACCGAGACGGCGTCCAGAGGCCCCTCGCCAGGGATTGGGTTCAAGGTATAACGCTCATCGCCTTCGGCCTGTACGACCGTCACGCGGCGGTCCGGCCCCGCCCACGCGACGACTTTGCCCTCCGGTGAGGTCGCCAGGCCACCGTCGAGGGGATATGTACGCGGCCCCGGCGTGCCGTCGGCATTGATGAAGCTGACTCGCGAGTCGTAGGCGGCCATCACCCCGCTGCCCATCGGGGCGAACTCGCGGGTGTCGGCGGGCAGGACCCCGGTAAGTGTCGAGCCGTCCGCGAGGTGGACGTCAGCCCCTTCGGCCCAGGCGATCCTGGGAGCCTGCCCGACGGACAGCCCCGTGACGCGCAACCCGTCGGCCTCGGTGCGTTCGATGGCTTCGGAAGGCTGCGGTGGCGGTGTGGACTGTGTCGGCTCGGGCTCGTGGGTCACGACGGTGCGTGTGACCGAGGACGTCGGGTCCAGTGACGGGGGCACGGATCGCGGCTCGTCATGGCCCAGCAGGGCGAACGATCCCGCCAGGATCGTCACGGTCGCAGCCGCAGCCGTACCGATCATCAGATTCTGGCGGCGCCGCGAGAATCTGGCGCGCTGCCTGACGTGGTCGATCGACGTCGGGGCGTACTCGGTGCTCTCGGCACGCTCTGCCAAGGTGTCGCGCAGCAGGCGCTCGGTGTCGTGGGGGTTCACAGCTCTGCCCCTTCCAGGGTGCGTCGCAGGTTGGCCATGGCCTTGCTGGTCTGAGACTTGACCGTCCCGACGGAGACCCCGAGCACATCGGCGATCTCGCGTTCGGAGAGGTCTTCGTAGTAGCGCAGCACCACGACCGCGCGCTGTCGGGGCGCGAGGGTGACGAGGTAGCGCCAGACCGCGTCGCGGCCGGGGTCGTACGACGCCTCGACCCCGCGGTCGGGGACCTCGCCGCGAGACACTTCTCGACGACGCCAGGCGCGCCGCCAGGTCGAGGTGTGCTCGTTGACCATGATCCTGCGGACGTACGCGTCGAGATGGCCCTTGTCGTCGAGGCGATCCCAGACCAGATAGAGCTTGGTCAGCGCGGCCTGAACGAGATCTTGGGCGGAGTGCAGATCGCCGGTGATCAGATGGGCCGTGCGCTGCAGTGCGGGCTCTCGCGCGGCCAGCCACTCGGTGAACTCGCGATCGCGGATCGACTCGCGGGTGCCTTCGCTCACGCTCACCATCCTGGTCACTTCCATGACCCCAACACGACATCACGCGGCCGCAGGGTTGCCGCTCCGTGCCGGAATTCTCGCCCCAACCTCACCCCAACCAGTCATGTGATTGCATCCGCGCATGCACAAGGTGAAAGCAGTCGTCGCCCGCGCCAAGGGCCAGCCAGTCAGCGTCGAGACCATCAACATCCCCGACCCGGGGCCGGGCGAGGCATTGGTGCAGGTGCAGGCCTGCGGCGTGTGCCATACCGACCTGCACTACCGCGAGGGCGGCATCAACGACGACTTCCCGTTCCTGCTCGGCCATGAGGCTGCGGGAGTAGTCGAGTCAGTGGGAGAGGGCGTCACCAACGTGGCACCCGGCGATTTCGTGATCCTCAACTGGCGTGCGGTCTGCGGCAACTGTCGTGCCTGCAACCGCGGCGAGCCGTGGTACTGCTTCGCGACCCACAACGCCACGCAGAAGATGACGTTGGAGGACGGCACCGAACTCAGCCCGGCGCTGGGCATCGGCGCGTTCGCCGAGAAGACCCTCGTGGCCGCCGGCCAGTGCACCAAGGTCGACGAGTCCGCGCGCCCGGCTGCGGTGGGTCTGCTCGGCTGCGGCGTGATGGCCGGCCTGGGTGCCGCGATCAACACCGGCAATGTCGGGCGTGGCAAGTCCGTGGCCGTGATCGGCTGCGGCGGCGTCGGTGCTGCCGCGATCGCGGGTGCCGCGCTGGCTGGTGCCGAGACGATCATCGCCGTCGACATCGACGACCGGAAGCTCGAAGGTGCCAAGAAGATGGGTGCCACCCACACCGTCAACTCCAAGAACGAGGACGCCGTCGAGGGCATCCGCCGGATCACGGCCGTCACCGACGGCACCGGTCACGACGGTGGCGCCGACGTCGTGATCGACGCCGTCGGCCGCCCGGAGACCTGGAAGCAGGCCTTCTACGCCCGCGATCTGGCCGGCACGGTCGTCCTGGTCGGCGTCCCGACCCCGGACA
Organism: Nocardioides sp.; assembly: GCA_037045645.1. Taxonomy (NCBI): domain Bacteria; kingdom Bacillati; phylum Actinomycetota; class Actinomycetes; order Propionibacteriales; family Nocardioidaceae; genus Nocardioides; species Nocardioides sp. The sequence continues at coordinate 624,275 of JBAOIH010000001.1, forward strand.
TGAAGATCCCCGACATCCCGCTGATCGACGTCTTCGGTCGTGGCGGGTCCCTGAAGAGCAGTTGGTACGGCGACTGCCTGCCCAGTCGCGACTTCCCGATGCTGGTCTCGCTGTATCAGCAAGGCCGACTCGACCTCGACGCATTCGTCACCGAGGAGATCGGCATCGACGACGTCGAGGCGGCATTCGAGAAGATGCACCACGGTGACGTGCTGCGGTCGGTGGTCGTGCTGAGCCGGAGCGACGAGGGAGCCCCGGCGTAGCCGGGAGCGAGTGAGGAGTGCAGGTGAAGACGACAATTCAGGTGGATCTGACGTGACCGTACGCATCGACCACGGCGTGGTTTCAGGGACGTTCTCCTTGGACGGGGAGACCTTCGACGTCGACAACAACGTGTGGGTGATCGGCGACGACGAGCAATGCCTGGTCATCGACGCGCCGCATGACGTGGACGCGATCATGGCGATCGTGGGTGAGCGGGCTGTGAAGGCGATCGTGTGCACCCACGCGCACGACGACCACGTACGAGTGGCTCCCGCGCTTCGTGAACGCACCGGTGCTCCCATCCTGCTGCACCCGGACGAGAAGCCGGTCTGGGAGCTCACCCATCCCGACACCCTGTGGGACGCCGACCTGTCCGACGGTCAGTCGATCACCGTCGGGGGAGCGGCAGTCACGGTTTTGCACACGCCGGGTCACGCGCCCGGAGCGGTCTGCCTCTATGTCCACGACCTGGGCTGCGTCTTCACCGGCGACACGCTCTTCAACGGCGGCCCAGGGGCGACTGGGCGCTCGTTCAGTGACGCGGATCTGATCAAGGAATCGATCCGGGCCAAGCTCTTCGAACTGCCGGACGAGACGGTCGTGCACACCGGTCATGGAGACGACACCTCGATCGGGGCCGAGCGCGTCAACGTGTGAAACCCGGCATCGCCGGGTTTGTTCTCAGCCTCAACGGGGAGCCTTCGCAGCGTCAAGCCCCGAACAGGCGAGGAGTTGCAGGTGATCGATCGCGAGGCCATCCGTAGGGTCTCCAGTCCGGATTTCGTAGGCACCGTCGAGGTGGAAGTCGCGGACGAGACCAACCGGGTCGAGGTGCGAATCGGCACGCGCGGACAGCTGCTGGGTGTCCGGGTCTTGCGACTGGACCACTCGTTGAAGTCCGAAGCTGGCCTCCGTGACGCGCTCCTCGGTGCGGCTGCGCGCGCCGAGACTCATCGGACGTTGCAAGAGTTGGCGCTGTGCGGAGCGTTGGACAACGTCTCCGAGGCGGACGCCCACGAGCCCCTCGCGCCACTTCCGGGTCCGACCGCGCCCCCGCTGGTGATCCGCTCACCACGGGAGCAGGCAGACGCCTTCGCTCGCTATGTCAACAGCGGTGCGCTTGCGCAACTCGACTCCATCCCCGGGCTGACCTGGAGCACTTCGGACAACACGTACGTGTCCCTCGGGCTCGACCAGCGGGGGCGACTCCAAGATGTGCGCGCCGATGACCTGTGGTTGTCGGCCGTGACCGAAGACAGACTCCAGAACTCACTCACGCAGGCGGTGACCAACCCATGACCGGCCCGACCCAGACGATCTATGCGGAAACCCAGGCACTCTATAACGCTGCCTCCGCCTGGCGTGATGTCGTCAGCCCAGCAATTGGGGAGGCGCAACAGTTGGCGTCCAACGGGGAAGGTCAGGGATACCTCTTCGGCGTCGCCCTTGCCGAACTGCAGGAACCCCACAACGACTTCGCCGAGATGTCGGCCAGTGTCCTCGGCGGCGGCAAGTCCACCACGCAAGAGTTCGGCGAGGCCATCGAAAAGGCCGCTAAGAACTTTGAGGCCACCGACGCACAGCGCGCGACGCTGCTTACCAAGGAGGAGGCGGGGATTCCGTGAACGATCGTCTTCCAGGATTACCGCCGTACGACGCGCCAGCCTTGCCGAGTCAGGTCTCCAGCCTGCTGATCTTCGGCACCCCCGACATGTGGTTCAACCGCATGTGCGAACTCAACGATGTGGTGATCAAGCACGTTGAAGACTTCGGCGCCAAGATCCAAGCCAAGATCAACAGCCTGAGTGAGTGGGACGCCGCGATCATCGGGGGCACGATCGGCCTCGGGGTCGGTGGCCCACTCGGCGGCCTGGTGGGAGGTCTCACCGGCGCTGCGTTGATCGGCACGGTGAAGGACTGGCTCAACGGCAAGTTTGGCGACCTGTTGCGGGAGATCTGGGACGCCCACAAGTTGCTGGTCGACGCCATGCAAGCCGGCGTGGACGCGATCTGGGGCAACCCCGAGAAGCTGCGGGGTCTGGGGGCGGGCTATCAGACGGCAATGTCCAAGCTCAACGGCTCCTATAGCGACGTCAAGTCGGCCACTGACGACGTCAGCATCTTCTGGGGCGGGCGTGGCCAGGAGGCCTATGCGAATGCCGCCGGGCAGCAGATGTCTGCGATGGAGGCCATGGCCGGGAAGATGGGCACTGCCAACCATCTCATGGCTGATGCGGCCGAGATGATCCAGCAATGCTGGTCGGACATCATCCAGGCACTGATCGCGCTCGGAGCTGATCTGCTGAGCACAGTCGGCGACGAGGTGCACATCACCAAGCTGCCGACCTTGAAGGTGACGGCAACTTGCAAAGTCATCTCCAACTGCGTGAACTTCCTCAACGCCGTCATCACCGCCATCCGCAATGTCAACATCACCGCCCGCAACACGTCGATGATGGAATGGACCGACCTGACCGCAGGAGAGATGGCGCTCGACGACAACTCGTGGCCGGCGCCCTCGTCGATGGCATCGAGCCAATACGGCGGCAACGGCAACTGGAACACTACGGACAGTTGATGCGTCGACTTGGCTTAGGGATTGGTGCGCTCACTATCGCGGCGACTCTGTCCGCCTGTGGCTCCGATGAGGAGCCGAGTGGTCGACAGGTCCGAGGCGGTGATGCCGTGGCGGTCTCGGCGACTGCGTTCGAACGTACGAGTCTCGCGAAGGTCTCGCTTCCCTCCGGTGTCCTCACCTTGGGCCTCGCGCCTGACCTTGCCGAGGTCGAGTCCGGCGATGACACGCTCACTCCGGCCACTGACGTCACCCTGATCGGCGTGACGTGGACATTCGAGCAACACCGCAACTCCAACACCTTCGACGTGATCTTGAACGGCTCGGGTCGTCAGGCGCTGCCCGTGCCGACCCTGCAGATCGCTGACGGTGACGCTGGGATCGATCTGCCCGGCGACGTCGAGTCCAGTGGGGGAGCGGTGGCGGGAGTGGAGAGCGGATCGAGCGCCCTCCAGGTCGAATACGACGGGATCGTGGCGTCGGTCGACCTCGCGAGCGGCACGGTGAACGCCGGGAAGGTCGAAGGTCTGGAAGACCTCGAAGCCTTGGAGACGCGGAAGTTCGAGTCCTGTCCGTCCCGAGACTTCCCTGTCTCGGCGGTCTTGGACCACGCCTGCGGGATCGAGGCGGTCTTCAGGGTGCCCTTCATCAACGGGCTCGGCTGGGCGCCGAGCGACAACGGTTGGCTCGTGGTCGACACGCGAGTCCAAGGTGGTCCGGCGAAGGTCACGATCAACGGCGAACGCGGCGAGCCCCTTGCACAGGTCGGCCAGGGCATCGAGCGACTCGCCTTCGGCGTGATCGGTGGCTCCAAGACGGTGGAGTTCGACTTCGGCGGGGACGTGGGTGTGGTCTCGGCACGTCTTCCGGACTGAGTCCGACCTGCCTGGCCCCCATGTGTCGGGGAACACGTTTGCGGCGATTACTACATATTGTCGTAACTACGACAATATGTAGTTGCAGAAATCCTGCAGATCGGGATCGCCTCGGTCGCCACTTGGGAGGACGTCCACCTAATGCGCTCCACACTCGACAAACTGCTTTCCTGGTTCGGACTGGCCGCAGCACTCATCCTGCTGGTTGCCGGCGGACTGCTCACCTGGGCCAACGGATTCATCGGAGACCAGGTCGCCCAACAGTTCGGTGACCAGCAGATCACCATGCCGACCACCGAGATGATCGACGGCGACGAGGGTCTCTCCGCCACCGACAAGACCGAACTGAAGAAGTACCAGGGCTCCAAGTTGGACTCCGGCCCCGAGGCCAAGGCGTACGCCGACCACTACATCCTCGCCCACATGAACCACTCCACCGGTGGCGAGACCTACTCCACCCTGGGCCCGAAGGTGACCGAGGCGTGCGGCGTGAACCGTGAGAACGCCGACAGCGAAGAGTGCATCGCGGTCAACGCGCAGCGCGACACCGCGTTCAAGGGCAGCACCCTGCGTGGCCTGCTGCTCTACGGCTACGCGTTCGCGACCATGGGCACCATCGCCGGGATCGCCGCGATCGGCGCCTTCATCGGCGCACTGCTGATGCTGGTCTTGTCGTTCCTCGGCTTCCGCCACGCGAAGCAGGCACAGACTGCCTGAGTCTGTTCTCTGGCCCGGCACCTCTCCCCCCGGAGGTGCCGGGCCGTTGCCATTTCCGAATGCGTGTCAGGATGTGCCGGTGCTGCGCCGAGATGGATCCATGAGGCGAGTCCGGCTGGCGATCGCGGTGCTGCTCACCACGGGTGTGGTCGCGGCTTGCGACTCGGGTGACCCCACGAGCGATCCGGCATCTCAGGTGTCCACCAGCCAGTCGCCCGCACCCCCGCCACCCCCCAGCGCCGCGGACAAACTCGGTCTGGAGTCGGGGTGGGGGCCCAGTGACAAGCAACTGGTCAAAGCGGCCAAGCAGGTCCGCCGGATGTCGCTGCCTGATTTGGCCGGGCAGGTGATCGTGGCGTCCTTCGTCGGGACGGCGGCGCCGGTGGCACTCGTACGCCGGCTTCACCTCGGCGGCGTGATCGCGTTCTCCGACAACGTCGCGACGACCGGGCAGGTCCGTGGGATGACGACCGCTCTGCGCAAACAGATCTCACGTCCGTTGATCGTGTCGGTCGACCAGGAGGGCGGCAGCGTCGAGCGGGTCAAGGACGATGCCACCAGGTTCCCGGCCTTCATGTCGGCAGGCGCCGCCGGCGATCCGGACCTCACCGAGAAGGCGTACGCCGCGTCGGGCCACGAACTCGCAGGCCTCGGCTTCAACGTCGACTTCGCGCCAGTCGCCGACGTCACCTCGCCGGGCGACCCTACGATCGGTGCTCGATCGGCGGGGGACGATCCGGCAGCTGTCGGTGAGCAGGTCGTAGCGGCGGGTCGCGGCTTCCTGGATGCCGGGGTGATGCCAGTGGTCAAGCACTTCCCAGGCCACGGGTCCGTGCCCGCCGACAGCCATTTCACGCTGCCCGTGCAGAAGCGGCGCCTCAAACAACTGCGCGCGGTCGAGTTCGCTCCCTTCGAGGAGGCGATCGCGGGTGGGCTTCCGGCGGTGATGGTGGGCCACATCGACGTACGCGCGGTGGCTCCCGGCGTACCGTCCTCCATCTCGCGCAAGGTGGTCACCGGGTTGCTGCGCCGCGAGCTGGGGTTCTCCGGCGTTGTCTTCACCGACGCCATGGACATGGCCGGGGTGGCGACGAGGTACCCCTCGGGCAGGTCCGCACCCTTGGCCCTGGCCGCAGGTGTCGACGTCGTGTTGATGCCACCGGACCCCGCTGCTGCAAGGGCGGGGATCATCTCGGCGGTGCGCTCGGGTCAACTGCCCGGCTCGCGACTCAGGCAGGCAGCCGCGCGAGTGCTCGCCCTGTTGTCCTATCAGCGGTCACGGCGAGCGCGGGGCCTTCCCCCCGGAGGCGCGGGCCCGGTTGCGGGGAAGTTGTCCGCTCGAGCCATCACCGCGGCTTCGGGACCGTGCTCGGGACGCTTGGTCGGCTCGGCGGTGACGCCGATGGGTGACTCGGCCGCAGTCTCGGTCTTCGCCGCCGCAGCACAGCGGGCAGGCCTGCCGGTCCTGCTGCGCCGGCCAGCGCCGGCGGAGTTGGTCACCCCTGCTCCACGCCCCGCGCCGCCGACCAGGCCGGTGAAGCCGCGTCAGCGCAAGGACCGGGCTGAATACCGGCGCAAGCTGCGTGCCTATGAGCGAGACCTGGCCTCGTACGAGAAGCGCGCCGCCGCCTGGCGCCGATCCGAACGCCAGCGGCGCTCCGAGTTGCGGTCGTGGCAGTCAGCGGAGAATGCCCGGCTCGCGGCCGGCACGAGCATCGCCTTCGCAGGCCCCGGATCTCGGGGATACTCGGCCGACATCGTGGTCGCCACCGACTCCCCGTACGTCCTCGGACGCAGTGCCGCGCAGTCCAAACTCGCCACGTATGGCTCCACCCCGGGGGCCATGCAGGCCCTGGTCGAGGTACTCCTCGGCCGACGGCAAGCGCCGGGGCGACTCCCGGTGCGGGTGGCAGGTACGCGCACGGGCTGTGGGTGAGCGAACCGGCTAGCAAAGTCGGCGATAAGTAAAGAACGGTGCCAGACAAGTGCAAGTGCCCGGGTCAGGGCACTACGAGCGAGGAGTACGCCTACTACCTCAAGTTCTGCGTCACCAGTTCCTGTGTGACGAACGTGGTCACGGTCAAGCAGTTCTCCGATAGCAAGGTCGACTCGCCGCCCCGGTGTGACGCGACCACGGGCGACACCGAGTGCTCCGCCTGCGTGTCGTGAGCTGAGTCGGTTCACAGGGGCCGCACGAGCAATGCGGCACCTGTGGCGGCGATCCGCGTGAGCACCAGCGTCGCCTCCTGGTCGCCGCTCAGAGCCAGCCGTTTGCGCAACTGCTCGGGGACGACGTCGACGCCACGCTTCTTGATCGTCAGGATGCCGATGCCGCGGGCACGCAGCGCCGCCTTGAGGTGCTTCTCGCGGAACGGAAGTTCTTCGAGCACCTCGTAGGCCCGGGCGAACGGGGTCAGGAACGCGGCATCCGAGGTGACGTACGCGATCTTGGCGTCGAGCAAGCCGCCTTGAGTGCCAGCTGCCACCGCCGTGACCAGCCCTGCCCGGATGACCGCGCCGTCAGGTTCGTACACGAATCGTCCGAGGGGGCGTACGTCCGCGCCAGGGTCATCCTCATCGGTCAGCGTGGCCAACCCGCCGTCGCCGATCACCGTGGCGCGTCGCGACACCGTCGCAAGCGGGCGCGACCACAGGGCCGCCTCCTTGACCTCTCCGTGATCGGAGACCCACTCGGCCTCGACTCCGTCCGGGACGAGCGAGTGCGGGATGCCGGGGGCGGTCTTGATGCAGGCCGCTTCCTTGAGAAGCCCCTCGACGAAGGGCCACGGTGGGCTCCAGACGTTCGCGTCGAAACTACGACCGCGACCGTCGCGGCGGGCGGGATCGCAGAACGCCGCCCCGAAGGGCGAGCGGTCCACGGTGGTCGCGTCCGCGACGGTGACGGCTCCGTCGAGTCCCAAGGCGCGCAGGTTGTAGCGCGCCAGGATCACCCTCGTCTCGTCCAGATCGACACCGGCGGCCACCAGGCCGGCTCGGGCGAAGGCGATCAGGTCCCCGCCGATCGCGCACCCGAGATCCACGACTGAGTCCACGCGGGCGGCTGCGAGCCGAGCCGCGCGGTGTGCCGCGACTCGGGCGCGGGTGGCCTGCTCCAGCGCCTCGGAAGTGAAGAGCATGAGTGCGGCGTCGTCGCCGAACTTGGCCCTGGCCTTCGTACGCAGGTGAGCTTGGGTCACCGCAGCCGCGGCTTCGGCGCCGTCGAGGCCAGGACACTGGCGGCGAAACGCTGCGCTCAACCGGATCGGATCGGGTTCGACGAGGGCCAGCTCCCCGGCTACCGTGACCGCTCGCAGGCCGGGCTCGGTCGTCAGCCACTCGGCTACCGCGGGATCCACCCGGCCAACCCTGTCATTACCGGTCGTCGTTGGCACTCGCTCGGGTCGAGTGCTAGTTTCGGGGCTGGCACTCTCGACCCGAGTGTGCCAGCGCAAGCGAGTCGGATCATGACCCCCGCGACGGCGTGAGTCGAGGCGCTTGCGAAGACGTTCGGCGAGCATCCGTTCGCCACACCCACGAAACCAGAAAGTGGAGGTTGATCCGAAGTGTCGGTCAACATCAAGCCCCTCGAGGACCGTCTCGTCGTCAAGCCGCTCGACGCCGAGCAGACCACGGCTTCTGGCCTGGTCATCCCCGACACCGCCAAGGAGAAGCCCCAGGAGGGCGAGGTCCTGGCCATCGGCCCCGGTCGCATCGACGACAACGGCAACCGCGTTCCCCTCGACGTCGCGGTCGGTGACAAGGTCATCTACAGCAAGTACGGCGGCACCGAGGTCAAGTACGGCGGCGCCGAATACCTCATCCTGAGCGCGCGCGACGTGCTCGCCGTCGTCTCCTGATCGGGTAGCCAACATGCCGAAGATCCTGGAATTCGACGAGAGCGCACGCCGCTCTCTCAAGCGAGGCGTCGACGCGCTCGCCAACACCGTCAAGGTGACGCTGGGCCCCAAGGGCCGCTACGTCGTGCTCGACAAGAAGTGGGGCGCCCCGACCATCACCAACGACGGTGTGACCGTCGCGCGTGAGGTCGAACTGGACGACCCGTTCGAGAACCTTGGTGCGCAACTGACCAAGGAGGTCGCCACCAAGACCAACGACGTCGCCGGTGACGGCACTACGACGGCCACCGTGCTTGCGCAGGCGATGGTCCACGAGGGCTTGTCCGCGGTCGCTGCGGGCGTCAACCCGATGGGCCTCAAGCGGGGCATGGACGCTGCCGCCGAAGCCCTGGGCGACGCGCTGCTGGAGGCGTCGCGCGAGGTGGAGACTCGTGACGACATGGCCAACGTCGCCACGATCTCCAGTCGTGACAGCCACATCGGCGACCTGCTCGCCGAGGCCTTCGACAAGGTCGGCAAGGACGGCGTGATCACCGTCGAGGAGTCCAACACCATGGGCACCGAGTTGGAGTTCACCGAGGGAATGCAGTTCGACAAGGGCTACATCTCGGCGTACTTCGTCACCGACCCCGAGTCGATGGAAGCGGTGCTCGACGACCCGTACATCCTGCTGCACCAGGGCAAGATCTCCTCGATCCAGGAGCTCCTGCCGCTGCTGGAGAAGGTCATCAACGCCGGCAAGCCGTTGTTCATCCTTGCCGAGGACGTCGACGGCGAGGCGCTGTCGACCCTGGTGGTCAACAAGATCCGTGGCACCTTCTCGGCCGTGGCCGTGAAGAGCCCCGCGTTCGGTGACCGTCGCAAGGCGATGATGCAAGACATCGCGACCTTGACCGGTGGTCAGGTCATCGCCCCCGAGGTCGGGCTCAAGCTCGACCAGGTCGGCCTCGAGGTGCTCGGCACGGCTCGCCGTGTCGTGGTCACCAAGGACAACACCACCATCGTCGACGGCGGTGGCGACAGGTCCGAGGTCGAGGGCCGGGTCAACCAGATCAAGGCCGAGATCGAGAACACCGACTCCGACTGGGACCGCGAGAAGCTCCAGGAGCGCCTCGCCAAGCTCGCCGGCGGAGTTTGTGTGATCAAGGTCGGCGCCCACACCGAGGTGGAGCTGAAGGAGAAGAAGCACCGCATCGAGGACGCCGTCTCCGCGACTCGCGCCGCGATCGAGGAGGGCATCGTCGCCGGTGGCGGCTCGGCTCTCATTCACGCCGCGTCGGTGCTCGAGGGCGACCTCGGCCTGACCGGTGACGAGGCGCAGGGCGTACGCATCGTGCGCAAGGCGGTCGACGAGCCGCTGCGCTGGATCGCCGAGAACGGTGGCGACAACGGCTATGTCGTGGTCGCCAAGGTGCGCGAGTTGGGTCAAGGCTTCAACGCCGCGACCGGCGAGTACGGCGACCTGGTCGCCCAGGGTGTCCTCGACCCCGTCAAGGTGACTCGTTCCGCGCTGGTCAACGCCACCTCGATCGCGGGCATGCTGCTCACGACCGAGACCCTGGTCGTGGACAAGCCCGAGGAAGAGGAGCCGGCGGCTGCCGGTGGCCACGGCCACGGGCACGGTCACTAACCACGCGAGCGGGCACAAAAGCACGCCTCAAACACGCTGACCGGGCACAAAAGCATGAGCTTTTGTGCCCGGTCAGCGGCGTTCTCGCGTGCTTTTGTGCCCGGTCAGTCGAGCCACTCCACGAGAGTCTGGGTCATCCCCTTGGCGAAGTTCTCCGGCGTACGCCAGATCAGGTGATCGGCGGGCATGACCAGGCCGGTTTCCCCGCCGTACGACGCGGTGCCCGAGGTGGCCTTCACGAACTCACCGGACCCGAGGTCATAGACGTAGGTGCCTGCCTCGCCCAGGCCGAACGCCTCGACCATCACCTGGTCGCGGCCTTGCCCGATATGTCCCTCGACGTCGCTGCCCTGGATCGTGGTGATCGATTCGCCGTCGGTCGAGAGCACCTGGACGCGGTCGTCGCGGATGCCGTCGTACTTCCCGCAATACTCGCTCATCGCGATCCGGTCCCCGCTCAGCGTCAGATTGAGCAGGTTGCACTTCTCGCCCATCTTGGGATTGAACGAGGTCTCCTCGCCGGTGGCGAGGTTGCGTACGTGCACGTCGCCCGCGTCGCCGTTGGTGGAGTCGGTGTAGACCAACCGTCCCTCCGAGAAGGCGAACGAACCGACCCGCACGTGTTCGTTGCGTACGTCCGTCGAATCGGTCAGCGACACCGACCACAGGGCCGAATCCTGGCCGGGAGAGTCGACCTCGAAGCCGCTCGGCTCCCAGCCAGGGGGAGGCTTGAGTTGCTGGGTGTCGAGCGTGAGGTAGAGCCTCCCGTCGGGACCGAGCGCCATGGCGTACGGCGAGTAATCGTCGCTCACAGGCAGTGTCGGCCAGTCGAGTGTCGACCAAGACCGGGTGACCCGGTTGAAGATCGACACGGCAGGACGTGGGTTCCAGTCACCGTTCGGCATCTGGCCGAGTTCGTGCTGGAGCACGATCTGCTTGTCGCTGAGTTCGAGGACGAACGTCTGCGACTGCCCCACGCCGGGGTCAGGCAGCCAGTCCTTCTCGCCGGTCGCCGGATCCATGAGTGCGAATCGGGTGTGCTCGTCGATTCCGTTTGCAGCATCGCGAAAGAGGATCAGCCCGTCGTCGGTCAGGCCGTCGAAATACTCGCCGTTGGCCGCGTCGAGGTTCTCATTGGTGTACGACGCCAGCACCCGATAGTCCTTGCCCGCCACCGCAGCGCGGGCATCCTCTAGTCGAGTCACCGACCCTTCCGGCACCGGCACCCCAGCCGCTGCCATCTCGGCGCCGCTGGTGCCGTCGGGCCAATAGGTGACACCGAGGCCCACCGCGGCGATCGCCGCGACGGCCGGGATGCCGATCAGCTTGGCGCGACGACGTCGTACGCGCCGACGGCCTGCGCTCAACAGGTCATCGTTCGACGACGTGTCGGCAGGGGAGTGCGCCACGCTCTCATGCAGCAGTTCACGAAGGTCATTCATCACCAGGCTCCTTTCAGCGCCAGCTCGCCGGTCGGCGATTCGCAGAACATGGAACGAAGTGAGGCCAATGCCTTCGACGTCTGACTCTTGACCGTGCCCTGCGAGCAGCCGAGCACCTCGGCGGTCTGGGCTACGTCGAGGTCCTCGAAAGAGCGCAGTACGACGCACGCCCGCTGCCGAGGAGGCAGTTGCGCGAGGTTGGCCATCAGCGCCACTCGGGCCGAGACGTCGCGTGCCAGGTCGCCGTCGGCGGCCTGTTGCGGGTCGGGCTCGACCGCGAACTCCCTGCTCGACCGCCTTCTCGCGTGGTCGAGGAAGGCGCTCACCACGGCTTGGCGGGCGTACGCATGCTCGCCGCCCTTGCGCGTCAACCGTGGCCACGCGACATAGACCCGGATCAGTCCTTCTTGGACGAAGTCCGAGGCCCGGTCCCAGTCGCCGCAGAGGAGGTACGCAGTCCGCCGCAACCGCTCACGGGCGGCTGCGGCGAACTCGACGTACGACTCCTCGTCACGCATCAGTCACTCGTTCCATGCCTGCCTGAACGAGGTGAGCGGCGATCCGGTTGCCTGAGCTCATCCGGTGGCATTGATCAGGGCGATGAGTCCCACGCCAAGCACGGTGAGTGCGGGGAGCAGCCGGGGAGTCACGCGCATCAGGAGGGCGGTCTGTCGAGCGTTCGGATCACCGTGCAGTGGGTCGGTCACCACGTCTGGATCGGCCTGACCTCGGGTGGCGACGACACACGCGGCTTCGAGAGCGACCGAGATCGCGACGGCCAGCCACCGGTTGATGTGGAAGAGCGGACTGTCGAAGGCGAGTTGCAGCGCAACGATGGCCCCCCAACCCAAACCCACCACGAGTGACGCCAGCCACATCCGCGTCAAGATCACCGCAGGTTTCCAGACCAGGATCGCGGTCAGCGCGACGATGCCGCAGCCCCCCAGGAACAAGCCTGCGCTAATGGGGGTGCCGGTCTGGCTGCTCCAATGGGACGTCGTGGCGAGAGCAAGCAACATCCCCGCAAGCCCAAGGAGAGTCGGCCAAGACGAGGCCAGGGTGTCTGCTGTCGAGTTCGCGGTTTCGGCGGCCGACAAGGGGTAGTGGGCGGCGTACGCCAGCGGCTGGCCGAACGCGTCCACGGCACTCTCACCACTGTCGGCGCAGTGCGCCTCGGCCTCGGCTAGGACCGAACCGATGGTGGCACCGGAGGCTCCGCGAGACCGCAGGCCGAGCGAGACCTGCTCACGCCACTTTGCCGGGAGATGGGGGTAGAGCTCGGTGGTGTTCATGAGGGGGTCCTTCCCTTGCTGGTGGCGGGGGTGTGGGTGACGAACTCGGCCACGTGGTTGGCGAACGCCGCCCACCGTGCGCCGTCGGCCTCGAGCGCGGAGAGCCCGAGGCTGGTGATCCGGTAGTACTTGCGGCCCGGGCCGCTCTCGCCCTGCTGCCAGTACGTCTCGACGTGCCCGGCCTCCTCGAAACGCCCCAGCAGGGGATAGAGGGTGCCGCCCTTGATGGTGCCGAAGCCGTGGTCGGCCAACGCGACGGAGATGGCATAGCCGTACGTCGGCCCGTCCGCGACGATCCGCATCACGGCCAGCCCCAGCACACCGCGAAGCCAGTCGCTCGGGATGGTGTCGATGTCCATAGGTAGATAGTGGCGCTATCTAGTCAGGCTGTCAATCTAGATCGCCACACTGAAATGCCAGGCCCACCGCCCCCAAGTCGGCAAGAACTGCGGCCGGCGTACGGATCCGAGCGACGTGACGCCCGCTCGCCGCCGCAGTTCTTCGCGTTGGTGGTGGACGATTCCGCTGCAACTAACTACCGGTCAGGGCTGGAGGGAGAGGGCGTACGGCGCCGCGCTGATCCCATCCGGGGTCTCGGCTCGCTCGATGTCGCAGGTCACGTCGTCGCCGGGGGTGGAGCCGGAGGGGACGGCGATGCGTACGAGCGCGTTCTGGCCCTCCTCGGAGGTGAAGGCCCCCAGCAGTGTGTTGCCGCTCTCCCACGTCAAAGGCCCTGCCCCGCTCATGTTGATCGACTCAAGGTCGGCCGCGTTGCACAGGGGCTTGCCCGAATTCGCGTCCAGGATGCGTGGAAGTCCGGTGTCGCCGTCATATCCCACGATCAAGGACCCATCCTGACTGAATGACCCGAGGCTCATCGCATCGCTCGTCCACTTCGTCGACCCATCTTGGAGATCCACGACCACGGCCTGCATGGACGAGTCGTCAAAGCCAGAGACCAGGCCCGTTGCCGGGCTGGCGGTGAAGGCGTGGGCGATGACGTCGACCTTGGTCGGTTTCGACACCATGTCGGTGACCCACACTCCATCCTGGGTGTAGACCAGCCGACCATCCGGCAACAGGCCGTTGATGGTTGCCGAGCCGTCCACCTTCTGAGTCCTCTCCCCATCGCCCATGCCCGATGCGATGCCGAAATGCAGCGTCGTTCCCTCGTGGGTCACCGTGGCCCAATAGGGCGAGTAGATGTCCGGCGTCACCACGGGCCTTCCGTTCGTGCGACGCGACCACAGTTCGGCGCCTTGCCCGTCGAAGAGTCGGAGCCGCCACTGCGCCGTGTTGGTTCCGTTCGACAAGACCATCCAGCCCCCGTGATAGCTCGTGAACGCCAGCGCGTTCTTGGCCGGGAAGTCACGCGTCGACCCGTCGGTGTCGACGAACGTCGAGCCGGAGACGTACGCGATCGTCGGCGCGTCCCCGACCGGCAGGCTGGCCAGGTCCCGTGTTGTCGGCGCCGAACTCTGCGTGGCCACTGGTGGAGTGATCGGGGAAGTTCCACCGCCGAGCGACAGCGGCAGGATCACCGCGGCGACGGCCAGAGCCCCCACCACGCCCGCGCCGACCCGGCGGCGACGGATCTGGCGGGCCCGGCCATAGACGCCGTCGAGATCAGCCGACCCGACCACATCCCCGCGCCGGGTCAAGGTGTCGCTCAACGTCTGCTCGATGTCATTCATCGTCGCTCCAGGGATTGTTCGAGGGGTGATCGGCGAGGGCACGCCGAAGGCCGGCGAGGCCCTTGCTGGCTTGGGACTTGACGGTTCCCGGGCTGATGCCTAGAGCGTCGGCGATCTCGGCCTCGGAGAGGTCCTCGTAATAGCGCAGCACCAGGACCGCCCGCTGCCGCGTGGGCAGGGTCTGCAGGAAGTCCCAGACCGCGCGGTCGGTCGCGCATTCGCCAGCTTCGCTGACCCGCTCGGGCAAGGAGTCCCAGGTGCGCTCACGTTTGAACCAGGCTCGGCGCCACAGTTGCCGCTGCTCGTTGAGCACGGCCTTGCGGGCGTACGCCTCCAACGCATCGCGCGAACGCACCCGATCCCACGCCAGCCACAGTTTCGCCAACGCCGACTGGCAGGCATCCTCGGCGTCAGCTTCGGGATCCGCACGTCAGCACCGCGAACCGCAGCAGTGCCGGATACCGGGCCGCGACCCATTCCTCGAAGTCCGCGCGCTTGGCGCCGTCGCGCGAAGCCATCGCACCTCCCACCTGGGGCGCGACCTGCGCCGATTCCAGTCTGCCTGTCATGCCCCCCAGATGCACCGAAGTGACGATCCGGTTGCCCTGATGGCAGTCTCTTTCTCGATGTCGACCCCGAGCCCCAGCGGACGCAGTGCGCTGATCCTGATTCCCGCGCTGCTGGCGTCGCTGTCGATGCTCGGCCCCTTCTCGATCGACACCCCGCTGCCGGCCTTCAAGGAGATGGCCGGGGCGCTGAGCGTCACCAGCGCCGAGATGCAGTACGTCATCTCGGCCTACATGCTCGCTTTCGCGCTGATGTCGCCCTTCCACGGCCCGATCTCGGATGCCCTGGGTCGCAAGCCGGTGATGATCACCGGTGTCGCGCTCTATGTGCTCGCGTCCCTGGGATGCGTACTCTCCACCAGCCTGGAGATGCTGCTCTTCTTCCGGGTCTGTCAGGGCTTGAGCGCGGGCGGTGGGGTGATCGTGTCGCGCACGGTGATCCGCGACCTCTACGACGGCGCCGACGCCCAACGCCTGATGAGCAGAGTGATGCTGATCTTCAGCGTGGCCCCCGCGATCGCACCGATCATCGGCGGCTGGCTGCTCACCGTCGGCGACTGGCGGGTGATCTTCGGGTTCATGGCGGCGTACGCGGCGATCGTCGCGCTGGTCATCACCGTGGCGCTGCCGGAGAGTCATCCGCCCGAGGCCCGGCTGCCGTTCGCCGTACGCCCGATCGTCGGCAGCCTGATCCACGTCAGCCGCAACGCCGCATTCCACCGCGTCTCCTGGGCCGGCGCCTTCACGTTCGCGGGCCAGTTCGTCTACGTCAGTGGCGCCTCGATCTTCCTGGTGGACCTGCTGGGCAAAGGCGAGCAGGACTTCTGGTTGCTCTTCGTGCCGATGATCGGCGGCCTGGTGCTCGGCTCGTGGTTCGCCGGCCGTACGGCTGGTCGCATCCCCGGCCGCAGCCTGGTCACCGCGTGTCTGTGCGTGAGCCTTGCGGGAGCGGTCATCGCGGTCATCCTCGGCGTCTTGCCGACCGCAGAGACCTGGCCGTCGGCCGTGGTCGGGCCGACGCTGATCGCGGTCGGCACCGGCGCGTCCTACCCGATCACCCAGTTGATCCTGCTCGACATGTTCCCCGCCGAGCGTGGTGCTGCGGTCTCGATGTTCACCTTCTTGACGCTGCTCACCAACGGGCTGATCGCGAGCCTGGTGATCCCGCATGTCACCGATTCGGTGCTGCATCTTGCGATCACCTCGCTGGTGATGGTCGTCCTCGGCTTCGCGGCGTGGTGTTGGCATTTGGCGACCAGCGTCGAGCCGGTGCCGATCACTCCAGATCTCGAGGCCCACGAGCCCGAGGTGTGATGAACGGGCCCTTGCGGTGCTTGCAGGTGCCACCAGGTGACACCTGCAAACATCACAGCGCGCAACAACTGCCTAGACTCCACTACCGTGGAGACGCCGGAGAAGTTCGCGAACCTTGGCCTGACCTACGACGACGTGCTGTTGCTGCCGGGCTATTCGGATCTGGCGCCTGACGAGATCGACACCAGCACTCGGTTGACCCGTGAGATCACGCTCAAGGTGCCGCTGATCAGCGCCGCGATGGACACGGTCACCGAGTCCCGGATGGCGATCGCGATGGCGCGCCAAGGCGGCATCGGCGTGCTGCACCGCAACCTCTCGACCGACGATCAGGCCTATCAGGTCGATCTGGTCAAGCGCACCCAGACCGGCATCATCACCAACCCGATCACCATCGGCCCCGACGCGACACTGGAGGAACTCGACCGGGTCTGCGGCGAATACCGCGTCTCCGGGCTGCCGGTCGTCGACGTCGACAACCGGCTGATCGGCATCATCACCAATCGCGACCTGCGCTTCACCCCGGTCGCGGAGTGGGCGACCACCAAGGTCGACGAGATGATGACGCCGATGCCGCTGATCACCGGCCCCGCCGGCATCTCGCGTGAGGACGCCACCACGTTGCTCCGCCAGCACAAGCGCGAGCGACTTCCGCTGATCGACGACGCGGGCCACCTGGCCGGCCTGATCACCGTCAAGGACTTCGTCAAGGGCGAGCAGTTCCCCAAGGCGTCGTACGACGGCCACGGCCGCCTCATGGTCGGTGCCGCCATCGGCTACTTCGGTGACGCCTGGGAGCGTGCCGGTCGGCTGATCGAGGCCGGTGTCGACGTGCTGGTCGCCGACACGGCACACGGGCACGTACGGATGCTGCTCGACATGGTCAAGCGCCTCAAGACCGATCCCGCGACCAAGCACGTGCAGGTCATCGGCGGCAACGTCGCGACCAAGGATGGTGCCCAGGCGTTCGTCGACGCGGGCGCAGACGCGGTCAAGGTCGGCGTCGGTCCCGGCTCGATCTGTACGACCCGCATCGTCACGGGTGTCGGCGTACCCCAGATCAGCGCCGTCTATGAAGCCAGCCTCGCGGCCAAGGCGGCTGGCGTCCCCGTCATCGCCGACGGCGGCATGCGCCACTCCGGCGAGATTGCCAAGGCGATCGTCGCGGGTGCCGATGCGGTGATGGTCGGGTCGATGCTGGCGGGGTGCGAGGAGAGCCCTGGTGAGGTCATCTTCGTCAACGGCAAGCAGTTCAAGTCCTACCGCGGCATGGGCTCACTGGGTGCGATGAGCAGCCGAGGCAAGAAGTCCTATTCCAAGGACCGCTACTTCCAGGCCGAGGTGACCAGCGACGACCAGATCGTGCCCGAGGGCATCGAGGGGCAGGTCGCCTACCGCGGTGCGCTGAGCCAGGTCGTGCACCAACTCGTCGGTGGGCTGAACCAGTCGATGTTCTATGTCGGTGCGCGCACGATCCCCGAGTTGCAGACGAACGGCAGGTTCGTCCGGATCACCAGTGCGTCGCTGAGCGAGAGCCACCCGCACGGGGTGCAGATGACGGTCGAGGCGCCGAACTATTCGGGGCGCTGAGTCAGCTTGCGTACGCGCTTCGGCGTGACCTGCTTGGCCTTGCTCCACGCGCCGACACCGTTGGTGGTGTGACGAGCGGTCACCTTGCCCAGCGCGGTGGTGGCGATCAGCCAGGTGCGCCCCTTCGCGTCCCCGGTCAGGCGCGGACTCGTGAACGGCTCCCACGACTCCAGGTCGGCGAAGGCCATCTGGGTGAACGTCTCGCCGGAGAAGCCCGTGGTGGCCCACATCAGTGAGCCGGTGCGGGTCACCGCGGCGACCCACGTACGCCCGGCCAGGTCGGTGTGCACGGCCGGTGAGGCGTACGCGGAATAGGTGCCCGCATCGCCAAGGCGCTCGGCCTTGCTCCAGGTGCGGCCACTCGAGTGAAACTCGGTCAGGTCACCTTCGGCGGTGACGGCGATGACGCGTACCCAGTCGTTGCCCGTAGTGACGATGCTGGGGGAGGCGCCGGTGGCGAAGTCCTCACCCAGGGTCCGGGGGCTGCTCCACGTGCCGTCCGAGGCATCGGTGTACGCCACCTGGAGGCGTCCGTCACGTGCGACGGCTGCGACCCGGACGCGATCCTCCGCGTCGACGGTGATCGCCGGCGCGGCCTTCGGTGACCAGGCATCCGTCTTGCCCAGACGGGTACGCCCGTGCGGCCCCTTGACTGCCAGTCGGCCGTCCTCGTCGACCTTCGCGGTCCACTTCTCTCCGGACTGATCGAGTGCGGTCACCTTGCCGGTGTTGTTGGTCGCTTCCGGTCCGGGTGCGAGATCGGCGAGGTGGAGGTATTCGAACTCTGACGCCGGCACCCGCTGGATCGAGTAGCCACCCGCGACGACGGAGTTGTATTCCTCGATCGTGATCGTGCCGTCGCCATGGACCTCCTTGACCCACGCGACGTGGCCCACGGCGCCTCGATCACTCTGTGCCACCGCACCGACGGCCGGGATGTCGTCCACGCGATAGCCGAGCACCCTCGCGGTCTCGTCCCAGTGATTGGCGTTGCCCCAGCGCCAGCCTCGGCTGGTGTTGGTGAAGTCGTAGAGCCCGTTGGTCGTACGCAGCCGCCACGCGACGAACGACGTGCAGTTGCGCAGCGCGAAACCCCACGGGTCGCCGTACGAACCGTTGACGTACCACAGCCGCTTCTCGCAACCGAGTTTGAGTGGCAGCGGTTCCTGGCCCGGCGCGAGGGGGACCTGGGCGTTGAGGTCGACGACCTTGCACTCGCCGGTCCATTTGTAGGGATAGTCGTCGCCGTCGGCGTGTGCTGCCGGAGCGATTCCGAACCCCAGGGCGGTGAGGCCGCCGACGACCACGAGACGTACGCCGCTGAGCGCGCGCGAGCGCGACGTCGTGAAGACCCCCATGTCTTCTCCCTCAAGAATCGGTGGTGCGCTGACTATCTGGCCGGTCGTACCCACAAGTCGACCGACCCATCAGATCCTATGAGACGGACGGCTAGCCTGAGCACCGTGACCGAGTTCGAGATCGGCCGCGCCAAGCGCGCCCGCCGTGCCTTCTCCTTCGACGACATCGCGATCGTGCCCTCGCGGCGCACCCGCGACCCCGAAGAGGTGAGCACCGCCTGGCAGATCGATGCCTATCGCTTCGACATCCCGATCATGGCGGCGCCGATGGATTCGGTGATGAGCCCCGAGACCGCGATCGCGCTGGGACGTTTCGGCGGTCTCGGCGTGCTCAACCTGGAGGGTCTGTGGACTCGTTATGAGGACCCGACCTCGCTGCTCGACGAGGTCGCCGGCCTCGAAGGCACCGCGGCGACGGCGCGGATGCAGGAGATCTACACCGAGTCGATCAAGCCCGAACTGATCACCGAACGGCTGCGTCAGATGCGTGACGCGGGGGTGACCGTGGCCGGGTCCCTGTCGCCGCAGCGCACCAAGGAGTACGCCAAGACGGTGGTGGACGCGGGCGTCGACATGTTCGTGATCCGCGGCACGACGGTCTCCGCCGAGCACGTCTCCTCGCAGGCTGAGCCGCTCAACCTCAAAGAGTTCATCTACGAACTCGACGTCCCCGTGATCGTCGGTGGCTGTGCGACCTATCAGGCCGCACTGCACCTGATGCGTACGGGCGCGGCAGGCGTGCTCGTCGGCTTCGGCGGCGGCGCGGCACACACCACGCGTACGGTCCTGGGCATCGCGGTGCCGATGGCGTCCGCGGTCGCCGACGTGGCTGCGGCTCGGCGCGACTACCTCGACGAGTCGGGGGGTCGCTATGTGCACGTGATCGCGGACGGTTCGATCGGTCGCTCCGGTGACATCGCCAAGGCGGTCGCCTGCGGTGCCGACGCCGTGATGGTCGGCTCGCCCTTCGCGCGCGCCACCGACGCGCCGGGGCGTGGCTTCCACTGGGGAAGCGAGGCGACGCACCCGGAGTTGCCGCGTGGTCGAGCGGGTGAAGTTCGAGCAGATCGGCACGCTGGAGCAGATTCTCTTCGGCCCCTCGCATATGGCCGACGGCACGATGAACCTGGTTGGTGCGTTGCGGCGCGCGATGGCCACGACCGGCTATACCGAGGTCAAGGAGTTCCAGCGCATCGAGGTCGTGGTCGAGCACTGAGTCGTTGAACTCTGAGTAGCCGAACGGATGGTTCGCGCCGGAGCGTGACCATCGCGCGACTTCGTCACCTGGCAGAACTCCGGCGCCAAGGGGGACCGCCGCCGATGCCTGCTGTGGCGTCGGAGACGGCCACCTCGGATTGCTCCGGAAGAAATCCGTCCTGTCAGGAAGAACGCAGCCAGTCGCCCAGCAGCGCCACGGTGTCGGGCATGAAGGACCGCGACGGATCGTCGAGCGCCTCGATCAATTGCTCGCGCGACCACCAACCACCCCAGGCAACCTCCTCGGGTTGCCACGTGATCTGGCCGTCCCACTCGCACACGTAGAGGAAGCCCCAATAGCGGGTGTGCTCGTCGGCGAAGAAGCCGCGTCCTAGCGAGGTCAGCTCGACACCGCGTACGCCCAACTCCTCGTGGAGTTCGCGCAAGGCTGCCTCGTCCGGATCCTCGCCAACCGCGAGCACACCACCAGCCGCGAAGTCGTACCGTCCCGGATAGACGTCCTTGGTGTCGGTGCGCCGGTGCACATAGATCTGGCCCGACGAGTTGCGTACGACCACACCCGTCGCGCCGTGGATCAGATTGTCGGCGCGCATCACTGAACGTGGGGCCGTCCCGGCTGGCTCGCCCGCCTCGTCAAAGAGCTGACCTGCTCCTCCATGACTCCATTGTGCCCAGGCAGAATGGAGTCATGATCCTCGCCAAGGCCCTCAGTGCAGACCAGCGTGCCGATGCCCTGGAGAGGATGGGCACTGACGAACTCGACGTGCTGGTCGTCGGCGGCGGCATCGTCGGCGTCGGCGCCGCCCTGGACGCGGTCACCCGGGGCTTGAGTGTCGGCCTGGTCGAGCAGCGAGACTTGGCCAGTGGTACGTCGAGCCGCAGCTCCAAGTTGGTGCATGGTGGTCTGCGCTATCTGGAGATGTTCGACTTCGCGCTGGTCAAGGAGGCGCTGGAGGAGCGCGGGCTGCTGCTGACCCGGCTGGCGCCGCACCTCGTACGCCCGCAGCCTTTCCTGTTCCCGCTGGAGAAGGCGATCGAGCGGCCGTACGTCGGCGCGGGCATCGCGCTCTATGACGCGCTGGCGATGCTGGGCAACTACGACAAAGGGGTGCCGCGGGGGCGGCACATCTTCAAGAAGAAGCTCGCCCGGATGGCACCGGATCTCAACCTGGACGGCCTGCACGGCGCGATCCGCTATTACGACGCCCAGGTCGACGACGCACGCCTGGTGATGTCGGTGGCGCGTACGGCCGCCTCCTACGGCGCGCACGTCGCGACGCGCACCAAGGTCACCGGATTCCTGCGCAGCGTGGACGGCACTCGGGTCGTCGGCGTCACCGCCCGCGACCTGGAGAACGACCGCGAGGTCGAGATCCGCGCCAAGTCGGTGATCAATGCCGCCGGCGTGTGGACCGACCAGATCCAGGACCTGCTCGGCCCCGACCAGGCGCTCGACGTCGACGCGTCCAAGGGCATCCATCTGGTCGTGCCCAAGGACCGCATCCGCTGTGAGGCGGGCATCATCACCAAGACCGAGAAGTCCGTGCTCTTCGTGATTCCGTGGCGCAACTTCTGGATCATCGGCACCACCGACACGCCGTGGGACCTCGACCTGGCACACCCGGCCGCGTCCAAGGCCGACATCGACTACCTGCTCGAACACGTCAACAAGATCCTGAAGGACCCGCTGGACCACGAAGACGTGATCGGCGTGTACGCCGGCCTGCGCCCGCTGCTCAAACCGACCCGCAAGAAGCCGGGCGAGGGCGCGACGACGAAGTTGTCGCGCGAGCACACCACGATCAGCCCGATCCCGGGCCTGGTGCTGATCGCGGGCGGCAAGCTCACCACCTACCGCGTGATGGGCAAGGACGCGGTCGACCTGGCGGTGCGCGAGTTCCCCGAAGCGCGTGGCTCGATCACCGACCGGGTCCCGCTCGTGGGTGCGTCGGGCTTCGAAACGCGTACGAACCAGCGCGTCGCACTGAGTCGGGCTTCGGGGCTGGAGATCGGCCTGATCGACCACCTGCTGAGTCGCTATGGCGGGCTCGTCGACGAGGTGTTGGCGCTGATCTCGCAGCGTCCCGAACTCGGCGTTGCTCTTGGGGGCGCCGAGGACTACTTGGCGGCCGAGATCGTCTACGCCGTCACCAACGAGGGGGCTCGTCACCTCGACGACGTGCTGGCGCGGCGCACCCGCATCTCCATCGAGACCTTCGATCGTGGCGTCAAGGCAGCCGCGCCCGCAGCCGTGCTGATGGCCGGTGAACTCGGCTGGTCCGACGCCCAGCGCGACGACGAGGTCGATCATTATCTGCGTCGCGTCGAGGCCGAGCGGCAGTCGCAATTGATGCCGACCGATCAGGAAGCCGACGAGGCACGAGTCAGCGCTCCGGAGATCGTCTGAAAAGTTCTCCTGATCGTCACTACTGGTCGGTAACGCGGACTACTGTCGGAAATATGTCCCAGTCCTCCCTGCCTGAGTCGCCTCTCACCGACGGCCCGCACGACCCCGAGATCGATCCGCGGGGGGCCTACGTCTTCGATCCGCGCGAGGCGCGCAAGCTCACCGATCGGATCGTGGCTACCGGCAAGGGCACCCACGCGGTCTTCAGCCCCC
The DNA here is from genome assembly GCA_037045645.1 of Nocardioides sp. Classification (NCBI taxonomy): domain Bacteria; kingdom Bacillati; phylum Actinomycetota; class Actinomycetes; order Propionibacteriales; family Nocardioidaceae; genus Nocardioides; species Nocardioides sp. Next base: position 647,287 of record JBAOIH010000001.1, read on the forward strand.
TCAACGGCCAGCCGCTGGCACACGTACCGCAGTCGACGACCGACGACGTACGCGAGGCGTTTCGGCGCGCGCGAGTCGCGCAGCGCGCGTGGGCGCGGACGTCCCTGGAGACGCGGTCGGCCGCGTTGCTGCGGCTGCACGATCTGGTGCTCGAGCGGCAGAACGAGATCCTCGACCTGATCTGCTGGGAGTCGGGCAAGGCGCGCAAGCACGCTTTCGACGAGCCGCTGCACGTGGCGCTCACGGCGCGCTACTACGCCCGCACCGCGCACCGGCACCTCGGGACCCAACGCCGCCTCGGCGTGATCCCGGCGCTGACTCGCGTCGACGTCAACCACGTGCCGAAGGGTGTCGTCGGCATCATCAGCCCGTGGAACTACCCGTTCACGATGGCGCTCGGTGACGGCCTGGCCGCCCTGCTCGCGGGCAACGCGGTGGTCGCGAAGCCGGACAGCCAGACCATGCTGACCGCGTTGTACGGCGCCCGCCTGCTGGAGGAGGCCGGCTTCCCGCGCGACCTGTGGCAGATCGTGGCAGGCCCCGGCCCGGACCTCGGTCCGACGATCGTCGAACTCAGCGACTACGTGTGCTTCACCGGCTCGACCCGCACCGGCAAGGTGATCGCGGCGCAATGTGCCGAGCGGCTGATCGGCTGTTCGCTGGAACTCGGTGGCAAGAACCCCCTGCTGGTGTTGCGCGACGCCGACATCGAGCGGGCGGCCGAGGGTGCCGTACGCGCGTCCTTCTCCAATGCCGGTCAGTTGTGCGTCTCGATGGAACGGATCTTCGTCGCCGACCAGGTGTACGACCGGTTCGTCGACCGGTTCGTTGCGCGTACGCAGGCGATGTCCTTGGGCGCGAGCATCGACTGGGGAGTCGACATGGGCTCGCTGATCAGCCAGGACCAACTCGACACGGTGAGCGCGCACGTGGCGGACGCCCGCGCCATGGGCGCTCGCGTTCTCGCCGGCGGCAAGGCCCGCCCCGATCTCGGGCCGTACATGTACGAACCCACGATCCTCGAGGGCGTCAGCCCGGAGATGACCTGCTTCGCCCAGGAGACCTTCGGACCGGTGGTGAGCCTGTATCGCTTCCGTGACGAGTCGGAGGCCGTCGAGCGCGCGAACGACGGGGCGTACGGCCTGAACGCGGCCATCTACTCCCAAGACGGCGCTCGTGCCCGAAGTCTGGCCAAGCAGATCAAGTGCGGCACCGTGAACATCAACGAAGCGTTCGCCGCCACGTTCGCCTCGATCGACGCGCCGATGGGTGGCATGCGCGAGTCGGGTCTGGGCCGGCGGCAAGGCCCCGAGGGTGTGTTGCGCTATACCGAGACCCAGGCCGTGGCCACGCAGCGATTGCTGCGGTTCGCGCCGGTGCTGGGGATGTCGGATGAGATGTACGGCCGGGTGATGACGGCGAATCTGAAGCTCCTGAAGAGATTGGGTCGAGCATGAGCACGCACTATGACGTCGTGGTGATCGGATCGGGCTTCGGCGGCTCGGTGGCGGCGCTGCGACTGACCGAGAAGGGTTACCGCGTCGCGGTGTTGGAGGCAGGTGACCGCTTCGACGAGGGCTCGTACCCCGCCACTTCCTTCGACACCAAGCGCTACCTGTTCGCACCCGCTCTGGGGTGCTACGGCATCCAGCGCATCGACATGATCAAGGACTGCATGATCGTGGCCGGGGCTGGTGTCGGCGGTGGCTCCCTGGTCTATGCCAACACGCTCTATGAGCCGCTGGAGCAGTTCTACGACGACCCGTCGTGGGCGCACATCACCGACTGGCGCGCCGAGTTGGCGCCCTACTACGACCAGGCCAAGCGGATGCTCGGTGTGGTCACCTATCCCGGTTTCACCCCGTCCGACCAGGTGATGAAGGACGTCGCCGACGAGATGGGGGTGGGCGAGACCTTCCACCCGACCCCGGTGGGGGTTTTCTTCGGTGGCCCGGAGCAGGCGCCCGGCACTGCGGTCGCCGACCCGTTCTTCGGCGGGAAGGGGCCCGAGCGCAAGACCTGCACTGACTGCGGTGAGTGCATGACCGGGTGTCGCCACGGCGCCAAGAACACCCTGGTCAAGAACTACCTGCACCTGGCCGAGCAGGCTGGTGCGGTGGTCCACCCACTGACGACCGTGACCCGCGTACGTCCTCGCCTCGACGGTGGCTTCGTCATCGACACCAAGTGGACGAAAGCCAAACGTCGCGGCGCGACCAAGACCTTCACCGCCGATCAGGTGATCTTCGCGGCGGCTGCGCTGGGGACGCAGAAGCTGCTGCACCGGCTCAAGGCCGAAGGTGACCTGCCGCACCTGTCCGACCGCCTGGGCTACCTGGCCCGGACCAACTCCGAGGGCATCCTGGGGGTGGTCGCACCAGCGGACTCGGGCGTGGACTACAGCCAGGGTGTGGCGATCACGTCGTCATTCCACCCCGACGCGCACACCCACGTCGAGCCGGTGCGCTATGGCAAGGGCTCCAACTTCATGTCGGTGCTGCAGACGGTGCTGGCCGAAGGTGGCGGCGACGAGCCGCGGTGGCGCACCTGGCTGGGGGAGATGTGGCGCCAGAAGGGACAACTGCGTGACCTCTATGACATGAAGCACTGGTCTGAGCGCACCGTGATCGCGCTGGTCATGCAGTCCCACGACAACTCGATCACCACCTTCCCCAAGAAGACCCCGCTCGGCTGGATCATGTCGTCGCGCCAAGGGCACGGCAAACCCAACCCGACCTGGATCCCCCAGGCCGGGCAGGCCGTACGCCTGATCGCCAAGCTCATCGGTGGCGTGCCCACCAGCAGCATCAGCGAGCCGTTCAACCGCCCGTTGACGGCGCACTTCATCGGTGGTTGCACGATCGGCGACTCTCCCGAGACCGGTGTGGTCGACGCCTATCAGCGGGTGTACGGCTACCCGGGCATGCACATCACCGACGGCTCGGCGATCTCGGCGAACCTGGGCGTGAACCCGTCGCTGACCATCACCGCTCAGGCCGAGCGGGCGATGGCGATGTGGCCCAACAAGGGCGAGAAGGATGCGCGCCCCGAGCTCGGGTCGGCGTACGTCCCGGTGGCGGCCGTGGCGCCGCTGTCCCCGGTGGTACCCGACAGTGCCCCTGGCGCGCTCCGGCTGCCGATCGTGGGTGTTTCCTGACCGCGTAACCCCGTGCGATCCGCCTCGTTGGAGGAGTGATTCACCGGGGAGGTACGCCGACTCGGTGGGTCATCTCGGGTCCGGCTTCGGCTGGGCCGGTGATCAGGATCGGCCAATCTCCCTCCCCGGTCGACCCTGGTTCGGCCACTGGCCGGGTGTCGCGGGCCTCACCGGGGGGTCGGTCCCGCGACACCCACCGGGGGCAGCGCGGATAGGATCGGGCGGTGACCGACCACGATCTTGTCCTCGTCGTCGATTTCGGCGCTCAGTACGCCCAGTTGATCGCGCGCCGCGTGCGTGAGGCGCGGGTCTATTCGGAGATCGTGCCGCACACGATGCCCATCGCCGAGATGTTGGCCAAGCAGCCGAAGGCGATCATCCTCAGTGGCGGGCCGTCGAGTGTGTACGCCGACGGTGCCCCCGGCATCGACGCGAGCGTCTTCACCAGCGGCACCCCGGTCTTCGGCATGTGTTATGGCTTCCAGTTGATGGCGCGCGGGCTGGGCGGTGAGGTCGCGCCTACTGGTGCGCGGGAGTACGGCCGTACGCCCGTCTCTGTCGTGGAGTCCGGCACTTTGCTCGCGGGCATCCCCGAGCAGCACAAGGTGTGGATGTCCCATGGAGACGCGGTCACGGCCGCGCCGCAGGGCTTCACGGTGCTCGCCTCGACCGAGGTGACGCCGGTGGCCGCCTTCGAGGACGTCTCCCGTGGACTGGCCGGCGTCCAATGGCACCCCGAGGTGCTGCATTCCGAGCACGGTCAGCAGGTCTTGGAGCACTTCCTGCACGACATCGCGGGTTGTCGCCAGACCTGGACGATGGTCAACATCGCCGAGGAGCAGATCGAGCGCGTACGCGAGCAGGTCGGCGAGGACGGCGTCGCGATCTGCGGCCTGTCCGGTGGCGTCGACTCTGCTGTCGCCGCCGCGATCGTGCAGCGCGCGATCGGGGACCGGTTGCACTGCGTCTTCGTCGACCACGGCCTGCTGCGCCAGGGCGAGGCCGAGCAGGTGGAGCGCGACTTCGTCGCCGCCACCGGGGTCAACCTCCACGTCAAGGACGCCCAGGAAGTCTTCCTCGACGCGCTTGCCGGGGTCACCGATCCCGAGGAGAAGCGCAAGATCATCGGCCGGGAGTTCATTCGCGCCTTCGAGGCCGCGGAGGCCGAGGTCTTGGGCGAGGCCGCGTCGTCGGGGCAGAAGGTCGGGTTCCTCGTGCAGGGCACCCTCTATCCCGATGTGGTCGAGTCCGGTGGTGGGGCCGGCACGTCCAACATCAAGTCCCACCACAACGTCGGCGGCCTGCCAGAGGATCTGGAGTTCGCGCTGGTCGAGCCGCTTCGCACCCTCTTCAAGGACGAGGTACGCCTGGTCGGCGAGCAACTCGGCCTGCCGCCCGAGATCGTGTGGCGCCAGCCGTTCCCGGGGCCCGGGCTGGGCATCCGGATCATCGGCAGCGTCGACCGCGAACGCCTCGACATCCTGCGTGCCGCCGACGCGATCGCGCGCGAGGAACTCACTCGCGCGGGGCTTGATCGCGACATCTGGCAGATGCCCGTGGTGCTGCTGGCCGACGTACGCTCGGTCGGCGTGCAAGGCGACGGCCGGACGTACGGCCATCCGGTCGTGATCCGCCCGGTCACCTCCGAGGACGCGATGACCGCCGACTGGGCGCGGTTGCCGTACGACGTGCTCGAGCGGATCTCGACGCGGATCACCAACGAGGTTGCCGAGGTCAACCGGGTGGTGCTGGACGTGACGAGCAAGCCCCCGGGGACTATTGAATGGGAGTGACCGAGGAGTGAGCCGGAGGTGTCCTCGCGGTGCGAGGGCGCTGATGGTGAGCCCCGCAGTGTCGCGACCCAAATGAATGGGAGTGACCGAGGAGTGAGCCGGAGGTGTCCTCGCGGTGCGAGGGCGCTGATGGTGAGCCCCGCAGTGTCGCGACCCAAATGAATGGGAGTGACCGAGGAGTGAGCCGGAGGTGTCCTCGCGGTGCGAGGGCGCTGATGGTGAGCCCCGCAGTGTCGCGACCCAAATGAATGGGAGTGACCGAGGAGTGAGCCGGAGGTGTCCTCGCGGTGCGAGGGCGCTGATGGTGAGCCCCGCAGTGTCGCGACCCAAATGAATGGGAGTGACCGAGGAGTGAGCCTCGCGTCGGGCTACTCGTTGAACTCGTCGCTGGTGAAGTCCACCGACCGCTTCGCGTTCACCAACGACGTCACCATCGATTGACCGATCAGGCCGTCGCGATCGAAGACTTCGGCGACCCCGATCGCGATGCCGTCTTGCTCCGTACGCTCCACGGCGCGAAATCCCATCTCGCGCGACGACGGCAACCGCGAGATCCCGACGGTCAGGTCGGTGTTGATGAACTGCACACCCTGATCGCCCCAGTTGCAGACCAGGCTGGTCGAGTCGGCCAGCGATGCCACCATCTGGAACGGGGTCGGCTCCTCGCCCTCCACGATCGGGATCCCCACCTGCCAGATGGTCTTGCGCGACGAATTTTGGTGGGCCTTGAAGTCTTGCGACCAGCCGATGTCGCTGTGCAGGAACGGCACCCGCGGCTCCTGGGATTCGGGTACGACCGACGGGTCGGGCGCCTCGGGGCGCTCCGAGGGTTCCCACACCACGCCGTCGGGAGCCTCGTCAGGTGCCAGGAAGATCGCCGCGGCTCGTGCCGGGCGTCGGTCCTCCTGCACCAAGGTGGCCTCGACCATCAGGATTCGGCGACCTTCACGCAGCACGGTCGTTTCGACGGTCGCAGGGGTCATGGTGGCGGGCTGGAAGAGATCGACGGTGATCCGGGCCGGCCGCATGTCTGCTCGGCCGAGTTCGTCCACACGACCCTCGATCGCGCGAGCCAAGGCGCCACTGACCGCGAGCCCGTGCATCTGGTTCTTCGACCAACTGCTGGCCGCCAGTGCGGTCGGGGTCAGAGTGTCGCCGTCAGCGGTAAAGAAGACCAGGTCCATGAGCCAACCTTGGCAGACGAAGGCCGGCCAGCAGAGCGGGGTGCTCGCATGGCCGGCCTTCGACGCGCGCTACTTCTTGATCTGGTCCTTGCCAGGCCCGCCCTTGATCTTGTCCTTGCCGGGGCCTCCGACGATCTTGTCCTTGCCTGAGCCACCGAAGATCTTGTCGGCGCCACTGCCACCCCACAGCCGGTCCTTGCCGCTACCGCCCTTGAGGGTGTCGGCGCCGCTGCCACCCTTGATCGTGTCGGCGCCGCTGCCGCCGAGGATCTTGTCCTTGCCGCCGTTGCCGCACAGATAGTCGGCACCGCCTCGACCGGTGATGGTGTCGTGGCCGCCGCGTCCCACGATGACGTCGGTCCACAGCGTGCCCTGCAGGACGTTGTCGGCGCCGTCGCCGTACGCCGTCGCATAACGCCCCGCGCACTTGGGCACCGCGTCGCCGACCAGGCCATAGAGCAGCCCCGACTCCTGGGCGTCCACTCCGGTCGCCACCACTCGCCCGCCCCACTGCACGATCAGGCCGGTCGCCCGGGTCCCCGGGTTGGCGTCGGCGAAGGTCCCGTTGAATCCCCAACTGGTGTCGAAGGCTCCCGTCGAAAGCAGGCGTACGACGGCCGTCTTGTTGCCCGAGATCGACGGCAGCAGGATCTTGTCGTCGCCGGTCTTGGCGAGCATCCCGTTGAGGGTGAAGTTGTAGTCCCGGTGCGTGGCGTACGAGGTATCCAGCGCGCCCGAGGGCGTGAAGCGGGTGACCACCATGGCGCTGCGCGTGTTGTTCCCGGACTTCTCGCGTACGCCACCCGCGAGCACGATCGAGCCGGTGTTGGTCTGGGCAGCCGAGGCCGGAGTCATCCCGTTGATGGCCCACGCGCCGAGCGGGGGAGCCACGTCGATCGTGGCGCGCCCCTGGTTGCCGAAACCGGAGTCGACGGTGCCGTTGCCGAGCAGGCGTACGACGTCCAGGCTCTGCGCGCCGCGGCCGGCAGCCAGGATCTTGCCGTCACCTTGCACACTCAGGTGATCGACCACCGCCAGCGGCGTGGCGGTGCCGCCGGCGGCGCCGAAGCTGGAGTCCACCTTGCCCTCGGGCGTCATCCGGTAGACCGAGGACCGGTCCGCGACCACGAGCTGCCCGTTGGGTGCCATCGCGATGTCGGTCAGTTGCGCCTGGTTGAAACTGGCTCCGCCACCCTTGCCCCAGGTCTGGTCCCAGGCTCCCCACGGAGTGAATCGCCAGATGCGGCTGGTGTTGTTGTCGGGATTCCAGGCGCTGACATAGATGTTGCCGGTGGTCTTGTCGACGGCCGTGGCGGGCATCCGCCAGGCGCCCGAGTTGCCGAAGTAGCGCTGTCCGTTGCCGGCGAAGCCGGTGTTGGCGGTGCCGTCGGCGTTGAAGACTCGCAGGTTGAGCGCGTTCGAGGTCGCGTTGTCGCGCACCGAGACCGTAATGACCATGTCACTGTTGCCGTGGTCGAGTGCGACCGGTCGGTTGCCGCCGCCACCCAACGTCACGCGTCCGCCGCTCGCGAACGTGGTGTTCGTACGCACCCGCGGCGTACGCCGGGGACGGGACGAGCAGCGCGCCGGAGAGCGCCAGAGCGGAGGTCGCGCCGAGCGCGGCGACCCTTCGGCCGAGTCGAGCATGCTGGGCAGTCATCTAGAACCTCCGAGAGCCAGGGCACCCGCCGAGTCGGGCGACCGCGTGATTGCTCAGATGCTCCCCAACGAGAGTTGGTTCACACGCCGGGGTTGTAGAGCCGCTCCAACACGTCGGAATACTTCGTGGTCACCACGCGTCGTTTGAGTTTCAGCGTGGGGGTCAGTTCGTCGGACTCCGCGGTCCATTCCATGGGCAGCAACTCGAAGGCCTTGACCTGCTCTGGCCTGCTCAGTCGTGCGTTGGCTGCATCCACGGCCTCTTGCACCATCGCCCGGATCTGCGGGTGCTCGGTGAGCTCGGCCAGATCCTGGAACTCGATGCCCATCTTCTGCGCGATCAGCGGCGCGATCTCCCCGTCGAGGGTGAGGACCGCGACCACGTACGGCTTGGCGTCACCCACCGCCATCGCGTGGCCGATGAGCGGCGACTCCTTCAGGAAGTTCTCGATGTTCGACGGCGCGATGTTCTTGCCCGCGCTGGTGATGATCAGTTCCTTCTTGCGGTCGATGATCGAATAGAAACCATCGTCGTCGACGGTGCCGATGTCGCCGGTATGGATCCAGCCGTCCGCATCGACCAGCGTGCCCGTCGCCTCGTCGTTGCGGTAGTAGCCCGGCGTGTTCACCGGTCCGCGGGTCAGGATCTCGCCGTCCTCGCCCAGCATGACCTCGATGCCGGGGTTGGCGCGACCGACGGTGCCGAGTTTGAAGCCGTCGGGTCCGTTGGCGGTGAACGCGCCGGTGGTCTCGGTCATGCCATAGACGTCATAGACGTGCAGGCCGAGCCCGCCCATGAACCTGGCGACCTCGAGCGGCATCGGCGCCGCAGCGCTGGCGGCCCACTTCACCTGGTCGAGCCCGAGCAGCAGGCGCAGGAAGCCGAGGATCGCGCCGTCGGCCTGGTCGTACGCCTCCTGGATCTCAGGCGTCACCTCGTTGCCGAACTCGTGTGCCTGCGTCCACGCCAGGCCTGCGGCCATCGCGTCCTGGACCATCTTCTGGTTGTCGGGGTTCGGGTCCTCCGCGAGCTTGGCCGAGATCCCGGTCTTGATCTTCTCCCACACCCGAGGCACCCCGAAGAACGCCGTCGGGTGCACCTCGCCGAGCGCACCCAGCAGCCCGGCCGGGTCGGGAATGGCGTGCACGTGACTGCCCAGGAAGGGCGGGCCGTACGTCGCCAGCACCCGCTCGGCGATGTGTGCCAGCGGCAGATAGCTGACGGTGCGCTGTTGGCCGGTCAGACCGGCTGCATCCATCGTGGAGGTGGCTTCGTACATCACGTTGTGGTGAGTCAGGACGACGCCCTTGGGGTTGCCCGTCGTACCACTCGTGTAGAGGTAGGTAGCCGGCGTGTCGGCGGTGATCTGCGCCATCCGGTCTGCGACCACGCTGGTGTCGTCGCCCTTGGCGAGGAAGTCGGCCCAGGTCAGGACGCGCGGGTCGTGAATGGCCTCGGTGTCGCCGAACATCACGACGTGCTTGATGGAGTCGACCTCGGCGAGCGCGCGCTCCCACCGCTGATATCGGTCAAGATCCTCCAGGACGATGACCACCGGCCGTGATTCGCCGGCGATGAAGGCGACCTGCTCCTGGGAGAGGGTGTTGTAGATCGACATCGGCACCGCCGCTGCGGTCATCGCGCCATAGTCGGCGATCGTGTGAGCCGTACGGTTGCTCGCCATCAGCGCGATGGCATCGCCCTTCTCGACGCCCAAGGCGATGAATGCCGCCGCGCAGCGCTGGGTGAGGTCCCAGGTCTCGGCCCAGGAGATGGTGTTCCACGACTCGCCCTCGGGCACGTCGAAGCGGTCGGAGAAGGCCGGGTCGTCAGCGAATTCCTGCGCTGCTTTCTGGACCATGAGCGGCATGTTGACGCCCTCGATCCGGGACTCGTAGTCAGCGCGTGCGGCAAGGACGTCGTCGGTCATGGTGTGCTCCCAAGGCGGCGGCGGATGTGATGACCGTCACCCTAGGTGATCGCCCCGCGCCTTCCCGAAGAACTGCGGCATTAGGCGGCAAATCGGAGCGAAAAGTCTCGCTTTTGGCCGCAGTTCTTCCGCAGTGGGGTCGGTTGAATGGCCGCAACCCCGTCGCCCGTACCCACTAGAGCCCGAGCGACCGGCCGATGATCTCCTTCTGGATCTCCGTCGTGCCGCCGTAGATCGTGGAGATGCGGGAGTCGAGGTACGCCCGGGCGATGGGGTACTCCAGCATGTAGCCATAGCCGCCGTGCAGTTGTACGCCCTGGTTCACCAACTTGTTCTGCAATTCGGTGGTCCACCACTTGATCATCGCGGCGTCGACCGCGGTCAGTTCGCCCGCCAGGTGCTTGGTCAGGCAGGAGTCGAGGAACGCGCGTGCCACGGTCGCCTCCGTGGCCATCTCGGCCACGAGGAAGCGGTTGTGCTGGAACTTCCCGATCGGCTTGCCGAACGCCTCGCGGGTCTTGGCGTAGTCCAGGCACAGTTCGACGATCAGCTCACAGGCTGCGACCGCCTGAGCCCCGATGATCAGCCGCTCCTGCGGCAGATTCATCATCAGATAGAGGAAGCCTTGGCCCTCCTCGCCGAGCAGGTTCGCCTTGGGCACGCGTACGTCGGTGAACGACAACTCGGCGGTGTCCTGGGCGTGCAACCCGATCTTCTCCAGGTTGCGACCACGCTCGAACCCCTCCATCCCACGCTCGACCACGAGCAGCGAGATGCCCTTGTGGCCGGCCTCGGGGTCCGTACGCGCCACCACGATCACCAGGTCGGCGTTGATGCCGTTGGAGATGAAAGTCTTCGACCCGTTGACCAGATAGTGATCGCCCTGGTCGACGGCGGTCGTACGCACGCCTTGCAGGTCCGAGCCCGCGCCCGGCTCGGTCATCGCGATAGCCGTGATGATCTCGCCCGAGACGCACCCGGGCAACCAGCGCTGCTTCTGCTCCTCGGTGCCGAGCGAGGAGAGGTAGGGCACGATGATGTCCGTGTGGACCGAGAAGCCCGGACCGTTCGCTCCCGAGCGGGCCTGCTCCTCGGACAAGATCACGTTGTAGCGAAAATCGGACACGCCTGCGCCGCCGTACTCCTCGGGCACATCGAAGCACAACAAACCGGCTGACCCGGCCGACTCCCACAGGGACCGCGGCACGATCCCGTCCTTCTCCCACTGGTCGTGGAAGGGCGTCACCTCACGTTCGAAGAACGCGCGGGCCGTACGCCGGAAGTCCTCGTGCTCGGCCTCCCAGAGTGTGGTCACGAGACAAGTTCCTTGAGTTCGGCGATCGTCGCCGCGGGGTCCTCGGACGCGGGCATCACCTGAAGACGCGTCACCCCGGCCTCCTCGAAAGCCGCGATCCGCTCCTTGAGGTACGACTTCGGGCCGACCAGGTTGGCTGCCTCCAGCCAGTCCAGCGGGATCAGCGCCTCGGCCTCCTTCTTCTTGCCCGACAGGTAGAGGTCCTGGATCTTCTCGGCTTCCTCCTCATAGCCGTACGCCTTGGCGACGTCGTTGTAGAAGTTCTTGCCCTTCGCGCCCATCCCGCCGACGTAGAGCGCGAAGAGGGGGCGCGCGAAGTCGAGCAGCGCCTTGGTCTCCGGGCCCTCGCCGATCGCGACCAGACCGCCCGCCGTGATCTCCAACGGCGCCAGGTCGGCTGAGCGCTTCGCGGCGCCGGCCCGCAACGCCGAGCCCCACACGCGGTCGGCCTTCTCGGGGTGGAACAGGTGCGGGATCCAGCCGTCGGCGATCTCGGCGGTCTGCTCGACCGACTTCTCGCCCAGCGCGGCGATCCAGATCGGGATCGAGGAACGCTCGGGCTTGGTGAGCAGCTTCAGCGGCTTGCCCAGGCCGGTGACGCCGCCGTCGGCCTTGGTCAGCGGCAGTTTGATGATGCCGTCGTTCTCCAGCACCTCGCGCTTGAGCCCACGCCGCACGAGGTCGATGATCTCGGCGGTGCGGCCGAGCGGCTTGGCGTACGGCACCCCGTGGAAGCCTTCGATCACCTGCGGCCCGGAGGCGCCCAAGCCGAGGATGGCGCGACCTGAGGAGACGTTGTCGAGTCCCGCGATCGTCTGGAGGATCGCGCCGGGCGTTCGCGAATAGATGTTGAGGATGCCCGAGCCGATCTCGATCGTTTCGGTCTTGGCGGCCAGATAGCCCATCAACGTGGGGGAGTCGAAGCCGTACGCCTCGGCCACCCAGACCGTGTCGAGTCCCGCCTTCTCGTACGCCACGACCTGGTCGGCAGCGGCGCGCGGGTTGCCGTCGTACATCAAGAGCATCGAGAGCTTCATGCCCGCGATTGTGACAGTGGCACTGTCACGGTACAAGTGGCTGCCCCGAGGTTCACCACACCCGGCGCGGTGGCTCCAACTCGCCTGGCCGTGCGGGTGCAACCGGCCTCCCTTGCCACTCGCCCGCGGTGTTCCAGATGGTGCGGAGTTGTTGACGGTGGTCGGACACCAACATCTCGGCAGCCTGCTTGACGTCTGCGCAGAACTGCTGCTCTGAGAGGCCGCGCAAACTTCCTGGCGTGATCTGCACGGTCCAGGTCAGCAGCCCAACAGAAGCCACGTTGATCACTCCGTCACTGGAGCGGCCGGTGGCCTCGATCTGGTTCCGTGCTGCTTCGCGCTCACGCTGTACGTCGCTCCTCGGCGCAGGCTCTGTGCGGATCTCGCGACCCACGAGTTCACTTTGCATGCGAAAGAACTCTTTGACGCGTGCGACCCAGAGCAACTTCGCGACCTTTGCGACTTTGTCGGCGAGTCGGGCTTCGTCTGCCGTGGCGTAATAGCCGGGCACGAGCGAAAACGTCACATCCCGGTCGCCACGGATAGTCGCGAAGGCAATGCCGTCGGGAGTTTGGGCCGAGATGGAGGTGGATTCCATGTGTTCTGCGACGGTGGTCATGTCGTCTCCTCAGGCTTCCGGCTCGCCGAATCCATCGGGAATCTCGGACTCAGGGAGATCGGCCAAGTCGGGCCGAGGCATCGTGAATTCGTGGACTGTGTCTTGGCTGTAGGTGTGATCCGTCCCGCCACCGTAGGGCGGGTAGTCGCGCGGACGGGGCGGTGTCCCCGGCGGGGCGGTGTAGCCAGCCAGGAGGTCGGCAAGAGTCCGGATCTGGTCGCGAATGAAGATCTCGTCCTCGAGCAACTGCATCCTGAGCTTGCCGATTTCCTCACGCAGCGACTCGGCCATGTCGGCGGGCCAGTCGCCCTTGATCTGGAGTTCCTTCTCAGGCTCATTGGGCAGCGCAACGGCTGCGCCGGCCACGGAGAAGCTGGCGCTTGCGATTGCCCAATAGACCATTGCTGACGTCCCGCCTGTGAAAGGGACGGCAGCGACCGCGATGATTGCTCCGATCAGCCCGAGCGCGAAGCTTTCGGCGCCCGGATTGCGCTGTCCTTCATAACTGTTCAAAGCCGCGTTGGACGCGTCGATCAAATTGCACACATCGGGGCGAGCTTTTTCCCACATTGCGGCCGAGGCCAGCATCGGGCCGCGCAGGCTGACAATCGCCTCGAATTGATTGTGTACGACGCGCTCCAGTGGCGGAATGAAGTTGTCCTTGAAGGCAGAGATCGTGAGCGCGGTCCAGTCCTTGAGTTTGGTGTCGATGACCGACAACTGCTCAAACGCCGCCGAGGGTGAGTACTCGTGACTCTCGCTGATGTCCGTGTGACCGCTGGGGCCGGCCATCTGGCTGAGTGCGGCCGTGAACTGGTTGGCCCTGGAGCGCAGGGGGCCAGGTTCGGGGAAGTCGGCGAGGTCGTCGAACAGGTCTTCAATATCGGCGAACCATGAGCGGATCTCCCCACGCCACTGGTCGCTCCAGATCTGTAACTTCTCGAGTTTCTCCTCGTGAGTCCAGTCGTGCGCGTCGGGGTTTTGCTCCGCGTACGTGCTGAACGCTCTGTTCGCTTGGTGGTCGACCTCGAGGTCGGTGAACCGCTCCACCAACGCCGTGGCGGCGCTGCGGACATTCCCATAGTCAGTCATAGGGGAGAGCCGCCTTCCGATTGTTGAACTCGGTCATGGTTGCTTCGTCCTGCTCGGTGAAGTACTTGATGCACAGGTCCATCGCATGTGCGCTGTCTCGCAGGCTCTGGGCGTTGGTGCTCAACATGGTGGTGATGGCCTCCTGCAGGGCTTCCCAATCGGCGAGGTAACCCTTGGCGCCCAGTCCGATCGTGTCGGGCCGATCGAGCGCATAAGACGCACCGACCGCACCGACCGTCGAACTGGCGCTGCTATGCGCATCCGCAAACTCTCGCAACGCCTTGGAGACCCACCACAGATCGTGGAGGTCCAGAGCAATCTGTTGAGGTGTGGGCATAAGGCTCTCCTGACGTGAAAACGATGCGATGTTGAGATGGGTGGAGCTAGTTGTGGACTGTGACCGACCCGGTGAACTCGACTTGATGTTGAGCGGGTGCCTGCCCGACCGGTCCGGCGTCGGGCGAAAGTTGGTAACTTCGGTTGAGCGTGAGTTGCCACGGTCCGTTCCCAGTGACGGGCACCGCGTAGGTGGCAGTGAAGACCTGCGATTGCAGTTCGCGCTCATCCACCACGACACCCTCGCCGGAGTCAGACGCGATCGTGCCGGCCTGGGTGTCGATGCGGTAGCGGACCTCGTCAGTTCCAGTGTCTGAGTAGGTGAACGACCCCGGCGTAACGGTCGCGTCGACTACCAACCAGCGCGCTTCATCCTGTGTCCAGCCGGCCCCTGCGACATAGGGGACAAGCGTGCCCTTTGAAACGTGACACCGGACGTCATAGCGGAACCTGGCGTCGGGCGCCGAGTCCGTCGCGCAGTCAGGTGAGTCCGTCTGCTCTACCTGAGCGAACTGGTCTGCCGGGCTTGCTGCGACATCGCCCGTGGTGGTGTCGATATCCACGGAGAGTCCGTCGTAGGTGACCTCGAGTGTGGACGACGCGTCGTCGGGAACACGTACGAAGACGGTGCCTTCAGGGCGACTCCCTTGCGGGTCTTGTACGACGGGAGGCAACTCGATGCGGTTGCCCGCGACGGAGAGTGCTTGAGCGGCCGGGAGTGGGTCCGTCCCGTGCAGGACGGCGCCGAATGCTGGGGCGGGCCCGGTCTGAGTCCACTGAATGCCCAGGTAGTCGGTTCCTGACGCCGCGGTGAGAGGTTTTCCGTTTTCGGTGGAATCGCCAGGCACTTCTTGTGCGGGCTTGGCAAAGGTGAACTCGAACTGTCCGCTGGGCAACGTCAATGTCGCTCTTTGGCCCTCCAAGACGACATTCTGTGCGCCCGGCACCAACTTGCGAACTGCGGAATCGCCAGGGTCGGAACCGCATCCGGACAACACCAGGGCCAGCACCGCAAGCAGGCCGATATTCCTCATGCTGTGAGCCCTACCGTCTTCGACGATCCGCGAAACACCTGTCGATGCGTAAGAATGAGCGACGTGAAGCCCCAGGCGGCAGCCCTCGTCGATCACATCCGCGAGAACGTCATCGGCGACGACCAGGTGATGCCGGGGCCGTACGGTCCGCGCCGGGTGACGTACGCCGACTACACCGCGAGCGGTCGCAGCCTGGCCTTCCTGGAGGACTTCATCCGAGCCGAGGTGCTGCCCAGATACGCCAACACGCACACGGAAGCCAGCGGCACCGGGCTGCAGACGACGCGGCTGCGCGAGGACGCGAGGCGGCTGATCCGCGATTCCGTCGGCGGTGACGATGACACGGTCGTGATCTTCACCGGCTCCGGCAGCACTGCGGCGATCGACAAACTCATCGGCATTCTGGGCCTGCGGATCCCGGCCGAGCTCGACGAGGATTTCGACTTATCCAGCCACATCCCAGCCGACCAGCGACCGGTGGTGTTCATCGGCCCCTTCGAGCACCACTCCAACGAGATCTCCTGGCGCGAGACGATCGCCGACGTCGTCACCATCCCCGAAGACGCCGACGGCCACATCGACCTCGGCGCCCTGCGCGAGAGGCTGGAGCAATACTCCGGTCGGCCGAAGTTGATGGGGTCTTTTTCGGCCGCCAGCAACGTGACCGGCATCGTCAGTGACACCTGGGCCATCTCCGAGCTGCTGCACGAGTACGGCGCCTTCAGCTTCTGGGACTTCGCGGCCTGCGCGCCGTACGTCGACATCGAGATGTATCCGCCTCCGGAGCGTCGCAGTGAGAAGAACGCCGCCAAGGACGCGATCTTCATCAGCCCGCACAAGTTCATCGGGGGGCCGGGAACGCCGGGGATCCTGGTCGTACGCCGCGAGTTGATGACCAATCCCGTCCCGGTCGTGCCCGGCGGCGGCACGGTGATGTACGTCAACCCGACCGAGCACCGCTATCTCGACGATCCCGCCCATCGCGAGGAGGGCGGCACGCCTGCGATTGTGGAGTCGATCCGGGCCGGACTGGTCTTCCAACTCAAGGAGGCCGTGGGGGTCGAGACGATCGAGAGGCGCGAGAGCGCGTTGCTGCAACGAGCCGTCGAGCGCTGGCAGCAGGAGCCAGCCCTGGAAATCCTCGGCAACCTCGACGCACGCCGACTCTCCATCGTGAGCTTCGTGGTCAAGGCGCCGTCGGGAAAGTTCCTCCACCACAACTTCGTGGTGGCCCTGCTCAACGACCTCTTCGGCATCCAGACCCGCGGGGGGTGCTCGTGCGCGGGACCGTACGGTCACCGCCTGCTCGGCATCGACCTCGAACGCAGCCACGAATTCGAACGCCAGATCGCGACCGGCTGCGAGGGCATCAAGCCCGGCTGGGTGCGGGTCAATTTCAACTACTTCGTCGACGAGGCGGTCTCGGACTACATCATCGAGGCCGTCGCGCTGGTGGCTCGCGAGGGCTGGAAGCTGCTCGGTGACTATCGGTTCGAGCCGGACACCGGACTGTGGCGCCACCGCAACGGCCCGGTCGAGCCACCGCTGCGGTTGAGCCAGATCCGCTATGACACTGGCGAGATGACCTACGAGCGGCACGACACGACCGCACCCATCGACGCTCTGGCCGAGCATATGGACCAAGCGCGGCAGATCTTCGCCCAGGCAACATCGAAGCCCTGCGACCCGGCCAGCGTATCGCAGGACTTCGATGAGTTGCGGTGGTTCGAGTTGCCGAGCGCCTCGCTCGGCTGATCAGTTCGTACGTCGACGTCCCGCCAGCAGCAGCGCCAACACGCCCGCCCCTCCGGCGAAGAGCCACGGCAGCGGCAGCAGCCAACGGGCATCCGTAACGTCGTAGTTGCTGGCCTCCCAGACCCCCCAGATCGCGACGAAGCCCAAGAAGGCCAGTCCCATCACGAGGTGGGCGACATTGATCGGGTGAATGCCGGACTCGGAGGCGACCGGCTCGTCGAAGGCAAGTTCGGTGGTCTCGTCGTTCATCGCGGTGTTCATTCCTGAGCTCCATTCGGGTTGATGCTGGGCAGCGGGTGGAGGCTGGGCAGCGCCTCGGTGTCGAGCACGATCTCGCCCACGTCGAGTTGCAGGTCGAGGCTGATCTGCGCCACGTCGCGCGGGCCGGCGTTGGTGCCGCCCCGAGTGACGTCGAGACCGCCCGAGTCCGAGCCGTCGACTCGGATGTTGCCGATGTCGACTCCCGCCTCCCAGCTGACCGAGACCCGCTCAGGGATCCGAATGTCGAGTTGGCCGACCTCCCCGGTGACCTCGATCGTGCGACCGTCGAGTTCCTTGAGGTCCTTCACGCCGGTGAGATCGAGGACGAGCACGCCGGACTCCAAGGTGTAGAGCGGCTTGACCCCCGCGGCCGAGGTCGGCTCCTCGACGAGCCGTTCGCCGTCCCAACTGCCCACGGCGGTGCTGATCGCCAGCGGCGGCAGGAGCAGCAGCCCCAGCAGGATCAGACCACCTGCACGGCCAAAGAAGGCGCCGACGAGCAGCATCAGGCCGGTGATGCCCAGAGCCAAGGCGGGGTAGGCGGCGGCCACCACGTCGGTGCCGGTGACGTCGAACATCCCGAGGATGCCCACGCCCAGGGCGATCAGGGCCAGGGTGAGCCAGAAGAGGACCGGGCCTCGCTTGCGCGGATCGACCGGGCGCGGTGGTGGCGGTGTCCAGGCCGGCGCGTTGCTCACCGGCGGCGGAGGGGGGCCGTACGCGGGGGCGTCGCCGACCGGGACGTCGCTCTCGGTGGGCACCTGCCCGTACGCGGGAGTCGCGCCGTAGGCCTGCGGACCTGCCGGTGGTCCGTAGACCGCCGTCGAGCTCTTGCGCCGGTCACGCACCAGCAGCACGACCGCGAGGACACCGGCCAGAACGACCGGCCAGACGAACCACTGATCGGTGGTGGCACCCAGGACCAGGGCCGCGCCGAAGACCGCGACCCCCACGAGGGCGAAGGTCAGGCTGCGGTGGTCGAGAGGGATCAGCGCCCGGCTGCCGAGGTCGTCGGGAAGCAACACCCAGAGCGCGACGTACAAGAACAGGCCGCCGCCGCCGAAGAGCGCCATCACGACGAAGGCGACCTTCACGATCAGGGGATCGACATCCAGGTAGCGCGCGACACCGCCCGCGACCCCACCGATGGTGCGGTGGGGCCCGCTCGTACGCCGCAGTCGGGTGACGTTCTTGAGGTCGTCGCGGGTGATCCTCGGGCCGGTGTCGAGGGGGGCGGAAGGAGGAGCTGGGCTGGGGTTCTCGGGTGCTGTCGTACTCATGGCTCCACTCTCATCTTCCTTCGCGCCGTCCACCATCGGGGACGACCCTGATCCTTCGGCGCTCGACCCTGAGCCGGATCAGGGGCGTCTCAGGGGCGATCCTCATGGTTGTACGCAGGGTGGCGTGTGACGATTGAGCCATCATGACCGCAGCACCCCTCCTCGCCGCGTCGCCGCCCCCGCGGCGCGCCTTTCGCGATTCCTGCGACACCGTCTTCGGCGGCGTCGCATCCGGCCTCGCGCGGCACCTGGGTCGCCAGCCGCTGACGGTCCGGGCAGTCTTCGTCGCGCTCGCGGCCCTGGGGGGTCTGGGCATCGCGCTCTAC
Source organism: Nocardioides sp. (assembly GCA_037045645.1). Classification (NCBI taxonomy): domain Bacteria; kingdom Bacillati; phylum Actinomycetota; class Actinomycetes; order Propionibacteriales; family Nocardioidaceae; genus Nocardioides; species Nocardioides sp. Next base: position 666,066 of record JBAOIH010000001.1, read on the forward strand.
GGCGGGCTGTGGATGGTGCTGCCCTCCGACGCGCACTTCCAGCGCGATGCACCCGGGCTGGAGAGCGCGAGTCGTACGGGCAAGCGGCCCGGCCGCGTCCGCAGACTGACCGACTCCGGGCCCGCGCTGGTGCTGGGAGTGCTCGCCGTCGGGCTGCTGATGGTGGTCAACGCGGTGCTCGGGACCGGCGCGCTGCTCTGGCCCTTCGTGATCGCCGGACTCGGTATCGCCCTGCTGTGGCGCCAGGCAGACGAGGCGCAACGCGACCGTTGGGTCGTGGAGGGCCGTCTCAACCCGGTCCGCGCGGTCTTCGGCGCGGGCGGCTGGGCCAGTTATGCCCGCGTCGGTGCGGGGCTGGTGCTCGTCTTCATCGCCTTGCTGATGTTCGCTGCCATGACCGGTTCGGCCAGCTCGGCAACCGCGGCGGTCGCGGCAGGACTGCTCGGCACCGTCGGACTGGCGCTCGTCGTCGGCCCGTGGTTCTACCGGCTCGCCGCCGACCTGAACGCCGAGCGTGAGGAACGCGTACGCACCCAAGAGCGCGCCGACGTTGCGGCTCATCTGCACGATTCGGTGCTCCAGACGCTGGCGCTGATCCAGCGCAACAGCGCCGACGCCGCCACCGTGTCGCGGTTGGCCCGCGCCCAGGAGCGCGACCTGCGTGCCTGGTTGTACGCCGGTGAGGCCGCCGACGAGTCGTCGCTGGCCGCCGCCCTGCGCGCTTTCGGAGCCCAGGTCGAGGATGATCACGGCGTGGTCGTGGACGTCGTCACCGTGGGAGATGCGCCGTTCGGTGAATCCGTACGCCCGATCCTCAACGCCGCCCGCGAAGCGATCACCAACGCCGCCAAGCACGCCGGCACCGGCCGGGTCGACGTCTTCGCCGAGGTCACGCCGGGCGAGGTCGCGGTCTTCGTACGCGACCGCGGCGTCGGCTTCGACCCCGACGACGTCGCCACCGACCGACACGGCGTACGCCACTCGATCCTGGACCGGATGACCCGCCACGGCGGGCGTGCCGAGGTCACCTCGACGCCCGGTCAGGGCACCGAGGTCCGCCTGTTCCTGCCGCTGCAAGAGGAGATCCGATGAGCACCCCGATCACCGTCGTGATCGTCGACGACCACGCCATGTTCCGCACCGGCGTACGCGCCGAACTCCAGGCTGCCGGTGTCGGCCGCGTCGACATCCTGGCCGATGCCGAGGATGTCGACACCGCGGTCGCCGCGATCAAGGACGCACAGCCGCAGGTGGTGCTGCTCGACGTGCATCTGCCCGGTGGCGGCGGCGTCGAGGTGATGCGCCGACTGCACGGTTCGGGCAGTGCGCCGCAGTTCCTGGCGCTGTCGGTCAGCGACGCCGCCGACGACGTGATCGGCACGATCCGCGGTGGTGCCCGTGGCTATGTCACCAAGACCATCACCGGGCCACAGCTCGTCGACGCGATCGAGCGGGTCGCCGGGGGAGACGCGGTGTTCTCGCCGCGCCTGGCGGGTTTCGTGCTCGACGCGTTCGCGGGTTCGATCGCGGTCGCCGACGTCGACGAGGACCTCGACCGGCTCACCGAACGTGAGCGTGAGGTGATGCGGCTGATCGCGCGCGGGTACGCGTACAAGGAAGTGGCGAAGGAGCTGTTCATCTCGATCAAGACCGTCGAGACGCATATGAGTTCGGTGCTGCGCAAGCTGCAACTCTCCTCGCGTCACGAACTCACCCGCTGGGCCAGCGACCGCCGCCTGCTCTGATCCGGCACCCCTTCGGGTGGTGACAGGCGACGCGGGCGTCGGGTTGCGTGGCTGAGACACCTTTCGGGAGGTTCCATGGCTGACGCTGCGGGCGCAACCGCTGACGATGTCGGCGACTACCCAGAGTCCGAACTCGAACGCAGCGTCACGGGCAGGCTGCTGTTCTTCTACGTCCTCGGAGACGTGCTCGGCTCGGGCATCTATGTCCTGATCGGGGCGGTCGCGGGCGAGGTCGGCGGCGCCTTCTGGCTGGCCTTCGCGGTCGGCGTCACGATCGCGGCGATCACCGGTTTGGCGTACGCCGAACTCGCCACCAAGTACCCCCAGGCTGCCGGTGCCGCGCTGTATGTCAACAAAGCCTTCGGCAATCGACCGCTCACCTTCCTGGTGACGGTGACCTTCCTCTCGGCCAGTTTCGCCGCAGCGGGGTCGCTGGCCGCCGGCTTCGCGGGCTACTTCGGTGAACTCTGGTCGCCGCCCCCGGCACTGGTGGTCAGCCTGGTCTTCATCGTGATCCTGGCCGTCGTCAATTTCATCGGCATCACCGAGTCGGTGGTGATCAACATGCTGATGACGTTCGTGGAGGTCGCGGGTCTGGTGATCATCGTGATCATCGGCATCTGGTACATCGCCCAAGGCGACGCCGACTTCGGGCGGCTGACCCAGTTCGAGTCCGAGGCCAACCCGATCTTCGCGATCGTGGCCGGGGTGGCATTGGCCTTCTTCGCGATGACCGGATTCGAGAACACCGCAAACCTGGCAGAAGAGACGATCGAACCTGAACGGAACTTCCCGCGCGCGCTGATCGGCGGCATGGTCGCGGCCGGTGTCATCTACGTCCTGGTGGCGATCTCGGCGTCGCTGGTGGTCAAGAGCACCGTCCTCGCCGAGTCGGAGACTGCGCTGATCGAGGTCGTGAAGGCTGGCGTACTCCCGATCTCGGTGACGATCCTGACCACCGTGTTCGCGGTCATCGCCTGCATCGCGATCACCAATACCACCCTGGTCGCGGTCGTCACCCAGCCGCGCATCCTCTACGGCATGGCCCGCGAGGACGTCGTACCCGGCGTCTTCGCCAAGATCCACGCGACCCGGCGCAGCCCCTGGGTCGGCCTGCTCTTCTGTGCGTCGGTGGTGATGCTGCTGCTGGTGATCGGCAACGCCGTCACGGCGGCAGGAGGCGAGGACATCGTGGCCCGTCTCGCCACGGTCACCGTGGCCCTCACCTTGTTCATCTACATGCTGGTGATCGGCGCGGCGTTGAAGCTCAAAGGGGTGGACGAGACCGACAAGACGTTCAAGGCGCCGACCTGGCTGCTGGGTCTAGGAATCGTGGGCAACCTGGTGCTTCTGGTCTACGTGATCGTGACGGACCCGACGTCGCTGTTGTGGTGCGCCGGTCTCATCGCGGTCGGAGGCGTGCTTTTCGTGGTCGAATACTTCTTCGGCCGCCGCAACCGCGACGACGGCGAGGAGCGCGGAGATCCCGAGATCGAGCCCACTCACACCGGTATCTGACCAGAGGAGAGACCCGTGCACGTCATCATCGCCACCGACGGTTCCAAGCAGTCGCTGACTGCCGCGCGTACGTTCAAGAGCTTCGTCGATCCCGAGAAGGTCAGCGACATCTCGGTGATCGCGGTCGTACGCCCCTACTCCGCGGTTGCCTTCGCCGACGACATCTCAACCTCGGGGAAGACGACCTCGGCAGAGTTGTCGTTTCGCAAGGCGGCGCAGAGCGCGACGGAGCGGATCGCCGAGGAGTTCTCCGATTGGGGTCCCAAGGTGCACACCAGGATCCGCGGGGGGTCGCCGGCCAACGAACTCATCAAGGCCGCCAAGCAGCTCAACGCAGGGCTGATCGTGATTGCGGCGGGTGGACGCGGGCTCAGCGACACGGTGCTGATGGGCTCCACCGCCCAGCGAGTGCAGCACTATGCGCCGTGCCCGGTGCTGGTCGTACGCCCCGCTCCACGCCAGCGCAAGAAGAAGGCCTGATCGGCGTTTCCTCTTCTCTTGCCTGGGGTGGGTAGCCTGCGCCGCATGACGATCCTCAAGTCCGCTTTGGTCCTCCTGCACTTCATCGGTTTCGCAGCCCTGCTGGGCGGATTGCTGGTTCAGGTGCGTGAGCCGATCAAGCGGGTGCTCCCGATCATGCGCGACGGGATCGCCACGGCGTTCGTCGCCGGCATCCTGATCGTCGGGGTGTTGGAGGCCGACAAGGACGCCGACGTCAACCACGCCAAGATCGGCGTGAAGTTCACGGTCGCGCTGATCGTCTTCGTGCTGACGATGGTCAACATGCGCAAGGAGCGCATCCCCAACGGGCTCTTCTGGGGTCTGCTCGGTCTGACCCTGCTGAATATGGGCGTCGCCGTCTTCTGGTGAGCCTTCCTCGACCCTGCGGTGTCGGTGCCGCCGACTAGGGTAGGGCCGACATGAGCGACACCCTCCCGCTTCCAGAATTCCAGGCCGATCCGACCCCGCGCACCGAGCGTCGCGGACCTTCGCAGGAGGAATTGCTCGACGGGCTCAACGAGCCACAACGCGCCGCGGTCGTGCACGAGGGGGCGCCACTGCTGGTGGTCGCGGGAGCAGGGTCAGGCAAGACCCGCGTCCTCACGCGCCGCATCGCGTGGCTGGTCTCGCAGCGGCGTGCCCACCCCGGCTCGATCCTGGCGATCACCTTCACCAACAAGGCCGCCGCAGAGATGAAGGAACGCGTCGAGGACCTCGTCGGCAAGCGCGCCCGGATCATGTGGGTGTCGACCTTCCACTCGGCCTGCGTACGCATCCTGCGCAAAGAGATCGACAAGCTCGGCTTCAAGTCCAACTTCTCGATCTATGACGCCGCGGACTCCAAACGGTTGATGAGCCTGGTGCTCGGCGATCTCGAACTCGATCCCAAGCGATATCAACCGGCCGCCGTGCTGCACTGGGTCTCCGATCACAAGAACGATCTGCGCGACGCCGACGATGCCGCCAAGGACACCCGCAACTCCTTCGAGGAGGCGTACGCACGGGCGTACGCCTCCTATCAACGACGGTTGCGCGAAGCGAACGCGCTGGATTTCGACGACCTGATCATGTTGACGGTGCGGATCTTCCAGCAGTTCCCGGAGGTGCGTGAGACCTATCGCCGGCGCTTTCGGCACGTGTTGGTCGACGAATACCAAGACACCAACCACGCGCAGTACGCCCTGATCCACCAACTCTGCGCGGACTCCATGGAGGAGACCGGGGACGACCACGATCGGGTTGCTCCCAGCGAACTCATGGTTGTCGGCGACGCCGACCAGTCGATCTATGCCTTCCGTGGTGCCAACATCCGCAACATCCTCGACTTCGAGCAGGACTTCCCGCAGGCCACCACCATCTTGTTGGAGCAGAACTACCGCTCGACTCAGACGATCCTCGACGCGGCCAACGCGGTGATCACCCGCAACGAATCGCGCAAACCCAAGCGCCTGTGGACCGATCAGGGCCCCGGGGCGGCGGTGGTCGGCTATGTCGCCGACGACGGCTATGACGAGGCGCGCTTCGTCTCCGACGAGATCGATCGGTTGACCGATGGCGCACATGCCCGCGCCGGTGAGGTCGCGGTCTTCTATCGGACCAACGCACAATCGCGTGCGTTCGAAGAGGTGTTCATCCGCACCGGTCAGCCCTACAAAGTGGTCGGAGGTGTCCGCTTCTATGAGCGGCGAGAGGTGCGTGACGCGCTGGCCTACCTGCGGATGCTGGTCAATCCCGCCGACGAGATCTCCTTGCGGCGCGTGCTCAACACGCCCAAGCGCGGCATCGGTGATCGGGCCGAGGCCTGCGTGCAGGCGCTCGCCGAACGCGAGCGGATCACCTTCTGGGACGCGCTCCAGCGAGCAGACGAGGCACCTGGGTTGGCGACCCGATCGTTGCGCAACATCGTCGGCTTTGTCGGGCTGGTCCAGGAGTTGCAGTCGATGGTGGACGCTGGCGAACGCGCCGACGTGATCTTGGAGTCGGTGCTCGACCGCACCGGCTATCTGGCCGAGTTGGAGAACTCCGACGACCCCCAGGACGGCACCCGGGCCGAAAACCTCGCCGAACTCGTCGCGGTGGCCCGCGAGTTCAGCGACGATCCGGTGGCCGGGCCGTCGGCAGACCCGGCGGATGTGGACGCCGGCCAGGTCGCGCCGGGGCTCGCCGACTTCTTGGAGCGGGTAGCGCTCGTCGCCGACTCCGACCAGATCCCCGACGCTCCCGACGAGGACGACGGGGGAGTCGTCACCTTGATGACGCTGCACACCGCGAAGGGGTTGGAGTTTCCGGTCGTGTTCTTGACCGGGTTGGAGGACGGCGTCTTCCCGCACTCGCGTTCCTTGGGCGATCAGCCTGAGTTGGAGGAGGAGCGGCGGCTGGCGTACGTCGGCCTTACCCGCGCCCAACAGCGGCTCTATGTCTCGCGGGCGCTGATGCGTTCGGCCTGGGGCACCCCGGCCCACAACCCGGCCTCGCGTTTTCTCGACGAGATCCCGGCGGAGTTGGTGGACTGGCGGCGCACCGCACAAGCTCAGACCAGATGGAGTCGCCCCGACTGGTCGTCCTCGTCCCCTGCGGCCAGCGGCATGGGCAGCCCGACGGCGGCGGGTCGGCGCAACTTCACCGCCGCCGCGGCGCGTGCGGATGCCGCCTCGAAGTCGAAGCCCGCGCGCGACGTACCCTCTCTCGAGCCGGGGGACAGGGTGCTGCACGACTCGTTCGGGATGGGCACGGTGGTCGCGCTGGAGGGTGCGGCGGAGAAGGCCGTCGCCTCGATCGACTTCGGCTCCGAGGGAGTCAAGCGCCTGCTGTTGCGCTACGCGCCGGTGCAGAAGCTCTGAGCCCCGTCGTCAACTCTGAGCCCTGTCGTCGCCCCGACCTGAGTCGAATCGAGCCCCCGTCGAGATCGCTCAGAACGCCAGGCCGTGCTGCGCGAACGCGCCGACAGGGTCGACGGGGTCACCCGCGCCGGGGCGCACCTCGAGGTGCAGGTGGGGACCGGTGGAGTTGCCGGTGCTCCCCACGGTGCCGATCACGTCGCCACCGTTCACGCGCTCGCCGACGTTGACGTAGATCGAGGTCTGGTGACAGAACCAGATCTCGGTGCCGTCGTCGAGGGTGAGGATGGTGCGGTTGCCATAAGAGCCGGCATAGCCGGTCTCGGTGATGGTGCCGTTCGCGATCGCGTGGATCGGCGTTCCGATCGGAGCCGCGAGGTCCTGACCGGTGTGCACCCGAGACCAGAGATAACTGGCCGCACCGAACGTGGCACTGATGCGGTAGCCGCTCAGCGGCATCACCCAGGCGTTCTCCAAGATGTCCTGAGCGCGGCTCTGCACCTTCTGGTCGACCTGCGCAAGCGCGCTGTTGCGCTCCTTGAGTGCGGTCTCGGCCTGCTTCAGCAGACCGGCTGAGGCGCCACTGCCGCGCGAGGAGGAGGACCGGCTGACCTGTGCGCCCCTGCCGGAGAGCACGTCGCTCGACATCGTTGTCGTGGTTCCGCTCAACGCGCCGGCGGGCGTGTAGGCGAACTCCATCGGTGCCGGTGTGATCTCGGCTGCCTCGACCGCTGTGGTGGCACCGAAGGCGGCGACGGCCAACGTCGCCACACCCGCCACGAGCGGGCCGGACGGCAACAGTCGCAGCGCGCGACGCGGCGGTTTGGCGGCGCGGCGCTTGCCGGCCGTCGGCTGCGTCGAGAGGTGGGGGTTCTCGGTCGGAGACACCTGCGCAATGGCACGGCGAGACGTGCGCGGCGCGCGGTGGTCACCCATAAATCCGATTCCCTTCCCAGAAGTTTGCCTGGCTCGCCCGAGGGGAAAGACCGCCCTTGGAGGTCTGCCCCGAGGCCCAGCGACTTCGGAACGATAACGGAACGGTTACGCATGGCCGAAATCGTGGGGCGACCGCATCATGCCAACAGCGTTCAGCCGTCCGCACGCGTTCTCCACAATTCCGCTGCCCCACGCGGGGAAGACGTGTCCCGAGTTCGCGTTTCGACCGTTCGGCGCACCGAACCGTACGCGTGTCAGATCTCATGCCGAACAGGGGTGAGCACCCCCGGCGCTAACGACTAGGGTGCGGAGAGGACCTGGCCAGGTCGCGCCCCGCAAGGCTCTGGGGACCCCGCGATGGTCGTACGGCCCGCTCAACTACACCCAACAGAAGGACTGATCAGTGGATCTGATGGAGTTTCAGGCGAAGGAGCTCTTCGCCAAGCACGGCGTGACCACCACGCTCGGCACGGTCGTCGAGACCGCCGACGAGGCCAAGGCCGCCGCTGAGCAGTTCGGCGGCGTCACCGTCGTCAAGGCCCAGGTCAAGGCCGGTGGCCGCGGCAAGGCGGGCGGCGTGAAGATCGCGAAGACGCCCGACGAGGCATTCGAGTACGCCAGCAACATCCTCGGCATGGAGATCAAGGGTCTGACGGTCAACCGCGTCCTGGTCACGCCGGCCACCCCGCCGGTGGAGGAGTACTACTTCTCCTATCTGCTCGATCGCTCCAACCGCTCGCACCTGTGCATCGTCTCGGTCGAGGGTGGCGTCGAGATCGAGGAGGTCGCCAAGACCAACCCCGAGGCCGTCCGGAAGATCGACATCAACGCCCTTGAGGGCGTGACACCCGAGAAGGCCGCCGCGATCGTCGACGAGGCCAAGTTCCCCGCAGAGTTGCGCGACCAGGCCATCGAGATGGCCCAGCAGTTGTGGAAGGTGTACGTCGAGGAGGACGCCACCCTCGTCGAGGTCAACCCGCTGGCCCGGTTGGAGGGCGACAAGCTCGAGGCGCTCGACGGCAAGGTGTCGCTCGACGACAACGCCTCGGAGGTCCGCCACCCCGATCACGAGCAGTTCGAGATCCGCGAGGAGGCCGACCCGCTGGAGGCCAAGGCCAAGGATAAGGGCCTCAACTACGTCAAGCTCGACGGCCAGGTCGGGATCATCGGCAACGGCGCCGGTCTGGTGATGAGCACGCTCGACGTGGTGGCGTACGCAGGGGAGAACCACGGCGGCGTCAAGCCCGCCAACTTCCTCGACATCGGCGGTGGCGCCAACGCGCAGGTGATGGCCGACGGCCTCGACGTGATCCTCAACGACCCCGACGTCAAGAGCGTGTTCGTCAACGTCTTCGGCGGCATCACCGCGTGTGACGAGGTCGCCAACGGCATCGTGGGTGCCCTGGGCATCTTGGGCGACGAAGCGACCAAGCCGTTGGTCGTACGACTCGACGGCAACAACGTCGAAGAGGGCCGACGCATCCTCGCCGACGCCAACCACCCGCTGGTGACCATGGTCGACACCATGGACGGCGCCGCCGACAAGGCCGCCGAACTGGCCAACGCCTGATCGCCCGAGACGCTTCGATAAGGACTTAGAACAAGATGTCTATCTACCTCAACAAGGACTCCAAGATCATCGTCCAGGGCATGACCGGCGGCATGGGTGCCAAGCACACCACGCTGATGGTCGAGTCCGGCGCCAACATCGTCGGTGGTGTCAACGCGCGCAAAGCCGGTACCACCGTCGAACTCGGGGGCAAGGAACTGCCCGTCTTCGGCACCGTTGCCGAAGCCATGACCGCGACGGGCGCCAACGTGTCGGTCGCGTTCGTACCTCCCGCTTTCACCAAGGATGCCTGCCTGGAGGCCATCGACGCCGAGATCCCGCTTCTGGTCGTGATCACCGAAGGTGTGCCGGTGCAGGACACCGCCGAGGTCGTGGCGTACCTGGACGGACCCAATAACACTGGGGCGACCCGGATGATCGGCCCCAACTGCCCGGGCATCATCACGCCCGAGGAGTCGCTGGCCGGCATCACGCCGCACACGATCGCGGGCAAGGGCCCGGTCGGTCTGGTGTCGAAGTCCGGCACGCTGACCTACCAGATGATGTACGAGCTCAAGGACCACGGTTTCACCACCGCGATCGGCATCGGGGGAGACCCGATCATCGGCACCACGCACATCGACGCGCTCGAGGCGTTCGAGAAGGACCCCGAGACCAAGGCGATCGTGATGATCGGCGAGATCGGCGGCGACGCAGAGGAGCGCGCGGCGGCGTACATCAAGGAGCACGTGACCAAGCCGGTGGTCGGCTATGTCGCGGGCTTCACCGCCCCCGAGGGCAAGACGATGGGCCACGCCGGCGCCATCGTGTCGGGATCCTCGGGCACCGCGCAGGCCAAGAAGGAGGCCCTCGAAGCTGCGGGCGTCAAGGTCGGCAAGACTCCGTCCGAGACCGCGCAGCTGATGCGGGAGATCCTCGAGTCCCTCTGACCTGTCGCGTTTGTTCCGCCGACAGGCCTCGACCTGTCGCGTTTGCTCCGCGAGACCCCGCCGACCTGTCGCGTTTGCGCACTCCCCTGTGGATGAAAAGTGCATTAGCGACAGGTCGGCGCTGTCTTGGCGAGCAGATGCGACAGGTCAGCAGCCGGCCTGGGTGAAGCCGCACAGCCCGGGGATCAGGTCGGCTGTCACCGAGGTGAGCCCCTCGGCCGCGTCTGCGGACAACGGTCCAGGTGCGTACTCTCCCGAGGCGGCCGTGATCAAGATGCCGCGCCCGCGGCGGGTGAACTGGAAGACCTCGCCACCCATGGCGCCCTCGAACGACTGCCCGAAAGTGGTCGAGTCATAGCCGGTGTCGGAGTCGAGCACGGTCCACAGCAGTTTCGTCCAGCCCATGTCGACGCCCGCGGGAGGAGTCTGGGAGGGACACGTGGCCAGCCGCTCGCGCAATTGTGCGAGCACCTGCGCGGCGCGCTCCGCCGAGTCGTACGAGATCACCTGTCGGGTCTGCGACCACTCCGGCCCATGCCCGCTGCCCACCAAGCGCCCGGTCAGGCCCTCGGCAGGGATCAGCGGCTCGCCACACAGCAGGGTCCGGTCGACCCCGACGAGATCACCGGCCGGCCCCTCCAAGCCGCCACCATCACCGGAGTTGTCGGGGATGCCGGCCAGCAGGTCCAGATCGGGTACGTCACCTTGGCCGACGAGCTCGGACTCGACAGGGTCAGAACTCCAGAAGAGGGCAGCAGCCTCCTCCTGGGGGCTGATCGCCTCGCGGTCTTCACCGAACGCCGCCGCAGCTATCACGGGGCTGAGAGCGCTGGCGTTGGCATCCGGACCGTTCGGTCCGCCGCCGGGCATGCCGTACTGCCACAACAGCACACGGTCGCCCTTCTGCACCACGATCTGTCGGGTCCACCAGCCGGCATCGCAGTTCTGGCAGTCTCCCGACGGTTGCGACCAGCCACCGATCGTCCAGCCGTCGAAGCTGGTGCTCCCGATGTCGAACGCCTGGGAGTCATCAGGACTTTGATTGCCACCGCCGTGCGGCCGGGTGCACTCGGTCACCCACAGCCCAGCGGTGCTGAAGGCGATCTCCGCCGCAGCCTTGTCCTTGAAGAGCAACACCGTCTCCCGCACCTCGGCAAACGGCACCTTGCTGCCTTGAGCCGTCGTCGCGACCGTCTGGCTCGCAAGGTCTTGAGCTCGCAGCAGCCGAGCGACATCTTCGGACGGCTGACAATCCAGGGTCGTCTTGTTGGCGACCACCTTCCAACCGGACAGCGGTACGACACCGGAGTCGAGGCCGTCCTCGGACATGGCGTCGGGAGAGACCAGGACGCCGTCCTCCAGGAGGCGTTCTGTCCCGCCGGTCGGGGTCGTCGAGGCTGTCGTACGCGAAGCCGGGTCGAGGGGGCGATGGGAATCGGTCCCGTTCGAGGCGAGCAGGATGGAGCCGCCCGCGATCGCGGCGACGACCGCGGCACCGGCTCCGACCGCGATGGCGTTGCGGCGCCTTCGGTGTCGGGTGCCCAGGCGGCGTACGTCGGCCGCGTCGAGCGGCTGCGCCACGGGCACGTCGCGCAGTGAGTCGAGGTGCGGCAGGTGCTCAGGCATGGTGTGCTCCTTCGTCGAGCAGGGCGGCAAGCGCGGTGCGGCCTCGTGAGAGTCGAGCCTTGACGGTCCCCTCGGGGGCACCGACCTCGGCGGCGACCTGCGCGACCGGAAGGTCGGCGAGGTGATGCAGCACGATCGCCTGGCGTTGCGCGAAGGGCAGTTGCTTCAGCGCATCCACGACGGCGACGCGGACTTCCGAGACGGGGTGTGCGCTCGATTCCGGAGCCAAGGCTCGGTCGGGAGCGCGGCGCCCAAGCCTCATCCGGCGCCAGCGTGAGATCGCGAGTCGATGGGCGGTCGTACGGATCCAGGCGTCGGGGTTGCCGTCCGACTGCAACTGTGACCGGTGCGCCCAGGCTCGTACGAACGCCTCCTGGACGCAGTCTTGTGCCTCGACGCGGTCACCGATCATGGCGTAGAGCTGGCGGGTCAGCCGTGGGTAGGACCCGGCGTACCACGCGTCGAACTCCGCGGCTTCCATCGCGACGCCCTCTCAGTCGTGTGAAGTTCATCCTGGCCGGAGACCGGCGTGCCCTGGATACGCCGCACCGCAGCATCGGGTTGCGTCGGACCAGCGAGAGAATCCCGAAAGATCAGCGGACTCGGTAAGAAGGCCGGCGAGTCAGCCCTTCTTGCCGGGCTGGTGTCCTGATTGCTGCTTGACCTTCTTGGGGCTCGGCAGGGCGCTGAGGCGCTCCTGACCGCGCCGGGCGACGTTGACGAAGTCGAGATCGGACATGCCGACGCCGGGTGCGGGGATGAAACCGATCTGGGTAACGGCGGTGCCCTGACGCACCAGCGCCATCAGATAGCTCACGCTGCGTTCCTCGGTGACCTCCGTGGTGATCCGCCAGACCAGCAGGTCCCGGGCGGCGGACTCCTCGGCACGCAGTGGCGTCGCGGTAGTGCCCAGGCGCTTGTCGACGCACGTGGCCAGACGTTTGCGAACGTCGCGCACCCACTGGCGTGCCTCGGCGGTCGCAAGTGCCCCCGCGGTCTGGGTGATGCCGAACGTCGCGGGCAGTTTCGCTCGTGGCACCAGGAACGATCGGGTCACCTGTCGAGACATCGTCTCGAGGTTGAACGGCGCTCGCGCGCAGCCACTGGCCGCGAAGTTCGCCTTGGCCTGACGTGGCTCGGTGCCGACCCACGGACGCTGCACCTTCGAAACGGCCGGCAGGTCGATTTCCGCTCAGCAGAGCGGGCGTGCTGCCCACGGGGTAGGGCCTACGTCCGACGAGGTGCGCGCCGGTGCCGCACGCGCCACCCCCCTTGGCTTTGCAGGCGCGGGTGATCGAGCCGCTGAGCAGTCGGACCGTCGCGTCCAGGTCGCGTCCGACCCCGGCTCGCCGGGTCGTGACGATGCTGGTGATCCGGCCGGTGCGAGCCATCGCCACTACCTCGGTGGTCAGCGCCGGGCGCCAACTGCGCAGCACGAACGCAGCGGCGTCGTCGCCGACTCCCGCAAGGTCGTACGTGCCCAAGAGTTGCATACGCGGGTCACGGCACTGCGAGACCCAACGCCTGGCCTGCTTGAGTGCCTGCTGAGCGGTCGTGTCCGAGGCCGAGAGTTCGGCGAGTTGGCGCACGCGGATGTCCGGCTTGCGCTTGACCGACTTGGCCGTGATCGTGCGAAGCAGCGCGCTGGCCGGATCGGGGTCGGCGTACCGCTGCTGCTGGCAGGGCAGCACCAGGCCGTCGCCGTCGGTGTTGCCCGAGGTCGCGCGTGCCTTCCAGGTCCGGCTCTTGTCGAGGCGACGCGCGTCCTTGGTGCGTACGAGATCGGCAGCGACCAGGGCGTCCGGAACCTCGGGTGCCTTGTCGGCCGAGACCTGCGTCGTGGTCTGGTCGGCGGCAGCGAGTGCGGGGCGTACGTCTCCCTGCCCGACGACGATTCCGCTGGCGACCAGCGCCGTGACTGCGGCGGCAGCGCCCAGGACCGTATGGGCCCGTCGCCGGGCGGTGCCGGCGCGGCGGATGATCGAACCACGCGCCCAGCGGTCCTGGGTGAGTTCGGAGCCCAGCGCTTCCAACGTGGCGGGGATCGACACGGTGGGGATGTCGCGGCGTACGGAGAATTGTGCGTTGGCCTGCTGAAGCGCGGTCGCTCCCGCTTCCTCGGAGAGGCCCACTTCGCGTGCGTGCTCGGCCAAGGTGCCGGGTGCGAGCACGGTCAGCAACAGCATCCGGCGTTGTGGCGCGGTGAGCTTGGCCAGGGCGTCCAACGTCGCGGCGTTCTCGGGCGCGAGCCCCTTCTCCTTGTGCCAGACCCGCGCGTTCGCGCGGCGCTGGGCCAACGTCCAGGCCCGGGGGCGTACGTCGGTCTCGGGGTCGGCGAGTCGCGAGACCTTGCGCCAGTGATGCCACGACAAGATGAACGCATCGCGGACTGCTGCGCGCGCGGCCGGCAGGTCGCCGGTGAGCGCGAAGGTCTGCAACAGCAGTCGGTCGCGGGCGTCCTTGTAGAACGCGTCGAAGGCGAGGGTCTCGGGCATAGCGCCCCCAAATTACGCGGTCTTGGGCCGGCGAGCACAACCGCCGTGTGGGGGGTGCGTCGGCGTGGGAACTCCTGGCCGTTCGGAGGGTCGGTGATGATGACAGGGTCATGGTTTCGCTGATCACGTCTTCCCCGACGAACATGGACGAGAGTCCCGCGCCTACGCGCCCGCTGCCGCTCATCGCGGTCGGCGGCGGACTCGTGGCTGCGATGATCACGCTGGCGGGCAGTCTCACAGTCGGCATGCTGGGCTGGTTCCTGGCCGATTCGGGCGCTCACGGCGCCCCCCGCGACGGTCTGCGCATCGGTGCCTTGGGCTGGCTCAGCGCACATCGCTCAGCAGTCACGATCGAGCGCGTGTCGGTGACCATGGTGCCCCTGCTGGTCACGTTGTTGTGTGCGATCGTGGTGTGGAAGGTCGCGCACCGTGTCGGCGACGCCCTCTCGGGTCATGGACCGGATGCGGACCGGCTCGCAGACGGAGAGCGCGACTGGACCGTTCCCGTGGCCACAGGGGGTTTCGCCACCGGCTATGGCGCGGTCCTGCTCGTCACGCAGGCGCTGCTGGCCGACTCGGGTGCCTCCCTGCTGCGCGTGCTGCTCGCGTTGCTCGTGCTCACCGGGGTACTGGTGTTTCCCGCGGTGGCCGCAGGATCAGGGCGTGCCGCGATCTGGGCCTCGCAGTTGCCATCCGCGGTCGTGCCGGCGGCGTTGGCGACGCGTCGGGTGGTGCTGTGGTTCTGTGGCACCGCGTTGGCGCTGCTGGTGGCGGCGCTGGCTCTCAACGCGGGCACCTTCGTCAACGTGATCTCGCAACTGCAACTCAACAAGGGCGGAGTCGTCGCCTATCTCGGGCTGACCCTCGTGCTGGTCCCCAACGCGGTGCTGTGCGCGGGTTCCTATCTGCTCGGCGGCGGGTTCGCGGTCGGGGTGGGTACGACGGTGGCTCCCTCGGGCGTCGTGGTCGGTGCCCTCCCGCTCTTCCCGTTGCTCGCGGCCGTGCCCGGTTCGGGCGAGGTCCCCGTCTGGTCGTCGGCCCTGATCGCTGTGCCTGTGCTGGTGGCTGCCTGCGCGGTCGGGGTCACTCAACGTCGCTTTCCCACGGTGCGCTGGGAGGAAGGCATCGTGCGTGGACTCGGCGCCGGTGTCGCCGCAGGCGTCGTGGTGGTGGCGTTGCTGATGCTCGCCGGCGGCTCGGTCGGCCCGGGTCGGATGCAACAGGTCGGCCCCTTCCTCTTCGACGCGCTCCTGCACGCGATCACGTCCTTCGGTCTCGGCGGCCTGATCGGTGGCGTGGCCCTCACCTGGTGGCAGCGCCGCTCGCTCGCGCGCTCCGACGCCTGACGTACGCTGCCCGCCGTGCGGATCGTCGTCCTCGTCTCCGGTTCGGGGACCAACCTGCAGGCTCTTCTCGACGCTTGCGCCGACCCCTCCTACGGAGCGCAGGTCGTCGCAGTGGGAGCTGACCGTGACCAGATCGAGGGGCTCGCCCGGGCACAACGAAATGGCGTCCCCACCTTCGTAGAGCGGGTCAGCGCCCATCCGTCTCGCGACGACTGGGACACGGCCCTCACCTCGGCGGTGGCCGCGCACGCCCCCGACCTGGTCGTCTCGGCGGGCTTCATGAAACTCCTCGGGCCGCGGTTCCTGGCCACGCATCCCAGCGTCAACACCCACCCGGCGCTGTCGCCGTCCTTCCCCGGGATGCACGCCCCCGCCGACGCGTTGGCGTACGCCGTCAAGATCACCGGTGCCACCCTCTTCGTGGTCGACTCGGGTGTCGACACCGGCGCCATCGTCGCGCAGGTCCCGGTCGCGGTGCTGCCCGACGACGACGTCGAGTCCCTGCACGAACGGATCAAGGTGGCCGAGCGCGCGATGCTCGTCGACACCGTCGGGCGGATGGCGCGGGAGGGCTGGACGGTCGAGGGCCGACGCGTGAGCATCGGGGGATGAGCGTCACGCTGGTGGTCTTGCGCCACGCCAAATCCGATTGGGACGTGCAGGCCTCAGATCGACTGCGACCGCTCGCCAAGCGGGGCGTACGACAGGCGCGGGAGGCCGGCGAGTGGCTGCGTACGCACGGCCCGGTGCTCGAGGTCGCGCTCGTCTCACCTGCGACCCGTGCGCAGCAGACGTGGCAACTGGCCGGCGACCCGGAGGTTGACCGGCGAGATGTCGAGGAGGTCTACACCTTCGACGGGTCCGACCTGGTGGCGGTCGTACGAACCCTGCGCGACGTGCGGTCCGCCGCCTTGGTCGGGCACAACCCCGCGGTGGAGGAGTTGATCCACGCGCTCACCGGGCAGTGGGTCGAGATGCCGACGTCGTGCCTGGCGGTCGTCGAACTCGACGACTGGACGAACGCGGGCGACCGCAGCGGACGTCTGGTGGCCCATGGCCGCCCACCGGCCTGAGGTCGGTTAGCCTTGGCGTCACACGACTGGCGCGGGTGGGTCACCACCAGGGAGTGAACGCCGGAGCATCGTCCGCCTGGGTGCTCCTCTCGCCACCCGAGAGGACCGTCGTGACGTCACCCCAGATCCCGATCAAGCGCGCGCTCGTCAGCGTCTATGACAAGACCGGTCTGGAGGCCTTGGTCACCGCCCTGCACGAACGCGGGGTCGCGCTCGTCTCGACCGGTGGCTCGGCCGCGCTGATCGCAGGTCTCGGTCTGCCGGTGACGAAGGTGGAGGACCTGACCGGCTTCCCGGAGTGCCTCGATGGTCGCGTGAAGACCCTGCACCCTCGTGTGCATGCCGGGATCCTGGCCGACCGGCGCCTAGAGAGCCACGTCGCACAACTGGCGGACCTCGACATCGAGCCCTTCGACCTGGTGGTCTCCAATCTCTACCCGTTCCGCGAGACGGTCGCGTCCGGCGCGACTCCCGACGAGTGCGTCGAGCAGATCGACATCGGCGGCCCGTCGATGGTGCGCGCCGCGGCCAAGAACCACCCCAGCGTCGCGATCGTCACGTCGCCAGATCAGTACGCCGACCTGCTCGCCGCCGTGGATGCGGGTGGCTACACGTTGGAGCAACGCCGGCACCTGGCAGCAGCCGCCTTCGGGCACACGGCGGCGTACGACGCGGCGGTCTCCGCCTGGATGGCCGAGGTCATCGCGCCGGTCGAGGGCGCCCCCGCGACCGTCGCGCACACGTACGCCAAGTCCGCCGACCTGCGCTATGGCGAGAACCCCCACCAGCAGTCGGCCCTCTACGTGGACGGCTCCGGGACGGGACTGGCTGCCGCGACCCAACTGCACGGCAAGGAGATGTCGCACAACAACTACGTCGACACCGATGCAGCCCTGCGGGCGGCGTACGACTTCGACCAGCCCGCGGTGGCGATCATCAAGCACGCCAACCCTTGTGGCATCGCCATCGGCGAGACCATCGCCGAGGCGCACCAGCGCGCACACGCCTGCGACCCGACCTCGGCCTTCGGTGGTGTGATCGCGGCCAATCGTCCTGTGTCGGTGGAGATGGCGCGCGCCGTGGCGGAGGTGTTCACCGAGGTGATCGTCGCCCCGGCGTACGAGGAGGGCGCGCTCGATGTGCTGACCCAGAAGAAGAACGTCCGCGTGCTTGTCGCCGCGCCCGCCCCCGCTGATCGCGAGTTGCGCGCGGTCTCAGGCGGACTGCTCGTGCAGTCGGTGGACCGCGTGGACGCCGACGGTGACGATCCGTCGACCTGGACGCTGGCGGCGGGCGCTGCGGCGTCGTCGGAGGTGCTGGCGGACCTGGCGTTCGCGTGGACGGCCTGCCGTTCGGTCAAGTCCAACGCGATCCTGCTTGCCGCCGACGGCGCGTCCGTGGGCATCGGCATGGGCCAGGTCAACCGAGTCGACTCCTGCCGCCTGGCGGTGGCCCGAGCCGGGGAGCGGGCCGCGGGCTCAGTGGCTGCCTCCGATGCGTTCTTCCCCTTCGAGGACGGCCCGCAGATCCTGCTCGACGCGGGGGTCAAGGCGATCGTGCAGCCCGGAGGATCCGTACGCGACGAGCTCACCGTCGCCGCCTGCGAGACCGCCGGGGTAACGATGTATTTCACCGGGACGCGGCACTTCGCCCACTGAACTACGTCACACTGGCGAGATGATCACTGCGCTGCACCTGCTCATCTACTCCGACGATGCCCCCGCGACCCGCGCCTTCTTCAAAGACGTGCTGCAGTGGCCCTTCGTGGCCGACGACGGCGACTCCGACTGGCTGATCTTCACGACCGGTCCGTCGGAGTTGGGCGTGCACCCGACCCGATCCGAGCACGGCGGAGAGGAGTGGTCCGCGCCTCGGCACCACTCGGTGTCGCTGATGTGCGACGACCTCGACGCCACGATCGGCGACATCGCGTCGCGAGGTGCGCAGCTCAGCGGGGAGCCGATGGAGATGGGCTTCGGCCGCGGCGTGATGGTGCAGGTCCCTGGCGCGGACGACGTACTGCTCTATCAACCGCACCACCCGACCGCCTACGACCGCGCCTGAGCCGCCAACTCGTCGTCGACGAACACCGGCTGGGCAACTCGCATGCCCGCCCAGGTGAACGGGATCGCGGTGGCTGCGAGCAGGATCAGGACGAGTGTCCAGTCCCCGGTCGCCTCGTGGATGATGCCGATCAGGATCGGTCCCAGCCCCGCACAGAGGTAGCCGATCGGTTGCACGAATCCGGACAGTTGCGCAGTCACTGCAGGGTCACGCGTACGCGCCGGGATCAGCGCGATCACGGTCGGGAAGGCGAACCCTGAGAACCCCATCAGCACGGCCCACAGCCACGGCACGGAGGCCGGTGCCACGAGCAGGCCGAGCCAGGAGACCCCGAGCAGGGTGCCGAAGAGCAGGAAGAGGGGGCTCAGGTTCGCCGACCGCGCGATCACGCTGGGCATGACCAGCCCGCCGATCAGCATCACCGCATTGAGCAGCGCGACCATGCCCCCGGCGTACGCCGCGGACAGCCCGGCATCTCGATAGATCTGCGGCATCCAGCCCAGTTGTACGTAACCGGACATCGACTGCATCCCGAAGAAGAGCGTCATCGCCAGTGCCGTAGGGGAGTGCGCGATCCGGCCCGACGGACGTACGACGACAGGGCGTCCCGCGCGGTCGGCGCGATCGCGGAAGGCGAAGAGCAGCCACAACGGCAGTGCCAGCACCGCGAACACGCCCCAGGCGCCCAGCGCCTCCCGCCACCCACGCGACTGCTCCACCAACGGCGTCAACCAGGGCGACAGCGTCCCGCCGACGATCAGGCAGGTGCCGTAGACGGTCGCGAGCATCACCTGCGCCTGACCGCCGTGCTGCTTGATCCAGGCCGGGACCAGCACGTTGCCGATCGCCATCCCGCCGAGGGCGAGCACGCTGAGCAGCAGGAAGCCGGTGATCGACTCGGTGACAGCGCGAGCGATCAGACCGGTGACGATGGCGACCACGCCCAGGGCGATGCCGCCACCCAGTCCGACCCGACGAGAGAGCGCGACCGCGAGCGCCCCGATCAGCCCGAAACACAGGCCGGGCAGACCGGTGAGGACACCGGCGGTCGAAGCGCCCATGTCGAGTCCGCCGCGGATCTCTTCCAGCAGTGGGCCGATCGACCCGGCGCCTGGGCGCAGGTTGATCCCGACCAGCACCACCGCGATCAGCGCGATCAGCGCACCCTCAGTGCGGTGCGTCGAGCGTGGGTCAGATGACACCGGTGCAGCGTATGACCTGGCAGGCTGGACCCGTGCCCGATCTCGTGTTCTCCGAGCCCCGACTCGCCCGCCTCTATGACCTCTTCGATCCCGATCGCTCTGACTTGGACCACTACCTGGCGATCGTCGACGAGTTCGGCGCCCGCCGGGTGCTCGATGTCGGCTGCGGCACGGGGGTCTTCGCACTCCTGCTGGCCGAGCGCGGATTAGACGTCACCGGCGTCGATCCTGCTACGGCGAGCCTCGACGTGGCACGCGCTAAGCCAGGGGCCGAGAGGGTGCGCTGGGTCGAGGCCGACGCGACCCAGTTGCCGGTCGCCGAAGACTTCGATGTGGTGACCATGACGGGCAATGTCGCCCAGGTCTTCTTGACTGACGAGGAGTGGGAGAGGGTCCTCACCCGCGCAGCGGCAGTCCTCGCACCCGGAGGTCATCTCGTCTTCGAGACCCGCGACCCGGCCCAGCGCGCCTGGGTCGACTGGACGCCCGACAACTCCCACATCCGCGCGCATGACGAGGTCGAGGGCTGGGTGGAGACCTGGCACGAGGTGACCGACGTACGCCCACCCCTGGTCACTTTCTCCGCGCACACCACCTTCGCCGACGGGTCGAAGTTGCGCAGCGAGTCCACGCTGCGTTTTCGCACCCGCGACGAGGTGGAGGCATCCCTCGAAGCGGCGGGCTTCGACCTGGTGGACGTACGCGATGCGCCCGACCGCGCGGGCAAGGAATTCGTCTTCATCGCGCGCAAACCCGCTGATGAGCGAGACAACCGCGACCGGGGATGGCGTGACCTCGAACGCATCGATGCGGCTCTCGAACGCGGCGATATCGACGAGGCACAGTGGCATCAGCGCATCCTGGACCTGATCGAACCCGCGTACTTGGCGGGAGAAACCCCGCACGCTCAGTCGGGCAAGGGTGGAGACGCTGCGGCCTGGGAGCACGGTCGCAGACTGCTGTGCGACGCGATCGATCGCGACGGCAGCTTCCTCGACATCGGCTGCGCCAACGGGCTGCTGATGGCAGACGTACGCCGTTGGTCGGGCGAGGACGGTCACGATCTCGAGCCCTACGGACTCGACATCAGCGAGCGCCTCGTGGAGTTGGCCCGCTCGCGCTATCCCGAGTGGGCCGATCGCCTCGTGGTCGGCAACGCCCTGCACTGGCGTCCGTCACGTCGCTTCACGTTCGTGCGGACCGGCCTGGAATACGTACCTCGGCACCGCCGCGCCCAACTGCTGCAACACCTCCTCGATCACGCGGTCGAGCCAGGCGGCAGGCTGATCATCGGCGTGCAGAATCTGGCTGCCGACGAGTCGCTCGTCCCCGAACTCCAGGCGTGGGGCTACCGCGTCGCGGGGGAGACCCGCCGACCACACCGGACGAGCGGGCTGACGTACACCGCGTTCTGGATCGACCGCCCCGTGGAATGAATCCGGATCGAGGGTGGTTGAGCCTTCAATCAAATCCCGATAGTCCAGTGCGAAATGGTTGCCCTCGGCACGAAAATACGACCATTTCGCACTGGACTACCCAAGAAGGAGCAAGCATGAAGATCGCGATCATCGTCGGCAGCACCCGCCCGGGCCGTGCTGGCTCAGCCGTTGGCGCCTGGGTCAAGGAGCAGGCCGATGCCCGCGGTGGTCAGGCGACCTACGACCTGCTCGAGCTCGCCGACTTCGAGCTCGACCTGCTCAACGAACCCACGGTCCCCGGTGCCGCGAACCGGGAGTACGAGAACCCGAAGACGCGCGAGTGGAGCAAGGTCATCGACTCCTACGACGGCTTCGTCTTCGTCACCCCGGAGTACAACCACGGAGTCCCGGCAGCCCTCAAGAACGCCGTCGACGTGCTCTATCCCGAGTGGAACCACAAGGCGATCACGTTCGTGGGGTACGGCGCCGCGTCCGGTGTCCGCTCCGTCGAGCACTGGCGCCAGATCGTGGCCAACGCGATGATGCAGGCCACCCGGGCCCAACTCGAGCTCTCGGTGTTCACCGACTTCGGCGAGAACGGCTTCGCGCCGAGCGAGCGCCGTGAGGGCGAACTGAAGACCGCCCTGGATCAACTCGAGGCGCTGACCGGCGCGGTGAAGCAGCTTCGCGGCTGACCACCGCCTACCATCCGCCGCGTGGACAGGCGCGGCGGATGGGGATTGGTCGGTCTGCTGGTGGGCGCTCTGGTCTGGACCGCGGGCCCGGCAGTGGCCAAGCCCGAGCCTCCGCGGCCGATCCTCAACGAGAACTTCCCCGATCCGGCGGTCGTGGCGACCGGCTCGGGCCTGGTCGGTTTCGCGACCGGCGAGTTGACCCCGGCCGCGTGGGCGACGAGTGAGCGTGGCCGCTGGCAGCGCAATGGTCCGGCGCTCACGCGCCTGCCCGATTGGTCCAGCGAGGGCGGCGTGTGGGCCGTCGATGTCGTACGCGCTGGCGGTCAGTGGGTGATGTACTACGCGGCGCCGGTCGACGGGATCGTCGAGTACGGCCGGTGCATCGGCGTGGCGGTAGCCGCACGGCCGCGCGATCGCTTCCGACCGGTCGGCGGACGACCGCTGGTGTGTCCGGAGTACGCCGACACCCCGCGTGCGGAAGACACCATGGAGCCGGTGGACGTCAGCCTTCCGCGGGCCGGTGTGATCGACCCGAGTCACTTCACCGACCTCGACGGCATGCCGTACCTGCTCTACAAGACCGACCGGATCCCCTCGTCGATCCGGATCGTGCCGCTGTCCGACGACGGCCTGCACGTACGCAAAGGGTTGATCAGCCAGGAACTCTTCCGCGTCGACGGAGTCTTCGAGAATCCCCACATCATCCGTCGCCCTCGCGACTTCGTGATGTTGGTGTCGCGGGGCGACTGGACCAAGTGTGAGTACCGCACGGACTGGATCAGGTCGCCGTCGCTGGTCGATTGGTCGGTCGTCCAGTCCGGCATCCTGCTGGAGAAGCGCACCTCGGGGCTATGCGGTCCAGGCGGTGCTGATCTCGTCGAGATCCCGGGGAAGAAGCAACCGCGACTGTTCTTCCACGCGTGGACGTGTCATCGCCGCCCCGAGCCGTGCCGCGGTCCCAAGGAGACCAAGTGGGATCACCACTGGAAGCGCTACCAGGGCGTGCGCGCCCTCTATGCCGCGCGCGTCGGGTGGCGCCAGGGGCGGCCACGCATCGCCGGCTGGGTCTCCGGCCGCTAGCCCGCGTGCGCGACCCGGTGGTTGCGGAGGGTGCTGAAGGCACCCGTCTCGAAACCACCACCGCTCAGTGCGCACCTACCAGGTTGAGGCCGATCACCCCTGCCACGATCAGCCCCAGCGACGCGGCCTTCCACGCCGACATCTGCTCGCCGAGCGCCAACACGCCGATCACCGCCACGAGTGCGGTGCCCAGGCCAGACCAGATGGCGTACGTCGTGGACACCGGGATGGTGCGGACGACCAGTGTCAGCAGCCAGATCGACACGGCGTAGCCCGCGACGACCACCGCAGTCCAACCAGGGTTGGTGAAGCCCTCCGCGCGGGGCAGGAGCGCGGTCGCCACCACCTCCACGGCGATCGCAACAGCGAGCAGCAGGGCGGCGCTCATGACAGGTTCTCCTCGAGTTCATTTGTAGCGGTCGCTACATCAGTGCAGAAATGTAGCATCTGCTACGTTGCGAGTGTGAGTCGTCGCGACGAGATCTTGGACGCCTCGGTGGCGTACGTGCTCCAGCACGGCCTGATCGGGTTGACCTTGCGACCTCTCGCCGCGGAGATCGGCACCAGCGACCGGATGCTGATCTATCACTTCGAGTCGCGTGATTCCCTCGTCGCCGCAGTCGTCGCCAGAATCGGCGACCAGGGGACTGCCGCGTTGGACGCGATGCCGGCCGCACCATCCGTACGTTCGGCAGTCAACCGGCTCTGGGCGGCCTTCCAGAAAGACCCGCTGCGGCGCTGCCAGGACGTCTATCTCCAGGCCGCCGCAACCGGCCTGATCGGCACCGAACCCCACCGCACGCTGGCGAGGGAGTCCAATGCGCGCTGGACCGAGGCGCTGGCGTCGTACCTGCGCCGCAGTGGCGCACCGCCGCGGCGCGTCCATCGCATCGTGACCCTCGTGGACTCGGCGCTCTACGGCTTCCACCTCGACCTCGCCACCGACCGGCCGGACGAACTCGCGCGTGGCGTGGATGATCTGGCGCGGGCCGCCCAGGCGCTCGCCATCGCCTGAACAGCGCTGACTACGCTGCGACGCGTGACAGCTGAATTCGACCGCGACACCGCCATCACCCGCGTCGACAACACCACCTTCACCGCGCAGATCAGTGCGGGCTGGGCCATCGGCGAGGCCGTCAACGGTGGCTATCTGCTGGCCCTGCTCGGGCGGGTTCTGCGAGAGGTCACCGACAAGCCGGACCCGTTGGTCGTGTCGGCCTACTACCTCGGCCCCACCCTGGGCGGCGAGGCGACGATCTCGACCCGAGTGGTGCGCGACGGCAAGGGCACCGCCACGTTGGCCGCCGATCTGGTCCAGGAGGGCCACACCCGGATCACCCTGTTGGCGACCTATGGCCGCCTCGACGTGCTGCCCGACGACGTCCGCACCACCGCCGTCGAGCCCGACCTGCCGCCTTTGGAGAAGTGTCTCGGCCCGGGTGACGCGCCCGGCGCGGTGGTGCCGGAGATCATGAATCGCTTCGACCTTCGCCTCGACCCCGACACCGTCGGCTGGGCGTTGGGAGCGCCGAGCGGGCGCGGCCTGCTGCAGGGCTGGTTCCGTCTCCACGACGAGCGCGAACCCGATCCACTCTCGCTGCTGCTCGTGGTCGACGCACTTCCGCCGGTGACCTTCGACCTCGGCATGATGGGTTGGGCCCCGACGATGGAGGCTCACCGCGCACGTACGCGCAGAGCCCGCGCCCGGCTGGCTCAAGGTCAAGATCACCACGCACAACGTCGCGGGCGGTCTCTTCGAGGAGGACTGCGAGGTCTGGGACTCGACCGGGCGACTGGTCGCCCAGAGTCGGCAGCTGGCCAAGCAGCCCCGTTGAGTCGGGGCAGCGTCACCCGCGACGCCCGAAGCGCCCCTTGATCAGCCGCTTCCAGGACCGCTCCAGATGCAGCGGCAGATCGCGTACCCAACCCTGCTTGTCCAGCCAGCGTTGGCGCTCCAAACGGCGCCGCTTCATCGCATAGACCCAGCGCCGACGAGGGTGCTCACTGACCGACCACAAGGTGTCGGTCTCGGGCCAGTACGACAGATCCTCGGGCCCCATCGGAGTCGCGAAGAGATGCTCCCGCATCCGCGTGCCGGATCCGACGAACATCGAGCCCGGAGCCCAAGGCCCGCGCGAGACGCTGACGTAATACTGCCCCCCGACGAGCACGGCCCCCTGCATCTGCCGGATGCCGCTCTCGTCGATCGCGATCGGTCGTGAGAAACCGTCCTCACCCGTCTCCAGGAGTCGAGTCGAGGCATCGAGGTGGAATCGCGCCAGTCGGGTCGACTGCCTGCCCCGGCCGTACTCCCCGGCGACGATCACCGGCGGCTCGGCGCTGCGATCCAACGACAGGAACGAATAGCGCAGTTGCTCGCGCTTGTCGTGCGACACCGCCTTGTAGCGAAAACGCACCGGCAACACGAAGTGGTGGCCATAGGACGCAACGCGGCCGTTGTCGAGGATCCCGAACTTCTCCGGCACCTCGTTGTCGTTGTCGACTCGCATGATGTCGTCCACCCGGCAGGTCACGAACCCGCGCGAGGTCGCGGCGATGTGCAGATAGGGACCGCACCACACGATCCCTCCGGCGTGGATGCGTACGGGTTCCAGGCGCAACCTCTTGTCCTTGCCGAGGATCGGCTCCACCAGCAGCACGTGGCGATAGCGCAGCGTGTCGAGGTCCAAGAAGGTCACCCGCGAACCCATCTTCGCCTTCGAATACCAGGTCAGGACCACCACATTGCGATCCAGCGCGATCACCTCGGGGTCGCTGGCCTCCGAGGAGTTCGTGATGCCTTGGGGCCACCACGACTCGTCCCGCTGGTCATAGCGGTCGAAGGCGTACGCCCGACTCACCGCGCGCCCGATCCGGCGTGGGACGACCGCTCGGCGCGCCCGGTACTTGAGGTTGTCGAGCACCTCGTCGAGACCGGCGGCGCCACCCAGCAGACCAGCGAGCGCGGCGATCTCGTCGACATTCTCGTCGGTGCGCTCCAGATGCAGGCCGGAAGTGGTCACGGCGAGCAGGCTAACGCGCTCCCCGGCGAGGGATGTCGCGCTAACGTCGCGCTCGTGCGCGGCATCTTCTTCGACCCCGACGACGCCCAGAGGGTGGCGGCTCGACTGCGTACGGACGGGTACTGCGCCGAGGTCGCCCAGGAGCGCCTGGCCGGAGAGGACGACGACGAGGGCCATCCGTGGGCCGTCCTCACCGACGCTCCGGAGTTCGTCCTGGAGATGCTGGTCGACGAGTACGACGGGTGGCTCGACACAGGGGAGCCCGAGCAGCCCGCGACTGCGCTGACCCTCCCCACCGCCCCTCAGCGGATCAAGCGCCGGCCTTTAGAGTGACGGCCGTGTCTGACAAGCGACTGCTCCTCGTCCACGCCCACCCCGACGACGAGTCGATCAACAACGGCGCCACCATGGCCAAGTACGTCGACGCGGGCATCGACGTCACGCTGGTCACCTGCACGGCAGGAGAGATGGGTGAGGTGCTGGTCCCCGACCTGGCACACCTGGCGTACGAGCAGGACGGCGGACTGGGCGAGCACCGCAAGGACGAGTTGGCCGAGGCGATGGCGGTCCTCGGCGTCACCGACCACCGATTCCTGGGCGGCTTCGGGCGCTTCCACGACTCCGGCATGGCCTGGCACGAGGACGGCCACGCCGTGGCCGGTGAGGTTCACGCCGACAACGCGTTCTGGCACGCCGACCTCACCGAGGCCGCCGACGAGTTGGTGAAGGTGATCCGCGAGATCAAGCCGCAGGTGCTGGTGACGTACGACCAGTTCGGCGGCTACGGCCACCCCGACCACATTCAGGCGCACCGGGTCGCGATGTACGGCGCACTGCTCGCTGCCGCCCCCTCGTACCGTCTCGACCTCGGCGAGCCGCATGACATCGCCAAGATCTATTGGACTGCGATGAGTGAGGGCCGGATGCGCGAGAGCCTGCGCCAGCTTCGCGAGTCCGGTGACACCGAGACCTTCAAGGGCATGGAACCCGACGGCAAGCTGCCGCCGTTCGTGACACCGGACGAGTTGATCAACGCACGCATCGACGGCGCCGCGACCGTGGGGCGCAAGATGGAGGCGCTGGCCAAGCATCGGACTCAGGTGCAGGCAGACGGACCCTTCTTCCAAGGTGCGGAGTCGGGACACTCGTGGTGGTCAGACGAGTTCTATCGCCTGGTCAAGGGCACCCCAGGGCCGGTCGACGACGAGGGATTCGAGCCCGATCTCTTCGCCGGAATGTGACGCGCCGCGCAGTCTGAAGAATCGGCTTGCCCAAGGCTGCGCCCGTAGGCTGACGCGGTGATCGGCATGAGGGACGCGAGTGAGCAGAAGAAGGAGAAGAAGGGCTACGGAGCCGTCTTCTTCGTCGTGACGATGCTGCTCGCGCTAGGCGCCGGGGGATATGTCGCGGCCTGGTATTTCGCCAATGACCGCACCCCGCACGGCACCGTCGTGGACGGCATCCGCCTGGGCGGCATGACCCACGACAAGGCGATCAAGACCCTCCAGGACGGCCTGGCCGAGCGCGCCGAGCAGCCGTACGACATCCAGGTCGGCGCGGAGACCGAGCGCGCCACCGCCGACGAGTTCGGTCTGTCGGTGGACTACGAGGCGACCGTCGACGAGGCGGGAGCGCAGCGCAGCTGGGATCCCGAGTGGCTGTGGCACTTCTACACCGGCGGCGACGACATCGAGGCTGTCAAGGCCGTGGACGACACCGACATGGACGCCTTCCTCAGCCGGCTCGCCGACACGGTCGACAAGCCCGCCAAGGACGGAGCGGTGAAGTTCCGCCCCGATGGGTTCAAGGTCGACCAGGCCGTCGACGGCGTCGAACTCGATCGCGCCACCGCTCGCACCGCCCTCCGGGACGCCTTCCTCGGTGAGGACACCGACATAAGCCTCCAGGTCGAGACGGTCAAGCCCGACATCGACGCGGCGGCAGTGCAAAGGGCCGTCGACGAGTTCGCGAACCCGGCGATGTCCGCGCCCGTGACCGTACGTTTCGGCCAGGCCGAGGTGCGGCTCAAGCCCAGTGACTATGCGACCGCGCTGAGCCTGGAACCCAAGAATGGCGAACTGACCCCGACTCTGGACGCCGAGGTGCTGGGGGAGAAGCTCAGCGGGTTGGTCTCCGGCAACGCTGCCCCGGTCGACGCCTCGATCAGGCTCGTCAACGGCAAGCCGGTGATCACCGACTCCAAGCCCGGCGTGACGTACGACCCCGCAGACCTCAACAAGCGCTTCCTCAAGCTGGTCACACGCCCCGAGGACAAGCGTGAGATCAAGGTGAAGTCGACAGTCGCGGAGCCGGAGTTCACCACACAGGACGCCAAGGCGCTCGGCATCAAGGAGCAGGTGTCGACCTTCACGACCTACTACCCGCACGCCGACTACCGCAACATCAACATCGGTCGCGCCGCAGAACTGGTCAACGGGACCGTCCTGGAGCCGGGGGAGATCTTCTCGCTCAACGACACGGTGGGCGAACGCACTGTGGCCAACGGTTTCACCGAGGGCTACATCATCTCCAACGGCATCCTCGTACAAGACCTCGGCGGTGGCGTCTCCCAGATGGCGACGACGACCTTCAATGCGATGTTCTTCGCCGGTCTGAAAGACATCGAGCACAAGCCGCACTCGTTCTACATCGACCGCTATCCGGTCGGTCGTGAAGCGACGGTGGCCTGGGGGGCGGTGGACCTGAGGTTCCAGAACGACACCCCCTATGGCATTTACATCAGTGCCCACGTCACCCCCAGCACGTACTCGTCCTCGGGCGTCGTCACGGTGTCGATGTATTCCACCAAGATGTGGAACATCACCACCAGCAACAGCGAGCGCTACAACTTCACCCAGCCCAAGGTGCGCAAGATCGACACCCAGAAGTGCCACCCGAACACCGGGTACGGCGGCTTCGAGATCAACGTCTATCGCAACTTCGCACCCGTGGCACCCAACACCGAGACCCGCGCTCGCGAGACGTTCCACACGACCTACACGCCCAGCGACACGGTCATCTGTACGCACCCCAACCCGGTCGACTGATCTGATGGACCTGGTCGAGGCCATCGCTCAACGCACTGTCGTCCTCGACGGTGGGCTGGCCACCTTGTTGGAGGCCCACGGCCATGATCTGTCGTCCGATCAGTGGTCGGCGCGGCTGCTGAGCGACGACCCGGACGCGATCCGGCGGGCGCATCTGGAGTTCTTCGCAGCCGGGAGCTGAGGTCGCCACAACGGCGTCCTATCAGGCCGCACCTGATGCGACCGAGGACCTTCGGCTCAGTGTGCAGCTGGCCCGGCAAGCCCGCGACGAGCATGGCTCCGGCTGGGTGGCTGCCAGCGTCGGACCCTATGGCGCGATCCTCGCCGACGGCTCCGAATACCGCGGGGACTACGGCCTATCGGTGAGGCAGTTGCGTGACTTTCATCGTCCGCGCCTCGACACGCTCATCGACGCCGGAGCAGATGTGCTGGCCATCGAGACCGTCCCCTGTTTGACCGAGGTCGAAGCGGTGCTGGCGCAGATCGCGGGCTCAGGAATGCCCGCGTGGTTGTCATTGACCTCAGCAGACGGCCGCACCACGCGAAATGCGGAGCCTCTCCGCGATGCTTTCGAGATGGCGTATTCGATCGACGAGGTGAAAGCGGTCGGAGTCAACTGCTTGCCTCCCGCGCACGTGTTGGCGGCTCTGGACGTTGCTTCGGTCGCTGGCAAACCTCTCGTGGCATATCCCAACTCGGGCCAGGGTTGGGACGCGCAAGCGCGTACCTGGACCGGGGAGTCGGCATTCACAACCGACGACGTCACGTCGTGGCAGCAGGCCGGCGCGCGCCTGATCGGCGGCTGCTGTCGAGTGGGACCGGCCGACATCAGCGCGGTCGCCGCTCAGGTAGTCGCGGATTGACTAAGGAGCCAGATAGCGATAGCGGTGATGGACGGTGAACCCGAGCCGTTCATAGAGCCCCAGAGCGGGCGTATTGTCCGCGAGCACCTGGAGATAGGCCGTACGCGCGCCCTGCTCGGCACCCCACTCGAGAAGGGTCGCCACCATGGCCAGGCCGATGCCGTGTCGGCGACGGTCCGGTGTGACCTCCAGACCGGCAAGTCCCACCCAGTCGTGCGACAACACCGCGCGCCCGGAGGCATCGTCGCGGAAGGTGGCGTACGCCTGCTCGCCTTCGTCCAGGAGTTCGATAGCGAACGAGGGCGGGTCCCCGAGCAGTCGCGCGGCCCGGGCGATGGAGCCGATCATGAACAGACTGTCCGCGTCAGTGCTCTCGGGGCCCCAGCCGTGCTCCAGGAGAAGTCGCTCCTCGTCGGAGTCCGGCAGGACGCACGCGATCGGTCGGCGGCCACGCGCCGCGTACCAACTCGTCACCGCGCTCACCGACGGGTGTGGCCCGGTCAGCGCGAGCACCGAGTTGGGTCGCCGGCGCTGGGCGAAGGCAGCCGAGCTGCGCAACAACCACGGCCCGAGGGCCTCGACCTCCAGATCGGGGAACAGGGTCGAGGCGATCTCGTGCACTTCGCGCGGTGAGAGCCTGGAATGCACAGGTGGTCGCGGTGGCACCGGTTTGCCCGAGACGATGTCGCGGATCAGGAAGGTCGCAGCCGACCCGTCCTCGCGACGTACGACGACCGAACCGTCCTGCCAGGACTCGCAGACCCCGAGCACATCGGTCATGGCGGGACCGCCCGTGGGCCCGACCTGCCCGGTGAGGAGTCGACGGATCACGACGCGTTGTCCGACTACGTGGGGTCCCAGAAGGTGGCGACCCGTGGCTTCCATGGCAACGGATTCTCCCATCCTCGTCCCGAATGGCGGGGTTGGGCCATGTAGTCCTCGGCCAAGGTCTAGGCTGCGAGGTAGTGCATCGCCCTCATGACCAGTTTGGAGGACTCAGGTGACCTACGTCATCGCTCAGCCGTGTGTCGACCTCAAGGATCGTGCCTGTGTCGACGAGTGTCCGGTCGATTGCATCTACGAGGGAAAGCGGATGCTCTACATCCACCCCGACGAGTGCGTCGACTGTGGTGCGTGTGAGCCGGTCTGCCCGGTCGAGGCGATCTTCTACGAAGACGACACTCCGGAGGAGTGGAAGGACTTCTACGACGCCAACGTGCACTTCTTCGACGACCTCGGCTCACCCGGCGGCGCCGCCAAGTTGGGCGTGATCGACAAGGACCACCCCATCGTTGCGGCACTCCCGCCGCAAGAGCACGACGAGTGACGGTCTCGTCCCGACTGCCTGACTTCCCCTGGGATGGGTTGGCCGAGCATGCAGCTCGCGCCCGGGCCCACGAAGGTGGAATCGTCGATCTCTCGGTCGGGACTCCGGTCGACCCCACCCCTGAGGTCGTCCGAGATGCGCTCGCCGCAGCCGCTGACTCGCCGGGTTATCCGGTCACCATCGGTCTGCCCGAGACGCGGCGTGCAGCCGCGCGCTGGCTCGAACGCCGTTTCGGTGTCGTGGGCCCACGAGCGGACTGGGCACTCGACGGCGTACTCCCCACGATCGGTTCCAAGGAACTGATCGGCTCGCTGCCGGTACACCTCGGCGTCGGCGCAGGCGACCTGATCGTGCAACCTGCGCTGGCCTACCCGACGTACGAAGTGGGCGCCGCGCTCGCCGGCGCGCGCATCCTGGCCGCCGATTCGTTGACCGCGATCGGGCCGGAGCGTCCCAAGATCATGTGGATCAACTCGCCGTCCAACCCGACGGGCAAGATCCTTCCGCTGGAGCACCTGCGCAAGGTCGTGGAGTGGTGTCGCGACCGAGGCACCCTGCTGATCTCCGACGAGTGCTATCTGGAATGTGCCTGGGACGAGCAGCCGCTCTCGGTGCTGCACCCCGATGTCTGTGGCGACAGCCACGACGGCATCTTGACCGTGCATTCACTCTCCAAGCGCTCCAACCTCGCCGGCTACCGCTGTGCCTTCGTCGCCGGTGACCCGGCCGTCGTGGCCGAGTTGCTGGCCGTACGCAAGAACCTCGGCCTGCAGGTGCCTGGACCGCAGCAGCACGCGATGATCGCCGCCCTCGACGACGACGCCCATGTGGTCGCGCAGCACGCGACCTATGCCGCTCGTCGCGTCAAGTTGCGCGAGGCACTCGATCGCGCGGGTTTTCGGATCGACCACTCGCAGGGCTCGCTGTATCTGTGGGCGAGCCGCGACGAGGACTGTTGGACGACGGTCTCGTGGCTGGCTGATCGCGGGATCCTGGTCGCGCCGGGTGCGTTCTACGGCTCCGGCGGCGCTGCGCACGTCCGGGTGGCGTTCACCGCTTCCGACGAGCGGATCGAGGCGGCGGTCTCGCGGCTGACCTGACTCCGGACCACGCGCTGGCAAAGGTGTCGCAAAGTTTGTGCGGTTCTCGCCCGGCAGCGTCTTCGCGGGCCTAGCGTCCCTCTATTCACCCGCGCCCGCGGGTTTCGGAAACAGGGGGATTACGTGAAACGCAAATGGTCTTCGTTAATGGCGAGCACGGCCCTCGTGGCCGGCATGCTCGTAACGGGTGTGATGCACGCGGCGGACGCGGCGGGCTCGGGCGCCGTCCAGGACCTGGCAGGCTGCCGGGCCAACAGTCTGGCCGCGAACGACGACGGGTCGACCGCACTGGTGCCACTCGGGTTCCCGATCAGAATGAACGGCGTCGAGCACTCCGAGGTCTATGTCAACAACAACGGCAACGTCAGTTTCGACAAGCCCTATTACGAATACACGCCGTTTGACTTCACCGCCACCGGCAGCATCATGTTCGCCCCCTTCCTGGCCGATGTCGACACCCGTGCGGGAAACGTTGTCACCTATGGCCAGACCAGCGTCGCTGGTGCGCCGGCATTCTGCGTGAACTGGATCGGTGTCGGCTATTTTGCTGAGCACATCGACAAGACCAACAGCTTTCAGTTGCTCATCATCAACCGAGGCAACGGCGACTTCGACCTGGTCTACAACTATGACCAGATCCAATGGGAGACCGGAGATGCGAGCCAGGGGGACAACGGCCTCGGTGGCACGTCAGCGGCGGTCGGGCACAGTTCTGGGGACGGCGTTCCTGAGACCAACGTCATGTTGCCGGGGTCGTTCGTCAACGGGGCGCTGCTCGATGGTGGAGCGCAGTCCTTGGTCGGGCACGGCACTGGTGCGATGCCCGGACGCTATGTGACCGAGTTCCGCGACAACGGAACGCAAGCAGGCACCGTGCACGGAGTGGTGCGCTCGGGTGCCTCGGGTGCGGCCGAACCGGTGTCTGGGGTCAGCGTCCAGTTGTGCGACTCGGCAGGACTGTGTCGCGTCGTCTTCTCGGGCGGGCAGGGCCAGTACACGTTCGCTCGGGTTCCAGCGGGCACCTACACCGTAACCACGGGTGCCACCGGCTACTACGAAGGGAGTTCACGCACGGTCACGGTGAACTCCGGCGCGGGCGACTATGTCTTGGACCTCACGATGGGTGCTGCGCTCACACCGCTGCCTTCGGGCTGGTTCACCGATGGGAACTCCACCGAAAGTGACGTGCCGATCACCTGGACCAACCAGCCGACCACTGTGACCTCTCCGCCGATGTGCGACGGAGCTGGCACGTGGGAGGTGCGCGCACGCAACACCGTCCTTGCCAGTGGGGTGCTCACCAAGACACCGGACCCGGATAACCCGGGCAAGATCATCTACAGCGCCACGGTGCCGCCCCTGACAGCCAATGTGGGCGTGGCGCGCGTGTTCACCGTCATCCGCTGCGTTGGCGGGCGCAGTGCGCCGCTGGCCTCCACTGCTGAGGCTGACGACATCGTGGAAGAGTTCTCGCTCTTCGTGAACCCGGCCATCAGGGTGCTGGATTCGGCGGGCGCGACGGTGAGCGGTGCACAGGTCACCTTGGAGCGGGCAGCGGAGGCCGGGGGCAGCTTGCGCCGATCCCCATGGATTCGCCGCTGCTGGCAGCCAGTTCCACGGACAACCCGCAGACCACCAATGCCGCGGGCGTGGTGGGTTGGGATGTCGTGGCCGGCTATTACCGAGTGGTCGCCGAATTCGCCCACTGCACGGTGACCTCGCCGATTCGCAATGTGCCACACCAGTCCCTGGAGTTCGACATTGCCTTCGCCCAGACGCGGGCGGGCTGCGAGGGTGCGCCCGAACCCTCCACGAGCCCGACGGTCGCCCCGACGACCAGCCCCACCGCGGTCCCACCGTCCCCCACGCCCAACCCGCAATGTGCGGTCAACCAGGCGGCGTACGACTCCCTGGTGGCGCAGCTCGCCACCGCGACCGGCCAGCAGGCCAAGGCGGTGAAGAAGGTCAAGAAGCTGACCAAACAGGTCAAGAAACTGAAGCGAAAGCTGAAGTCGGCCACGGGTGCCACGAAGGTCAAACTGACCAAGCAGCTCAAGAAGGCCAAGAAGAAGTTGGCTAAGGCGAAGAAGGTCCGCAAGGCGGCGAACGCCAACGTCAAGGACCTGACCGCGAAGGTCGCAGCCGCCAAGGCCAAGTTGTGCTGACGACTGTCTGATCGGGGGCGGGGGTGGTCTCGTCGAGGCGACTCGGCGGGCCACCCCGGTCCGACTTATTCGAACACGTCGACGTGGACGTGGTCACGGTGCTCAAGGATCGCCTGGTCACCCTTCGAGGACGACGGGATCCGATAGTTGGTCCACCCGTCGGCCGATCTCGATCCCGCATGCCAGATGCGGTCGTCGAAGATCACCGTGGCGATGTCGAGACGCTCGGCCTGGGCGATGAGATATTGCGCGATCGCCCATCCACGACGCTTGTTGGCGGTGCTGATCGGGCGTACGAAGATGTCGAGCGCGCGGCCCTCGTAGTGAGCCGAACCGGACATGTGTCCCGACGAGACGCCACGCGGCTCGAATCCCCCCAGCGGCACGTCGCCGAAGACCTCCAGCACCTCCTGGCGTACGACATCAGCACGCGTGGTCAGACCGACAGCGTTCAGCGCGGCCGACGATCCTTTCGCGTCCGGGTGGAGTGTGCAGGTGAAGGCGCCGCCACGGGTCTCGCCCGTCAGGGCGCTGGCCAGCGCGCGCGCATCCTGCTCGTGATCGGCGTACGCCTCGGGGAAACCGGAGCGTTGCACCTCCTGCGCCGCCTCGGTGATCCGCATCGTCTCGTAGCCGGGCACCTTCACCAGTGCGTCATAGAACTTGTTGATCGCATACTCGCGATCCATGATCTGCGCGCGGCTGCCCCACCCCTGGGACGGTCGCTGCTGGAAGAGCCCGATCGAGTCCCGGTCGCCATGGTCGAGGTTGTAGAGCTTCGATTCCTGGTACGCGGTCGCCAGTGCGATCGAGGCGGCCCGCGCAGGCAGCCCCCGACGTACGGACATGGCTGCGATCAGGGCGGCGTTCTCGGCCTGTTCCGGGTCGATCGTCACCTCGTGGCCGTTCACTTCGGCGCTACAGCCATCGGGGTCGGGCAACGGCCCTACCCCCTCGCGCAGTGCCACGAAGGCTGCGACGACCAGCACCAGGGCACCGATCGCGACGAACACGATCTTCGCCAGCCGCCTGACCACGAGCTTCCCGGCCTAATTCGCGTGCAGGGCCGCGTTGAGCTCGATGCCCTGGCCCTGGCGCGCGACAGCCTCGACCGCGCCGCTGACCGAGTTGCGACGGAACAAGATGTTGGGCAGGCCAGAGAGTTCGGCCGCCTTCGCCACGCGCGGCTCGGCACCGACCACCGTGACCTTGGTGCCGGCGGTCAGGTAGAGACCGGCCTCGATCACGCAGTCGTCCCCGAGCACGATGCCGCAGCCGGAGTTGGCGCCCAGCAGGCAACGTTCGCCGATGGAGATCACTGTGGTACCGCCACCGGACAGGGTGCCCAGGATCGAGGCGCCACCGCCGATGTCGGTGCCATCGCCCACGACCACACCCGCCACGATGCGGCCCTCCACCATCGAGGTGCCCAGAGTCCCGGCGTTGAAGTTCACGAACCCCTCGTGCATCACGGTGGTGCCCGACGCGAGGTGGGCGCCGAGCCGGACGCGGTCGGCGTCGGCGATGCGTACGCCGCTGGGCACGACGTAGTCGACCATCCGCGGGAACTTGTCCACTCCGAACACGGTCACGTGATGGCCGCTCGCGCGTAGGCGCGCGCGGGTCGCTTCGAAATCTTCGACGGCACATGGTCCGGCACTGGTCCACACCACGTTGGTCAGCAGCCCGAAGACGCCGTCCATGTTGAGGGTCTGCGGCTGCTTGAGACGAGTGGAGAGCAGGTGGAGTCGCAGCCACACGTCCGCGGTGTCGACGGCCGCCGAGGACAGGTCGGCGATCTCGACCAGCCGGACCTCACGGCGTACGCCTCGAACCTCATCGGTGCCCTCCAGAGCAGTCAACTCGGAAGGAGTCACGCTGCCGTCGAACGTACCGAGCGCGGGGCGCGGGAACCACGCGTCGAGCACGGTTCCGTCGTCGGTCACAGTGGTCAGCGCGTGGCCCCAGGCAGCGTTCAGTGTCACCCGGAGGAGTGTACGGAGCACGGGGTCACCCACGGCCACGACCTCGCGGTCAGCGGGCGGAAGTTCTCCCCGTTCGGTAGTGGGCGCGAACCACTTTGCCCTAGCGTGCGTCCAACTGCTGACGTGCTCTCGCGAGTTGAGGAACGATTCCCATGCCACACCCCCTTCGCCACTACGCCACCGGCCTGATTGCGGCCGGAGCACTGGCCGTATCCCCCTTGGCCGTATCCCCCTTGGCCGTCACCCCCCTGGCAGCGTTCGCCGCCCCGGCCGATCCGACTCCCCAGCAATACTCGGTGGCAGGCATCATCACCGACCACGCCGCCGGCATGCCGGTCTCGGGCGCCACCGAGAAGACGAAGATTGTCAGCGCGCGCGTCTCGGGAAGCTACGACGGCCGCACCGTGCTGCTCATCAACGTCGCAGGCGACGTGCCGCGCAGATCCGCGTTCCCCGTCGGCTGGGGAGCGGGGACCATGGTGGACGGCAAGTGTGAACTCGCCATCACCAAGACCGAGAAGATCCAGACCGACTACTTCGGGGCTAGGAATTCCTTCGAGATCTTCAGGACTTGGGACGGCTACGACCGGTCCTGGAACTGCGTGGCGGCCTGGACGCTGTCCGAGCAGGGCGTCGAGCAAGACCGCGTGTTCGGCACCGCGTACCCGCAGAGCGCGATCCCGGCCATCAACCCGTGGGGAGGCGGGCGCAAGCACATCGTCCCCGTCGGCAAGTGGGTGCGCATCCCGGTCGAGTACTGGTCGCCTTCCCCGGCACCTGCCAACAACGTGACCATCACTGTCGAGGGCAAGGGCGTACGCGGTCGCACCGTGACCGCGAACGAACTCCGCCGTGAGGACAAGTGGCTGTTCGCGGAGTTCAAGGTGCGCGGGACCAGGCCCCGCGAGATCACGGTGACGGCGACGCCTTCCGGCGGCGAGACCAAGTCCGCTCAGGTCAAGATCGTGCCCAAGCGCCTGGCACGCTCCTTGAAGCCGGGCCTCTACCACGCCAAGCGTGGCGCGAAGGCGCTGCGCTTGCGTGTCACGGAGTCCGGCCGAGTCAAGGGGTTGCGGATCACTCTGTCGATCTCGGACGGAGGTAGCGAGATGCCGACCTTCGACCGGTTCAAGTTCCCGGGCTTCAAGATTCCCAAGTCGGGCTACGTGCTGAACGACGACGCTTTCAAGGGCGCCCAACGCGTGAGCGTGCTGCGGGTTCTCGACCGGCGTACGGTCTCCGTCACCGGGTTGTGGGACGTGCCCAACGGGCCGGGGATCCGATTCTTGCGGGCCCACTGGGTCAAGAAGTGAGGGGCAGCACGATGAGCGGTCGTACGGGCATGAGGTACGCAGTGAAGACCACGTTCGCGGGGGCGCTGACGCTGGCGCTGATCGGGCCGGCGGGTCCGGGGCAAGCGGTGACGGCCCCGGCCGAGACCACCCAGGTGATGTACGCCTTGGCAGGCACCTCGTTCCACCATGGCGCCGGTCAGCCGACCAGCACCGAACCGGCCCGGCAATACCTCAATGCCGGGGTGCGGATCTACCGCTACGAGGACTACGTGACCGTCCAGGCACAGATGCGCGGCGATGCGAGCACGTTGTCCGACCCAGGGCCCGTCGTGCAGACCTACACGGTGGGGACCATGGCGGCCGGGCGGTGCGAGCCGGCCGTCGAGGGGACCTACCTGCTCAACGAAAAGTGGATCAAGCAAAACCCGACGGGATACGGCATTCACACGACGCGCGACGCCGACGTCGCCTTCGACGCGGGTTGGGACTGCTTCACGCTCAGCTACACCCGCGCCGACACAGACGGCCACCCCGTCGGGCCGGTGCTCGATCAGATCGTGGGTGAGTTGGCACCCGAGAGCGCGACGCCGCACGCAGGGGCCACCCTGACGGTGCGCAGGGCACCCGACGAGCGGGTCATCCCCGTTCGTCGCGGCGGGTGGACGGCCGTGCCTCTCGAAGTCTGGATGAACACGCCCGTCCTGGAGGGCGATGTCACCGTCACGGGTGAGGGACGGCGTACGGAGGTCCGCGCCGCCACCTACCGCACCGAACGGTCCGACCTGCGCAAACTCTGGATCCGTGCGCGCGGCAACAAGCCCCGCAAGCTCACGCTCACCGTGACTGCCGCCGGTGGTGAGTCGTCTCTGGTCAGGGTGCGGGTAACGCCGAAGGCGCCGACCTCTCGGCTGCGACCGGGGCGCTACGAGTCGAAGAACCGGAAGTTGCGGTTCACCGTCACCGGTGACCATCGCGTCGTGAAGGTGCGCGGCAGGCTCTTCTTGGACGTCGGTGGCAGCGGCATGCCGTACACCGACTGGTATTCGTTCAAGTCCTTCAAGCTGCCTCGCTCCGGGTGGAAGACCACGGTGCGCAACTCCAACCGCTGGAACCTGATCGATCACGGGACGCAAGGCGTCTTCCTTCAGCCGCTGTCGGCGCGGCGCGCGTACGTCTATCTCGTGGAGTTGGGCGGCGCCGCGGCTCACCGAGCACTGCGGGTGCGTCGCGTCGCTGACTGAAAATCTTCGAATCGGGTGAACCACCCGGTCGCCTCTCGCGTCACACCTGTTTCAGACACAGTGAACCCGAGATGCGACCGGGCCTCCCGGTCGGAGAGGAAGCCGTGACTTCACGTTCCCACGCAACACTCCTTCGTACGAGCCTGAGCCTGGGCGGTGCCGCCGTGCTCGCACTGGCTCTCTACGCGCCCGGCAATGCGGTGGGCTCAGTGCCCGCTGCTGCCGCTGAGCCGACCGCGACGGCGACGACCAGTCCGACAGCAACGACCAGCCCGACAGCAACGGCCACGACCAGTCCGACCGCGACCTCGACCCCTACGCCGCCCGACACGACGCCGCCCAACACGGTGATCAAGGCAGGACCGACGGGTCAGACCAGTGACAAGTCGCCGGTCTTCGAGTTCTCCGCCAACGAGGATGGTGCCACCTTCGAGTGCCGCCTCGACGGGCCCGGCACCACGGCCGGAACGTGGGCCGCGTGCACGAGTCCCAAGCCTTATGTCGGTCTTGCCAACGGCGAATACACCTTCGCTGTCCGCGCCACCGACGCGGCCAAGAACGTCGACCCGACCCCGGCGACCCGAGGCTTCAAGCTCGACTCCACACCGAGCGAGAAGGTCTGCCCCAAGGGCAACTCGGCAGGCGTGAAGTGCTGGGTCGATGCCGGTGTGATGCACATCCAGGGCACCGACGGTGACGACACGATCGTCGGCACTGAAGGCGCCGACGTGGTCAAGGCAGGCGCGGGGGCCGACAACATCACAGTGTTCGGCGGCAACGACGTCGTACGCGGTGAGTCCGGGGACGACGTCCTCGACGGCGGTGCCGGCGACGACGAACTGCGCGGCGGTCCCGGAGCGGACAAGATCCTCGGCGCCGCGGGCGTCGACAAGATCCACGGTGGCGCGGGCGCTGATGTCGTGCGCGGTGGCAGCGATCGCGACACCATCGTCGGCGGTGCCGGTGACGACGTGTTGGTCGGCGCCTCGGGTGACGACGTGATCCGCGGCAGTTCTGGTGACGACGTCCTTCGTGCCGGCCCCGGGGCCGACGAGGTCCGCGGTGGCTCCGGTGACGACGTGCTCAAGGGTGGTGCCGGCGAAGACAAGCTCTACGGCGGATCCGGCCGCGACATCCTGCGTTCGCGTGATGGCGCCAAGGACCTGCTGTTCGGCGGCACACAGTACGACGAGGCGTAC
This sequence comes from Nocardioides sp., assembly GCA_037045645.1. NCBI lineage: Bacteria > Bacillati > Actinomycetota > Actinomycetes > Propionibacteriales > Nocardioidaceae > Nocardioides > Nocardioides sp. The sequence goes on from JBAOIH010000001.1 coordinate 706,346, forward strand.
GCCGACTCGTACGACGAGATCCACGGCATGCAGAAGGTTCGCCGCTCCTGATTGCGTAGTCCAGTGCGAAATGGTCGTGTTTCCCGCTCTGGGACAGCCATTTCGCACTGGACTACCCCACGGGGGGATGCGGTCGGAAACAGCCCCTGTGGATAACCGCCCGGAGTGTCGGTGAGTTGAGGCACCGTGTCTTGGGTGTCGTACGTTCCCGAGTCATTCCACCCCAGTCGTCCTGGGCTCATCGCGCCTGTTCGCGTCGACGGCAGTGGCGTGTCAGGGCCTACGCGCGGCCAAGCGCGAGCTGCCTCTTGGCGGCGTTCCAGCCAGGGCTTTTACGTGCCTGCTCACATCGAACTCACGACGCAACAGCGCATTCTCGAAGCCGCCGCCGTCCTCGGCTCTGATGACGCAGTCACCGGCTGGGCGGCGTTGCATTGACAGGGTGCCAGGTGGTTCGACGGCTTCGACGGTACGGGTCGTCCCCGCGACGTGCCCGTCGTGGGAAAACTCCACATCCGACCCCAACCGGGCTTCGCAGTGAGCCAAGAGTTTCTGAACCCGAGTTTGAGCGTGGAGGTTGATCGTCTCAGGATCACTCAGGCCGTGCGATCCGTGGTGTTCGAGATGAGGTACGCCCCGACGTTGAGCCGTGCCGTCGAGGCCCTCGACATGGCGTGTTATGACGATCTTGTCGACCGCGAGGAAGTGGCTCAGGAGATCGCCCGGATTGGGGCCATGACCGGTGTTCGCCAGGCGAGAGAGGCGCTGGTCCACGGTGACGAGAATGTGTGGTCTCCTCAGGAGAGCCGGATGCGTGGGCTGTGGACGCGGATAGCCGGCCTGGCGTCGCCCCTGTGCAATCGTCCGGTCTTCTCTCGTGACGGACGGCTTATCGGCACCCCCGACGTCATCGATCCGATCCTCGGTCTGCTTGGGCACTACAACGGGCGGGTGCACCTGGTCGGCACCCAGCATGCGCAGGACCTTCGCAAGGAGGAGGCGTTCAGGGCGGTGGGCCTCGAACCGATCACCATGGTCGCCGAGGACTGGGCCGACGTGGATGATTTCGTACGCCGTCTTCACGCCGCAGCAGAGCGCGCACAGCGCCGAGCCCGAGAGCCACGGGCATGGACGGTGGAGCCACCCTCGTGGTGGACCCCTACCTGGACGGTTGCGCAACGACGCGCACTCGATGCCGAGCAGCGCTTGCGCTGGTTGGGCTACCGGCCCGCCTGACGGGCGCGATTCTTCTCTCCCTTCGAGGTAGTCCAGTGCGAAATGGTCGTGAATTCCCCAGCGGGACGACCATTTCGCACTGGAGTATCCGAGTGGGGCAGGGCAATGGATTGGCCCCGCCCTCGCCCGGCGCCGTACGATCGACCGCACTGCGTCCGAGCCGTCATCAGCGGCGAGCATCCGGAAGAACGACCACCGCACGCCAGCGGTGAGTTCACTAGACCCGGACGGGGAGGCCCGTCACAGCCGAGAACGAGCGGCCCGCCTACGGTGGGCAAGCGAGGTGGTACCGCGGTCGCCCGATCGTCCTCGTGGAGATCTACAACCCACGAGAGAAGGCCCGTGATGACGTACCCCAAGGTCGCGACCGGACAGTCCGGCGAGCACCACGCTGTGCCGAGCCAGCCGAACTTCCCGGCGATCGAGGAGCGCGTACTGGCGTACTGGAAGGAACACGACACCTTCCGCAAGAGCGTTGAGCAGCGCGACGCGGGCGAGCACGGCGAGAACGAGTTCGTCTTCTATGACGGCCCGCCGTTCGCCAACGGGCTGCCGCACTACGGGCACCTGCTCACCGGCTACGTCAAGGACCTGATCCCGCGCTACCAGACGATGCGCGGTCACCGCGTCGAGCGCCGCTTCGGCTGGGACACCCACGGGCTGCCCGCCGAACTCGAGGCGATGAGCCAACTGGGCATGAAGACCACTCAGGAGATCGTCGACCTGGGCATCGAGAACTTCAACGCAGAGTGCCGCCGCAGCGTGCTCACCTACACCCAGGAGTGGCAGGACTACGTCACCCGCCAGGCGCGCTGGGTCGACTTCGAGAACGACTACAAGACCCTGGACCTCGACTTCATGGAGTCGGTCCTGTGGGCGTTCAAGACGCTTTATGACAAGGGCTACGTGTACGAGGACTTCCGCGTGCTGCCCTACTGCTGGAACGACGAGACCCCGCTGTCCAACCACGAGTTGCGCATGGACGAGGACGTCTACCAGAACCGGCAGGACCCCGCCGTCACTGTGGGCATGCGGCTGCTCGACGGGCCGTACGCCGGTGCGTTGGCGTTGATCTGGACCACGACCCCGTGGACGCTGGTCGCCAACCTGGCGATCATGGTGCACCCCGACATCGACTACGTCGTCGTCGAGAGCGCCAAGCCGACGGGCGCGACCGAGCGTTACATCCTCGGCGAAGAGCGGCTTCAGGCGTACGCCCGCGAGCTCCAGGAGGATGACCGCGAGCTCGCCGACCAGGTGGTCGCGCGGCTCAACGGCGCGGACCTGCTCGGTGCCTCGTACACCCCGCCGATGACCTACTTCGAGGGCCACGCCAAGGCCTTTCGCGTGGTCGAGGCCGACTTCGTCACCACGACCGACGGCACGGGGCTAGTCCACACCGCCGGTGCGTTCGGTGAGGACGACAAGTTGATCACCGACCGCGAGGGCATCGAGGCGGTCGTCCCGGTCGCCAAGGACGGGCGTTTCACGTTCCCCGTCACCGACTACGACGGGGTGCATGTCTTCGACGCCAACGCGCCGATCATCGACCATCTCAAGCACGGTGCGGGCTCGGTGTCCCCGGGCACCGTTCTGGTCCGCCGCGAGACGTACGAGCACTCCTACCCGCACTGCTGGCGTTGCCGTCAGCCGCTGATCTACATGGCCGTGTCGAGCTGGTTCGTCGACACCCGCAAGTTCCGCGATCGCATGCTGGAGCTCAACCAGGAGATCCGCTGGGTCCCCGACCACGTCAAGGACGGACAGTTCGGCAAATGGCTGGAGAACACCCGGCCCTGGTCGATCTCACGCAACCGTTTCTGGGGCAGCCCGATCCCGGTGTGGCGCTCGGACAACCCCGAATACCCGCGGATCGATGTGTACGGCTCGCTCGACGAACTCGAGCGCGACTTCGGCGTACGCCCGACCGATCTGCACCGCCCGTTCATCGACGAGCTAACGCGTCCCAACCCCGACGACCCGACGGGGGAGTCGACGATGCGCCGCGTCACCGACGTCTTCGACTGCTGGTTCGAGTCCGGCTCGATGCCGTTCGCCCAGGTGCATTATCCGTTCGAGAACACCGAGTGGTTCGACGGTGTCGACGGCATGGGTGGGCACTTCCCGGGAGACTTCATCGTCGAATACATCGGTCAGACGCGCGGCTGGTTCTACACCATGCACGTCCTGGCCAGCGCACTGTTCGACAAGCCGGCCTTCTCCAGTTGTGTGTCCCACGGCATCGTGTTGGGCTCGGACGGCAACAAGATGTCCAAGAGCCTGCGCAACTACCCCAACGTGTACGAGGTGTTCGACCGCGACGGCGCGGACGCGATGCGGTGGTTCCTGATGTCGTCGCCGATCCTGCGTGGCGGCAACCTGATCGTCACCGAGCAGGGCATCCGGGAGTCCGTACGCCAGGTGCTGATCCCGCTGTGGAACAGCTACTACTTCTTCACGTTGTACGCCAACGCCGCCGGCTACGACGCGAAGCCGGTGTCCACGTCCGACAACGCCATGGACCGCTACATCCTGGCCAAGCTGCGCACCTACGTCGACGACATGACCCGTCAGCTCGACAACTTCGAGGTGGCGAACGCCTGCGACTCGACGCGGACGTTCCTGGAGGTGCTGAGCAACTGGTACATCCGTCGCAACCGCGACCGATTCTGGGGTGACGACGCTGCCGCCTTCGACACGCTCTTCACCGTGTTGGAGGCGGTCTGTCGGACCGCCGCGCCGCTGTTGCCGTTGACCACGGAGGAGGTCTGGCGTGGCCTGACCGGTGGCGAGTCGGTGCACCTGACCGACTGGCCCGACGTCTGCGCACTCCCGGCCGACGACAAACTCGTCAGCGCCATGGACGAGGTCCGCGACGTCACGTCCACCGGCTCCGCGCTGCGCAAGGCGGCCGGTTTGCGCAACCGACTCCCGCTCGCAGGTCTGACGATCGTCGTCGACGATGCCTCGGCGCTGCGCGGGTTGGAGTCGATCGTGGAGGACGAACTCAACCTCAAGTCCGTCACCTTGGTCGAGGCCGGCTCCGAGCAGGCTTCGGCGTACGACGTCTCGCAGCGCCTGACCGTGAACGCCCGCGCGGCGGGCCCGAGGCTGGGCAAGGACGTCCAGACGGTGATCAAGGCGTCGAAGACCGGTGACTGGTCGGTCGAGTCGGACGGCACGATCGTGTGTGGCGGCGTGCCGCTGACCGAGGGCGAGTTCACCTTGGAGACGATCGCGGGCGAAGCCGACAGCGACGCCGCCACGGCGGTGCTGCCGAGAGGTGGTTTCGTGGTGCTCGATACCCATGTCACCGCTGAGTTGGAAGCCGAGGGTGTCGCGCGTGACCTGATTCGTACGGTGCAGCAGGCGCGCCGCGACGCGGGCCTGGACATCTCCGATCGCATCGCGCTGACGGTGTCCGGACCGCAGGACGTGGTGGCTGCTGCGCGCGCTCACGAAGCGTTGCTCACCAGCGAGACGCTGGCCACCAGCGTGTCGTACGCCGATGCGACTGAGGTCGACGTGCAGGTCAGGCGCGCCTGACGAGCACGGCTCCACGCCCGCGAGCAGGGGGCCGGCCCGTCGACATTGACGTCGGATCGGTCGCGCCTGACACCATGGGCCCCGTGAGCCCCGAAGTGACCCTTGACCTGACCGCCGATGTCGTCGACCTGACCGAACAGCTCGTCAACATCGAGTCGGTGAGTCGCGACGAGCAGGCGATCGCCGATGCCGTCCAGGCCGCGCTTGAGGCGTTGCCCCACCTCAGCGTGAGCCGCCACGGCAACACCGTGGTTGCGCGTACGAACCTCGGCCGCGCCGAGCGGGTCGTGCTCGCCGGCCACATCGACACGGTGCCGGTCAACGCCAACTTGCCTGCACGGCGCGACGAGGAAGCCGGGATCCTGCACGGCCTGGGCACCTGCGACATGAAGGGCGGAGACGCGGTGCTGCTCAAGGTCGCGGCCACGGTCCCCGAGCCGAACCGTGACCTGACCTTCGTGTTCTACGAGTGCGAGGAGATCGACTCCGAATTCAACGGGCTGCGGATCCTGGCCGAGAGTGACCCCGAGTTGCTCCGAGCTGACTTCGCGATCCTGGGCGAACCCAGCAACGGGGGAGTAGAGGCCGGCTGCCAAGGCACCCTGCGTGCCGAGGTGCGTACGTCTGGAAGCCGCGCGCACTCGGCGCGAAGTTGGCTCGGCGACAACGCGATCCACAAGGCCGCCGAGATCCTCAACCGGCTCGCCACGTACGAAGCGCGCACCCCGGAGGTCGACGGGCTGACCTATCACGAAGGCCTCAACGCCGTCGGGATCAGCGGCGGAGTCGCGGGCAACGTGATCCCCGACGAATGCGTGGTCGAGGTCAACTTCCGCTTCGCCCCTGATCGCAGTGAGGCCGAGGCGGAGCAGTTCGTACGCGACTTCTTCGACGGGTTCGACGTCACGATCACCGACTCCGCGCCCGGTGCCCGGCCTGGCCTGGACCGCCCGGCCGCGCAGGCGTTCCTCGCCGCTGTCGGTGGGCCGGTCAACCCGAAGTTCGGCTGGACCGACGTAGCCCGATTCACCGTCTTGGGCGTCCCGGCCGTCAACTACGGCCCGGGAGATCCCAGCTATGCACACCGCGCCGACGAACTCGTGCCGATGGACCAGATCGTCGCCTGCGAACGCGGCCTGATCGCGTGGCTCACGGGAGGCGACGATGCCTGACCGGAGCCGTCGTCGGGGCAAATACCGCGGCCCCGTCCTGATGCGCGGTTCGCAGGTCGACCACACCACCACCGACCAGCGGCTGCTCGACAACCGCGGCCCCAGCGACTGGGTGCACTCCGATCCCTGGCGGGTCATGCGGATCACCGGGGAGTTCGTCGAAGGATTCGGAGCGCTGGCCGAACTCGGTCCTGCGATCGCGGTCTTCGGCTCCGCACGCACCCCGACCGACAATCCCTACTACGCGATCGCCGAAGAGGTCGGCCGCAAGCTGGTCGAGGCCGGCTTCGCCGTCATCACCGGAGGCGGACCGGGCGCGATGGAGGCGGCGAACAAGGGCGCGAGCGAGGCCGGGGGCGTCAGCGTCGGTCTCGGGATCGAGTTGCCCTTCGAGACCGGTCTCAACCAGTGGGTCGACAAGGGCATCAACTTCCGCTATTTCTTCGCCCGCAAGACGATGTTCGTCAAGTACTCCCAGGGCTACATCGTGATGCCCGGCGGGCTGGGCACCTTCGACGAACTCTTCGAGGCACTCACGCTCGCCCAGACCAAGAAGATCTCCCAGTTCCCGGTTGTGTTGATGGGCACCGAATACTGGGGCGGGCTGCTCGACTGGCTGCGCAACACCGTGCTCGCCGAGGGCAAGATCAACGAATCGGACCTCGACATGCTGGTCGTGACCGACGATATCGACCAGGCCGTACGCCTGATGGTCGAGCAGAGTTCGAAAGGTGGCACCCGCTGATGCTGTGGTTCTTCGTGATCCTCGGGGTCGTCGTCCTCGGCGGGATCGCCGCTGTGGCGTCGGGCCGTGGCGAGTCGTTGTCCACCGCGTACGACGACCGCCCCGATGCGGTGGTGCCGGCGGAGGGAAGACTGAGCGCGACCGATCTGCGCAACGTACGGTTCTCGCTCGCCTTCCGCGGCTACCGGATGTCGGAGGTCGACGAGTTGCTCGACCGACTCGCGGCTCAAGCAGATGACGAGCGCCCAGATGACGAGCGCCCAGACCACCCCTCGTCCGACGACGCGCCTGCGGGGGGCTGACCGTGCCGATCGTGGTGTTCTATGTCCTCGCGGTGGTCGGGTTCGTCATCGTGGCGTTGACCCGGCTGCGCCTGCACGATGGCGAGGCAGGCGGCAGGCACGCCTACAGCCCACTGCTCGTCCACGCGCACACGATCTTCGGTGTGCTGGGCCTCAGCCTCTGGACCTACTTCCTGGTGGCGCACGACAAGTTGCCGTTCGGAGAGGTGTGCGGGGTCCTGGGCCTGGGCCTGGTGTGGATCACCTCAGTCGTGGGTCTGGCACTGCTGGTGCGGTGGCTGCCCTCCAAAGGGCGGCACGCGGCTGATGATCTCGCCGACGATTGGTGGGGCAACGGCGCCGGCCTGTCCCTGATCGCCCACCTGGGCATGTTCTTCGGCACGCTGTTCACGACCTGGGCGTACGTCACCGGGGCGATCTGAGTGACTCGGCTGTTCGGCGTGTTCGTGATGCTGCTCGCCGTGCTGGTCCCGGTCACCCCGAGTGTGCAGGCGTCGGCAGCACCGAACGCCGTCCTCGAAACCCGGGTGATCGGGCACTCGGTCCAGGGGCGGCCGATCAAGGCCTACCGGCTGGGGGAGCCGGGCAAGCCCACGTATGTCCTGATCGCCACCATGCACGGCAACGAGCGCCACACCCGCCAGATCCTGCACGCCCTTCGCGACGGCGACCCGATCGCGAACGTGGACCTCTGGGTCGTGCCCGACTACAACCCCGACGGCCTCGCCCGCGGCACCCGACGCAATGCGCGCGGCGTGGATCTCAACCGCAACTTCCCGTACGACTGGGCACCGTTGAGCGGCAATTACTGCTCAGGGCCGCGACCGGCGTCGGAGCCGGAGACGCGCGCGATGATGGGCTTCTTGCACGACATCAGACCTCGTCGAGTGCTGAGTTTCCACCAGCCACTCTTCGGCGTCGATGTGGCGACCAAGGATCCTCGTTTCGCGCGCCGGCTGGCCCGCGCCCTGCGCCTGCCCACGACCAATCTCGACTGCAACGGGATGTGCCACGGCACGATGACGGGCTGGTTCAACCACCGCTTCGCCGGCGCCGCACTCACGGTGGAGTACGGCTACCGCCCGCATCGACACACGCTGCGTCGGCAGGCGCCACCTGCAGTGCTGCACGTGCTCGGTGGCGTGTACGCGCGGCTCGGCACGGTCGCACCCTGAGGGATCAGCGACCCTCGAAGACCGGCGGGGTCTTGGCGATGAACGCCTCGACCGCGGCACGGTGATCTGCCGTGGCGCCCGTGCGAGTCATCATCTGGCTCTCGTACGCCAACGAGTCCTCGAAGGAGTGACTCGCGGAGAAGGCCACCGACGATCGGATCGAGGCGTACGCCACGGTCGGGCCCGCGGCCAACCGCCGGGCCAGGTCGCGCACGGTGTCGGCGAGTTCGGCTGCGGGCACCACTCGGGTGGCGATCCCGATCTCCAACGCCTCGTCAGCGGGGACCGTACGCGGGAAGTAGAGCAGGTCCATCGCCCTGGTCTGGCCCACGAGTCGCTGCAGCGTCCAGCTGGCGCCGGTGTCGCATGAGAGCGCCACGCCGGCGAAGGCGAGATTGAAGCCGGCCGTGTCGGCGACGATGCGTACGTCACAGGCGAACGCCAGGGAGGCACCTGCCCCGGCAGCCACGCCGTTGACGGCCGCGATGACGGGTTTGTCCATGGCAGCCAGCGTCGAGACGATCGGGTTGTAGTGCTCGTCGACCGTGCGGAACAGCGAGTCGCTGTCGCTGGAGTTGAGCACCTCGATGTGCTGCTTGAGATCCTGACCGACACAGAACGCCCGACCAGTGGCGCTGAGGACGACACACCGCACTGCCGGGTCGTCAGCGACCTGGCGTACGACCGACAACAGGGACTCTTTGGTGGCGATGTCGAGCCCGTTCATCGCCTCGGGGCGATTAAGCGTGATGGTCGCGACTCCCTCGGTCACGTCGAGCAGAACGGAAGCATTCGAGTCAGCCATGAGCGCAATCTAGCCCCGCCTGCGGACACCATCGCTGGGTTGTGCTCCGGGTCACGTGGGTCATAGGGGATAATGAACGCGGAGAGGGCGCCCCGGGTGCGTCCGTCTTCGTGAATGACACCAAGCAACAAGGAAGAGGTGTACGGATGGCGGCGATGAAGCCCCGTACCGGCGATGGTCCGCTCGAGGTCACCAAGGAGGGGCGCAGCATCGTGATGCGCGTTCCGCTCGAAGGTGGTGGCCGGTTGGTCGTCGAGCTCAACGCCGAGGAAGCCGGCAACCTGGGAGACGCGCTGAAGGCCGTCGTCGGCTGACCGCGTGACCTCAGTTCGTTCCACTCTTCCGCCGCAGGTCTCCCCGCCGCAGTTCGCCGTCAGCGCGCTGCGCCCTGACGAGATCGGCGGTGCCGACGCGGTCGCCTTCCCGGTGCTCGCCGAGGCTGGCGCGCTCGTGCTCGGCCCCGGCGCCGACCAGGCGAGCCAAGCCTGGTCGGTCGATCTGCTCGATCTGCTCGACGCGGTGACCGGCGGCTCATCCGCAGCCGCCACCGCCGGGCACGTCGTGGCCACGGCTGTGGTCACGGCGCAGGGTCCGAGGCCGGTCTTTTTCGTCGGTGTCGGGGACGCCACGCCCGATCACGTACGCCGTGCCGCGGCCGCGTTGGCGCGCGCGGTGAAGGACCGCGAATCGGTGGTCTCGACCATCGCCAGCGTCGGCGACGAGGACGTGCTGGCGGCCTTCGTGATCGGCATGATGCTCGGCTCCTTCTCCTTCGATCTGCGTGCCGACGGCCCGGGCGCCCAGCCAGTCGCACGCGTGGTGTGTGCGGCTCAGCCGGATGCCGCCGAACGTGATGGCACCTTGGCTCGCGCGGTCGCGATCGGTGGGGCTGCCTGGCGCAGTCGGATGTTGGCGACGGTGCCCGCCAACATCAAGAACCCACCCTGGCTGGCCGAGGTCGCACTCGAGCTGGCCGACGAGGCCGGGCTCCAGGTCGAGGTCTGGGACGAGACCAAGCTCGCCAAGGCCGGCATGGGCGGCATCCTCGCCGTCGGTCAGGCCTCGGCGACCCCGCCGCGGCTGATCCGTCTCGACTACGCCCCCAAGGGCGCGTCGCGCAAGACCCCGCGCGTCGTGCTCGTCGGCAAGGGCATCACCTTCGACACCGGTGGCTTGAGCATCAAGCCGGGCGAGGGCATGGTCACGATGAAGCGCGACATGACCGGGGGAGCGGTGGTGATGGCGACCATGGCAGCACTCGCCGCCGTCGGTTGCCCGGTGCGAGTCACCGGACTGATCGCCGCCGCGGAGAACGCCGTCGGTGGGGACGCGATGCGCCCCGGCGACGTGATCACCCACTACGGCGGTCGCACCACCGAGGTCACCAACACCGACGCCGAGGGGCGCCTGGTGATGGCCGACGCCTTGGCGTTCGCCGTCGACAAACTCGACCCGGCTGCGCTCGTCGACGTCGCGACGTTGACCGGCGGGATCAAGGTCGCGCTCGGTCAGACGCTGGGCGGGCTCTTCGCCGACTCCGACCCGCTTGCCGAGGTCCTGCTCCTCGCCGGCAGGAGTTCCGGGGAGCCGTTGTGGCGGATGCCGTTGGAGGAGGCGTACGTCGACCGGCTGGCCTCCAAGATCGCCGACGCCGACAACTCCGCAGGCGCTCCGCAGTCGATCATGGCGGCGCACTTCCTGCACGCCTTCACCGGCAACGTGCCGTGGGCGCACCTCGACCTGGCGTCGGTGGGCGATGCCCGCAAGGACGAGTACGAATGGACCGCTGGCCCGACGGGCTTCGGTGCCCGGGTGCTGTTGACCTGGCTCGGCTCGCCAGACCCACTGGACGGGATCTAGGAGCCGTCAGTCCGCTTCGGGTGACCATTCCTTCTTGGCCAAGAGCAGGCCGTCTCCGACCGGCAACAACACCGGCGTCAGGCGCTCGTCCTCGGCGATAGCGCGGCCCAGGTCGCGGATAGCGACGGTCTGCTCGTCGCGTACGACCGGGTCCGCCACGCGGTCGTGCCACAGCGCGTTGTCGAAGGCCACCACGCCACCGGGGCGCAGCAGCCGCAGTGCCGCGTCGAGATAGGCGGCGTACTCGCGCTTGTCGCCGTCGCAGAACACCAGGTCGTAGTGACCGTCGGTCAGCCGGGGGAGCACCTCCAAGGCGGCTCCGGAGATGGTGCGTGCTCGCTGGTGCGCGATGCCCGCCTCCGTGAACGTCTCTCGTGCCAGCCGCTGATGCTCGGCCTCGATGTCGACGGTGGTCAGCACGCCGTCGGCACGCATGCCGCGCAGCAGCCACAGCCCCGAGACGCCGGTGCCGGTGCCGACTTCCACCACGGCGCGGGCGTCGAGGACGGAGGCAAGGAAGCGCAGTGAGGCACCCACGCCGCTGCCGATGGGCGAGACGCCGACCTCTTCGGCGCGAGCACGCGCGTTGGCCAGGATCTCGTCCTCGGCGACGAATGACTCGGCGTAGGCGAGACTGGCGGGCTTGAGCGTGGTGGTGATGACGGCCTCCTGCGTCGGCAACGGATCATGGCTGATCCGACCCTATCGCTGAGGAGTCGGCAGCCGGGCAGATCCGCTGTCCGGAACAACGCCACTCAGTGGTTCGTTAGTCACTCACAGGTTCCCCTCAGGCTGATGCCCAGGTTCCTCTCAGTCGCACTCCCTACGTTTCAGGAGCACACCCTGTTCGACACGTTGATCCGCGCCCGTGGCGCGAGCACCCAGCCCGAGAAGTTTCTGGAGGCCCCGATGGACGAGACGGTTCCCACGTGGACCGAGATCGTCGAACGCCATTCCGACCGCGTCTACCGCTTGGCCTACCGGCTCACCGGCAACAAGGCGGACGCGGAGGATCTGACCCAGGAGGTGTTCGTACGCGTCTTCCGGCGGCTGGACACCTACTCTCCCGGCACGTTCGAGGGGTGGCTGCACCGGATCACCACCAACCTCTTCCTCGACGGGGTGCGGCGCAAGAAGCGGATCCGCTTCGACCTGCTTTCGGACGAGCGCACCGAGAGGATCAGCGCGCCCACGCCGGCGCCCGAGACGGCGTACGCCAACACGATCTTCGACGCCGACGTCGAGTCGGCCCTGGCCGCGCTGCCGCCCGACTTCCGCGCCGCCGTGGTGCTGTGCGACATCGAGGGGTTGACGTACGAAGAGATCGCCGACGTCCTCGGCGTGAAGATGGGCACCGTACGCAGCCGCATCCACCGGGGCCGCTCAATGCTGCGTGAGGCGCTGGCCCACCGGGCGCCGACTGGTGACCGAGTGCGGTACGCCGGACCTGCCGAGGCGACGCTATGACCGACCACCTCGGCGCCAAGGTGAGCCTGCTGCTCGATGGACAACTCGGCCCCGACGAGACGGAGGCTGCCTGGGCGCACGTCGCCTCGTGTGACCGGTGCAGCGACGCCGTCGCGCGTGAGGGCTGGGTCAAGACCGCACTCGCGGGCATGTCCGAGCAGGCGCCGGGTCCCTCGTCCGACTTCCGTGGTCTGCTGGCGAACGCCCCCGTCGACTCGGGCTTTCTCGGGGGTCACATTCCGAGTCGAGTTGCCGTCCTCGGTGGCGGTGCGGTGGGCATGGTGATGGCCGGGTTCGTGGCCCTGGCAGTCGCGCCCGGTGCAGTCTCCGGTGACCTGCGACCGCCCGTCGCGCAGGTGCGTGGCGCCTCGGGGAACGTCGGGATCAGCGTGGTCTCCGACGTCTCGGCCAGGACCGGTTCGCTCCGGATCACGCCCCAGCGGGTTTCCGCAGGCGTGCCCGGGGTGAAAATGGTCCCGTGACCGATCCACAGCAGCCGTCCGACCCCGCCGACCGCGACTCCTCGTCCGAACCCACGGCGCCGATCACCGGCCTGCCGGACGGTGCGCGTTCGGTCGGCGGCAGTTGGACCCCGCCGTCGGGACAGCCCCCGATCCCGCCCAATGCGATCGGCCCGACCGCACCTCGACCCAAGAGCGTCGCGGCACAAAACCCAGCCCAAAATCCAGCCCAGAGTCCAGCCCAGGGTCCAGTCCAACCTTCCCAGCTTCATCCTCAGCCGGTCCGGCAGCTTCCCCAGCAGTACGCCGCGCCCTGGGCGCAGCGCCCACAGGCGGATCAGGGAGCGTACGGCCCCGCGGGCCAGCCCAACTGGGGACCGCAGCCGACCCTGCCGCTCCACCTCGGCACTGCCTCGCGTCGACGCTCCACCGTCCCCGGTTGGCTGTGGCCGGCCGTCGCGACCCTCGCGCTGTTTGTCGGGCTTGCCGGAGGTGCCCTCGGCGGCGCGATCCAAGACTCACTCGCCGGATCCGACGAGCCCGGCACCGGCATCGAGAGCACCGGTGCGCAGACCGATGCGCCCCTGCCTGCCGCGAACGGCTCGGTCGCGGCAGTGGCGGAGAAGTTATTGCCGTCGACGGTCCAGATCGTCGCCGAATACCAAGGCGAGTCGGACGGCGCGACCGGCTCGGGCTTCGTGCTCGACCGATCGGGCCACATCGTCACCAACAACCACGTCGTGGCCAGCGCAGCCGAGGACGACGGATCCGTCGAGATCGTCGATCAGGAAGGCAACCATTTCACCGCCGAGATCCTGGGTCGCAGTGCTGTGTACGACCTGGCCGTCCTGCAGGTCGAGGGTGCCAAGCAACTTCCACCGGCTGCCCTGGGAAGTTCGACCGCGCTCAACATCGGTGACCCGGTGGTGGCGTTCGGCGCCCCGCTCGGCCTGACGTCCACCGTCACCGCCGGCATCATCTCGGCACGGGATCGCCCGGTGACGACCGGAGATTCGGCCGATGACGCCTCCTACATCAACGCCGTCCAGACCGACGCGGCGATCAATCCCGGCAATTCCGGAGGGCCGCTCGTCGATCTTCAAGGGCGCGTGATCGGAGTCAACTCCGCCATCGCGACGACGGGTGGGTATGGCGAAGCCGGCAATATCGGGGTCGGGTTCGCCATCCCGATCGAGCAGGTCAAGGTCACCGTCGACCAGATCCTCAAGACCGGGCAGGCGCGCTACCCGGTGATCGGTGCCAAGGTGCAGACGGGCGGCAAGACCGATGAGGGGGCCGAGATCAGCGAGGTGCTGCCCGACTCGCCCGCGGAAGAAGCTGGTCTCAAGCGGGGCGATGTCGTGACGCGCATCGGCGAGGACCGCGTCACCGATGGCATCGCCTTGATCGTCAAGATCCGGACTCATCAGCCCGGCGATCGGGTCGACTTCACGGTCGAACGAGACGGCGAGCAACGCCAGGTGTCCCTGACCCTGGACGGCGAGGTGGGCTGAGTGGCAACGCTGCAGGGGCGGTCGCTCAGGCGTCCTGACGTGAGTCGCTGTCCAGCGGATGCGACTCGACGAAAGCCGCGGTCTCGTCGTAGAGCTTGGCGATGAACGACTCCAACTGGGTCGACTCGACCCGCCACTGCCCGCGACCTCCGAGTTTGATCGCGGGCAGTTCTCCGCGGCGTACGAGCGCGTAGACCTGCGCGCTCGAGGTGTTGAGGACCTCGGCAACGTCCGCGAGCGTGAGGAAGCGGGGGGTCGTGGGCATGACTCCACTGTGCCACTTCGCCCCAGTCGTAGACACCCACCAGAGGGTGAGCTGTGCATAACCACCGGGTTGACTGTATTTGCGGCCGCGGTCATCCACAGGCGTACGAGAAGCGGGTTTGGTCGGCCTGCTGTACGGACACACTGCGCAGGTGGCAGTTCTCGGCGCCCTCTCCCGTTCACGTACGCCCACGCGTACGACGTCCACCGCGACCGCACCCACAGCGACCCGCGCCCAGTCCCCGACCTGGCGAGACCCCAGACTCTGGCTGGGGCTGCTGCTGGTCGCCGCCTCCGTGGCGGTCGGCGCGCGACTGCTCGCGGCGGCCGACGAGTCGGTCTCGGTGTGGTCCGTTGCGCAAGACTCTGGCAGCGGCACCGTGATCGACCCGAGTGCTCTGGAGGCGCGCCGAGTGCGGTTCGTCGAGGACGCGGATCTGGCTCGCTACTTCCTGACGTCGGCGGAATTGCCTGCCGAGCTCTATCTGACTCGGCCGGTCGGAGCCGGGGAACTGCTGGCACGCTCGGCGATCGGCTCCAGTGCCGACGAGCCGTCGTTGCAGTTGCCGGTGAAGGTGTCGGTCGAGGCGGTGCCACCGTCGGTCAAGGTGGGCAGCCGAGTAGACCTCTATGTCAGTGACGCCACGGACACCAAGGCCGACGCGCGCCTGCTGCTGCAGGACGTCGTCGTGGTGGCCGCACCGACAGCCGGAGACCAGTTCGGCGCCACCACCGATCGTCGACTGGTGCTCGCGGTCCCGGAATCGAACGCAGACGAACTCACCGAGATCATCGCGGCCACGACCTCGGGCAGCGTGACGGTGGTCAGACGGAACGCTGGATGAGGGGCGTCGGATGATCTGTGTCCTGGTCGTGGCATCCGGCTCGTCGTGGGAGCCGCGTGCGCTGGAGGTCATCTCGTCCGACCGCGAGCTGGTGCTGATCAAACGTTGTGTCGACATCGCCGACCTGCTGGCTGCGGCGACAGCGGGCCAGGCTGACGCCGCGCTGGTGTCGCTCGATCTGCCGGGCTTCGACGCCAGTGCGACCGACCTGCTGCGCCGACACCGCGTGCATTCGGTCGGCATCGTCGGTCCGGGCGGCGGCGCGCTCGACCAGCATCGCCTGCGCGGTAGTCGGATCGGGGTCTCGGCGGTGTTGGACCAGGCGGAGATCGACTCGCTGCCCTCGCTGCTCGCCGAACTGGCTCTAGACGCGGACGGCGACGTCGACCCCCCGCCGGTCGCCACACCCGGCACGGCTGGCGACCTGCCCCTGGGCGCAACCGTGGCACCTGGTCGGCCTGGACGGGTGATCGTGGTGTGGGGCCCGGCAGGGTCTCCGGGACGTACGACCGTCGCGTGCGGTCTGGCGGCGGTCTTGGCGGAGCGCGGACGGCGTACGACGTTGGTCGATGCCGATCCCTACGGCGGTTCCGTCGCACCGACCTTGGGCATCCTCGACGAGGTCAGCGGCATCTTGTCGGCCGCCAGGCTGGTGTCGTCGGGACTGATCGAGGAGCGACTCAGCACGGCGCAGCGGGCGTTGAGCCCACACCTGACCGTCGTGACCGGGCTGCCCAGGCCCGATCGCTGGATAGAGGTGCGCACCGGTGCCGTCGAAACCCTCGCCGAAGAACTTCGTCGTCATGGCGACGTCGTGATCGATACCGGCTTCTCGCTGGAGGAGGACCCGGGCTCCGACTTCGGCTCCCGACCGGGCCGGAACACGATGAGCCGCGGCGCGATCGAGGTGGCCGACGAAGTGGTCGTCGTGGGAGCGGCAGACCCGGTCGGCCTCGCCCGGCTCGCCCGTGCGCTCGTAGAACTGCGCGACACCCGAGCCGACGCCCCGGTCCGTGTGGTGGTGAACCGGATGCGCGGGTCGCTGGGGTGGCCCGAACGCGATATCGCGGGCATGGTGGAGGGTTTCGCCCGCGTCGAGTCGATCACCTTCGTGCCCGACGACCAGCCCGGTGCCGACCGCGCGTTGGCCGGTGGGCGACTGCTCACCGAATCAGGCGAATCCAAACTCCTGGCAGGGCTGCGAGAGTTGGCGGAGCGGATCGTGCCCGACCAGAGCGCAGGTCCTAAGAGGAGAAGAGCAGGTAGAGCCCTCCGGCCGTGAACATCAGCATGGCCGCCAGGAGCGACAGTTGGCCGGTCACCTGGTGCTTCCTGGGCAGCAGAGCCACTGCGCGGTCATGGGCGGCCACCACGCCCAGCACGTGCCCGACGACCACGCCGAGCACCTTGGTCACCGCCACGAACGTCGGGTGGTCCGACAGCCAGTAGTTGACCTGCCAGTCGGCGGTGCCGAACAGGTTCGTGCCGTTCGACATCGGATCACTCATCTGGATCAGCGTCTGAGTGCCGACCTCGACCAGATAACGCAGATAGTGCGCGAAGATGTAGCCGACGATGATCGGCACGATCGAGTGGGCGAACAGCATCGGCAGGTCTCGCCGAGCGACGTTGTCGCCGACGCCGGTCGCCATCGTGCCACCGACGATGATCAGTCCGACGAGCACGCACATGGTGATCAGGAGTGCGAATCCCGGCCACGTCGGCGACATTTCGCGTTCTTGCAAGAACAGGATCCAGCGAGGCGACTCCCGGAAGGAGTCGAAGGCGGTCGAACCGAAGAGGACCGCCACCACCGCGACCAGTCCTGGCGCCGGGGTGATCGTGGAGAGGTTGGCCAGCGGATTGCGTACGACCAACGCGCCGTCACGCCGTCCCCAGACTGACAGATGGGAGACCAGCGTCGAATAGACCTCGAAGGGGTCTGCTCGCGCGAACCAGCGTTGACCGAAGATCGCGCCTCCGACTACGAGCACGGCCGCCCAGACCGCGATCCACAAGCGTACGGCGCTGAGGCTGGTGTTGTCGGGTGAGACCAGTTCCATCCACACGAACGCGAAGAGACCGAGCGCTCCTGGCCAATAGCCCAGCCTGGCGGGATAGTCGAGGATGCCTCGGTCTGGGTCTGTCCCGGCCAGCCTGGACAGACCCAGGTGCAGGGTGCGCACCGGGCTGATCGCCTTCCAGACCGGTCCGAGGACAAGCGAGGCCGGCACGATGCCTACCCACAACAGGATGTAGAACATCCCGAAGATCGGATTGATCAGCAGGTCCTGGCCCCAGACCGCCGCCCAGATCGTGTACGCGAACAGCAGCAGGCCGAACGCGCGCAGCAACGCGACGAACCAGGCCGAGTCGACGATTCTTTGCAGCGCGGGCACCGCCCGACCGGACCGGGAGTCCTCGAAGCGTGGCCGACGCCAGGCGAGAGCGAGCACGCCGAATGACACGACGAGCGCTGCGACCGCGCCCGCGATGGCCAGCGAGGCCGGAATCGGGAGGTCGCGCGCCCCGCCGACCCCGTGCATGGGCAACACGAGTGCGAGGTGTGGCACGTCAGCGAACTTCGAGTGAGACCACGGGCACGCCCAACTCGTGCAGTTCGATCTCCACGATTCCGGGGCGCTCGATCGTCAACTCGAAGGTCTGCTCGCCCGGTGCCACTTCGAAGCTCTGCTCGGGTGAGGAGTGCACGTGCAACTCGTCGGCCGCGTCGGAGGTCACGTGGAGAGTGAACGGCTCGTCCACCGGCACCTGGATGCGCTCACCAGCGCCGGGGCTGACCTTGCTGCCCTCGATGGTGATGTCGATGCGTACGCCCTGCGCGGACTCGTTCTCGGTGGCCGCCGTCTCCTGCGTGGTGGCGTCGTCCGTCGGAGTCGCCGCAGTGGTGGTCTGCGCCGGCTCGGGGCTCTCGTCGCTGCTGCAGCCCGCGCCCAGCACGGCCACAACGGCGAGGACGGGGGTGAGACGGCGGGCGGTACGGCGGTGCATCAAGGGTCCTTCCGGCAGAATCAGCAGAGTCGGCGTACGAAGGCGCCGAGCGTGATGAAAGACTCTCACGCGGACGAAAAACTTCGACGCCACCCCTGCGGCGGTGGTGCGGAGGGGAGAGGTGGCGCAGTGAGTCAACGGTTGCGGACGCGCGATCTGCCGTTCCTGGCGCTGGAGACACCGAGCGCCCCCATGCACAATGCCACCGTCGAGATCTTCGACCCCGGCGAAAGTGCCTTCGACTATGCGGCGCTGGTCGACCTGATCGCCGACCGGATCGCGTTCGTGCCGCGCTACCGGCAGCGCTTGCACCACGTGCCGGGTCACTTGGCCAATCCGATCTGGCGAGACGATCCAGATTTCGACGTGGCCTACCACGTCCGCCGTTCCGCACTGCCGCGCCCGGGCACCATGGACCAGTTGCGCGAACTCGTCGGTCGCATCGTCAGCCGGCCCCTGGATCGCAACCGCCCGTTGTGGGAGGTCTACTTCGTGGAGGGCCTGGAAGGCGGCCGGGTCGCGGTGTTGTCGAAGTCGCACCAGATCCTCGTCGACGGCGTCGAAACGGTGGATCTGGGCCAGGTTCTGCTCGATACCAGTCCCGAGCCCAAAGAAGTCGAACACGACCCCTGGCAGCCCAAACAAGCCCCGACTCCGGGCGGCCTGCTCGCCCACGCGCTGGCCGAATCCGTGCAGCATCCGACCACGCTGCTGAACACGGTGCGCGCCAACGCCGATTCGCTCGTACGCCAGTCGGGCGCCGCAGCGACCCGGCTGGGGCACCTGGCCAGCGCGCTGTCCAACCGGCGTCCAGAGCACGACTCGCCGATCAACGGTGAACTGTCGCAGCAGCGCCGGTTCCTGGCCGTACGCACCAGCCTGGCCGACTATCGCAAGGTGCGCCGCGTGCATGGCGGCACGGTCAACGACGTCATCCTGGCCACGATCACCGGTGGGTTGCGCGCCTGGTTGATGACGCGCGCGGAGTCGCTGGGTGGGCTCAAGCAATTGCGTGTCGTCGTGCCGATGTCCGTAATCGACGACGAACTCGAAGCGACCTCGCTCGGCTCCCAGATCGCCGCCCACCACGTGGAGCTGCCGATCGGGGAGAACAGTCCGGTCGTTCGGTTGCACCAGGTGTCGTACTCGTTCGAGTCCCACGAGGTGTCGGGACGCGCGGTGGCCGCCAACCGGCTCGCCGGGATCGCGGGGTTCGCGCCGACGACCTTCCACGCGCTCGGGTCTCGGGTCGCGATGGCGGAGTTGCGACGGGGTTTCCACCTGTCCATCACCAATGTCCCGGGGCCGCAGTTCCCGCTGTTCGCGGCGGGCGCCGAGATGGAGGAGACCTATCCGGTGCCGCCGCTGCTGCCTGGGCATGCGATGGCGATCGGTGTGACGTCGTACGACGGCGGCGTCTTCTACGGCGTCACGGCGGACCGCGACCTGCTGCCGGATATCGACACCTTCGGGGCGTGTCTGACCGAAGCGCTCGACGAACTCCTCGACACCACCACCGAGTCGCGGCGCCGAGCGCCCCGAGGCCGCCGCAAGCCTGCGCCCAAGAAGGCCTGACGTGCGGGTCTACATCGCGACCACGCTTCCAGAGCTGGCCGTCTGGCACGCCCAGGGGCTGGTGCCTGCGGACGGCGTACGGTTCGTGGCTCCCGACGAGTCGGAGGAAGGGGAGTACGCCGCACTCGAAGCTGCCGCTGAGGCTTCGTCGGAGTTGCTCGGTGGCCTCGGACGCCGGGTCGTGGTGGTGGCGGAGACAGCTGACGAGGACGCCGAGGTGCCCTGGTCGCGGGTCGAGGCCGTGCATGCGGGTGCCGTCGACGACGACCACCGCGAGGACCTCGGGTGGTATGCCACCCAGGAGATCGCCGACCTGGTGAAGTGAGGCGGGTGGCTCGCCTGCGCATCGTCTGACACGATCGCGATATGGACGCGATCACCCACCCGCCGCTTCCCGTCAACGAGCCGAACCTCACCTACGCACCGGGGACCCCGGAGCGCGCCGAGCTCAAGGCCGAACTCGCTCGTCTGGAACGCAAGCAGCACCCCCTGCGTGCCTACGTCAACGGTCGCTGGCGCCACGGCGGCGGTGCGGAGATCAAGGTCGTGCAGCCACACGACCACCAGCACGTGCTGGGCACGATGAAGAACGCGACCGTCAAGGACGCCGAGGCGGCGATCAAGGCTGCCCAGGCCGCGGCGCTGCCCTGGCAGCGCCTGCCCTTCGACGAGAAGTGTGCGATCCTGCTCAAGGCGGCTGACCTGCTCGCCGGACCCTGGCGACAGCGGATCAACGCCGCCACGATGCTCGGGCAGTCCAAGACCTGCTTCCAGGCTGAGATCGACTCGGCGTGCGAGTTGATCGACTTCTGGCGCTTCAACGTGCACTACGCGCGAGAGATCCTGGCCCAACAGCCGATCGCGAACTCGCCGGGCGTGTGGAACCGCACCGACTACCGGCCGCTGGAGGGCTTCGTCTACGCGATCACTCCCTTCAACTTCACCGCGATCGCGGGCAACCTGCCCACGGCCCCCGCGCTGATGGGCAACACCGTGATCTGGAAGCCCTCGCCGACCCAGCAACTGGCCGCGTCGCTGACGATGGAGTTGCTGGAAGAAGCGGGCCTGCCGCCCGGCGTGATCAACATGCTGCCCGGCGACGGCCTGGACGTCTCCAAGGTCGCGCTCACCCACCCGGACCTGGCCGGCATCCACTTCACCGGCTCGACCGCGACCTTCCAGCACCTGTGGCGCACGGTGGGGGAGAACATCTCGGGCTACCGCACCTATCCGCGCATCGTCGGGGAGACCGGCGGCAAGGACTTCGTGGTGGCCCACCCGTCCGCGGACCCGGACGTGCTCCGCGTCGCCTTGCTGCGCGGCGCCTTCGAGTTCCAGGGACAGAAGTGCTCGGCGGCCTCACGGGCGTACGTCGCCAAGTCGGTCTGGGACCAGATGAAGGACGAGTTCCTCCACGAGACCGACAACATCACGGTCGGCGATGTCACCGACTTCTCCAACTTCATGGGCGCCGTGATCGACGACCGCGCGTTCGCCAAGCACAAGAGCGCGCTGGCGCGGGTCTCGCGCAACAAGCACCTCACGATGTTGGCCGGCGGCACGTGTGACGACACAGTGGGCTATTTCGTACGCCCCACGGTCGTGCAGTCGACCGATCCCACCGACCAGATGTTCAGTGAGGAGTACTTCGGTCCGATCCTGGCCGTGCATGTCTACGACGACGCGAAGTACGAGACGGTGCTCGCGCAGATGGAGTCGTTCGCGCCGTACGCGCTGACCGGGGCGATTATCGCCCAGGACCGGCGCGCCATCGCGGACGCTCGTCGCGACCTGCGCTTCGCGGCGGGCAACTTCTACATCAACGACAAGCCGACCGGCGCGGTGGTGGGCCAGCAGCCCTTCGGCGGTGCGCGGGCCAGCGGCACCAACGACAAGGCCGGGGCACCGCAGAACCTGCTGCGGTGGACCTCGCCGCGCTCGATCAAGGAGACCATGGTGCCGCCGAAGGACTACCGCTATCCCTACCTCAGTGCGGAGTGAGGCAGGCCCGATAGTCGTGGGACGATGGGCACGTGGACGTCGTGCTGTTGATCGTGTGGCACCTGGGTGCGCTGCACCCGGTGGAGAAGATCCTGACGTTCGTGCTCGCCTTCGGCCCGTTCGTGTTCCTGGGCTTCGTGATCTGGTGGCGCAAACGCCAAGACGAGGAAGACGAGCCCGAGGTCGCCGACGAGTCGGCGACGCTCAGCGAGCCAACCAGTCCGCGCCCACCTGTTCCTGGATCTTGAGTACGCGCCCCAGCGCGCGCCCGATCACGGCCTCGACGGCGCCGGCGAAGAGCGGGATGTTGGCCTTGATCTCGGCCTCGACCGCCTGCACGATCTCGGCTCCCTCCACCTGCAACGTGATCGCGCCGCTGATCTGACCGGGGCGTCCGGGGATGGATGCTGTCAGGCGCGCTTGGGTGTCACCGACCCAGAGTTCGACCTGTCTGATCTCCATTGTGGAGCCGAGCACCTTGGTCGCGGCCGACGGCAGGCCCTCGGTGGAGGAGACCGACACCAGGCTGGCCTGCCAACCTTCGTCGGTCTCCTCGATGCTGATCTCGTACGACTCGGCGCCGGTCGCCTCCGCGACCTCGGCCCGGAAGTCGGCATCCAGGAGCATCTCCCAGACGGTCTCGAGATCGCCGGCGAAGCGGATCTCCTTGTGGAATCGCATCACTCACCGGCCAACCAGGCGGCTCCGACCTCCTGCTCGATCCGCATCCCGGCGATGACCAGGTCGCCCATCAGCCTCTCTATCTTGCCGCCGATCAACGGGACCGGGAACCTGACGTCGAGTTCGACGATCTCGAGGCAGCCGGCACCGTCGTCCTCCAGTGTGATCGTGCCGCTCATGGAGCCGGGCTTGCCAGGCGTCTCGATGACCAGCGTCGCGTGCCGCTCGTCTGACCACTCCTCGCGCTGGATCGCCCGTGTGGTGTCTCCGGCGAACTTCTTGGCGAAGGACGGCAGGCCCTGCGTACGCTGGATCTGGTCGACCACGACACTCATCGCGCGATCGGTCTCGGTGATCGTGACGTCGACCGACACACAGTTCTGGGCGTCGGCGGAGGCCTCACGGAAGGCCGGGTCCGCGAGCATCGCGTAGACCTCGTCGGCAGTGGCGTCGTACGACGACTCGTGGCGCATTCTCATGGGCGCATCTTGGCACGGCGACACCCACTGTGGCGGCGATCGTCGACCGATCTCAGCGATCCAGGAGAGTTCTCGCGCTCGGGGCCGATATGGTCGGAATCGTGACAATGACGTCCACCGATGACCGCAAGTCCGAACTGCTCGCCCGAGCCGCTGAGCTGGCCAGGAAGTCGCGTGGTGGCGGTGGTCCCGCCGCTGCCGATGTCGAGGCACTGATCGCCGCCTACTTCCGCCACATCGCCGACGAGGACGTGGTCGAACGCAGTGAGGTGGACGTCTATGGAGCGTTGACGTCGCACTACAAGTTCGCCGCGTCTCGCCCTCAGGGCACCGCCACGATTCGGGTCTTCAACCCCTCGATCGCGAGCACGGGATGGTCGGCCGCCGGACACACGGTCGTCGAGATCGTCACTGATGACATGCCGTTCCTGGTCGACTCGATGACGATGACCCTCAACGAGCTCGACCACAACGTCCACGTCGCGCTGCACCCGCTGTTCGAGGTGCGCCGTGACCTCGCCGGTGAGTTGCGCGACATCGAGATCAGCGGTGTCGATCTGGCCGAGTCCGCGGACAACGCCGCCGAAGGACATATCGACGAGAGTGGACTCGAAACGATCCGTGAGTCGTGGATGCACCTGGAGATCGACCGGGTCAGCGACCCGGCAGAACTCACCGCCATCGAAGAGGCGCTGCACAAGGTGTTGCGCGACGTGCGTGACGCGGTCGAGGACTGGCCGCGGATGCGCGCCAAGGCGCTGGAGATCGTCACCGAGTTCGAGAAGAATCCCCCAGCAAGATCGATGCCGACGAGTTCGCCCATGGACTCGACTTCCTGCGCTGGCTGGCTGACGACCACTTCGCCTTCTTGGGGTTCCGCGAGTACGAGTTGCGCGCCGAGGGCGACGAACTCGCCCTCGCCGCCGTGCCCGGCACCGGATTCGGCATCCTGCGCGGGGACCAGGTGCGGTCCAAGTCATTCCAGAGCCTGCCGCCGCCACAACGCGAGCGGGCTCGCGAGCAGCACCTGCTGGTGCTGGCGAAGGCCAATTCCAAGGCGACCGTGCACCGCAATGCATACCTCGACTACGTCGGCGTCAAGAAGTTCGACGAGGCCGGTGACGTGATCGGTGAGCGGCGCTTCCTCGGGCTGTTCTCGGCCGCGGCCTACACCGAATCGGTCTTGCGCATCCCGCTGTTGCGGGAGAAGGCCCAGCGTCTGCTCGACAACGTCGGCATCGACGACTCCAGCCACACCGGCAAGCAGTTGCTCAACGTGCTGGAGAACTACCCCCGTGACGAACTCTTCCTGACGCCGAGCGACGAGATCCTGCCGATCGCCGAGTCGGTGATGCTCACGCGCGAACGCCGACAGTTGCGGCTCTTCATCCGCCGCGACACCTATCGGCGTTATGTCTCGTGCCTGGTCTACCTGCCGCGCGACCGCTACAACACCGCGGTGCGGGAGAAGATGGCGCGCACGTTGCGCGACGAACTCGGCGGTGAGAGCGTCGACTTCAGCGTACGACTCGGCGAGTCGAGCATGGCGCAGGTGCACTTCGTGGTGCGGCCCGAGAAGGGCGAGTTGATCAAGGACTTCCGCCAGCCCGAACTCGAACGCAAACTCATCGACATCACGCGTTCGTGGCGTGACGGTCTGGCTTCCGCGATCAACGCCGACTTCGGAGAGGAGGTCGGCGCCCGGCTGAGCCGCAAGTACGTCAACGCGTTCCCGGAGGCGTACAAGGAAGACTTCGCGTCCGGCATCGGTGCCGCCGATGTCGCGCGCCTGGAGGATCTGCGCCCGGACGCGAACGGGGATGCGATCGACCTGATGCTGTTGGAGAAGATCGACTCGGGTCGTGGTGAGGCCCGCCTGAAGATCTTCCGGATCGGCTCGCCGCTTTCGCTGTCAGCCGTCTTGCCGATGATCTCCTCACTGGGTGTCGACGTGGTGGACGAGCGGCCGTACGGCTTGATGCTCGACCAGCCGACCTACATCTACGAGTTCGGCCTGCGCTATCCCGGTGACGCGCTTTCCCTGGACGATCGGGAGCGATTCCAAGACTGCCTGCGCGCGATCTGGGACGGTCGCAACGAGATCGACGGCTTCAACACGCTGATCCTCAAGGCCGGGCTCACCTGGCGACAGGTGGCTGCGCTGCGCGCCTGCGCCAAGTACATGCGCCAGGGCAGCAGCCCGTTCGCGTACGACTCGATCGTGGACGCGCTGCGTCTCGAACGTCGACATCGTGCGCCTGCTCGTCGAACTCTTCCGCGCCAGGTTCGACCCCGAGGCCTTCAACGGCGGCGCCGACGACGAGCGGCGTACGACGGCCATCGCCGACCTCCACGAGCGCATCGGTGCAGCCTTGGAGGACGTGGCCAGCCTCGACCACGACCGGATCCTGCGGTCCTATCTGGCCCACATCGAGGGCACGCTGAGGACCAACTACTACCAGCCGGATGCCGACGGGCAGCCCAAGACCGTACATCTCGTTCAAGCTCGACCCGTCCGAGATCCCGGACCTCCCGGCCCCGCGTCCGAAGTTCGAGATCTTCGTGCTACTCGCCTCGTGTCGAGGGAGTGCATCTGCGCTTCGGCTCGGTCGCGCGCGGTGGCCTGCGTTGGTCGGACCGCCGCGACGACTTCCGCACCGAGGTCCTGGGCCTGGTCAAGGCGCAGATGGTCAAGAACACCGTGATCGTGCCGGTGGGAGCCAAGGGCGGCTTCTATCTGCAAGCAGTTGCCTGACTCCAGTGACCGCGAGGCGTGGCTGGCCGAGGGCATCGCCTGCTATCGCACCTTCATCTCCGGCCTGCTGGACGTCACCGACAACCTCGTCGAGGGGGAGACGGTGCCGCCGCGCGACGTCGTACGCCACGACGGCGACGACGCCTATCTGGTCGTCGCGGCCGACAAGGGCACGGCGAGTTTCTCCGACATCGCCAACGGAGTCTCCCAGGACTACGGCTTCTGGCTCGGGGACGCGTTCGCCTCGGGCGGCTCGGTCGGCTATGACCACAAGGCGATGGGCATCACCGCGCGCGGTGCCTGGGTCTCGGTGCAGCGACACTTCCGCGAGCGTGGGATCGACTGCCAGACCGAGGACTTCACGGCCGTCGGCATCGGCGACATGTCCGGCGACGTGTTCGGCAACGGGATGCTCTGCTCGGAGCACACCCGGCTCGTCGCGGCGTTCGACCACCGCGACATCTTCCTCGACCCGCAGCCCGACGCGGCCGCGTCGTACGCCGAGCGCAAGCGGCTCTTCGAGTTGCCGCGGTCGTCGTGGCAGGACTACGACACCTCACTGATCTCCAGCGGCGGCGGCGTGTTCTCGCGTGCGGCCAAGTCGATCCCGCTCAACGACGCGATCCGTGAGGCGCTCGGCATCGACGAGGGGGTCGACAAGCTGACCCCGGCCGAGTTGATGCGCGCGATCCTGGTGGCACCGGTCGACCTGCTCTGGAACGGCGGCATCGGGACATACGTCAAGAGTTCCGACGAGTCGAACGCCGACGCCGGCGACAAGGCCAACGACCCGATCAGGGTCAACGGCGAGGACCTGCGCGCCGAGTGCGTAGGGGAGGGCGGCAACCTCGGCTTCACCCAGTTGGGCCGCATCGAGTACGCACGGCGCGGCTGCGGTGGCGAGGGTGGTCGGATCAACACCGACTTCATCGACAACTCGGCCGGTGTCGACACCTCCGACCACGAGGTCAACATCAAGATCCTGCTCGATCGCGTGGTGGCTGCTGGCGACCTCACCCAGAAGCAGCGCAACAAGCTGCTTGGCCGAGATGACCGACGAGGTCGCCGAACTCGTGCTGCGAGACAACTACGAGCAGAACCTTGCTCTGGCCAACGCGGCAGCCCACGGCGCGCCACTGCTGCACGTGCACGAGTCGTGGATGAAGAAGCTCGAGGCCGATCACGTGATCGACCGCGAGTTGGAGGGCTTGCCGTCCTCGCGGGAGGTGCGTCGCCGTCTCGACCGCGGCCAGGGTCTCTCGGTGCCCGAACTCTCGGTGCTGATGGCGTGGACGAAGATCGTCTTGGCTGACGAACTGCTCGCCTCGGATCTGCCCGACGACCCGTTCCTGCACACCGATCTGTTCGTCTACTTCCCGACGAAGATGCGGCACGGGTATCGCGAGCAGATGCTCGACCACCCGCTGAAGCGGGAGATCATCGTGACCCAGGTCGTCAACGACCTGGTCAACGGCGCCGGTCTGACCTTCTGGCCTCGGCTGGCGGGGGAGACGGGAGCAACGGCGGCCGAACTCACCAACGCCAACTTCGTGGCGCGCGAGATCTTCGGCTCGCTCGCGCTGCGAGACGAACT
The DNA here is from genome assembly GCA_037045645.1 of Nocardioides sp. Taxonomy (NCBI): domain Bacteria; kingdom Bacillati; phylum Actinomycetota; class Actinomycetes; order Propionibacteriales; family Nocardioidaceae; genus Nocardioides; species Nocardioides sp. The sequence goes on from JBAOIH010000001.1 coordinate 733,835, forward strand.
CAAGACCTACGACAATTCGATCGATGCGGAGCTCCAGACGCAGATGCGCATCGAGATGCGTACGCTGGTCGAGCGGGCCTCGCGTTGGTTGATCACCAACCGGCGCGCTCCGCTGGACAGTGAGGCGACCAGCGAGTTCTTCTCGGTGCCGGTGCAACGTCTGATGGCCGACCTGCCGGAGATCATCACCGGCGGCGAACTCGCCGCCTTCGAGGCGCGTCGCGATGGCCTGGTCTCGGCAGGCGTGCCGGAGGAACTCGCGACCAAGGTCGCGGTGCTGCACCCGGCCTACCACCTGCTCGGCATCGTCGAGATCGCGGACCGTCTCGGCGGGGACGCCTTGGAGATCGCCAAGCTGCACTTCGCGCTCGGGGAGCGGTTGGGTCTGCCGGCATTGGTGTCGCGGATCTTGGCGCTGCCACGCGACGACCGCTGGCAGACGATGGCGCGATCGTCCCTGCGCGACGATCTCTACGCGGTGCACGCAAGCCTGACGGGAGAGATCCTCCAGTCGACGCAGTCGGGATCGGCAGCCGATCGGGTTGCCGAATGGGAGGCCGGTGACGAGGTGCTGATCCAGCGCGCGACGTCGACGCTGACGGACATCACCAAGGAGGAGGGCGGCGACCTCGCCCGGCTCTCGGTGGCGCTGCGCGTCGTACGCGGCTTGGTCGGGGCGTGAGCCAGGATTGCCATGAGCGCTCCCGATTCCGGGCCTTCGCCGACCGCCTCCGTCGCCGAGATCGTGCTCGCGACCCAGGGGGGCACCTGGACGGCCGGACAGGTCACCGAGGCGACTCTGGAAGCGATCGGTTCGGGCAACCCGGCGCTCAACGCCTTCTCTGTGGTGCTCGCCGAGCAGGCCCGAGAGCAGGCAGTCAGACTCGATGCGCTCCCGGCCGAGGCGCGTGGCCCCTTGCACGGGGTGCCGCTGGCCATCAAGGAGGAGGTCGACGTCGTCGGCTGTGTGACGACGTTCGGCGGCCGGGCCAACTCGACCCCTGCCTCGGCCGACGGCGAGGTCGTACGCCGGCTGCGCGCGGCCGGTGCGGTGATCGTCGGGAAGACGTTGATGCCCGAGTTCGGTGCGTTTCCCTATACCGAGTCCGATGCCTACGGGCCGACTCGCAACCCGTGGAATCCGGCGCGGTCGCCGGGTGGCTCGAGTGGGGGTACGGCCGCCGCAGTCGCGGCCGGGCTCGTCCCGGCGGGCATCGGCGGTGACGGGGGCGGTTCGATCCGCATCCCGGCTGCCGCGTGCGGTCTCTTCGGGCTGAAGCCGCAGCGCGGTCGGGTCACGACCGCGCCGATGGAGCACCTGTGGTGGGCACTCGGCACGGCTGGCCCGCTCACCCGCACCGTCCTCGACTCCGCGCTGCTCTACGACGTCATCCAGGGCAATCTCCCCGCTGACCGCTATCAGGCCAAGCCCGTCGGCTCGTTCGCGGAGGCCGCTCGCCGGGATCCGGGACGGCTGCGTGTCGGATGGTCGACCAAGCCGGTGGCACTGGGCGTACGGCCCGATCCGCTGCACGTGCAAGCCGTCCACGACGCGGCCGATCTGCTGGCCGAACTCGGCCACGAAGTCCGGGAGGTCGACCCGCGCTACCCCGATCCCACGGCGGCCTTCGTACCGCAGTTCTTCGCCGGGATCCGCACCGAAGCCGATGAGGTGGAGCATTTTTCTCGACTCGAACGCCGCACCCGCCAGACCTATCGCCTCGGCACCTGGGTGACGCCGAAGGTGATCGAGTGGGCGCTGCGCCGCACCGAGGCGGTGTCGGCCAAGGCAAACCGGATCTTCGAGGAGGTCGACGTGTTGCTCACGCCTGCGATCGCGCACCGCCCACCCAAGGTCGGCATCATCGACGGCACCGGCACCATCCGGTCCTCGTTGCGAGCGATGCCCGCGATCGCGTACGCCGCGCTGTGGAACGTCGCGGGCAACCCGGCCGCATCGGTGCCGTGTGGGGTCGCCGACGACGGTCTCCCCACCGCCGTGCAACTGGTCGGGCCTACTGACGGCGAGCCCACCTTGTTGTCGCTCTCGGCTCAGATCGAGCAGGCTCGCCCCTGGCCGCTGATCGCTGCGGGCTAGGGTCACCCGCCGTGGGACTTCTCTTCGAGACACCTCGCCAACGCGCCCTGCGTCTCTTCGATCGTGCTCGTGGGACCCAGGGCCCCTCGCCGCTGACCGGCAAGGTCGTGCTGATCACCGGCGCGTCGTCAGGCATCGGTGCTGCCACCGCACGTGCTGTGGCCGCCCGTGGCGCCACGGTGCTGCTGGTGGCGCGGCGCGCGTACGAACTCGCGATCACCGCCGAGTCGATCGAGGACGCGGGCGGGGTGGCGTACACCTACCCCTGCGACCTCACCGATGCCGACTCGGTCTCGGCACTGGTCGAGGCGGTGCTCGATGAGCACGGCGCGGTCGACTACCTCGTCAACAACGCCGGTCGTTCGATCCGCCGCTCGGTGGAGTTGTCGTACGACCGCTTCCACGACGTCGAGCGGACGATGGCGATCAACTATTTCGCGCCCGTCCGGCTCACCCTGGCGCTGCTGCCCGTGATGCGCGAGCAGCGGTTCGGTCATGTCGTCAACGTGTTGTCGTGGGGGGTGCAGCTCAAGGCGCCGAAGTTCAGCGCCTACCTGGCCTCCAAGACCGCCCTCGACACCTGGTCGCGCATCGTCGGGCGCGAGACGTACGACGACAACGTCACCTTCACCAACCTGCGCCTCGGTGCGGTCAAGACCAAGATGCTGGTGCCGACCGGAGCAGGGGAGGACAACCGGGCGATCACCGCGGTCGAAGCGGCCGAGCGCGTCGTACGCGCGCTGGAGGATCGCCCCGTCGTGGTCAACGAGCGCGTCGGCACCCCGGGCGAACTTCTCGGCGTGCTAGCGCCGAGGCTCTCGGACGCGGTCTTCGCCCGGTTCGTGGGGCGTACGCCCGACACCCCCCAGGCCCGCGGCGAGTAGCCGAGTCAGCAGATATCCCCGCCGAGTCGGCAGTAATTCCCGCCGAGTCGGCAGTAATTCCCGCCGAGTCGGCAGAAGTTTCAGCCGGCCTTCTTCTTGGAGGTCTTCTTCGCCGGTTTCGCCTCGGTCGCGGCGGCAGTCGCGCTCTTCTCGCCGCTCTCGCCGCGCGACTCCTTGGCAGCGGCGACCGACTTCTGCAGGGCCGCGAGCAGGTCGACGACCTCACCGGACGACTTGGTCGACTTCTCGGTCTTCTTGACCTCGCCGCCCTCGATCTTGGCCTTGACCAGAGTCTCGACGGCCTCGGCGTAGTCGTCCTCGAACTCCGCCGGGTCGAAGTCTCCCGCGAGCGTCTCGACGAGCAGATGCGCCATCTTGACCTCGGCGTCCTTCACCTCGCCGGCCTCCACGGAGAAGTCGGGCTCACGCACCTCGTCGGGCCACATCATCGTCTGCAGCACGATCACGTCACCGTTCTCGGTCGGCTTGACCCGCAACACCGCGACGCTCTTGCGCTGACGCAGGGCGACCGTGGCCAAGGCCACGCGGTCGGTGTCGGTGAGTGCCTCGCGCAGCAGGGCGTACGCCTTGGCGCCGCTCTTCTCCGGCTCCAGGTAGTAGGACTTCTCGAACAGCATCGGGTCGATCTGCTCGCGCGGGACGAACTTCTCCACGCCGATCTCACGGCTGGCGACTGCGGGCAACTGCGCCAGGTCGTCGTCGCTGAGAATCACCATCTCGCCGTCCTCGGTCTCATAACCCTTGGCGATGTCGGCGTACTCCACCTCCTCGCCGTCGATCGAGCAGACCCGCTGATACTTGATCCGGCCGCCGTCCTTGGCATGGACCTGACGAAACGAGATGTCGTGGGATTCGGTGGCGGCATAGACCTTGACCGGCACCGACACCAGGCCGAAGGAGACCGAGCCCTTCCAGATCGCGCGCACGTCAGGCTCCTTCGTTCGTGTCCTGGGACACCAAGAAGATCACGCCATTGGGGTCGACCAGCGTCGCCAATCGCCCGTACGGCGTGTCGTCGGGACCGATGATCAAGGCACCCCCGAGTTCGGTCGCCTGCTCGATCGCAGCGTCGGTGTCCTCGACCTGCACATAGAACTGCCAGCGGGCCGGGTCCTCGCCGAGGAATCCCGATGCATCCATGATCCCGGCCAACGACGACTCGTTCTCGCCGAGCGTGGCATAGCGGAAGTCGTCGGAGTCGCTCATCGTGTGCACGTCCCAACCGAAGACGTCGCGATAGAAGGCCACCGAGATCGCGTAGTCCTTGCTCAGCACCTCGAACCACATCGGCGCGCCGACCTCGCCGCGCGTGAGGAAACCGGGGAACGTGCCAGCTTCCCAGGCGCCGACCACCACGCCCGTGGGGTCAATCAATGTGGCGGAGCGGCCCATATCCGCGATTGGGACCGCCGGCTGCACGATCTGCGCGCCTGCGGCGGCAGCCTTCGCCAGTGTGGTGTCGAGGTCGTCGGTGGCCAGCGAGATGTTCCAGTACGACGGGCCTTCCGGCAGCGGCATCAGTCCGGCGATGGGCTGGTCGTCGCGAAAGAACATCCGGTAGCCGCCGAACTCCTGCGACGCCTCGCCGACCGTCCAACCGAAGAGCGTCGAATAGAAGGTTGCGGCACCGTCGGCGTCGGTGGTGAGCAGGTCGGTCCAGCACGGTGCGCCAGGAGTCGTCGTCATAGGTTCATCCTGCCTCATCGAAATGCTAGAACGTGTTCTCGTTTTCGCTTATCCTCGCGCCATGACGGACACCACGACGCCCGCCGCCCGCCCCCTGAACCTTGCCGACGTCCTCGAAGCGATGGCCGATTCCGTGCCGGATCGCCCCGCGGTCAAGACGATCGATCGCGACTACTCGTACGCCGAACTCGACCAGCGCTCCAACCGCGTCGCCAACCACCTGCTGTCGCTGGGCGTCCAGCCGGGCGAGCACGTGGCCATCCACAGCCACAACCGCATCGAGTGGGTCGACGCGTTCTACGGTGTGCTCAAGGTGCGCGCCGTGCCGATCAACATCAACTACAAGTACCTGCGCGAGGAACTCGAGTACCTCTACGACAACTCCGACGCCGTTGCCGCCATCGTCGGCCCGGAGTACGCCGCCGCGGTCGAGGAGGTCCGCACCGATCGGCTGCGCGACATCATCGTCCTCGATGACGACCTCGCCGCCACGCTCGCCGAGACGTCGGCCGAGCGCCCCGATGTCCAGCGCAGCGAGGACGACCTCTACATCGTCTACACCGGTGGCACGACCGGCAATCCCAAGGGTGTGATGTGGCGCAACGAGGACATCCTCAAGGCGGCGCTCAACGCCGGTCGCTATGGCGCCCCGATCGAGTCGGTCGAAAAGCTCGGCGAGGAGGCCGCGGCCAACGAGAACCCGATGGTGATCATGGCCGCCGGCCCGATGATGCACGGCGGCAGCCAGTGGATCATGGGCAACGCGCACGTCTCGGGTCAGAGCATCGCCTTCTACACCGAGCACAGTTTCGACGCGGCGAAGGTGCTCGACCTGGCCGCCAAGTCTCGCACGGTGTCGCTGGCGTTCCTCGGTGACGCCATGGCACGCCCGATCGCCGAGGCCGTGATGAACGAGCCCGAGCGCTGGGACCTCTCCGGCCTGGCCGCGCTCTCCAACGGTGCGGCTCCGCTGTCCCCGGCCGTACGTGCTGAACTCTACGAAGCCTTCCCCGGCAAGATGATCCTCGACATCTTCGGCTCGTCGGAGGGTGGCGCCTCGGGCAGCCACATCGACACCGGTGAGGGCAAGCCGGTGCGGTTCTCGATGACCGACGAGATGGAGGTGCTCAACGCCGACATGCAGCCAGCGGAGGTCGGCGAGCGGGGCATGTTCGCCAAGACCGGCCACATCCCGCTGGGGTACTACAAGGACGAGGCCAAGACCGCGACCGCGTTCCCGCAGGTCAACGGGCGTCGCTGGGTGATGCCCGGTGACTTCGCGCAGCGCGAGGAGGACGGCTCGATCATCCTGCTCGGGCGCGGTTCGGTGTCGATCAACACCGGCGGCGAGAAAGTGCACCCCGAAGAGGTGGAGGCGGTGCTCAAGCGCCACCCCGGCGTCTTCGACGCGGTTGTCGTCGGCACCCCGCACCCCCGCTGGGGCCAGCAGGTCACCGCACTCGTACATCCACGCGACGGCCACGAGGTCACCGAGCAGGAGCTGCGCGACCACTGCCACGCGTTGATCGCCAACTACAAGGTGCCCAAGCAGATCTTCGTCGTCTCCGAAGTGCCGCGCACTCCGGTGAGCAAGGTCGACTACCCGGCTTCGGCGGCATTGGCGCAAGAGCTGACCCAGGAGTCGGTCCAGGGCTGACACACTGACGGGCATGCGCCCGATGCTCGCCACCCCCACCGAACACCTGCCGGTGGGTGATGCGTGGGTCCACGAGGTGAAGTGGGACGGCGTACGCATCCTGCTCGAATCCGGCCCAGACGGCGCGCGGCTCTTCAGCCGCAACGGCAATGTCGTGACGCCTGCGTGGCCCGACGTCGCGCTTGCGTACGAACGCGACGTCCTCCTCGACGGCGAGATCATCGCGCTCAACGAGCGCGGCGTGCCGGATTTCCGGGTGCTGCAGCACCGCATGCACGTCCGCAAGGCGACCGAGGTCGCGCGACTGGTCGAGTCGATCCCGGTCGTCTTCATGTGCTTCGACCTGTTGCGCCTCGACGGCCGCGATCTGACCGATCGGCCCCTGGACGAGCGTCGCGAAACCCTCGAATCGCTCGACCTCGGCCCCTGGCAGGTGCCCGGGGCGTACGACGACGGCGCGATGCTCTTCGACGCGACCTTGGCCCAAGGCCTGGAAGGCGTGGTCTCCAAGCGACGCAGTTCGCGTTATCGCTTCGACCAGCGTTCGAAGGACTGGCTCAAGCGAGCACACCGGCACAGAGGGTCGTACGTCATCGGCGGCTGGCGCCCGCAGACGGACACCACCGACCGACTGGCCTCGCTCCTGGTGGGGGAGCCGACGACTGCGGGGCTGCTCTACCGCGGCCGGGTCGGCAGCGGCATCGCCGGGGCCAAAGCGAGGACCCTGCAGGAACTGCTGACGCCGCTGACGGTCGACGCCTCGCCCTTCGCCGACGAGGTGCCGAGCGCCGACGCCGCAGGCACCTTCTGGACTGAGCCGCTGGTCGTGGTCGACCTCGACACCCACGGGTTGGGGTACGACCGGCTGCGCCAGCCGTCGTACCAAGGTATCCGCAGCGACCTCACACCAGAGGATCTGCTCGGAGAGGAGGCACCGTGACCGAAGTCCGCGTCGAGGTCGAGGGCAAGGTATTGACCCTGACCAATCTCGACAAGGTGCTCTATCCCGCGACCGGCACGACCAAGGGTGAGTTGCTGAACTACTACGCCCAGATCGCGCCGGTGCTGCTGCCGCACCTGGCCGATCGGGCCGTCACCCGGATCCGCTGGCCACACGGGGTCGCGAAGAACTCGTTCTACGAGAAGAACGTCCCCGGCGGCACTCCCTCGTGGGTGCACACCGTGTCGGTGCCGACCTCCGGCTCTCGTACGGATGGCGAGTCCGGCACCATCGACTTCCCGATCGTCGACGACCTGGCCACCTTGACCTGGCTGATCCAACTGGCCGCGATCGAGTTGCACGTGCACCAGTGGACGGTCGACGCCGACGGGCGGCCCCAGCATCCCAACCGGCTCGTGATCGACCTCGACCCCGGCGAGCCCGCAGGCCTGCACGAGTGCGCGCGCGTGGCGCTGCTCGTACGAGACGCGCTCGCCGAGCGTGACCTCACGTGCACGGCCGTCACCTCCGGCTCCAAGGGGATGCATCTGTACGCGCCCCTCGACGCTACCCGTGACACCGAGACGACGACCATGCTGGCCAAGGAGGTGGCCGAAGAACTCCAGGCCGCCCACTCGACGTTGGTGACCGCGACCATGACCAAGACCCGGCGTACGGGAAAGGTGTTCCTCGACTGGTCGCAAAACGCCGGCTCCAAGACGACGCTGTCGCCCTACTCACTGCGCGGTCGCGAGCAACCGTGGGTCGCGACCCCACTCACCTGGGCCGAGGTCGAAGCCGGTGCGGACGATCCGCTGGAGATCCGGCAGTTCCGCTTCGAGGAGACCTTGGAGCGCGTCGCCGATCACGGCGACCTGTTCGCCGCGCCCTAATGCGAGGAGGCCCGCTCAGGGCCCGATCGAGCGACACGGGCGCATCCGCAGCCCGGTCACATAATCGGCGGGAGCGTCGGCGGCCTCGGCGGCGTCGGCCAGCAACCCCAGCGACGACGCGCTGGGCAGACCACCCTCGTACGCATCCAGCACATAGACCCACGCCACCTGCTCACCGGCCAGCGTTGCGACCCGCACGTGCAGCTTTCGGTAGAGCCCGGTGTCGGCCTGCTCCCACGAGTCGAGCGCGCAGGCATCCTCGTCGGTGACGTCATAGATCGCGACGAAGACCTGCTCCAGCGGATCCTCGACGATCGTCGGCAACGCGCCGTCCCAGCCGTGCTCCTCGCCGCCGAACGTCAGGCGCCAGCCGAGCAGCCAGCCCGTGGTCTGCAACGGCGAATGTGGGCAACGTTCGCTCATGCGCGCGGGGTCCAGGTTGGTCCCATAGGCGGCATAGAGCGTCACGAGAGGCAAGGCTACTCAGACTCGCGCCGACGGCTAGTGTGAGACCCGTGACTGACAACCACTTCGACGTCCTTGTTCTCGGTGCGGGCCCCGGTGGCTACGTCGCCGCCATCCGCGCCTCCCAGCTCGGCAAGAAGGTGGCCGTGGTGGAGAAGCGTTATTGGGGCGGTGTCTGCCTCAACGTGGGCTGCATCCCCAGCAAGGCGCTGCTCAAGAACGCCGAACTCGCGCACACGCTGACCCACGAGAAGGCCAAGTTCGGCATCGAGGGCGACGCGACGATGGCGTACGGCCCCACGCACAAGCGCAGCCGTCAGGTGAGCGCGGGCATCGTCAAGGGCGTCCACTTCCTGATGAAGAAGAACAAGATCACCGAGATCGACGGCTGGGGCACCCTGACCAGCGCGACCGGCATCGACGTCGAGAACGACGAGGGCGAGAAGTCGTCGTACACCTTCGACAACCTGATCATCGCGACCGGCGCGACCGTACGCATGCTGCCCGGCATCGAGGTCAGCGACAACGTGGTCACCTATGAGGAGCAGATCCTCGACGAAAACCTCCCGAGCAGCATCGTGATCGGCGGCTCGGGGGCGATCGGTGTCGAGTTCGCGTACGTGATGGCCAACTTCGGCGTCGACGTCACGATCGTGGAGTTCCTGGACCGGATGGTGCCGGCTGAGGACGCCGACATCTCCAAGGAACTTGCCAAGCACTACAAGAAGCTCGGCGTGAAGGTGCTGACCAGCACGGCCGTCAAGGGTGTCGAGGACACCGGCAGCGGCGTCAAGGTCACTGTCGCCGGAGACCAGGGCAAGGGGGATGAGGAGGTCCTCGAGGCCGACAAGTTCCTCTCCGCCTTCGGCTTCGCCCCGCGCGTGGAGGGCTATGGCCTGGAGAACGTAGGCGTCAAGGTCAGCGACCGTGGTGCCATCGAGATCGATGAGTTCGGGCGTACGAACGTCGACAACGTGTATGCGATCGGTGACTGCACCGGCAAGATGATGCTTGCCCACGTCGCCGAGGCGATGGGCATCGTTGCGGCCGAGACCATCGCAGGTGCCGAGACGATGCCGGTCAACTTCGACATGATCCCGCGTGCGACCTACTGCATGCCCCAGATCGGGTCCTTCGGTTACTCGGAGGCCCAGGCCAAGGAGAAGGGGTACGACGTCAAGACCGCGACGTTCCCCTTCACCGCCAACGGCAAGGCGATGGGCCTGGGCGAGGCGGTCGGCTTCGTCAAGGTCGTGGCCGATGCCGAGCACAACGAGATCCTCGGTGCGCACATGATCGGCCCGGACGTGACCGAGTTGTTGCCGGTGCTCACGCTGGCCCAGCAATGGGACCTGACCGCCGATGAGGTTGCGCGCAACGTCTTCGCGCACCCGACGCTGACCGAGGCGGTCAAGGAGGCCGTGCACGGCATCGCGGGCCACATGATCAATCTCTGATCCCTGGGGTGTCCGCCCGGGGCTGATCCGGTGTGGCGGTCGACATTTTACCCTTCCGGAGGTGGTGAGGAGGTTGAGTCCGACAAAGACTTGAGCCTCCGCGCGGGCGCCATGGGGGTGCCTGCGCAACGAATCCTGTGGGGGGACTCATGTCGCACGACCGACCTATCGACCAGACTCGGATGTCGAAGGCGGTGACTCGACGTGGGGTAGCCCGTGGTGCCGCCTGGACCGCTCCTGTCGTGGCCCTGACGTCTGCAGCTCCGGCCGTGGCCGCGACACCTGCGCCCACGTACGTCATCCACGGCAACACCACGATCAACAGCACGTGGAGGAGCACGACCGACCAGGACGGCCGATACCGCTATAAGGTCTACTCCTCCTACGTGTCCGCGCCGCCGCCCGCCCCTGGCTACTGCATCGAAAACAGCTTGACCACCACGACCGTGACGAACGTGAGTGTGACCTATTGGTTCTCGTCCAACTCGCTGACGTTCACGCGCAACACCACGTACGACACCGCGGGCCTGTGGACCACCCTGACCCGGGACACGACCAAGGCCAACAAGTCCTACAACAGGGGTACCTACTACGCCTACACCAGCACCTACACCGGTGCCTTCACGCCCGCTAACGGCACCGCCTGCCTGGCGACCTTCGCGTGGGAATCCGAGCAGCAACAGAGGTCGAGCACCAACTACTACATCAGTTCGAGTGCCACGGTGAACGGCGCAGTGCAAACGCTCTCGTACGGCCCGATCAGACTCGACATCGCCTGATCGCTCACGACCGGGTGGCGTCTCGTCCGGTGAAGGCAGCGGCGCGTGCGCCACGCCGGTGCCTGGTCCTTGCAAGAATGAGGACATGAGTCAGCAAAGCGCCGTTGTGATCATGGGCGGTGGCCCGGGTGGGTACGAAGCGGCGCACGTGGCCGCGCAACTCGGAGCCGAGGTCACGTTGATCGACTCCGACGGCGTGGGCGGCAGCGCCGTCCTGACCGACTGCGTGCCGAGCAAGACGCTGATCGCCTCGGCGGAGTTGATGACCGATGTCATCGGCTCGCGCGACCTGGGCATGCGCGTGACCGACATGGCTCGACAGAAGGCAGGCTGGATCAGTGTCGACCTGGCCAAGGTGAACAGACGAGTGCTTGCCCTGGCCGCCGAGCAGTCCGACGACATCACCGCTCGCTTGGAGCGTGACGGCGTACGCGTCGTGCATGGGCGTGGTCGGCTCGCAGGTCCGCACAAGGTGGCGGTCGCTCTCAATAGCGGAGGGGAGGAGATCGTCGAAGGCGATGCGCTGCTCGTCGCGACCGGCGCGGCCCCACGCGTACTCCCCAGCGCCCAGCCCGACGGCGAACGAATCCTGACCTGGGAGCAGGTCTACAACCTCACCGACGTCCCCGAGCACCTGATCGTGGTGGGCTCAGGGGTTACGGGCCTTGAGTTCGCCAGTGCCTACTTGTCGCTGGGCGCAGAGGTCACCTTGGTCTCCTCGCGCGATCGGGTGCTCCCGGGAGAGGATGCCGACGCGGCCACCGTGCTTGAGGATGTGCTCACGCGGCGCGGGATGCAGGTGCTGGGCAAGTCGCGCATGGAGTCCGTCACCCGAGATGGCGATGACGTCACGGTGACCCTGACCGATGGGCGAAGCGTGACCGGCAGCCACTGCATCCTGGCGCTCGGTTCGGTGCCCAACACGGCCGGACTCGGGCTGGAAGAGGCCGGGGTCGAACTCGACCAGGGCGGCTTCATCCAGGTCGACAAGGTGTCGCGTACGTCGACTCGCAGCATCTATGCCGCCGGAGACTGCACCGGTGTCTTCATGCTCGCTTCGGTCGCCGCGATGCAGGGACGGATCGCGATGTGGCACTTCCTGGGTGATGCCGTCGCCCCACTCGACCTCGACAAGGTCTCGGCAAATGTCTTCACCTCACCAGAGATCGCCACGGTCGGCTGGTCGCAGCAATCCATCGACGACGGCACCAACCAGGCCGAGTGCGTGATGTTGCCCCTGGCTGGCAATGCCCGCGCCAAGATGCAAGGAGTCGAGGACGGCTTCGTGAAACTCTTTGCCCGCCGTGGCACCGGGACCCTGGTCGGGGGAGTGGTGGTGGCACCGCGAGCCTCGGAACTGATCCACGCGGTGTCACTGGCCGTCGAGGTGGGCCTCACGGTGGACCAGGTAGCGCACGCGTTTACGGTGTATCCGTCGATGAGCGGGTCGGTCGCCGAGGCGGCGCGGCAACTGCACGGGGTCTGACCTCTCTGGCATGACTCTGCGAACTACAGATCTGTAGTTATCACGCGCCCCTTGTCGGGTGCCTCGACGTCGTGATGCCATGGCCATTCGTCACATCCGCCACATACGTATGGATGTGTCACAACGACCCCAGACGCCTCGGAGTGCCTTCCCCAATGCGACACCTCAGCCGCCTGCTGCTCGCTGCCGCCACGACCACTCTCCTGGCCGTCACCTCGGCGCCCGCTGGCGCCTCCTGGGACCGTCCGATCAAGCGCGGCACCGACACCTTCACGATCCCCGCGAAGGCGACGATCACGTTGACCGGTCACGGGTATGGCCACGGTCGCGGCATGAGTCAGTACGGCGCGCAGGGCGCGGCGATGGAGGGGCTCAGCAGTCAGCAGATCGTGTCGTTCTATTACCCCGGGACGTCCCTTGGCGCGGTTTCTGGACGACTTCGCGTGCTGCTCACCGGTGACACGACCGATGACGTCGTCGTACGCGGTCGCAAACGTCTCTTCGTGCGGTCGGTCGGCTCGACGAAGATCGCGCTGCCGACTGGTCCTGCTCGATTCCGGCTCATCGCGGGGGGAGTGAACTCGACGCTCGTACAGACGCAACGACGTCGCGGCTGGCGAACCCTGCACACGTTGCCGGGCGCGGCCGAGTTTGTCGCCCGCGGTGTGCTGCGACTTGAGACGCCGAGCGGGACGTACGGCTATCGCGGGCCGTTGCGTTCGGCCCCCTCGCGTGGGGCATTCTCGAGCGCGCGCGACACGGTCAATGTCCCGACGTTTGAGCAATACCTGCGCGGAGTGGTGCCACGCGAGATCCCCGCCTCATGGAGTGCTTCGGCAGTGCAGGCCCAGGCGATCGCCGCGCGCACGTACGCCGCCTTCGAGCGCACCGAGCCCGGCTCCTACTACGACATCTGCGACACGACCTCATGCCAGGTCTATGGCGGGGTGAACTTCGAGCATCCGTTGGCTGATGAGGCGATCAAGGCCACTCGCGGACAGGTCGTCTCGGCTGGCGCCGCGCCCGCGTTCACGCAGTTCTCCGCCAGCAGCGGCGGCTGGACCGCGGCGGGCTCGATGTCCTATCTGAAGGCCCAGGCCGATCCCTACGACGGGTGGGACGGCAACCCCGTCCACGACTGGACGCGCACGCTGACGGACGCGAGCTTCGAGGCGGCATACCCCACCATCGGCGACCTGCAGCAGATCGTGGTCACCTCCCGTGACGGCAATGGCGACTGGGGCGGCCGGATCCAGCAGGCGAAGTTGATCGGCTCGCGCGGGTCGGTGATCGCGTCCGGCGACTCGCTGCGCTTGCAGTTCGGGCTGCGGTCGACGTGGTTCACGTTGTCGGTGACGAAACGCTGACCGGTCGGTGGTTGAGGAGGCGGCCCGTCTCGAAACCTCCGCACCCGGTCTCCTCGGTGGGAACCGACCAACTCCGACCGGCGTCAAAGTGCCATGCGGAGACAGACGCTGGTGGTGCTCGCCTTGCTCGCGACGGGGTGTGGCGCACATGGGAGCAACGACGTGGCGCAAGACCCGGCATCGATCACGGTCTCGATGCCGACGGCGCTTCCCGCGTCGCCGGTCCGGGTGACGAGCGCCCACCTGGCGACGGTCCTCGATGAGGGCGAAGGTCCCAAGCTGTGCCTGGGTGGGGTGTTGCAGTCACTGCCGCCCCAGTGCGACGGCCCTGCGCTAGCGGGCTGGGAATGGGCCGAGCATCCCGAGCACGAGACGTCCGGTCAGGTGACGTGGGGCGAGTTCTCGGTGACGGGCACCTGGGACGGGACACGCCTGGCGTACGAGAGCGCGATCCCCGCTGCGCTCTATGACGTGGCCGCTGCTCCTACGCCCGACTTCTCCTCGCCGTGCCCCGAGCCGTCCGGGGGTTGGCAGGTGCTCGACCCCGACAAGACGACCGAGGAGAGCAGGGATCGTACGACCGCTGCCGCCCAGAAGCTCCCCGGATTCTCGACCGTCTGGGTCGACCACTCGCCCAATCCGCTGTTCGGCAGGCAGCCCGCGGGCATCGAGGAGGAACTCGCGATGAACGACCCCACCAAGTTGATCCTCAACGTGCGGGTGACTGAGGATCTCGCGGGTGCCGAAGCCAAGCTGCGCGAGACCTGGGGCGGCATGCTGTGTGTCTCGAAGGCGGAGCACACCGAGTCCGAGTTGGCCCTGTCCCCGGCGCACGGAGCATCCAACTAGCTGGAAGATTACTGCCACCGGGTGACAGCGATCTTCCCCGCTAATCGGCCGATGCTTCGCACTCACGCCGCGAACTGTTGGGTGATGGTGCACCCGGGCCCACATGCGTGGGGCCGGCCGGCCCAACCCTGCGCGCGAAGGATCCTCGCGACCTTCGCGGCGGTGACGCACGGGCGGCGATACACCTGACCCCACCCGAGTCTGGCCGTACGCGCCCCACTCACCGCGGCATCGAGATCGCGATCGAGGTCGGCGTCCTTGCCCGCGACGGTGTCATGGTCGAGTCGTCCATCCAGTTCGAGATGAGTGTCGTATTCGACATACGAGACATCGCGATAGACGGCCCCGCGCGAGCCACGCGCGCGCAGTTGGCGCACACTGTGCGGCAGACCGTGCGCGCGTTCGACGTACGACAGGTAGCCATGCTCCAACACCGACTGGGTCCCCTTCGCGATGTCCAGGAGCAAGGCCAGCATCCAGTCGCGTGCAGGCACGCGGTCGCGTTCCTCAAGAGCCTCTTGCAGTCGAGTCGCTGTCGTGAGTCTCGATCTGACCGCCGCAGCCAACACCTCGATCGTGGCGAAATCGTCGGTTGCCGCGATGGCTGCATCTAACGTGGCCTCCTCGACCCGCACCCGCGGAGGATGCTTGTCGAGTCGGACTCGGGTGTCGAACTGGGTGACTCGCCGGATTCGTACGCCCGGCGGTGCGACCGCGCGCCGGGACTGCGAGATCGCCACCTCGATCGGGTCCGTCTCGGCGCAGCCTCGCCAACCAGGGCCGTTCTCGGCACGAAGTGCGGACTGCCCGGCCAGCGCCGCTGGCCACGCGTACAGCACCGCCGCCCACGCGCGCTGCTGCCAACTCGGGGCGCCGGTGTGGTTGATCAGCACGCCCGGGTGCAGCACCGTGAGATGGCGCTGACGAATCAGGCGCCTGATGTCGTGCTCCTTAGCGCCAACCGCCGTGAGTTGAGCCCGCGAGATCACTCCGTCTTGGAGATCCAGCACCTGACGTGCGCGGTCGAGAGTGAAGGTGGAGCGGGAGCGCGAGTTGGTCATGTCTCGACCCTGCCGCGCCGAGTCGGCGTGCGCCACCGCGTTCGTTCAGGCTGTGGATAACTAACGGGGAAGTTCACTGTCACCCCATGGCAGTGAACTTCCAGTCAGCGTACGGAGTCCCCGGCCAGCCGGGGAGTCAGCGAGACGATCAGTCCTTGATCTCGCAGATCACCGCACCGTTGGTCACCGTGGCGCCGACCTCGGCCGCGAGCCCGGTGACCGTGCCCGCCTTGTGGGCCTTCAACGGCTGCTCCATCTTCATCGCCTCGATCACCACGACGGTGTCGCCCTCGGCCACGGTGTCGCCCTCGGCCACGGGCACCTTCACCACAGTGCCTTGCATCGGAGAGGTGACGGAGTCGCCCGACGCCGCCGCGCCGGCCTTCTTGCCAGCCGTACGCTTCGGCTTCTTGGCGCCGCCACCGGACGCGCCACCACCAATGGAGGCCAGTCCACCAGGCAGCACGACCTCGAGTCGGCGACCGCCGACCTCCACGGTCACCTTCTGACGCTCCTCGGCCTCGGGTGCCTCGGCAGCCGCTCCGGAGAAAGCCTCGATCTGGTTGTCGAAGTCGGTCTCGATCCACAACGTGTAGACGCCGAACGAGCCGGTCTGATCGTCGCCCTCACCCACGAACGCCGGGTCGCTGACGACGGCGCGGTGGAAGGGAATGACCGTCGGCATGCCATCGACGACGAACTCGTCGAGCGCGCGCCGCGAACGTTCCAGCGCCTGGGTGCGGTCGCGGCCGGTCACGATCAGCTTGGCGATCAGCGAGTCGAAGGCACCGGGGATGGTCTCGCCGGCCACATAGCCGCCGTCGACGCGTACGCCCGGGCCGCTCGGCGGCTCCCAGACCGAGAGCGTGCCGGGCGCGGGCATGAAGCCGCGGCCCGCGTCCTCGGCGTTGATCCGGAACTCGAACGAGTGCCCCTGCACGACCGGGTCGTCGTACCCCAGTTCCTCACCTGCGGCGATGCGGAACATCTCGCGGACGAGGTCGATGCCGGTGACCTCCTCGGAGACCGGGTGCTCCACCTGGAGGCGGGTGTTGATCTCGAGGAACGAGATCAGGCCGGACGGCGCCACCAGGAACTCGCAGGTGCCGGCACCGACATAGCCGGCCTCCTTGAGGATCGCCTTCGATGAGGCGTACAGCCGCTCCATCTGCTCGTCGGTCAGGTAGGGCGCGGGCGCCTCTTCGACCAACTTCTGGTGGCGGCGCTGCAATGAGCAGTCGCGGGTCGAGACGACGACGACGTTGCCGTGCTGGTCGGCCAGACACTGGGTCTCGACGTGGCGGGGGTGATCGAGGTACTGCTCGACGAAGCACTCACCACGACCGAACGCCGTGACCGCCTCGCGTACGGCCGATTCGTACAAGTCGCGGATCTCGCCCATCTCGCGCGCGACCTTGAGACCGCGACCGCCGCCACCGAAGGCGGCCTTGATGGCGATCGGGAGCCCGTGGGACTCGGCGAACGCCACGACCTCGTCGGCGTCCTTGACCGGGTCGGCGGTGCCCTCGACCTGGGGCGCGCCGACCTTCTGCGCGATGTGACGCGCCTGCACCTTGTCGCCGAGCTTCTCGATCGCCGACGGCGGAGGTCCGATCCAGATCAGCCCGGCGTCGATGACGGCCTGGGCGAAGATGGCGTTCTCACTGAGGAAGCCATAGCCGGGGTGCACCGAGTCGGCGCCCGACTTCGCCGCGATCGCGAGGATCTTGTCGATGTCGAGGTAGGAGTCGCCGGGGGTCGAGCCTTCGAGTGAGTACGCCTCGTCAGCCAGGCGTACGAACACTGCGTCTCGGTCGGGTTCGGCATACACGGCCACGCTGCCGATGCCGGCGTCTTTGCACGCGCGAATCACGCGTACGGCGATCTCGCCGCGGTTGGCGATGAGGACCTTCTTCAAAGGCTTGATCTCGGGCACCTAAGTCCACTCCTGCGGTCGTGCTGACTGGCCTCGCTCAGCCTATCGCCGTGACTCAGGCAGAGTGCGACCGGTCCGAAACGAGAGGGTGCGGCTCGGCTACGCCCGCCTCGCGCACCGGCGAGTCCTCGCCGCGCAACTGCTCCAACGCGGTGGTCAGTCGAGCCATCATCAGATCCGTCGCGGCGCGAATCGAGGCCTCGTCGTCGACATCGCGTACGAGTGGCGCGACGCCGATCGGCTCGCCCACCAGCACCTGCACCTCGGGCGTCAGCACAAACGCCTTGAGCAGCCGCCACCCATTGCCTTTGCGGTCGAGCAACCGATGGGCTCCCATGATCGCCACGGGCACGATCGGGGCACCCGTCATCGCCGCGAGTCGTACGGCACCGGTCTTGCCGCGCTCGGGCCAGAACGCCGGATCCCGGGTGATCCGACCTTCGGGGAAGATGCCGACCGCCTCTCCGGCCTGCAGAGCCGCCGCGGCGAGAGTCAGCGACTCAGCGGCCGTCGCACTGCCTCGCTGGACCGGGATGAAGCCGAGCCTGCGCAGCAGCGGGCCGACAATCGGGGCGGCGAAGACGCCGGCGGTGCCGAGCAGGCGCAGACTCCGTCCGAGCCGTCGGCACGCGAGCGCGAGAAGGATGCCGTCGGCGAAGGAGGTGTGGTTGGCCACCACGATCACCTTGCCCTCGGGCAACGCGGCAACTGCACCCGAGCGACCACGCTGATGCGTGACGTGGAGCCGGCTGAAGGTGGTGACGACAGCACTGAGGAGGGAGGCGAGGAATGCGTACAGGATCTTGCCGCGAAGGCCGGGGGAGCGCCAGGTAGAGGTCATGCCTGCGATCGTGCCCAACCGCATGCCGGTGAAGTCACCGCTCGGCTACTCACCTGACCTTCCGCTTGGCCGACACCTTGACCTTCAGGGTCGTCACGCCAGGTTTCGCCAACGTGATGCGTACGCTGATCCGCTTCCCGCGCATCAACCCAGATTTCGTTGGACTGCCGCCAGGTCACGATTGCGCGACCGGTGGGCAGAGTCGCCACCGCGGGAGAGTTCGCTGCGGAGGCAGTTGACGTCGCGCGCTGGTCAGCGCAGGGTCAGGCAGCCCTTGACCTCGGTCGCCCACGGCAGCTCGTCTTGTTCGGCGATCCGGGCATCCAGGTTCGCCGCGACCTCGGTCGGCCAGGCAGCCGTACGACGATCCGACAGGTCGATGTGCAGGAAGATCTCCTCCATCACATAACTGACCCGTTCGTGGGTGTGGTCGAGGATCCAGACCACCGCGTGGCCGGCCCGCTCGGAGCGACCGAGCAGGCGTACGCGGGTGGACATCACGTCGCCGGTGCGCAGTTCGTGGAAGTAGGTGCAGTGGTGCTCGGCGGAGAAGCAGGCGTGGCCCTCGGTGATCGGCCAGTTCATCGGGATGCCGAGGTCGACCAGTGACTCGTCGAGACCCTCGCTGGCGATGCCCAGATAGTGGCGCACATTGAGGTGGCCGTTGATGTCCTCGAAAGGCATCGGCACCGGCTGCTCGGTGAAGGCAGGAAGTTGCAGGAGTTGCTCGTACGTCGGCTGTGCGCTCACGGACAGGACCCTATCCGGATCACGGCGTACGTGGTGGGTTCGGGGCTGCTACCGCGACATGAGGCAGGTCGAGGCGGTCGACCATGTAGCGATAGAGAAACGTTCCGATCATGCGGTGGGCCGCAGTGTTCAGGTGCAGTCCGTCGCCGCAGTCGTAGCGGCTGTTGAGCATGGAGGTGCGCGGGTCGATCAGGAGTCGGGCGAGATCGTTGACCGGCAGCTTCTCGCGCATCCAGGCATTGAGTTCGAGACGCTGTTCCTCACACGGCCAGTGCCCGTACTTCTCTCCATGCGGAGCGATGGTGTTGAAGAGGATGGGGATCTCGGCGCGGGCGGCCTTCGCCTTCAACTGACGAAGCCCCGAGCGCATCTGCGCGTTGGTGGCGTGGCACAGATCGTTGCGACCGATGCCCACGACGATCATCTGCGGACGGCGCTGGATCAGTTCCTTGTCGAAGATGTCGACCAAGCGCTTCTTGTAGCCACAGCCGTACGTGATCAGGCACAGACCGCCGTGACTGACGTTGCGGACATGGCAGTCGATGTCGCAGTAGTCCGCCATCACCTCGGGGTAGGTGAAGCCTGGATCGGCGCCGGTGCCGAGGCTGATCGAGTCGCCGACCACAAGCGCCAGCGGCATGGCTTCACTGGTGGCGTACGCGGGGGTCGCCGGAGCGAAGGCCAGGGCGAAAGTCAGGGGGAGGAGTGCGGCAAGGCTGGTGAGCGCGCGCGCAAGCAGACCGGATCTCGGCATGGGGTTAACTCTGCCTCGCGCCCGCCGCGTTGAAAACTCGCCCGAAGGGGTAGCACGACGGACTGCCCCGGTCAGCGGGGACGCTCGTCCGTCACTGGAAGATCGCTGCCACGGGGTGACTGTGATCTTCCCCGTTGACCGTGGTGGTCCGTCGGGCCTGGTCGACGAGGCCGATGCGGTGGCGGCTGTCGCGCGCGCCGAGGCGCTCGCATTGGACGCCCATCGCGCAGGCGCGTGCGGCTCGAGCGAGTGGTCGTGCTCGTATCGCGAGCGCGAGCGTCACCGCGTGTGGTGTGCGTGCTGGGGCGGGGACGCGTCTTGCGACTGCGGTCTCGGCGAGGGGGGCTGGTCGGTGAGCGGGTTGCCCACAGGACAGCGGTGGGCGGCTCCCGGCTGGCACCTGATGGTCGTGGGGAAGGGGCGGCATGTTCGGCATGTGCCGGTGCGGATATCGCTCTGGCGTTGGCAGCGGTTGGGGTCGCACTCCAAGCGGTGTCGGTCTGGCAGAACCGGAAGCGCAAGTCGAAGGGCAAGCACCGGCGAGAGTGAACAAGGGAGCCGCGGGCAAAAAAAGTGCCCCCGGCTCCTCGCTCCCTAACATTACAACCGGCCCCTCTTCGAGAAAGTCGACCCGAAAGGATCTGAACACCTATGCGAACACACCTCGCTCACCCGGCCACAACCGCCTCTATCGGCGCCGGGCTCCTGCTCGCGGTAGCCACGCTCGTGGCGGGTTGGTCCGGGCTGCTGGCGCTGTTGTGGGCCGTATGGCTTGGCCTCTGCGCGATCGCTCTGACGCAGGGGCGAGGTCGTGCCTGACGTGGTCGCGGCGCGCGAGGAGGCCGGTCAGCGACTCGCTGCAGCGAACGCGGCACGAGCCGAAGCGCTCGACGACATTGGCGTCTTGCTCCGCCAAGGTCACAACGAGGTGCCAATCACGACGATGTCCAAGGCCGCCGGGATCAGTCGCGTGACGGCGTACAAGCTTCTCGAGGAGATCTCCTAGAAAAGTTTGCGGTCGCCATCGCCGGCAGCGAAGTGGTCGTCCGCGGCCATGCGGTCGCGCAGCCGGGGGTCGGTGGGTGGGTCGCGCTGGAGGCGGTCGCGGAGCTGCTGCGCCATGCGGGCGTAGTGCTGGCATCAGTCGTCGACCACCGCGTCGGCGATCCGGGAGGCGGCGTCGTCGACGTCGGCGGCGAGCCCCTCGAGGGTCATCAGCTGGTCCCGGCTCAGGCGACCGTGACGGTGCCGCCGGTGGCAGCGGTGGCGTTCACAGTCACGGTGGCGCGCTCGGTGAGCGTGATGGTCTTCGGGCTGGTGCCCGTAACCTTCGCGCCCGCCACACCCTCGATGCCGTTGACGGCTGCGGCGATCACCGCGTTGGTGGCGTTGTAGGCGATCGGCTCGGTCGCCTCACCGTCCACGCTCAGGGTGTAGGTGCCACCCGTCGCTGTCACGGTCAGCGTCCACACGTCGTCACCGTCAGCCGGGTCCGTGTCGGTGCCACCAACCGGCACATAGACGACCCGGATCGCGCGTACGAACTCCAGCTCGGGCTCGTCGTTCTCGTTGAGGACGATCATGTCGTTCTCGACGGTCGCTGGGTCCAAGACCACCGAGGCGCCGGCGAACGCGTGCACGATCGACCGCGACTTCAGGTGGTCGGAGTCGTAGTCCCACAGCTGGGTGAGCGCGAGACCGTGCCCGGCCGCGACACCGCCGCCGGCGACGCCCTGCGGCGGGACCGCGGGGGCGACGTTGGCGATGGCAAGGCAGGACTCGTGCACGAAGTACGACTCGTCCTCCTCCAGCGCGTCGAGCTCGACGACGAGGAAGCCGGACAGCTTCGTGACGACGCCGTCGCGCAGCGCCTCGGGCACACCGGAGGTGTCGACGTCGAGAAGTTTGTCGTGATCGCGGATCGCCTCGGCCACCGCAGACCCGACCAGCCAGTAGCGGCCCGTCAGCGGGACATGTGCATCCTGGAAGATCTTCCGGGCACGCGACGCAACCTTGCGGGGATCAGACTTCTTCGCGGCAGCTGCGGTGGCGGTGCCGGCGTTGGGGTCGTGCTTGTCCAGCTTGATTTGGATCTTGGTCTGGACGAGGCGGTCGTAGGTGATCGCGTTGTTGTTGCGCCATCCCTTGTCGCGGGCGCGCAACACGGGGGGGCTTGACGTTGATGACGTCGCCCTCCGCGCCCTTGAAGTCGGCGATGGTGTACTTGGTGGTGAACAGCCCGGGGGCCTTCACCGTGCGGCGGAGAAGGGCCAGCGCGTTCTGCGCGAACTTGGTGCCCTTCTGGAAGACGTTCGCCATGGTGGCTACTCCTTCTGTTGAGTGGATAACCGCAGCCACCACTTGGCGGGTGGGCGGCGTGGATCAGCGTCCGAGGACCGCCTTGGCGACCTCGTCGGGCGACAGTTCGTCGCTGGTCGACACCTGGGTGCCGGTGTTGCCCTGCCCGTCTGCGGGTGGGGCGATGGCGGGCTTGAGCCCGGCCGCGATCAACTCGTCGGCGTGGGCTTCGAAGTCCTCCTTGGAGGATCCGCGCAGCAGGGACGCGGTCAGGCCCTTGGCTTTGGCGACCTCGTCACGCACTCGCAGTTGCTCGGCCTGGGCGTCGTGCTCGTCGACCTTGGCCTTGAACCCATCGCGCTCCTTGGCCGTGGCCGCGAGCTGGTCTTGCAGCTTTTGGACCTCGGTCTTGGAGGCGGCGTCGAGCTCGTCGAACCGCTTCGCCTTGTCCTGCAACGCGGTGAGCTGGTCGGCTGCGTGATGGCGGCCTTGAGCTTGGCGATCTGGTACTTCTGCGCCGCGAGCGTCTTCACCAGGGGGTGAGTGTCAGCCAGCGTGATCGGGTTGCTGTTGTTGCTGGTTCCCGGCGTTTCGTCGGGCATGAGTGCTCCCATTTCGGGTGAGTGAGGTCGCCAACGCGGTTCGCGTGGCGCTACCCAGCCCGGTGGAAGACAGGCTGGAGAGACGGTGGAAATGACAAACACCCCGCCTTGACGGGGTGTTCGACAGGGGAGGCTGGGACCTTCTCAGGCCTTGGTGACGATCAGCGGGCCGGTGTATCCGAGGTACTCGGGTTCTGGTTCCGCGACGGGGGCGAGGCCGTCGAACGGCAAAGGTGAGCCCGGGGGAAAGACAGTGACTATCTCTGCGTGACCATCGGCGTGAACCACGAGCACGGTGTCGTCGATAGGTTCCGGCTCACGGCGGAACGTGAACAACTGGCCGTTCGTCAGGATCTGCGTGGGGTCTGCAGTTACCCGGCATTCCGGGGCGTGCTCGTCTAGGTACGCCTGCGCGGCTTCTGCTGCGCGCGTCCAGTCCATGTGACTGCCTCCAATACGCCTTCGTTGAATTCTAGGTCATCGACGCGCGTGACGTGCACGCTTGTGCCTCTCAGGTCGAGGCGTCCCCTGACCCGTTTGGTCAGTCGCACCTGGCTCAGGAAGTCGGTGAGCGTTGGTTTGCTGTCCAGGATCTGAGCCTCAATGACTAGGACACCATCCTCGGTGCGTGCGATGTTGAAGATGTGCCCGGGGGCGTCCTGGCGGTAGAAGTCCACCCACCCGCGAGACCCGACAGGCCATGACTTCACCACCGCCTCAACATCGTCCTCAGCGCCGGTGACCATCTACAAATGCACGGCGACGGGCAGGGCTTGGCCGCCGTCGTCGCTAGACGCGCTCGAGGCTTGATGGCCGAGCAAGGCCGGACTCAGCTCGACTTGGTCGAGATCCTGGCCATCTCGAACTCAGGTATCTCGAAGCGACTTCGAGGCCAAATGTCATTCGTTTTGGACGAGTTGCCACGACTGGCTGGGGCTCTCGAGACGTCGATCGAGTATCTGCTCGGGCTTACAAATGAGCGAAGCCCCCGCCCGGTCTCCCGGTGGGGGCTTGGATCTGTACGCCATCAGGGACTCGAACCCCGAACCCGCTGATTAAGAGTCAGCTGCTCTGCCAATTGAGCTAATGGCGCTTGCTCGTGCCGGTCTTTCGACCGACGACCAACCTTAGCAGCGGCTTCCCGGAGCCTGGAAATCGTGGTCGACTCCCAGGTCCCGGGGCTGCCAGGTCTGGGGTGAGTAACGGGACTTGAACCCGCGACATCCGCGACCACAACGCGGCGCTCTACCAGCTGAGCTATACCCACCATGGCTCGCCCGGCCTACAGGACCGGACGTGCGGCAAGGAGTCTAGGACAGCGGTGCCGATTCAGTGGAATCGCCAGCGCCGGTGAGGCTTCCGCCATGACGGGCGGCGGCCTCGCGTACGGCATCCGAGGTCGGGCCCGGAGGCGGGGCGAAGACGGTTTCGCGGTAGTAGCGCAGTTCCTCGATGGATTCCTGGATGTCGGCCAGGGCGCGGTGGTTGCCCTGTTTGGCAGGCGCCGCGTAGTAGGCACGCGGGTACCAGCGTCGGGACAGTTCCTTGATCGACGACACGTCCACGATCCGGTAGTGCAGGAATGATTCCAGGTCAGGCATGTCGCGCGAAATAAACGCGCGATCCGTGGCCACGGTGTTGCCGGCCAGCGGCGGCCTCGACGCCGGCCCGCATTCCTTGCGTACGTAGGCCAGCACCTGCTCCTCAGCCTCGGCGAGCGTCAAGCCGTCCTCAAGTCGGTCGAGCAGGCCCGAGGTGGTGTGCATGTTGCGGACGAAATCGCCCATCTGGTCCAGCGCCTCGGCCGGCGGCTTGATGATCAGGTCGACGCCCTCGCCGAGCACGTTCAACTCGAAGTCCGTGACGAGCGCCGCCACCTCCACCAACGCGTCATTGACGAGGTCGAGCCCCGTCATCTCGCAGTCGATCCACACCAAGCGATCCGTCACGGTCCAGCACTTTATCCGGGCCCAGACGCGGGCAGGCTCTCAGCCCGCGTTCAGCGACAACGCTTAGGCTCTTGCCATGACCTCACCGACGCGCGCGTGGATGCCGTGGTTCGGGCTGCTCGCCCGCTTGGTGACCGGCGTCGTGTGGTTGCTGGCAGGAGCCCTGAAGGTCACCGACCCGGCCGGGTCCGTGCGAGCCGTACGCGCGTACGACCTCCTGCCCGAAGCCATCGTCCCCACGGTGGGTCACCTGCTGCCGATGGCCGAGATCCTGCTGGGCGTGACGTTGATCCTGGGGCTGCTGACGCGCGCCTCCGGGGTCCTCTCGTCGCTGCTCTTCATCGCCTTCATCTTCGGCATCTCCTGGGCCTGGGCCAAGGGCCTGCAGATCGACTGCGGCTGCTTCGGCGGCGGTGGTTTCGATGCCGACGCGACCGACAAGTACCCATGGGACATCGCCCGGGACGTCGGGCTGTTGGCGCTCTCGGCCTGGCTGATCTGGCGACCCGCCACCAAGTTCTCGCTCGACGGAGTCCTGTTCCGGTCGAGCACCCCGCCGGAAACGTACGAACAAGAAAGTGAAGTGCATGTCTCGCAAAGCCGCTGACCAGTCCAGGGCCGCCCGCACGGCGGCGCTCCTGGAGGAGCAGAAGCGCAAAGAGCGCACCCGCAACGCTGTCGTGATCACCGCCATCGTCGGCGTCCTGGTCGCGATCTTGGGAGTGGGATTCCTGATCTCCCGAGGCGGCGACGATTCCGGCAAGGCTGCCGAGAAGAACCCCAAGGGGATGACGGACGGGTACGGCATCGTGATCGGCCAGGCGGACGCTCCCGACACGGTCACCATCTATGAGGACCCGCAGTGCCCGATCTGCGCGGCCTTCGAGGCGCAGTCGCGCGACATGCTGGAGCAGGGCCTGGCCGACGGCAAGATCAAGGTCGACTACCGGATCGTGTCCTTCCTCGACTCGCAGTCGGGCAACGAATACTCGTCCCGCGCGGCCAACGCGCTCGTCGCGGCGTACGAGGTCGGCGGCGAGGATGTCTTCAAGAAGTTCCACGACTACCTCTATGCCAACCAGCCTTCCGAGGGCGGCGACGGGCACGAGGACGCAGAACTGATCAAGCAGGCGGTCGCAGCAGGCGCCGACAAGGCCAAGATCACGCCTGAGATCGAGGACAAGGTCTACGGGCAATACCTGGTCAATGCCACTGACCAGATGTCGAAGGACGGGGTCACCGGCACTCCCACGGTGTTCATCAACGGCAAGAAGGTCGACGGCAATCCCCAGGAAGCGCTGGACGCCATCAGCAAGCTGGTCTCCGAATAGTCGCTGGAATTCTCGTCGAGGGTCGCTCGGTCCTAGGTTGACCGGGTGACCCTCGACGCATTCATCGCCGGCCTGCCCAAGGCCGAACTTCACGTCCACCACGTCGGCTCGGCCTCACCGCGCATCGTGGCGGAACTGGCCGAACGCCATCCCGGGACCGTGCCGAGCGATCCGGAGGCACTGCGCAGGTTCTTCGAGTTCCGAGACTTCGCGCACTTCATCGAGGTCTATCTGTCGGTCGTCGGTCTGATCAAGACCGCCGAGGACGTACGCCTGTTGACCTACGAAGTAGCGCGCGAGATGGCCACCGAACAACAGATCCGGTACGCCGAGCTGACCTGCACGCCGTACACCTCGGTGGCCGTGGGCATCCCGATCGAGGCGTACACCGAGGCGATCGAGGACGCCCGCGTCGCGGCGGAACGCGACTTCGGACTGGTGCTGCGTTGGATCTATGACATTCCGGGAGAGTCGGGGGTGCCGTCCGCCGACGACACGTTGCGATTCGCCTTGGACCACCGCGTCGATGCGCTGGTGGGATTCGGGCTCGGCGGTCCCGAGATCGGGGTGCCTCGTCCGCAATTCCAACCGCACTTCGACGCCGCGCGCGCGGCCGGGCTGCACGCCGTACCCCACGCGGGGGAGACGACCGGCCCCGAGACCGTGTGGCACGCAATCGATCTCCTCGGCGCCGAACGGATCGGGCACGGCACATCATCCGCGCAGGACCCCGCCCTGCTGGCGGCGCTGAGCGAGCGAGGCATCGCCTTGGAGGTCTGTCCGTCCTCCAACGTCGCGACCCGTGCCGTCGAGTCGTTGGAGGCGCACCCGCTGCGTACGTTCGTCGAGGCCGGGGTGCCCGTCACGATCAACTCCGACGACCCGCCGATGTTCGGCACCACGCTCAACAAGGAGTACGCCATCGCGGCCGACCTGCTCGGCCTGGACTCCTCGGGGGTCGCAGACCTCGCCCGCGCCGCGGTACGCGCGTCGTTCGCACCCGACGACGTACGCGACCGGATCCTGGGCGAGATCGACGCGTACGCCGCCGCGACTCACCTTTGAGTCCGCAGAAGACTCAAAGCGCAGCGGCGCGCCTGCGTGATCTCGCCATCGCGGGGCCGTAGACAAGGCTCCAGTCCCCGCGAAGTATGAGTTTGCGGGGACTCATGCACTTCTCAAGGCAGGGGATTTCTGCTTTGCGCCCCCGGCAGGATTCGAACCTGCGACCTAGGGATTAGAAGGCCCTTGCTCTATCCAGCTGAGCTACGGGGGCTGACGCAGCACCATTGTGACCGACACGCCGACCTGGTTAGGCAGCCAGGGCCAAGGGTAGGACGACCAACATGGAGTCCGGCCCCATTCCGTACCGCCTCGAACACGGTCCGTTGCGCGTGATCACGCTGCATGTCCGCCCGCCGCACGTTCGTGAGTCCAGCGCCACCGTCGGTGTCGACGGGATGCAGCACCCGATCCCGTGGGACATCGGCTCCCTGCGCCTGGAAGTGCCGGCCGATCGGCCGGTGTCACTCTCGATCGTCGGCACTGGCAGGTATGCCGGGGCTGCGACGTACGTCCTGGAGCCGGATGGCCCAGACGAGTTGGAGTATCTCGGCCCCGCCCACCCCAGCCAAGCGGGACTTATCGGAGTCCCGGGCACCATGACCCGTCAGGGCAAGGGCCTGCAGGCCGGCCTTCTCGTGGCCCTCGCCATCGCCTGCCTGGTCTTCCTGGGCATCATGATCCTCTTCGCCTCCTGGCTCATCTGAGCCCGTTGCGCTGCAATAGCACCAGCACCTCGAAGTGCTCGGTGTTGGGGAACATGTCGAAGATCTGACCCCGCACCGGCATCAGAGTGGGCATCAACTCGAGATCTCGCGCAAGGGATTCGGCGTTGCAGGAGGAATAGAGCACGTACGGCACCTCGCTCGAACTCAGACGCCGTGCGAGGTCGGTGCCGATGCCGCGGCGGGGTGGGTTAACCACCACCAGTTCCGGTGTCTCGGACAGCAACTGGGACGCGGCGTCGCCGACCTCGAAGCGTGCCTCCAGCCCTGCCTCGGCGGCAGACAGCCGAGCCGACTCGACCGCCTCGGCACTGACCTCGACTCCCAGCACTCGGCGCCGGCGAGAGGCAAGGTGCAGGCCGAAGCCGCCTACGCCGCAATAGAGGTCGAGCACCGACTCCACAGGCAGGTCCGCGGTCCACGCGACGGCTGAGCGGTAGAGCGCAGCGGCGATCTCGGTGTTGGTCTGGAAGAACGACTGCGGTCGCAGGAGCAGGGTCAGGTCGTTGATCCGCATCGGAAGTTCGGCAGCTTCCGTCAACACGATCTCGCGCGCACCCTCCAACACGGCCTTGTGCTCGGGCTGGATGTTCAGCGACACGACGCGTACGGCGGGCAGCGCAGCCAGCAACGCACGAAGGTGCTTGCGGATCCGTGTCTCGGCTTCGGTGGAGCGCAGGACGAAGCGCACCATCAACTCTGAGTCCGGCGAGATCGTGACGAGCAGGTGCTTGAGTTCGCCCGTGCGAGCGGTGACGTCGTACGGCTGCAGGGACGCGCCGGTGATGAACCCCGCGAGTTCGGGCAGGGCGGCGGTCAGCGCCGGTGCGTGCAGGGCACACCAACGCAGATCTGTCCCGGTGCCATCGGGACCGAGGATGCCGAGGGTCGGCTCGGCGGTCCCGCCCGCGACCACGAGCTTGGCCTTGTTGCGAAAGCCCTCCTGGGGCGAAGAGACCGGTGCCAGCCAGTCGGCCACGGCGGGCAGCAACTCGCGGGCACGGTCGGACTTCGCGGCGAGTTGGCTGGCGTACGGGATCGGCAACAGCGTGCAGGACCGGCACAGCCCCGCGTCGTAGTAGTCGCACTGCATGGCACCAGTGTGAGGGTTTCGAGACGGTCGCTTCGCGCCCTCCTCAACCCAAGGGTTTCGAGACGGTCGCTTCGCGCCCTCCTCAACCATCCGGTGGGATCACCCGCGCAGGCGCGCCATCCACTCCTCGACGTCGGCCGACGTCCGGGGGAGCGCAGCCGACAGGTTGTGCGACCCGGAGGAGGTCACCACGATGTCGTCCTCGATCCGGATCCCGATGCCACGCAGTTCCTCCGGCACCAGCAGGTCGTCGATCTGGAAGTACAAGCCGGGCTCGACCGTCAGCACCATGCCCTCGACCAGGTCTCCCTTGGGATAGATGTCCGGCGAGGCGCTCGCGCAGTCGTGTACGTCCATGCCGAGCATGTGCGAGGTGCCGTGCAGCGTCCAGCGGGCATACACCTTCGACTCCGGGTCGAGCGCCTCCTCGACGCTGACCGGCAGCAGGCCGAGATCGCCCAGGCCGTGCGCCAACACCGCCATCGCCGCGTTGTGCGGATCGAGGAAGGCGGCGCCGGGGCGTACGGCCTCGATGCCGGCCTGCTGCGCCTGCAACACCAGGTCGTACAGGTCGCGTTGCAACGGCGTGAACGTGCCGTCCACCGGGAGCGTCCGAGTGACGTCGGCGGTGTAGAGATTCCGGCCCTCCACACCCATGTCGAGCAGCACCAACTCGCCCGGCACGATCGGCCCGTCGTTCTCGATCCAGTGCAACGTGGTGGCGTGGGCGCCGCCACCGACGATCGAGTCATAGCCCAGGTCGTTGCCCATGGCGCGCGCTCGTCGGAAGAAAGTGCCCTCGATCCAGCGTTCCCCGAACTCGAGCACCCGGTCCCACTCGCGTACGGAATCCTCGAAGCCCAGCGTGGTGATGTCGCAGGCTTCCTGGAGTTGGTCGATCTCCCATTCGTCCTTGACCAGTCGGAGTTCGGCGGCCACGCGCGCCAGGTCGTCGTCTGTCGTGATGTCACGAGTCTTGCGGTCGTCGTCGAAGGAGGGGAGGTCGCGTACGTGCTTGACCTCGATCCCGAGCGAATCGCTGATCTCGCGTGCGGACGGGCGGCGTCCGGCCCACAGTTCGCCGTACTGCCGGTCGCGGAAGAACTCGTCGGAGTCGCGCTCGGAGCGGGGGCGTGCATAGAGCGTGGCGTCGCCGTCGTCGAGGACGAGTACGGCGTCGGAGGTCTGGTTGCCGGTGAAGTAGGTGTGCGCGGTGTCGGGCCGGAAGCGGTAGTCGGTGTCGTTGGCGCGGACCTTGTAACCACCGGCCGGCAGCACCAGGCGCTCACCGGGGAACGCCTCGCTCAGCCGTTGCCGACGCGCAGCAGCGTACGGCGCGACGGGGTGTTCGGGCAGGTCGAGCTCGCGTTCGCCCCACCCCTGCTGCATGAAGCGGGAGTACGCTTCGGGTACGGCGGGGTCGTGGGACTCGGTGTGCAGGTCGTCGTCGCTCACCCCCTCACCGTAGCGGGCTGTCAGTGCTGCTCCGTTAGGCTCACGCCCATGCAAACTCGCCCTCGGGACAACGTCGCCTTCACCGTTGTCGTGACGGTCCTCGCGGCCCTGGGCGCACTGGCGATGATCGCCGTCATCCTGCTCAGCGGAGCCCCGTCCAGCATGATGATCGCTGCCGCTGCGGCGGCGATTCCGGTGGGTCCGCTGGTGGCCGTTTTCATGTGGCTGGACCGTTATGAGCCCGAGCCGAAACTGCTGTTGGCCAGCGGCCTGGCGTGGGGCGGCTTCGTGGCCACGGCCGGCACTCTTCTGATCCAAGGCGTCGGCGGCCTGGTCGTGCC
This sequence comes from Nocardioides sp., assembly GCA_037045645.1. Taxonomy (NCBI): domain Bacteria; kingdom Bacillati; phylum Actinomycetota; class Actinomycetes; order Propionibacteriales; family Nocardioidaceae; genus Nocardioides; species Nocardioides sp. Next base: position 764,615 of record JBAOIH010000001.1, read on the forward strand.
GATGTCGGCCGAGTTCAGCCTCGCAATCGGTGCCCCGGTCGTGGAAGAGGCCGCCAAGGGGGTGTTCTTGCTGTTGCTGTTGTGGTGGCGCCGCCACGAGATCGACGGGATCCTCGACGGCATCGTCTATGCCGGCATGGTCGGCATCGGGTTCGCGTTCGTCGAGAACATCCTCTATCTGGGCGCCGCGTACAACGGCACCGACGCGACGGGTCCTGGCGGCGTACCGGCCCTGACGGCGCTGTTCATCGTGCGCTGCATCTTCAGCCCGTTCGCACACCCACTGTTCACCGCGTTCATCGGCATCGGCATCGGCATCGCCGTCGGCAGCAAGTCCATGCCCGTACGCATCTTCGCGCCGATCGTCGGGTACCTGTGCGCCGTCCTCGCGCACGGCTTGTGGAACGGCTCGACCATCTTCGGCGGCGACAAGTTCTTGCTCGTCTATGGCGTGTTGGGCCTGCCCGCACTCCTCGGGGTCGCGGGCCTGGGGATCTACGCCCGCAGCAACGAGAAGAAGCTGCTGCTCGCCTCGCTCGGCGATGCGGCCAACCGCGGTCTGTTGCCCGCTGCCGACGTTTTGTGGTTGGCAGATCTGCGCGGCCGACGACACGCGCGCCACCAGGCCAAGCAGCTCGGCGGTGAGCAGGGGCTTCAAGCGATGCGCGACTACCAGCGTGCCGCCGTCGAGTTGGGCTTCCTGCACAACCGTTTCATGCGGGGGGTCGCTCCCGCGGACTATCAGGACCGCGGGGCGCACTACGTCACCGAGATTCGAGCGATCCGACCCTTCCTGTCCTTCGGATCCCAGCACACCGGAGCGCCTACGCGATGACCGAGAACCCACGCGCCATCGTGGCGCCGGAAACGTCCATGATCACCAGTCTGGTGAAGTTGCGAAGCGCGTTGCAGGAGACCGCTCTTCCGCTCGAGTTGCCGGGCATCGAAGGCGTACGCACCCAGCGCGCCGCGATGGTCGACCAGCTCGAGGACTACGTCATCCCACGACTGATGACCATCGAGGCCCCGCTGCTCACCGTCGTCGGCGGCTCCACCGGTGCCGGGAAGTCGACCCTGGTCAACTCGGTCGTGGGGGAGAAGGTCACCGAGCCGGGTGTGCTGCGACCGACGACGCGTTCTCCTGTGCTGGTACACCACCCCGAGGACGCCGAGTGGTTCGGCCAGGATCGCCTGTTGCCCGATCTGGAGCGAGTCACGCGGCAGACCAACGACCCGGCAGCCTTGCAGTTGGTCGCCACCGACAAGGTGCCGCGTGGCCTGGCCATCCTCGACGCCCCCGACATCGACAGCGTCGAGGAAGCCAACCGCACGTTGGCCGGTCAATTGCTCGCCGCCGCCGACCTGTGGCTCTTCGTGACCTCGGCCGCGCGGTACGCCGACCAGGTGCCCTGGGAGTTCCTCAAAGCCGCGGCCGATCGCTCTGCCGCGGTCGCGATCGTGCTGGACCGTACTCCCGTCGAGGCGATCGAGACGGTGAGCACCCACCTCGCGCGGATGCTGGCCGCACGCGGGCTCAAGGATTCACCCCTGTTCACGGTTGCCGAGAAGCCGTTGGGTGCAGACGGACTACTCGACCCCGCCGAGGTATCCGACATCCGTGGGTGGTTGGACTCGTTGGCCGCCGACGCCGAGGCGCGCTCGGCGGTCGTACGCCAGACCCTCGACGGTGCGGTACGCACTCTCGCCCGGCAGACCCATGACATCGCCGATGCTGCGGCGGCCCAGGCCGACGCGGTGACGCGGCTGCGCGAGGACGCGGACAAGGCGTACGCCGAGGGCATCAAGGGCATCGAGAAGGCGTCGGCCGACGGCACGCTGCTGCGCGGTGAGGTGTTGGCCAGGTGGCAGGAGTTCGTGGGCACCGGGGAGTTGCTGCGTTCGCTGGAGACGCGCGTGGGGTGGTTGCGCGACCGCATCGTCAACACGATCAAGGGCAAGCCGCAGCAGGCCGAACGCGTCGTCGTGGCCGTCGAATCCGGCCTGGAGAGCCTGATCCTGGAGCAGGCCGAGGCCTCGGCCGAGCGCGCGGAGGCGTCCTGGCAGACGCTGGCTCCGGGCCAGGTGCTGCTGGCGGAGGCCGGAGAGGATCTCGGCCGTGCTTCCCGCGACTTCCGCCGCCGCGTCGAACGCGAGGTGCGTGAGTGGCAGCAGGGCGTGCTCGACATGGTGCGTACGGAAGGTGCCGACAAGCGGTCGACCGCCAGGTTCTTGGCGTTCGGTGTCAACGGCCTCTCCGTCGCGCTGATGGTGGTCGTGTTCGCCCACACCGGCGGGATGCTCGGCGGCGCCGAGGCAGGCATCGCGGGCGGCGGTGCCGTGGTGGGGCAGAAGTTGCTGGAGGCCGTCTTCGGCGATCAGGCCGTACGCTCCCTGGCCGAACGCGCCCGCAAGGACCTCAACGTACGCGTGGATCAACTGCTCGCGGGCGAGCGCGCGCGCTATCTCGACCTGCTCGACAGCCTCGGAGTCTCCAGCGACGCCTCGGAGACGCTGCGCCAAGCGGCACGCAAGGTCGACGACGTGCGCTTCTCGACCCAGACTCCCGCGCAGGTCGCTGCGGACAGCCTTTAGTCTGTGCGCGTATCCACCAGCTCCGCGACAACACCAGAGGTTGATCGATGACGTCCCTGATCGAGGGTGCCAAACGGCTCCTGTCGCGTGGTTCAGATGTCGGTGCCCGCGTGGCCGGACTCGAGGAGGCCGTCGAGGCCGGTCGTGGCCGTCTGCCGGACACAGAACTGGATCGCGCCGCGGGTGTCGTGGCGCGCGCCGACCGACGTCTCAAGCTCTCGGCCGATCACACCGTCGTCGCGCTCGCGGGCGCCACGGGTTCGGGCAAATCCTCGACCTTCAACGCGATCACCGGGCTGGACGTCTCGGCGGTGGGCGTACGCCGTCCCACCACCTCGTGGACGACGGCGTGCGTGTGGGGCGAAGAGGGTGCCTCAGAGCTGCTCGACTGGCTCGAGATCGCACCGCGACACCGAGTCGTACGCAATGCCACTCTCGAGGTGGGCCGCGAGGACCTGTCGATGCAGGGTGTCGTGCTGCTTGATCTCCCGGACCACGACTCCACCGAGGTCTCGCACCATCTCGAAGTCGACCGGCTGGTCCAGTTGGCAGACCTGTTGGTGTGGGTGCTGGATCCGCAGAAGTACGCCGACGCGGCCATCCATGACCGCTATCTCGCGCCGCTGAAGACGCACAAGGACGTCATGATGGTGGTGCTCAACCAGATCGACACGGTGCCGCCCGAGAGGCGCGAGGCCATGATCGGCGACGTCCAACGGTTGCTCGCCGCAGACGGACTGTACGACGTGCCGGTGCGCGGCATCTCAGCCAAGCAGGGCATCGGCGTCGACGAGTTGCGACGCGAGATCTCCGAACGCGCGGCGGCCAAGAAGGCAGCTCGCTCGCGCGTCGAGGCGGACGTGGCGGCCGCGGCCCATGCCTTGGCCGAGATCTCCGGCAACGCCGAGCCGGGCAAGCTCGGCAAGGAGCGTGTGGCCGGGCTCAACGACGCCCTCGCGGATGCGGCCGGAGTGCCGACCGTGGTTGCGGCGGTCGAGAAGTCGACTCGGATGCGCGCAGGTCGAGCCACCGGGTGGCCCGTGGTCGCGTGGGTGACCAAGCTCAAGCCGGACCCGCTCAAGCGGCTGCACCTGGATCTCGGCGCGGCCGGCAAGATCCTGACCGGCACGTCGCGGACGTCTATCCCGGAGGCGACCGCGGTGCAGCGTGCCCGCGTCGACTCGGAGGTCCGCGAACTGGCCGACGAGGTGTCTGGCGAACTCACCCGCCCCTGGCAGAGCGCGATCAGACGGGCTTCGGTGTCGCATCTAGATGACGTAGGTGACCGGCTGGACTCGTCCCTGGCGTCCACGGATCTGGGTGTCGAGAAGTTGCCGGTGTGGGCGGGAGTGGTACGCGCCCTGCAATGGGCGCTGATCCTCACCGCGATCGCGGGGACGGTGTGGCTGGGTGCCATCTTCGGGCTCGCTTTCTTGAGCCCGAATCGCGACATCCCCGTGCCGGAGTGGCAAGGCTTCCCCGTGCCGACACTGATGCTGCTCGGGGGAGTGGTGGCAGGACTGCTGCTGGCACTGGTGTGTCGCTTCCTGGTCGCCGCGACCGCGAAATCGCGCGCACGTGCCGCGGACAAACGACTGCGCACCGGCATCTCGACAGTGACCGACGAGCTGGTGATTGCGCCCATCCAGGCCGAGCTCGACGCCTACACCAAGACTCGCGACGGACTCCGTACGGCCGTCAAATAAGCCACTTCTTCTCCACAGGCGGGCTGATCGTACGCGCTATCCACAGGCGCGCGCCCTGCTCAGCCCCGTTGTCGGTGGGCCAATCGATCGTGGTGCCAGGCCGGTCGCACGGATCGGCACCACACCTGGAAGGCAACGACCATGAATGAAACCATCATCACGCTCGCCGGTTGGATCGCTTCGGACCCGCGGCTCCACGACACCACTGGGGGACCGGTGTTGAACTTCCGCCTCGGGGCCACTCCCCGGCGCTACAACAAGCGGACGAACGAGTGGTACGACGGGGAGACCCAATGGCACCGCGTCAACGTCTGGCGTGGACTCGCGGAGAACGCACACCGCTCCCTGCGCCGAGGCGACGCCGTGATCGTCCACGGGCGGCTCAACGCCAATACCTTCACGACCAAGGAAGGCGAGGAGGTCACCGTGTTCGAGATCGAGGCGTCGCACGTCGGCCACGACCTCAACCGCGGCACCAGTGACTTCCGTCGTCCGCGGCCGTTGCCCGCATCGGCGGATCAGCAGCGCGAGGAAGGCGACGATCAGTCGGAGGAGCGCCCCGCGCCGGAGTGGCAGACCGCCGCGGTTGCCGAGGAGTCAGCCGCCTGAGAGCCGGGCCACGGCGGTTCGTCGCTAGTGCGCCCGCCTGGATAGGGTCGCGGGCATGGCGGAATATGTCTTCACCCTGCGCAATGTGCGTAAGGCCCACGGTGAGAAAGTCGTCCTCGACAACGTGACCCTGTCGTTCCTGCACGGCGCGAAGATCGGCGTCGTCGGGCCTAACGGCACCGGCAAGTCCTCGTTGCTCAAGATCATGGCGGGACTCGACCACGCCAACAACGGTGACGCGATCCTCGACCCCGAGGCAACCGTGGGGATGCTGCAGCAGGAACCGCCGCTCAGTGAGGGCAAGACGGTCCTGGAGAACATCGAAGAGGCAGTCGCTGACCTCAAGGGCAAGATGAAGCGCCTCGAGGAGGCGTACGCCGAGATGGGCGAACCGGACGCCGATTACGACGCCCTGATGAAGGAGACCGGCGACCTGCAGACCGAGCTCGACCATGCCGACGCCTGGGACATCGACAGCCGTCTGGAGCAGGCGATGGACGCACTGCGTTGCCCCCCGTCGGACGTGTTGGTCGACAACCTCTCGGGTGGTGAACGTCGCCGCGTGGCGCTGTGCAAACTCCTGCTCCAGCAGCCGTCGCTGTTGCTGCTCGACGAGCCGACCAACCACCTCGACGCCGAGTCGGTGCAATGGCTCGAAGGCCACCTGGCGGCGTACCCCGGCGCAGTCTTGGCCGTCACCCACGACCGCTACTTCCTCGACAACGTCGCGCAATGGATCCTGGAATTGGACCGCGGCAAGACCCACCCCTACGAAGGCAACTACTCCACCTACCTGGAGACCAAGAAGGACCGCCTGAAGATCGAGGGTCAGAAGGACGCCAAGCGCGCCAAGATGCTCGAGAAGGAACTCGACTGGGTGCGCTCGAACCCCAAGGCCCGCCAAGCCAAGAGCAAGGCGCGCCTGCAACGCTATGAGGAGATGGCAGCCGAGGCCGACCGCTTCCGCAAGATCGACACCTCCGAGATCAACATCCCGGCCGGTCCGCGGCTCGGAGACGTCGTGCTGGAGGCCAGGGGTCTGACCAAGGGCTTCGAAGGCCGCACGCTGATGCACGACTTGTCGTTCACGCTGCCGCGCGCCGGCATCGTCGGTGTGATCGGCCCCAACGGCGTCGGCAAGACGACCCTGTTCCGGATGATCACCGACCAGGAGCAGCCTGACGCCGGGGAGCTCAGTGTCGGGCAAACCGTGAAGATCTCCTACGTCGACCAGAGCCGCGGCGGCATCGACCCCAACAAGAACGTCTGGGAGGTCGTCTCCGACGGCCTGGACTTCATCAAGGTCGCCAACTTCGAGATGAACTCACGCGCATACGTCGCCTCGTTCGGATTCAAGGGCCCCGACCAGCAGAAGAAGGCCGGGGTGCTCTCCGGTGGTGAGCGCAACCGCCTCAACCTTGCGCTGACCTTGAAGATGGGCGGAAACCTGCTGCTGCTCGACGAGCCCACCAACGACTTGGACGTGGAGACGCTGTCGTCCCTCGAGGACGCTCTCTTGGACTTCCCGGGCTGTGCGGTGGTTACCTCCCACGACCGGTGGTTCCTCGACCGCGTCGCGACCCACATCCTTGCCTGGGAGGGCGACGAGCAGGATCCGGCCCGATGGTTCTGGTTCGAAGGCAACTACGCGGCCTACGAGGAGAACAAGATCGAACGTCTCGGCGTCGAGGCCGCCCGGCCGCACCGGGTGACACACCGCAAACTGACGCGAGACTGAGTCAGCCGGACGTCGCGCCCGGACGGATCTCGATCTCGGGGTGGCTGGAGACCAAGCCGTCCGACACGGCGTCCATCACACGCCCCATGGCAGCCAGATCGTCCGGGGTCACGCGGTCGATCAGGTTGTCGCGCACACCTCCCACGTGCACGTGTGCGGCTTCGTCGAGCAGTGTGCGCCCTGCGGGTGTCATCGCCGCCACGACTCCCCGGCCGTCCTCGGCTGACACGCGCCGGGTGAGCAGACCCTGGCGCTCCATCCGCGCCACTGTGTGCGTCACCCGGCTGCGGCTGTGGCACAAGGCGTCCGCAAGCTGAGCCATCCTCATCTCGGCGCCCTCGCGCTCGGAGAGCCGCACCAGGATCTCGTACTCGGTCAACGAGATGTTGAACGCCGAGCGCAGATCGGCATCAAGGCGGTCCATGAGCAGGGTGGTGCCCATGACCAGCGCGCGCCAACTGTGCTGCTGGCCCGCGTCTAACCACCGAGTCTCGGGCATGGGTGCGATTGTAGGGATTCGCGGCCGAGATGCCGCGCGGAATCGCGGGTTGAGCGCACTGTGGTCCGCTCAACCCCCGACGATCCGGGTGCTGAGCGGACCAATCGGGTGCTGAGTGACCGTGTCGGCCCATCCCGCTGGTCCTTGGGTTGCCGAATCGGGGGTTGAGCGCACTGTGGTCCGCTCAACCCCCGACGATCCGGGTGCTGAGCGGACCAACCGGGTGCTGAGCTCTGGCGCCTCGCGTCAGCCCAGCCGCTCGATGATCATCGCCATGCCTTGGCCGCCGCCCACGCACATCGTGATCAGGCCGGTGGACTTGTCGTGCCAGTCCAGCGAGTTGAGCAGCGTGTTCTGCAGGCGCGCGCCGGTCATGCCGAAGGGGTGCCCGATAGCGATGGCGCCTCCGTTCACGTTGAGCCGGTCCAAGTCGATGCCCAACTCCTGATAGGACGGCACTACCTGAGCCGCGAACGCCTCGTTGATCTCGACCAGGTCGATGTCACCGATCGTCATGCCGGCGATCTTGAGTGCGCGCTGGGTGGCCTCGACCGGGCCGAGGCCCATGATCTCCGGCGCCAGACCGGACACTCCGGTCGACACGATCCGGGCCAGCGGCTTGAGGCCGAGCTCGGCAGCCTTGGTGTCCGACATCAACACCACGGCAGCGGCGCCGTCGTTGAGCGGGCAGCAGTTGCCCGCGGTGACGACACCGTCGGGGCGGAAGACCGGCTGGAGTTGCGAGATGGCTTCGTACGTCACGCCCGCACGCGGGCCGTCGTCCGCGGAGACGACCGTGCCGTCGGCCAGCGTGACCGGGGTGATCTCGCGTGCCCAGAAACCGTCGTTGATCGCCTTCTCGGCAAGGTTCTGCGAGCGTACGGCGAACTCGTCGAGCTCGCGGCGATCCAAGCCGCGCAACCGTGCGACGTTCTCGGCCGTCTGGCCCATCGCGATGTAGATGTCGGGGAGAAGTCCGTCCTCGCGCGGGTCGTGCCAGTCCTGGCCCCCCTTGGCGTACTCCTCGGTGCGCTTCGCGGCATCGGCGAAGAGCGGGTTCTTCGTGTCGGGGATGTGGTCGGAGGTGCCCTTGGCGAACCGAGACACCATCTCCACGCCGGCTGAGATCACGACGTCGGCCTCACCGGACTTGATCGCGTGGAATCCCATCCGTGTCGACTGCACCGACGAGGCGCAGTAGCGGGTGACGGTCGTACCGGCGACCTGGTCCATCCCGTTGAGGACGTTGACGATCCGGCCCATGTTGTTGCCACTCTCGCCCCCCGGTAGGCCACAGCCCAGCACGAGGTCGTCGACGGTGTTGGGGTCCAGGGACGGGATCTTGTCCAACGCGGTCTTGACGATGAAAGCGGTGAGATCGTCGGGGCGGAAGTCCTTCAGGGATCCCTTGTTGGCACGGCCGATCGGCGTACGAGCGGCGGAGACGATCACTGCTTCGGGCATGGAAGAACTCCTGCGATGAGAAAGTGGATGACTTGAGCGCAGCCTAACGATCGGAAACGCCGCTGAGCATCGGTGTGAGCAACCACTCAAGAGAGGCCCGCAAGAAGGCGGGGCGTTCATCCGCTGGACGACCCAGGGCATGGGTCAGGATGCCGTCGGCGGCGGCCATCACGGTCTCGGCCTCGGCCAGCGAGCGGGGTGCGCCGGAGCGGTCGGGCACCGCGGACAAGATCGCGACGAGGTGCGCACGCGAAGCGGCGAAGACCTCGGCGAGTTCGGGATCGCGGGCTGACTCCAACGTGAGTTCGACCCGACAGCGCTGAAGCTCGGACTGGGCAAGCCAGCTTTGGAACAGGCCGGTGGTGAGTTCGGCCGCCCTCTCGCGCGCGGAGGGATCTGCGAGCAGCGCGGTGTGGGCCGCAATGTCCTCGGCCAGGCTCGCCACCACGAAGCGAGCGAGTTCCAACTGCAGTGCGTGTCTGGTACGCAGGTACGCCGAGGTGCTGCCTTCGGCTATGCCTGCGGCCCGGTCGACGGCCCGATGGGTCAGGCCGCGCAGGCCGTGGTCGGAAACCACCTGCGTGGCGGCGGTCAGGATGGCTCGACGCCGAGGGGTCAGTGCGTCGAGAAAGTCGGTGTCGGGCACGTGTCGGCCTCCGGAGTTGGGTGTGACTGGAGACACTCTGCCACGATTTGAGTTGCTGTTTCTACAGGTGTAGTTTCTACATACGTAGAGATACTACAAAAGTAGAAAGGATCGCGAGATGACCTTCGAACTGCTCACCAACGCCACCTGGTTCTTCGCACTCTTCTTCACTGTCGCGGCCGTGACGGCTGCCATGCTGGTCGGCGTCGCCGGACGTACGGTCGTCGTCAACCACCGCGCGCGGATCGCACGCCACGAGTCGGTGCGCACCTACTACGGACACCGGTTCGCGCTCAGCCACTGATCCACGCACCGCAGCGGCGCCCGGTCTGACAGCATCGGGGCATGCGTCATCGCTATGCCTGCCCGCTGCGGTGGGCCGACCTCGACCTGCTCGGCCACGTCAACAACGTCACCTACGTCGACTACCTGCAGGAGGCGCGTGTCGACCTCCTGCGGGCGCTGACGCCGCAGGAGAGCCCGACGGATCCGGACGAAGGCGTCTTGGTCGTGAGCACGGACATCACCTACCTCGCGCCGCTGAAGTTTCGCTACGGCTCGGTCTTCGTTGATACCTGGGTATGCGAGGTGCGCGCCGCGAGTTTCGCGCTGGCGTACGAGATCTATGACGAGCGCGAAGGCGAGCGGATCCTCTACGCCCGTGCGCGCACCGTGCTCACCCCGTACGTCTTCTCACGCAAGGCTCCGCGCCGGCTGACCGCGCCCGAGCGGACCCGGCTGATCGAGGCGATGGAGCCCGACGAGCCGGTGCGTCCGACTCCGATCCGCGCGGTCGTGAGCGAACTTGGACACTTCGCGCTGCACACGCGCTTCTCCGACCTCGACATCTACGGCCACGTCAACAACGTGAAGTACGTCGAATACTTCCAGGAGGGCCGTGGTGCCCTGCTCACCCGCGCCTCGCAAGCCGTCGGCCGCCGCGCCAGTGGCGGACACGTCGTCGCGCAGGTGCGCATCGAGTACGTCCGACCGTTGCTCTACCGCGAGCAGCCGTACGACCTCTTCACCTCGGTGAGTCACCTCGGCACGAAGTCGATGACGATGGAGGCCGAGATCCGCGACGGCGACGTGGTGTGTGCGCGGGCTAGGGCGGCGGTGGTCTTCTACGACCCGGAGGCTGGCGCTTCGGCGCCGATCCCGGACGACCTGCGCAAGCACCTCACTCAGTAGAACTCTGGGGCGAATCCTGGGTTCGATTCTGGGCAGCGTCTTGGGGCGCGTTGATCATGAACTGCGCCGCATGTGTGACGTAATCCCAAAAGCGCGCGTCCTGCTCGGGCGTGAGTGCCACCGAGTCCAGTCCGGCCCGGAAATGCACCAGCCAACGCTGGGCCGCGTGCGGGGTGACCGCGAACGGGGCGTGTCGCATCCGCAGGCGCGGATGACCACGGTTGTCCGAGTACGTCGTAGGCCCGCCCCAGTACTGCATCAGGAACAGGTGGAACCGCTCTTCGGCCGGACCCAGGTCCTCTTCTGGATACATCGGCCGCAGATCAGGGTCGGTGGCGACACCCTCGTAGAACTTGGCGACGATCTTCCTGATGGTGTCCTCGCCGCCGATGTCGTCGAAGAAGGTCTGCTCGGTCACGTCACTCACAAGGCACAGTCTGCCCGCGGGTCCCGGCGGCGCCCACCCTCGGGGTCACTCACCCTCCGGGTCGAGATCGGTCGTCTCATTGGTCTGTCGGGGATTCGGCTCGGGGTCGGAGAAGATCACCCGCTGCGGATGCGCCATCCGGATGCGTTCGAAGTCGAAGCGTGCCTTGATGCGCTCGCGCATCGTGCGGGCCACGCGCCACTGCTCCAGCGGCGCGGTCTTGAGGGTGACGCGTACGACGACGCCTTCTTGGGTGAGGTCCTGGACGCCCCACACCTCGGGCTCCTCGATCACGACACCGGTGAAGTCCTCGTCCTCCCACAGGTCGTGGGCGACATCGCGCAGGACGCGGGTCACCTTCGCGATGTCCTCGCCGTAGTCCACGGTGATGTCGAGCACCGAACGTGCCCAGTTCTGGCTCTGATTGCCTACCCGCACGATCTCGCCATTGCGGACGTACCAGACCGTGCCGTTGACGTCGCGTACGCGGGTGACCCGCAGCGACACTGCCTCCACGGTGCCCACGGCTTCCCCCAGGTCCACCGCGTCGCCCACTCCGTACTGATCCTCGACGATCATGAAGATGCCGGAGAGGAAGTCCTTGACCAGGCTCTGGGCGCCGAAGCCGAGCGCGACGCCGACGATGCCCGCGCTGGCGAGGATGGGGGCGATGTTGACGCCCACCTCGCTGAGCACCATCGTGAACACGACCGCGAAGACGATGCCGGTGATGATGCTCTTGAGCAGCGATCCCATGGTCTTGGCGCGCTGCACGCGCCGCGCGGATCCGGTTTCCCGTGTGATCAACTGCCCCACACTGTCGCCCACCCGGCCTGGCAGCATGCCGGTTTCAGCCTTGCGTACGAGCCGGTCGACCAGGCGGTGCAGCAACCAGCGGATCACGAACCCGAGCAGGATCAGCGCCACGATGACGGCCGATTTCCCGAGTACGAGGTCGGACACCTCGGCCCACTGCTCATTGCCGGTGATCTGCAGGGTGGTGGCGCAGATCCATTCGCCAGGGGCGCAGGTGCGCGTGTCGAGGAGCGAAAGCATGGCCCCGAGTATTACCGGCATCCGCAGGCAGGCCCCAAGTCACGCAGGTCACCCAGGGTCAGGCAGGGGCACAGGGTGAGCGGGTGGGCCGCTGTGGGCGACAGCGGCTACCCTGTGGCCCGTGAGCACTCGTCATGCATCCTCTCGTTCTCGCGGTCGCGCGTACGCCGTCGTGGCCTTGGTCGTCTCCTTCGTGCTGGTGTCCGTGCCTGCGTACGCGAATGAGCGCCCCGTCGGCTGGGAGGACCCTTCCGCCATCGATCTGTCGCGGGTGCTGATGATCTTCGTGCTCGGCCCGATCGGTCTGGCGCTCTTGATCGCCCTCGGCGCGGCCGCGCCGTGGCTGATCCGTGGCGAGGGACTGGGTTCGGACCCGGAGAAGACCGACGAGTGGTTCGGTGGCCCCAAGGGTGGCGCCGGTGAGCTGAGCGGCAAGCAGGATGCCAGCGCCCTCGAGTCCGGTGGAGCCAGTGGCAAGTATTGAGTTCTCCTCAGCCGATCGCGCCGATATCGATCGCGCGATCCGCTCGGCCGAGGAACTTGATCGCTTCGAGTTCTCGGTCTATGTCGGTGACACCGAGGGAGACGTACGCACGGCGGCACGCCGCTTGCACGCCGCTCTCGTCGCGCCGGCGCGCAGCGTTCTCGTCCTGGTGGACCCGTCGCGTCGCGCGGTCGAGATCGTGACCGGCGACCACGCTCGTACGAAACTCACCGACGACGAGTGCGAGCGTGCCGTCGCCCTGATGGCACCCGACCTGGCCGACGGCAAGGTCGCCGCCGGCCTGGTCAAGGGCATCGAGAAGCTCGGCCTACTCGGCCGCGACTGACGCGTCGCTCTCCTGGGCACGCAGTGCCCGCGCCATCCGATCGCGGTATTCCCGCACGAAGCGCACCGCACCCTTGGGTGCCGGCGGGTCGAGCAACCAGGCGTCGAGTCGCTCGAGTCGCTCCTGCGAGATCAGCGGATCGGGTGACGCGATCTCGAGCAGGTTCGACCCGATGTGGAAGCCGAGGGTGTCGAGCACGGCGCCGGCGGCGTCGAGATACTTCTCGAAGTACGGTGCCAGCACGTCCTCCTGCCCGGCGCGGAAGAAGGACTTGCAGATCAGGTCGCTGCGGCCGTTGGGAGTCGCCTTGTCCATCAGAGCAGCCCACGCCTGCGCCTTGGCCTCCGCAGTGGGCTGAGCGGCGCGTGCTGCGGCAGCCTTCTCGGCGCCGGACACGGTGTTGTCGCGCTGTTGCTCGGCCGCGATCTCCGCTTCTGTGAACCGACCGGCCCGAGCCAGCCCGGTGATGATCGCCCAGCGCAGGTCCTGGTTGACCGTGAGACCGTCGACCACCCATTCGCCCGACAGGAGTCGCTCGACCTCGTCCAGAGCCGCGTCGCTGCGCGCAGCCCCGTTGTAGGTGGCTTGCGACGTCTCGGTCTCGACATAGAGTCGCGCGAAGGTGAGTTGCTGGTCGCTGCCCGGCTCGGCCTCGACCAAGAGTCGTCGTACGCCCTGCTCCCAGGTGTCCAGAAGCGCGTCACGCGAGGCCGGGTCTGAGTACAGGTTCGCGGCGTCATTGGCCATCAACGGAATCCGGGTCACACCCCAGGCATCGGTCTCGTGACCGATGTTGGCCAGGACGAGGTCGATCCAGGCGTGGGTCGGCAGTTCACCGTCGCGTGTCATGTCCCAGGCAGCGCCCCACACCAGGGCCCGCGCCAGCGAGTCCTCGATGTCGGCGAGATGTTCCAGGGCAGTCGCCAGCGAGCGTTCGTCGAGACGGATCTTGGCGAACGCGTGGTTGGAGTCGTTGAGCAGCAACAGGTCGGGCTGCCTGGTGCCGACCAGTTCCGCGATGTCCGTGGAGGCTCCGGCGACGTCGACCTCGAGGTATTCGCGACGCACCAAACGGCCGCCGTCGAGGTCGTAGAGCCCGATGCCGAGACGGTGTCGGCGCAGCGTGGGCCAGTCGGGGTGCGCGGACTGCTCGACGCTGAAGGAGGCGTACGCGCCCGACTCGTCGAGGGTGAAGGCCGGCCGCAGGGTGTTGGTGCCTGCGGTCTGCAGCCACTCCTCGGCCCAACTGGTGAGTTCGCGACCCGACGACTTCTCCAAGGCTGCCAGCAGGTCCTTGAACTCGGGGTTCCCGAACGCCCAGTCCTTGAAGTATTGCCGGATGCCCGCGATGAACGCGTCCATGCCCACCCAGGCGACGAGTTGCTTGAGCACCGAGGCGCCCTTGGCGTACGTGATCATGTCGAAGTTGACCTCGACCGCGTGCAGGTCGTAATTGTCGGCCGCGATCGGGTGTGTGGTCGGCAGTTGGTCGGCGCGGTAGCCGGTCTGCTTGCGGGCGTTGGTGAAGCCGGTCCACGCCTCGGTGAACTCCGTCGCCTCGACCTGCGCGTGGTAGCAGGCCCACTCGGCGAACGACTCGTTGAGCCACAGGTCGTCCCACCACCTCATCGTCACGAGGTTGCCGAACCACATGTGTGCCATCTCGTGGGTGATCACCGAGCCACGGAACTCGTAGAACGATCGCGGCTGGCGACTGCGTGGGATGTATTCGTCGCGCAGGGTCACGCACCCGGCGTTCTCCATGGCGCCCATGTTGTACTCGGGGACGTAGAGTTGGTCGTACTTGCCGAACGGGTAGGGATAGTCGAAGAGGTCCTCGAAGAAGGCGAACGACTGCTTGGTGATCTCGACCAGGACGTCGGTATCCATGACGTCCTTGAGCGACTGGCGGCAGTAGTGCCCGAGCGGGATGTCGCCGTGCTTGCCCTGATAGACATCGAACTCGCCGTGGTATTCACCGGCGACGACGGCCGTGATGTAGGTGGACATCTTGGCCGTGGTGGGGAAACGCCAGATGGATTTGCCGTCGCCGAGGCGCTCCGGCTCGGGGGTCGCAGCGTTGGACACGACCACCCAGTGCTCGGGCGCGGTGACGTGAAAGGTGAAGACCGACTTGAGGTCCGGCTGCTCGAACGTGGTGAAGACGCGGCGGGCGTCCGGGACCTCGAATTGAGAATAGAGATAGACGCGGTCGTCCGCGGGGTCGACGAAGCGGTGCAGTCCCTCGCCGGTGTTGGTGTAGCGGCAGTCCGCGCGTACGACCAGCGTGTTGTCGGCGCGGAGGTCGTCCAGTGCGATCCGGCTGTCGGCGTACGCGGTCGCGGGATCTAGCGTGCGACCGTTGAGGGTGATCTCGTGGATCGTGGCGTCCACAAGGTCGGCGAACGTGCTGGCGCCGGCCTCTAGCTTGGTGAACCGCAGCGTGGTCGTGGAGCCGAACGTCTCGGGTCCCGTGGTGAGGTCGAGTGCGATCTCGTACGAAGTGACGTCGAGGAGCGCGGCGCGGGTAGCCGCCTCGTCGCGGGTCAGATTGGTTCCAGGCATGCGCGTGATCATGTCATTGCGCGAGTCCGCTCGGGAGTTCGGCTGGGGACTCGACGTCGCGGGGCAGGCCGTGGAACGGCTGAAGATTTGCTAAACAGGAGTGTAAAGAAGTGTTGACAAGATCACAGCCGCACGGCATTTTATAACACGTTCTATTTTCATGCACCTGAGGGAGACAGGCATGTTTTCAATTCGCACGCGTGTGCGCGCGGTTCTGGCGGCGGCAGCCCTGCTCGTCGGCACCACCATGGTCAGCGCCCCCGCGCAGGCCGAAGACCAGTTGCCCGTGGACTGGAAGGTCGACGTCACCACCACCATGAAGAGCCTGGGGCAGACCGTTGTCATCCCCACCGGCACCTTCAAGGGCGGCATCGGCCTGGAGTCCATGGCACTCACGGGTGACCTCAACCTGCCGAAGGCCAAGAAGCGCTTCAGCCTTGGCTCGCTTCCGCTGGCCGACATCACCTTCGCGATGAATCAGGCCGCGCCGGTCAGCGGCACGGTCGACCTGGCGAACATGCACGTGGACGCGGTCGCCTCGTTCAACGTACGCATCGTGTCGGTGCGCCCGGTCTGGATGCCATGGCTCAACCTGGTCGGCAACACCTGTCGGACCGAGCGGCCGGTGACCTCGAAGATGTCCGGTCCGATCAGCCTCGACGGCGCGAACACGTTCTCCGGCACCTATGCGCTCGGCAAGTTCACCGGCTGTGGCTGGGGAGTCACCAGCATCATCAACTGGATCGTCCCGGGTGATGGCAACACGATGAAGGCAACCTTCTACCCGTGAGCCGCTGACTGAACAGTCCCAAAGACGCGTCCCCTCGACCACCCGGTCGGGGGGACGCAGTCCATTTGGACGCCGCCTGTCGCTAATGTCGACTCCATGACCGACACCGCAGACTTCTGGTTCGACCCCCTGTGTCCGTTCGCCTGGATCACCTCCCGTTGGATGCTCGAAGTCGAGAAGGTGCGCGACATCGAGGTCCGGTGGCACGTGATGAGCCTCGGCTACCTCAACCAGGACAAGGACATCGACGAGGGCTATCGCGAGCTGCTGCGGCCGGCGTGGAAGCCCGTACGCGTGCTGATCAAGGCAGCGCGCGAGCACGGAGATCAGGTGCTGCTGCCGCTCTACACCGCCATGGGGACCCGGATCCACACCGAGGGACGTGGCATCACCATGGACAATGTCGGCGAGATCGTGAGCGAGGCACTGGCCGAGGTGGGCCTGCCTGCGGGGCTCGTCGAGGCTATGGACGACGAGTCCCTCGACGAGGCGGTCGCCAGGTCCCACCACGAGGGGATGGACGCGGTCGGCAATGACGTGGGCACCCCCACGATCCACATCAACGGCTCGGCGTTCTTCGGCCCCGTGATCACCAAGATCCCGCGTGGCGACGACGCGGGTCTCATGTGGGACGGGGCGGTGGCACTGGCGAAGTTCCCGTATTTCGCCGAGTTGAAGCGCAGCCGCGGCGACCTCGACTTCAGTTGATGACCCCTCGGCGAGAGTTCGTGACCCCTCGCCGAGAGCTCGTGACCCCTCGGCGGGAAATGGGTGGCTGAGCGTCACTAGGCTGACGCCATGAGCAAGGTCCTCTCCGCAGTCGCGTGGCCGTACACCAACGGCCCACGCCATATCGGCCACGTGGCCGGTTTCGGCGTGCCCTCCGACGTCTTCAGTCGGTTCATGCGGATGGCCGGCCATGACGTGCTGATGGTCAGCGGCACCGACGAGCACGGCACCCCGATCCTGGTGCTCGCCGAGAAGGAGGGTGTCGGCCCGAAGGACCTCGTCGACAAGTACAACCAGGTCATCGTGGACGACCTGTGCGGGCTCGGGTTGTCGTACGACCTCTTCACTCGGACGACGACCGGCAACCACTACGCGGTCGTGCAGGAGATGTTCGAGACCTGTCGGCGCAACGGCTACATGGTGGAGGAGACGACACAGACGGCGATCAGTCCGTCGACCGGGCGTACGCTGCCCGACCGCTACATCGAAGGCACCTGTCCGATCTGTGGGTACAAGGACGCCCGAGGCGACCAGTGCGACAACTGCGGCAACCAGTTGGACCCGATCGACCTGCTGGAGCCGCGGTCGAAGATCAACGGCGAGGCGCCCGAGTTCATCGACACCCAGCACTTCTTCCTCGACCTGCCCGCCTTGGCCGACGCGTTGAAGGTGTGGCTCGACGAGCGTGAGGCGACCGGGCTGTGGCGCCCCAACGTGATCAAATTCAGCCAGAACATCCTCAAGGAGATCCGCCCGCGCGCGATGACGCGCGACATCGACTGGGGCATCCCGGTGCCGGGTTGGGAGGACCAGCCGACCAAGCGGTTGTACGTGTGGTTCGACGCGGTGATCGGCTATCTGTCGGCCTCGATCGAGTGGGCACGGCGGACCGGCGAGCCCGACCGCTGGCGTGAGTGGTGGAACGCGACCGATGCCGAGGCCTACTACTTCATGGGCAAGGACAACATCGTCTTCCACTCCCAGATCTGGCCGGCGGAGTTGCTCGCCTACAACGGTGCCGGCTCGCGCGGCGGTGAGCCTGGGGCGTACGGCACCCTCAATCTGCCTACCGAGGTGGTGTCCAGCGAGTTCCTCACCTTCGGTGACGCGCAGTTCTCCACCAGCCGCGGCAATGTCATCTATGTCGGTGACTTCCTGGCTCGTTATGGCCCAGATGCGCTGCGCTTCTACATCTGCGCCGCCGGTCCCGAGACCTCCGACGCCGCCTTCACGTGGGCCGACTTCGTGACCCGCAACAACTCAGAGCTGGTCGCAGGCTGGGGCAACCTGGTCAACCGGACAGCCGCGATGATCGCGAAGAACTTCGGGGAGATCCCGGCCGCGGGCGCTTTGGAGCCGGTGGACGAGCAGGTGCTCGCGACCGTACGCGGTGGTTTCGACTCGGTCGGGTCGTTGTTGGAGAAGCATCGCCTGCGCGGTGCGGTCGCCGAGGCGATGCGGATCGTGGGCGAGGTCAACAAATATCTGACCGTGACGGAGCCGTACAAGATGAAGGCTCCCGAACAGCGCGAGCGGCTCGCCACCGTGCTGCATGTGGCCGCGCAGTGCGTCAGCGACTGCAACACCCTGCTCGCGCCGATCCTGCCGCACGCGGCGAACAAGGTGCACGCGGTGCTGGGCGGCGCAGGCGAGTTCATGCCGATGCCGCGCATCGAGATCGTTGACGAACTCGACCCGGGCAACGGGGCAGGCCACCTGTCCTATCCGGTGATCACGGGGGAGTACTCGTCGACACCGCGATGGAAGCCCCGTCCGATCACGGTCGGCGCGAAAGTCGAGAAGCCGACGCCGGTCTTCACCAAACTCGACCCGTCCGTGGTCGAGGAGGAACTGGCGCGCTTCGGCGCCTAGCGTCAACGGTTGATCAGGTCCTGCCAGTTCTCCGGCACCCGACCTTCGGGGGCGGGGACACCTTGGTCTTCCGGGCGGCTCAGCGGGGGCGCGAGATCGGGCCCCCGCCCGGCCGTTGCGGTCCGGAAGTCGTAGAACCACACCTCACCCGGCTCGAAACTGCGGATGATCGGGTGGCCGGTCTCCTGCCAGTGCTTGGTGGAGTGCTGACTCGGGCTGGTGTCACAGCAGCCGATGTGACCGCACAGAGCGCAACGCCGCAGGTGCACCCACCAGCCACCCTCGCGTACGCACTCCAGGCAGCCGGTGCCGCTGGCCTCGACACCTTCGTCGATCGCCTCAGGGTCCTCGAAATACGTGACCATCAATCCTCCCGGGTTCGGATGTCGAGAGTGGCACGTTCCCACTCGGCTGCCAACCGGACGAGGTCGACTCTGAAGTCGTGGATCCGGCACCCGAGGCCGTTCGGTTTGATCTCGATTCCCTCGCTACGCCAGATCTGCAGCACCTCGTCGCGCTTGTGTTTCGGCGGGTCGCCGTACGCGTTGCAGACCCGCCACCACGCCAGCCCGTCGCCGCGCTCGCGCAGGATCATCCCGACGTGTCGAGGGCCGGTGCCGACCAGGTCGGCGAGGTCGCCGTACGACACCACGCGTCCGCGCGGCACCAACTCGACCGCGCGCAACACCAGTTCGGCGGTCCGCTCGTTCATGCCGCCATCCTCACACGTGCTTGGATCGCGGGCATGACAGTCGAACCCGAGGACGTCGCCCTGGTCGAGCGGACCCGCGCCGCGATGCTCGTGGACGCCGCGGCTCACGAACGCGAGGAGGTGGCTCGGGTCGAGGATGTCGACGCCGGGGGAGTTCCCACGCGGATCTATCGCGCAGCGAACCCGCAGCGGACGCTGTTCTTCCTGCACGGTGGCGGCTTCGTCTATGGCGAGCCCGACACCCACGACGCGTTCGCTCGTCGACTCGCCAACGCGACCGAGAGCGTCCTGGTGTTCCCGCACTATCGGCGCGCGCCGCAGGACAGATTCCCGGCGGCATGGCACGACACGCGTACGGCCTGGGAATGGGCCAAGTCGCAACAGTTCCCCGGTCAGCGGGTGCTGATCGGCGACTCCGCGGGCGCCAATCTGGCCCTCGGGCTGGCGGTCGAGGACCCGCGCAGCCACGACGCGTTGGTCCTGGTCTATCCGTTCCTCGACCCGCGGGGCACGTCGTACGACGTGGGCAAGGACAACCCCGATCTCGGACTGGAGACGATGTCGTGGTTCTGGCGGATGTACGCCGACGAGGGAACCTGGCTCGACCCCCGCGTGGACCCGTTGCTGGAGAGGACGTACGCCGCGCTGCCGCGCACGCTGATGCAACTGGCCAGCGACGACGTCCTGGTCACCACCGGCGAGCGGCTCGCGCAACGAATGCGCACCGACGGCGTCGACGTGACCCTGACGACCTATCCGGACGTGCCCCACGGATTCTGGCGCCATGAGGAGTACGCGGAGTCCCACGCGGCCGTCTCCCAGATCGCCGCCTTCCTGCCCTCGGCGTTAGCGTGGGCAGTGCCATGAGTCGACCCCATATCGCTGCCATCGCCGAGGACGGGTGGAACTGGGCGCTCGGCGGTGCCCTGCGTGCTGGTGGCTGGCGCCACCTGATCGTCACCCACACCGGCTACGCCAACGAGCGAGAGATCCGGGTGCTGGCTCGGGTGCTGCTGGCACCCGACGACGTACGCCGCGACTATCGCTCGGAGCGCTGGAGTGCCGCGCAGGCGGGGCGCCGCGGGTGGCGCAACTTCTTCGTCGTGGACGCCCTCGGCGCCGAGGTCACCATTACGGTCGGCGACGTCGAGCACGTCACCACGGTGGATCGCAGCGGCTACGTGGACGCCCGCATCCCCAATCCCGGGCTCGAGCCGGGCTGGGCCGAGGTCACGCTGCGCACCCCCGAGTCCGCCGACGCCGTTGCCCCCATCCTCGTGGTCGACCCGGCGCAGAGCCTGGGAGTGGTCAGCGATATCGACGACACGGTGCTGCGTACGTTCCTGCCCCGCCCATTGGTCGCGGCGTACAACACCTTCGTCCTCGACGAGCAGTCCCGCACTCCCGTACGCGGCATGTCGACCTTCTATTCGCGACTGCTGATCGAGCACGGCTCGGCACCTGTCTTCTATCTTTCGACGGGGGCGTGGAACAACGCCGGTACGCTCACCAGGTTCCTGGCCACGCACGGCTTCCCCGCGGGCCCGCTGCTGCTCACCGACTGGGGCCCCACGCACACCGGCTGGTTCCGCAGTGGAGCCGAGCACAAGCGGGTGACGTTGCGCCAACTCGCGCAGGACTTCCCGCACCTGAAGTGGGTGCTCATCGGGGACAACGGCCAGAGGGACCCGTCGCTGTACGGGGAGTTCGCGCGGGAGCATCCGGACAAGGTGGCCGGAGTGGCGATCCGCAACCTGCCCATGACCGAGCAGGTGCTGGCCCACGGCACGACGGGAGAGCGGTCCGGCCAGGACGAGCACAACGACTTCACCGTTCCGCCAGG
Organism: Nocardioides sp.; assembly: GCA_037045645.1. NCBI lineage: Bacteria > Bacillati > Actinomycetota > Actinomycetes > Propionibacteriales > Nocardioidaceae > Nocardioides > Nocardioides sp. The sequence continues at coordinate 785,884 of JBAOIH010000001.1, forward strand.
CGTCTTCTGGGTCGACGGCGATGACGGGGACGAACTCTCCGAGGCATGGTGGGGTTCACGCGAGCCGCGCGGTCGGGCCTGATCCGGGGCCTGAGAGACTGCGCCCATGCGCGTCCACATCGGCTCTGACCACGCGGGTCTCGAACTCAAGGCCAGCCTCCTCGCCCACCTCGTCGAAATCGGCCACGAGCCCGTCGACCACGGACCGTTCGTCTATGACGCCGACGACGACTATCCAGTCTTCTGTCTGCGTGCTGCGGAGGCCGTCGTACGTGATCGGGCCGCCGGCGTCGAAGCGCTCGGCGTCGTCATCGGCGGCTCTGGCAACGGTGAGCAGATCGCGGCCAACAAGGTCAGCGGCATCCGCTCGGCGTTGGCGTGGTCCGACGCCACCGCGGTGCTCGCTCGGGAGCACAACGACGCCAACGTCTTGGCGGTGGGCGGGCGGATGCACCCGATCGAGGACATGCTCCGGTTCGTCCGGATCTTCTTGGAAACGCCGTTCAGTGACGCGGAGCGGCACGTACGCCGGATCAAGATGTTGTCCGACTACGAGCAGACGGGGGAGTTGCCGCCGCTGCCCGAGTCGGCGTCCGGCGCCGATGCCTGAGGGACACACGCTGCGTCGACTCGCGCAGGAGATCGGCGAGGTCTTCGCACACGAGCGCGTACGGGTCTCATCCCCCCAGGGCCGTTTTGCGGCCGACGCCGAAGCCCTCGACGGCGCAACGCTGCAGGGTGCTGACGCCGCAGGCAAGCACCTGTTCGTCGAGTTCGAGGGGGAGCGGTTCGTCCATATTCACCTCGGGCTGATCGGTCATTTCGACATCCATCGCCAGGTGGACGAGGTGCCGCCGCCTCAAGGCGCGGTCCGACTGCGGATCGCGACCACCAGGGCGTACGCCGATCTGCGCGGCGCGATCATCTGCGACCTCGTCGGTCCGGTTCGGGTCGACCAGGTCATGTCGGGGCTGGGGCCCGACCCCTTGCGTCCTGACGCCGATCCCGCCCGGGCATGGGCGCGTATCTCGCGCTCGGATCGTTCGATCGGGGACCTGCTGATGGACCAAGCCGTGCTCGCCGGGGTCGGCAATGTCTATCGTGCCGAAGTGCTGTTTCGGCATCGGATCCACCCGTTGCGCCCGGGACGGACGTTGCGCCGCAGCCAGTTCGAGGCGATCTGGGTGGATCTGGTCGAGTTGATGCAGGAGGGCGTACGACTGGGGCGGATCGACACCGTGCGTCCCGAGCACACGCCGGAGGTGATGGGGCGTGAGCCCCGGCGCGACGACCACGGTGGCGAGGTCTATGTCTATCGACGCACCGGACAACCCTGCCTCGTGTGTGGATCGCCGGTGCGGACCGAGGCGTTAGCTGGTCGAAATTCGTTCTGGTGCGGCCGTTGTCAACCGAAGTTCAGGTCTAGGGCCGTAGGGTGACCCGGCCAGGTCGCACGCAAAAACTCTCTCCACTGTTCCAGGAAGGTCGCCGATGCCGCATCGAGGCACGACCTCCTCTCGCGGCCTGCCCTTGCGGGTGCGCCGACACGTCGATGATCGCGGGCTGATCGTCCCGCTCGTGCTGGCCAACGTCCTGATCCTGGCGATGATCGCGTTCTGGCCGGACGTCTGGCCGGTTTCACTCTTCGTCTTCCCGCTGATGTTGGCCAATTCCTTCCTGGCACCACGCGCGATCCCATGGTTCGCCCTGCTTACCGCGTTGTTCGCGCTCGCGTCGTTGCTCTTCGAGAGCGAGCTCTCCCTACGCCTGGTCATCCGGTCGATTGTGATCGTCCTGATCGCACTGCTGATCTGGCGCGTCTCGTTGCGGCGTACGCGCCTGGGCGTCGGCGGCGCGAAGGCCGAAGCGATGTTCGTCGACCTCCTCGAACGCATCCAGCGGCCGAGCAACATCAGTCTGCCTGCCGGCTGGTACCTCGACACGGCGATCCGAGCCGCCGGCAACACGCCGTTCAACGGCGACTTCGTGGTGTCGACGCAGGGGCGCGAGACGCTGCAACTGGTCGTGGTGGACGTCTCGGGCAAGGGCACCCAGGCCGGCACCCGCGCGCTCCAACTCTCCGGGGCGTTGGCCGGCCTGCTCGATGCCCTTCCGGCGTCCCGGTTCCTCGCTGCCGCCAACGACTACCTGCTGCGCCAGGACTGGGACGAGGGCTTCGCGACGGCGATCCACCTGTGCATCAACCTGGAGAACGGCGCGTACGAGGTGCGCTCGGCCGGTCACCTTCCCGCCATCCAGTTGAAGAGCGGGCAGGGTCGCTGGACGGCGATCCCCGCAGAGGGCCCGGCGTTGGGCCTCGTCGAGGACGCCGACTATCCCGCCACGCACGGCGTGGTACGGCCCAAGGACTCGATGGTGCTCTACACCGATGGACTGGTCGAGCGGCCCGGTGAACACATCGACGTGGGCATCGACCGTCTTCTCGGGCAAGCCGAACGGGCGCTGGCCGGCGGAGCGGACGACCTTGCGGAGCGCCTGATCGACGCTCCCGGCTCGTCCGACGATCGCACGCTCGTACTCCTGCATCGGCTGTGACCGCCCCGGATCGCTCACGTGCGGCCTCGGTTGGGGCGCGTGTGGCGCGGTGTGGCACGATGTGGGCTGCACGGAGGCGCCGCCTGGCAACTACCTGCACTGCGGATGTAGCTCAATGGTAGAGCCTCAGTCTTCCAAACTGATTACGCGGGTTCGATTCCCGTCATCCGCTCGGAACACATAACCCCCAGGTCAGAGACGGTTTGGAACCCGTCTCTGATGGTTGTAACTGGGGTCACGTAAGGCCATTCATGACCTTACGTGACCTAACGATGCTCGAAAGGGCGCCAGTTATGACCACAAACGCCGCACAACTCGACCTCTCTGGCCACCTCGACGCCGCGACTCACACCGGCCCGCAGAGCCACACAGAGCCCGCCTCGCAGCCTCCCGCCTCGGCCTCGCACCCTGCGCCCACCGGACCACCCGCGACGCCGAACGCCCAGCCGCGCCCGCGCTCGACCAAGCGCCGGACCAAGCGCCGCACCCATGACGGCGGCTCGATCGACCGACTGCCCTCGGGCCGCTATCGCGTGCGCTACTACGCCGACGACCTGACCACCCGGCACACCCGCACCTTCACCAGCCGCCGCGACGCCTCCGACTTCCTCGCCACCATCCGCACCGACCGACTACGCGGAGAATGGCGCGACCCCCGCACCGGAGCCCGACCGCTAGGCGAATACGCCGCCTCCTACCTCGCAACCCGCACCGACCTACGCCCCTCCACCCGACTCCTGTACGCCCGCACCCTGCGCGTGTGGATCACCCGAGACATCACCTTCACCCCCGCAGCAGGCGGACGCCCACGAACCCTCAACCTCGGAACCCGACACCTACGCACCCTGACCGTTGCCGATATCCGCGAATGGCACGCCGCAGTCACCCAAACCATCGAAGCCAACCTCGCCCGACGCGCCGAACGCCGCGCACAACCTCGAAAGCCACCCACCGACGCCGCCCACGCCCGCGCCTACGCCCGCAGCCAAGGCCACGCCGTAGCCGAAACCGGCAAACTCCCCGCGCACCACTGGCAAGCCTGGCGCGCAGCCGGATCACCCCAAAACGCCGCACCCGAACGCCGACCCAGCCGCGAACCCGGCACCCCCGCGACCCCGCCCCGACAGGCTTACGCGCTCCTGCGCCTCGTGCTCAACAACGCAGTACGCGACGGACTCATCCCCGCCAACCCCTGCCAGATACCCGGCGCCGGAAACGCACGCCCCGCAGAGCGCACCATCCCCAGCCCCGAACAAGTCGAAGCACTCGCCGCCCACATGCCCGAACACCTACGCGTCTCGATCATCCTCGCTGCCTACTCCGGCCTACGCGTCGGCGAACTCTTCGCCCTGGCCCGCCGAGACGTAGACCTCGCCACGCGTACCCTGCGCGTACGCCGGACCCTTGTCCGCACCGAAACCGACCCCGTCGCCTTCGGGCCACCCAAAACCGACGCCGGACGCCGCACCGTCCACATACCCGCAAGCGTCGCCACACAACTACGCGACCACATGACCACCTTTGTCGCAGACGACCCCGACGCGCTCCTATTCACCACCAGCAACAACGGACCGCTACCCGCCTCACGACGAACCGAACACTTCCGCCGCGCCCGACGCCGAGCGGGCGTGTCGAGCGCGATCACCTGGCACAGCCTGCGCCACTACGCCGCCACCCAATACGCCCGCACCGGAGCCACCACCCGCGACCTACAAGCACGCCTCGGACACTCCACCGTCGTCGCCGCGATGATCTATCAACACACCGACGCCGACCGCGACCGTGCCCTCACCGAACTCCTCGACAACCTGCGCCCCGGCAACCCGAGCAACGTCCACCCGCTCACAGCCCGCACCGCCTAAAGCCCAACAACAGACCCGAAAGGCCCATCCGCAATGAGCAGTCCCGCCTACGCCCTTCCCGCTACCTGCACCCGCGACGAAGCGCCCCGCATCCTCGCCGCAGTAATCGCACACGCTCACCGGCCCGTCCCGACCCTTGCCGACTACGTGGCGCCCCTCGACCTCTCACCCGCAGCGCTCGACGCCCACGACTACGCGACCCCCGCGCCCGACCTGCTTGCCCGCGCCTTCACACCCGACCCACACGACCCCGACCTACTCACGCCCGCGCCCTGGCTCACCGACCCCGCAGCCCTCGTCCAAGTCCTGGCACAACACACCCGACCAGACGGCGCCGAGTACGACACCGGGCGCCCCTGCCCGACCTGGTGCGAACACGCCGAACACGCCCACCCGTACACCTACACAAGACCCGACACAAAGCCCCTGCGCCTTCTCAAAGCCCACCCCGACGACACCACCAACGAGCAGGCCGCAGGCCTGTACCGAATCCACCGCAAACGTCTCGGACGCAACCCCACCCACGTCGCCCTAGAGGCCCGCGACCGCATCGACAACCCCCACGCACCAAGCGACTACGGCACCGACCCCGACGCGCTGACAGTCGCCCTATACGTACGCGGCGCCCTCTATCCCACTGACCCCGTGGCCCACCTCACCCCACTTGGCGCCCGAGAACTCGCCTGCCAACTCAACGCCGCCGCAGCCCTAGCCGACACCGAACTAGCCGCCTTTCTTCCCCCCCCCCCCCCCCCTGACGTTCTAGGACGTTCGAGCGCCCGTTCGAATGTTTGTGATAGCGTGCGGCGCTAGCAGGAACGTTCCGGACACCCTCAGAAAGCCAAGCCATGCCAACCACGGTCACGCCCCGCCGCGTGCCCTTCGGCATGCCCACAGACGCCGCCGAGACCCTCGCCAACGCCCTCGACGCCCTCGACCTCTCGACTGCCAATGATTCGACCCGCGTCCTGATCCTGGCCGCAAGCCGCGACGAACTGCGCGCGCTAGCAGACGCCGCCGACACCGCCGAGCACGCTGCGGACACGCCCCGAGACGCCCGAGACGCCCGAGCCTGGCGCCTCGCAGTCCTCGACGCCCTCGCGCACGTTCTGGCTCACCTCGACCGCGCCGCCTACCGAGACGCCCTCGCCGCCCGAAACACCGGCCACCCGAGCGCGTTTGCGTGCGCGGCAGTCGAGCACGTAGACCGCGAACGCGCCTTCGCCCGTGCGCGTCGCTTCACCAGAGCCCTTCGTCTCCGGCGCGTCCGCGCCGCCCAGCACGCCGACGCGCTGCGGCGCCTCCTGCACCACCGGCGCCCCAGCCTGCGCACCGCGCCCGCACGGCCAATCGTCTACGCGCACGTAGTCGCACCAGACCGCGCCCCGCCGATCGCGTGACCGTGACCCTGACCCCACTCGCGCTAGCCCCCTAACACGCAACGCGACCCGGCACGGCACCCGCTCGGCAAACCCTGCGCCCGGACTTACAACCCACGGCGCAACTAGCCGTCACGCGCCCCACCGGACCGCAACACACGCCCCAGGAGAGCCGACGCGCGGCGCCGTGCCAACCCGGCAGGCTCACGACAAGCAACGCACACCCGGCACCCCGAGCCCGAGCCCACTAGCGCCCCTCGGACTCACGGCCACACCTCACGGCCACCGGCACGGCGCCGCGCCAGTCGGAACAAACCTCGACCATGACCGACCCCACCCACGGCCCAGCCGCCGCACTACCCGCCAACCCACACCCCGCCCTCTCGTACGCCGACGCTGTGATCTACTCCGGCCTTTCGGAACAGCACCTTCGACGTTGCATCACAGACGGACGCCTCCGACACATCCGCTACGGCAAGAAAGTCAGAATCCCGCTCGACGCTCTGAACACCTACCTACGCGACGGCGACCCGCAAGACGGCAACGCATGAGCACGACGGCACACATCTACCGCCCCTCGAACCTCGCAGAACACCAGCCCAAACCGGCCGGCTGGATCGGCTCGATAAACCTCCACGGCGCCAACGTCATAAGCCGCGACGCCCTAACCTCGGGATTTCACGAGTGATCTGGCGACACCGGGGCTGAAAGCACGGAAGTGCCTGTCCTGCTTGGGATTCTTGTTCTTGCGACAGTCCAAGAATCGCTAGCGGAAAGGCACTCCGTAGGTGAAGCGTAGCCGTGTCCCCAATCTGGTTCTCGATCCCGTCCGCGAGTCGCTGATCTCCTCCTGCGGGGCGCTGCTGCTCAAGGAGGCGTCCGGTGTCACCGGCCTGGGCCGGGGACTCTCCCGGGCGCTTGCGCCGTGGCGCCCAGCACGGGCTGAGCATGACCCGGGCAAGGTCTTGCTCGACGTGGCGACCGCGGTCGCGCTTGGCGGGGATTGTCTTGCCGATGTCGCCGTGATCCGTGCCCAGCCCGAGTTGTTCGGGGCGGTCGCTTCCGACCCGACCGTCTCGCGGGTCTTTGCAGCCCTCGCTGCGGACGTGGACGACGCGGTGGCCGCGATCCGGGACGTGCGGGCCCAGGCGCGCGCGGCGGTCTGGGCACGCCGTCGCCCGCTGGCCGGTACGCCGGGTAGTCAGGTGATCGTGGACATCGACGCCACCCTGGTCACCGCGCACTCGGACAAGGAAGGCGCCGAGCCGACCTTCAAGCGCGGGTTCGGGTTCGCCCCGATGTGCACCTTCGTCGACCACGGCCAGCACGGCACCGGCGAACCGCTGGCGATCGATCTGCGGCCCGGGAAGGCCTCGCCCTGGAATAGCGCGGACCACCTCGCCACGCTCGAGGCCGCGCTGGCCCAGCTCCCCGATGGCGAGCAACAGCAGGTGCTGGTCCGCGCCGATACCGGCGCCTGCTCGAAGGTGTTCCTCCACCACATCACCGACGCCGGTCTGGAGTACTCGATCGGTTTCCAGGCCCAAGACACCGTCAAAGCAGCCATCGAAGCCATCCCCGAACAAGCCTGGCGATCCGCGGTCGATGGTGACGGTGAGCCTCGCGACGGCGCTCAGGTCGCCGAGCTCACTGCCTGGATGCCGACCCCGACACGGTCCAGCCGCCCCGGCCCGAAGGACTGGCCGCTCGGGATGCGGGTCATCGCCCGCCGCGAACGCCCCCACCCCGGCGCCCAGCTGCGACTAACCGACCACAACGGGTGGCGCATCACCTGCTTCGCGACCAACACCAAAGGGCCCGGCTGGACCCTGGCCGCGCTCGAGGTCCGCCACCGCCAACGCGCCCGCTGCGAGGACCGGATCCGCGGCCTGAAAGACACCGGGCTGCGGAACCTTCCCTTCCACGACTACGCCAAGAACCGAATCTGGCTCGAGGTCGTCGCACTCGCCGCCGATCTCCTCGCCTGGACCCAGACCCTCGCCTTCGACGAGCATGAACCCGCCCGGCGGTGGGAGCCCAAACGACTCCGCTTCCGGCTCCTCGCCGTCGCCGGACGCATCATCCGCACCGGCCGCCGAAGACGCCTACGACTCCCCAGGGACTGGCCCTGGAGCCAGCTCATCGACACCGGCTGGACCACGCTCCACACCGCCTGACGGCCAAGACCCCCAACCCATCGACCAGGAACCGGAGAACCGGCGGCCACAGCGCCGGGGGCCAGACACGCCCTTCATCCAACCCGGCCGGCTTCCATCGAGAACCAGCTGCTCAGCAGGGCTCACGAAACGTCGAGGCTAACGCGACTCCTCAGCGCCCACGCCCGAGCACGCAGCATCGTGATCATCAACGGGGCACCGTGTCTACGAGCGCGCATCGCCCAAGCCCTGCGCGCCCTCGGAGTCACCACCGCAACCCGTGCCGACCCCACGCCCTGCGGCCACTGCATCAGTTGCGCCCACTGGCCCCGCACAACCCCATGAGCAGCGCCAACCGTGACCGACCCGACCCACCCGCGTCGAGCGGGCACCTTCGCATGGCAACGCGCACTACTCGCAGCGAGCCCCGCCGACATCGGAGCCACCAGCGCCGCCGCAGCACGCACAACCAAACTCGTCGGCCTCGCCCTCTCCGTCTATGCCAACGCCGACGGCGGCTCGATCACAGTCGGTCAAACCCGCCTTGCCCGAGACGCCAACCTCACGACCCGAGCCGTACGCGCATGCCTGCATGACTTGCGCAACACCAGCTGGATCATCCGCACCCGCCACGGCGCCCGCTCGGCACGCGCCCAGACCGACGCGCACGCCCTCGCCATCCCACTGACCTCGCAACCCTCGGAGCCCACCCCGTGACCACAAACACGCCCAACCCTGACTGAACCGCCCCGGCATGTCCGGAGAGCTGATTCGTTGGAAGGATCACTCTCATGGCACGTCCCTCGAGGTACCCGACCGAGCTGCGTGAGCGCGCAGTGCGGATGGTGATGGAGTCCAGGCAGGACTATCCGCACGAGTCCGCCGTGATCAGGTCGGTCGCGGCGAAGCTGGGCATCACCTCTACTGAATCGCTGCGTAAGTGGCTGCGGCAGGCCGAGATCGACGGCGGTGTCCGCGTCGGCAAGTCCAGCGAGGAGATCGCTGAGATCAAGGCGTTGAAGAAAGAGGTCGCCGAACTGCGGCGGGCGAACGAGATCTTGAAGAGCGCTTCGGCTTTCTTCGCGGCGGAGCTCGACCGCCCCAACAGGTTCTGATCGACTACATCGAGGACCACAAGGTGGAGTTCGGGGTCGAGCCGATCTGCCGCGTGCTCAGTGAGCACGGGATCAAGATCGCTCCGTCCACCTACTACGAGGCTCGCTCACGCCGGCCTTCCAAGCAGCAGATCCGCGACGCGGAGCTGGTCGAGATCATGGTCGCCGAGCGCAACCGGCAGAAGCTGGTCGCGCGGTTTGGTGCACGCAAGATGTGGCTGCACCTGCGCGGACGGGGCCATGACGTCGCTCGATGCACCGTCGAGCGGCTCTACCGTGAACAACGCTGGGTCGGGGCGCTACGTCTGAAGAAGTTCCGGACCACCATCGGCGACCCGGCCGCCGAGCGACCACTGGACCTGGTCGATCGGCAGTTCTGGGCGAGCAGGCCCAACCAGCTATGGGTCGCCGACTTCACATATGTCGCGACCTGGTCAGGCACTGTCTACGTCGCCTTCATCTTCGACGTCTTCAGCCGTCGGATCGTGGGCTGGCGGGCCGCCACGCGGATGACGACCGACCTGGTGCTCGACACCCTTGAGCATGCGATCTGGACCCGCCAGCAGGCCGGTGTCACCGACCTTTCCGGCCTCATCCATCACACCGATGCAGGGTCTCAATACGTCAGCTTTGCCTTCACCCAGCGCCTCGTCGACGAGGGGGTCGACCCCTCAGTCGGGTCTGTTGGCGATGCCTATGACAACGCCCTCGCCGAGTCCCAGATCGGGCTCTACAAAGCCGAACTCATACGTCCTGAAGGTCCCTGGCGCGGCGTCGAACACGTCGAACTAGAGACCCTGAACTGGGTCGACTTCTTCAACAACGAGCGCCCTCACGAGGCGCTCTCCGACCTCACGCCCATGGCGGCCGAGGAACTGCACTACGCTGCAAGAAACGAGCTCACGCCAACCGGCTGAGCCACCAAACCCAGCCTCCGGACTCGCCGGGGCGGTTCAGACCCCAACGCGCCGCCACGGTTCGCGCAACTCATCACAGAACTCGTGCGCCTCATACGCCCCGAATGGGGCGCCTCCGGCGTCCTGAAAGCCGTCATAGAGGCCAAAGACACCGCACCCGCGCCAGACCTCGCCTGCGCCGCAATCCGCGCCGCAGCCGACCCCAACAACCGGACCCCCGCAGTCATTGGCATGACCGGCCCCCACTGGCTCGACCTAGAACACAAACCCCGCAGCGTCCCCACCTCGGAACTATGCGGCATCTGCAACCGCCCGCGCCTTCAATGTCAAAGCGTCGCCGCTAAGTCAGGCGACAGTCACACGTTCGAAGATCGCACCCAGCCCCGCAAAGCAGCCCCACCACCGGAACCCCCGTGCCTGTGAATAACCCCGCAAAGCAGCCCCACCACCGGAACCCCCGTTCCGCTGCCACCGGAACCCCCGTTCCGCTGCCACCGGAACCCCCGTTCCGCCAACCAACTCAGTTACCAACACAATGACCATCATCACCGCCGCCGCTCGTCTCACTAGTCCGCAGCCGCTCGACACCGAACCGAGCAGCAACAACCGGACCGGCCATGTGCGGAGCAGAGCACGACGCCCGAACCTCGAACCGCCACGCGGCCAACACCCAACCTCGACCGGCCGACGCGCTCGACCACTGCCCGCAGCCGCTCGACACCGAACCGAGCAGCAACAACCGGACCGGCCATGTGCGGAGCAGAGCACGACGCCCGAACCTCGAACCGCCACGCGGCCAACACCCAACCTCGACCGGCCGACGCGCTCGACCACTGCCCGCAGCCGCTCGACACCGAACCGAGCAGCAACAACCGGACCGGCCATGTGCGGAGCAGAGCACGACGCCCGAACCTCGAACCGCCACGCGGCCAACACCCAACCTCGACCGGCCGACGCGCTCGACCACTGCCCGCAGCCGCTCGACACCGAACCGAGCAGCAACAACCGGACCGGCCATGTGCGGAGCAGAGCACGACGCCCGAACCTCGAACCGCCACGCGGCCAACACCCAACCTCGACCGGCCGACGCGCTCGACCACTGCCCGCAGCCGCTCGACACCGAACCGAGCAGCAACAACCGGACCGGCCATGTGCGGAGCAGAGCACGACGCCCGAACCTCGAACCGCCACGCGGCCAACACCCAACCTCGACAGCCGACGCGCTCGACCTGCCGCCCCGGTTTTTTTATGCGCGTCTCCCGGCGCTCACTGGAGCCGCCCTCTCTCCACACACAGATAGGAGAAAAATCTCGACACAAAGAATCACGGCATCAAGATAAATCGAACTAGGCCCCGGCTTCCCCCTTGTCTCCGAGGCCGCTGCACCGTTAGATCTCTCTCGACGCCCGGCCTCGACGCCCTGCCGCTGCGCCGCTCGATCTCTCAACGCCCGGCCCTCGACCACGTGCCCGCGGCACGTCGAGCAGCCCCGTGCCCGCTGCCACGTCGAGCAGCCCTAGGTCCGACGCCCTGCCGCGGCGCGTCGAGCAGCCCTAGGTCCGACGCCCTGCCGCGGCGCGTCGAGCAGCCCTAGGTCCGACGCCCTGCCGCGGCGCGTCGAGCAGCCCTAGGTCCGACGCCCTGCCGCGGCACGTCGAGCAGCCCTAGGCCCGACGCCCTGCCGCGGCACGTCGAGCAGCCCTAGGCCCGACGCCCTGCCGCTGCGCCGCTCCGATCTCTCAACGCCCGGCCCTCGACCACGTGGCCCGCTGCACGTCGAGCAGCCCCGTGCCCGCCCTGCCACGTCGAGCAGCCCGTGCCCGCGGCACGTCGCAGCCACCGAGCCCGCTGCACGTCGAGCAGCCCGGGGCCCCTGCCCCGACGCCTTGCCTCAACGGCCCGGCCCTCGACCACGTGCCCGCGGCACGTCGAGCAGCCCTAGGCCCGCCCTGCCGCTGCACGTCGAGAGCCCTGCCGCTGCGCCGCTCGATCTCTCAACGCCCGGCCCTCGACCAACGTGGCCCGCTGCACGTCGAGCAGCCCCGTGCCCGCCCTGCCACGTCGAGCAGCCCGTGCCCGCGGCACGTCGCAGCCACCGAGCCCGCTGCACGTCGAGCAGCCCGGGGCCCCTGCCCCGACGCCTTGCCTCAACGGCCCGGCCCTCGACCACGTGCCCGCGGCACGTCGAGCAGCCCTAGGCCCGGCGCCCTGCCGCGGCACGTCGAGCAGCCCTAGGCCCGACGCCCTGCCGCTGCGCCGCTCCGATCTCTCAACGCCCGGCCCTCGACCACGTGGCCCGCTGCACGTCGAGCAGCCCCGTGCCCCGCTGCCACGTCGAGCAGCCCGTGCCCGCGGCACGTCGCAGCCACCGAGCCCGCTGCACGTCGAGCAGCCCGGGGCCCCTGCCCCGACGCCTTGCCTCAACGGCCCGGCCCTCGACCACGTGCCCGCGGCACGTCGAGCAGCCCTAGGCCCGACGCCCTGCCGCGGCGCGTCGAGCAGCCCTAGGCCCGACGCCCTGCCGCGGCACGTCGAGCAGCCCTAGGCCCGGCGCCCTGCCGCGGCACGTCGAGCAGCCCTAGGCCCGACGCCCTGCCGCTGCGCCGCTCCGATCTCTCAACGCCCGGCCCTCGACCACGTGCCCGCGGCACGTCGAGCAGCCCTTAGGCCCGGCGCCCTGCCGCTGCGCCGCTCACGATCTCTCAACGCCCGGCCCTCGACCACGTGGCCCGCGGCGCGTCGAGCAGCCCTAGGCCCGACGCCCTGCCGCGGCACGTCGAGCAGCCCTAGGCCCGACGCCCTGCCGCTGCGCCGCTCCGATCTCTCAACGCCCGGCCCTCGACCACGTGGCCCGCTGCACGTCGAGCAGCCCCGTGCCCGCCCTGCCACGTCGAGCAGCCCGTGCCCGCGGCACGTCGCAGCCACCGAGCCCGCTGCACGTCGAGCAGCCCGGGGCCCCTGCCCCGACGCCTTGCCTCAACGGCCCGGCCCTCGACCACGTGCCCGCGGCACGTCGAGCAGCCCTAGGCCCGGCGCCCTGCCGCGGCGCGTCGAGCAGCCCTAGGCCCGACGCCCTGCCGCGGCACGTCGAGCAGCCCTAGGCCCGACGCCCTGCCGCGGCACGTCGAGCAGCCCTAGGCCCGACGCCCTGCCGCTGCGCCGCTCGATCTCTCAACGCCCGGCCCTCGACCACGTGCCCGCGGCACGTCGAGCAGCCCTAGGCCCGACGCCCTGCCGCTGCGCCGCTCGATCTCTCAACGCCCGGCCCTCGACCACGTGCCCGCGGCACGTCGAGCAGCCCTAGGCCCGGCGCCCTGCCGCTGCGCCGCTCACGATCTCTCAACGCCCGGCCCTCGACCACGTGGCCCGCGGCACGTCGAGCAGCCCTAGGCCCGGCGCCCTGCCGCTGCGCCGCTCACGATCTCTCAACGCCCGGCCCTCGACCACGTGGCCCGCGGCACGTCGAGCAGCCCTTAGGCCCGGCGCCCTGCCGCTGCGCCGCTCACGATCTCTCAACGCCCGGCCCTCGACCACGTGGCCCGCGGCGCGTCGAGCAGCCCTAGGCCCGACGCCCTGCCGCGGCACGTCGAGCAGCCCTAGGCCCGGCGCCCTGCCGCTGCGCCGCTCACGATCTCTCAACGCCCGGCCCTCGACCACGTGGCCCGCGGCACGTCGAGCAGCCCTTAGGCCCGGCGCCCTGCCGCTGCGCCGCTCACGATCTCTCAACGCCCGGCCCTCGACCACGTGGCCCGCGGCGCGTCGAGCAGCCCTAGGCCCGACGCCCTGCCGCGGCACGTCGAGCAGCCCTAGGCCCGGCGCCCTGCCGCTGCGCCGCTCACGATCTCTCAACGCCCGGCCCTCGACCACGTGGCCCGCGGCACGTCGAGCAGCCCTTAGGCCCGGCGCCCTGCCGCTGCGCCGCTCACGATCTCTCAACGCCCGGCCCTCGACCACGTGGCCCGCGGCGCGTCGAGCAGCCCTAGGCCCGACGCCCTGCCGCGGCACGTCGAGCAGCCCTAGGCCCGACGCCCTGCCGCTGCGCCGCTCCGATCTCTCAACGCCCGGCCCTCGACCACGTGGCCCGCTGCACGTCGAGCAGCCCCGTGCCCGCCCTGCCACGTCGAGCAGCCCGTGCCCGCGGCACGTCGCAGCCACCGAGCCCGCTGCACGTCGAGCAGCCCGGGGCCCCTGCCCCGACGCCTTGCCTCAACGGCCCGGCCCTCGACCACGTGCCCGCGGCACGTCGAGCAGCCCTAGGCCCGGCGCCCTGCCGCGGCGCGTCGAGCAGCCCTAGGCCCGACGCCCTGCCGCGGCACGTCGAGCAGCCCTAGGCCCGACGCCCTGCCGCGGCACGTCGAGCAGCCCTAGGCCCGACGCCCTGCCGCTGCGCCGCTCGATCTCTCAACGCCCGGCCCTCGACCACGTGCCCGCGGCACGTCGAGCAGCCCTAGGCCCGACGCCCTGCCGCTGCGCCGCTCGATCTCTCAACGCCCGGCCCTCGACCACGTGCCCGCGGCACGTCGAGCAGCCCTAGGCCCGGCGCCCTGCCGCTGCGCCGCTCCGATCTCTCAACGCCCGGCCCTCGACCACGTGCCCGCGGCACGTCGAGCAGCCCTAGGCCCGGCGCCCTGCCGCTGCACGTCGAGAGCCCTGCCGCTGCGCCGCTCGATCTCTCAACGCCCGGCCCTCGACCACGTTGCCCGCTGCCACGTCGAGCAGCCCGTGCCCGCGGCACGTCGCAGCCACCGAGCCCGCTGCACGTCGAGCAGCCCGGGGCCCCTGCCCGACGCCTTGCCTCAACGGCCCGGCCCTCGACCACGTGCCCCGCTGCACGTCGAGCAGCCCGGGGCCCCTGCCCCGACGCCTTTGCCTCAACCGGCCCGGCCCTCGATCTCCGAGCCACCGAGAAAGCGCCAAGAACGCGTTTCGTGACCTTACGTGACCTAAGAACAGGTAGTTCCAGATAGTTGGGGATCGCTCCAGGTTACGAACCGCGGCGTAACAAGTGCTAGGTTTCACGCTCAGGATGGCCCTTACGGGCTGTTTTGAGCGGACGGCGAGACGCGACCTTCGTACGGCTTCCAAACTGATTACGCGGGTTCGATTCCCGTCATCCGCTCGGAGAGGTTTTTCGACGGCAACTCAGCCACCGGAAGGCCGCCCCTACGGGGCGTAGCGTAGTGGCTAGCGCGCCTGCTTTGGGAGCAGGAGACCGCAGGTTCGAGTCCTGTCGCCCCGACGCGAGTGCCGTGTCGTGCCCAACGTGCGCCGCAAGAACATTCCTGAACCGACCTGCTTCAAAGAACTGCAAGGAGAACACCTGTGAAGAGCGCCGTCGAGACCTTGACCCCGACTCGGGCCAAGCTGACCGTCGAGGTGCCCTTCGAGGAGCTCAAGCCGAGCCTCGACGCGGCCTACAAGAAGATCGCCCAACAGATCAACGTCCCCGGGTTCCGTCGGGGCAAGGTCCCTCCGGCGGTCATCGATCGCCAGGTCGGTCGTGGTGCGGCGCTGGACGAGGCGGTCAACGAGATGATCCCGAAGGCCTACATCGAGGCACTTCAGGAGAACGACCTGGTCCCCCTGGCGCAGCCGGACATCGAGGTCACGAAGTTCGAGGACAACGAGGTGCTGGAGTTCACCGCCGAGGTGGACGTACGCCCCGAGATCACCCTGCCGGAGTACGAAGGCCTGGAGGCTCAGGTTGACGACATCGAGGTGTCCGACGAGGACGTGGACACCCAGCTCGACGCGATGCGGGAGCGCTTCGGCACGTTGACGGACGTGGAGCGCGCAGCGGCTGACGGCGACTTCGTCGTCATGGACCTCACTGCCACCCAGGACGGTGAGCCCGTCGAAGGCGCCGCTGTCACCGGCATGTCCTACCGGGTCGGCCGGGGCGGCATGCTCGACGGCCTCGACGAGGCGCTGACCGGCATGTCGCCGGGCGACGAGAAGACCTTCACCTCCGAGTTGGTCGGTGGTGACCTGGTGGGCGAGCAGGTCGAAGTGGCCGTGAAGGTCGCGCAGGTGCAGGAGCAGGAGTTGCCCGACCTCGATGACGATTTCGCCGCCACCGCGAGTGAATTCGACACCCTCGACGAGTTCAAGGCTGACGTGCGCGAGCGGCTCGGTCGGGGCAAGCGCCTCGAGCAGGCTGCCGCCGCTCGCGATGCGGTACTCGAAGTGCTCCTCGACCAGGTCGAGGTCCCGCTGCCCGAGTCCATGGTCACCGAAGAGCTCAACGCCCGCCGCCAGAATGTCGAGCAGCAACTCGCGTACGCCGGCATGACGATGGACTCCTACCTGGAGGAGGAGGGGCAGACCATCGAGGAGTTCGAGGCCGAACTCGAGCGTCGCGTCCGCGATGCCGTCGCCGCTCAGTTCATCCTCGACGAGATCGCGAAGAAGCACGAGTTCGGCGTCGAACAACAGGGAGCTCTCCGAGCACCTCGTGCGCCGCGCGCAGCAGTCCGGCCAGGACCCGCAGCAGTTCGCCAACCACATGTTCGAACACAACCACGTGCCCGAACTGATGCAGGAGATCGTACGCGGCAAGGCGCTGGGCCACATCGTGGAGTCGGCGACCGTCAAGGACGCGTCCGGAAATGTGCTCGACCTGGCCAACCTGCGCCCCGACGGCACGATCGGCGACCCGCAGGAACCCAGCGTGGACGCTGACTGATCCAGCCCAGAACACCGACAGGCCCCGCCCGCGACTCCCGCCGGCGGGGCCTGTCGGTGTTCTGGACGGTTCGCTCGTACGCCGTGGGCGAACACCGGCCACATCCGCGTGTGAGTGTCGGTCGGCCCGGCTACTGTCGCGATCGTGACGAATCCGAACTCTGTGCAGATGAACGGTGGCGGCGGTGCCTACGGGCTCGACGACCACATCTACCAGCGCCTGCTTCGCGAGCGCATCGTCTTCCTCGGCTCCGAGGTGCGTGACCAGAACGCCAACGCGATCTGTGCCCAGCTCTTGTTGCTGTCGGCCGAGGACCCAGAGGCTGACATCTTCTTGCACATCAACTCGCCCGGTGGCTCGGTCGACGCCGGCATGGCGATCTACGACACCATGAACTACATCCCCAACGATGTCGCCACCGTCGGCATGGGGCTGGCCGCCTCGATGGGTCAGTTCCTGCTGTGCGCGGGCACCAAGGGCAAGAGGTACGCGCTGCCGCACGCGCGGATCATGATGCACCAGCCGTCCTCGGGCATGGGAGGCTCCGCCTCCGACATCAAGATCCAGGCCCAGCAGTCGCTGCACATCAAGAAGGTGCTGCTGGAGCTGATCTCCGAGCACACCGGCCAGACGGTCGAGCAGGTCACCGCCGACGCCGACCGCGACCGCTGGTTCACCGCGCAGGAGGCGTTGGAGTACGGCCTCGTCGACGCCGTGATCAAGTCCGCTCGCGAAGCGGCGGACGAGGGTCGTCCCGCCCACAAGTCAGGAGACTGAGCATGAACTACTACATCCCCCAGTGGGAGGAGCGGACGTCGTACGGTTTCCGCCGCATCGACCCGTACGCCAAGCTCTTCGAGGACCGCATCATCTTCCTCGGCACCCCGATCAGCGACGACGTCGCCAATGCGGTGATGGCGCAGTTGCTGTGCCTGGAGTCGATGAACCCCGACACCGACATCCAGATCTACATCAACTCCCCGGGTGGTTCGTTCACCGCGCTCACCGCGATCTACGACACGATGCGCTTCATCAAGCCCGACATCCAGACGGTGTGCCTGGGTCAGGCGGCCTCCGCCGCAGCGATCCTGCTCGCGGCCGGCACGCCCGGCAAGAGACTGGCGCTGCCCAACAGCCGGATCCTGATCCACCAGCCCTACACCGAGGGCACGTTCGGCCAGACCTCCGACATCGAGATCCAGGCCAACGAGATCCTGCGGATGCGCGAGTTGTTGGAGAACATGATCTCGACTCACTCGGGCAAGGACGTCGAGCAGGTCTCGCGCGACATCGAGCGTGACAAGATCCTGACCGCCGAACAGGCCGTCGAGTACGGCCTGATCGACGCGGTCCTCGACTCCCGCAAGAGCACCCTCGCCTTGGGCTGACCTCATCGTGTCGCGCGCTCGGGCGGGCACCCTTCGGGGTACCGTCTGAGCGTTCGGCGCCGGTCGGTCGGACGATTCGAATCGAAAGGTTTTCGCGTGGCACGCATCGGTGATGGGGGAGACCTCCTCAAGTGCAGCTTCTGTGGCAAGAGCCAGAAGCAGGTCAAGAAGTTGATCGCCGGTCCCGGCGTCTATATCTGTGACGAGTGCATCGATCTGTGCAACGAGATCATCGAGGAGGAACTCAACGAGGGCGCCGACGTCGATCTGGCGGAGTTGCCCAAGCCCAAGGAGATCTTCGAGTTCCTCAACGCCTATGTGATCGGCCAGGAGACGGCCAAGAAGTCGCTGGCGGTGGCGGTATACAACCACTACAAGCGGGTCCAGGCGGGACTGCCGCCCGCTGGTGGTCGACACACGAAGTCCGACCAGGTCGAGGTGGCAAAGTCCAATATCTTGGTGATCGGCCCGACCGGCTGCGGCAAGACCTACCTTGCCCAGACGCTCGCACGGATGCTCAACGTGCCGTTCGCGATCGCGGACGCGACCGCGCTCACCGAGGCCGGCTACGTCGGTGAGGATGTCGAGAACATCTTGCTGAAGTTGATTCAGGCGGCCGACTATGACGTCAAGAAGGCCGAGACCGGCATCATCTATATCGACGAGATCGACAAGGTCGCCCGCAAGGCCGAAAACCCCTCGATCACTCGTGACGTGTCGGGAGAAGGTGTCCAGCAGGCGCTGTTGAAGATCCTGGAGGGCACCACCGCCTCCGTGCCACCCCAGGGCGGGCGCAAGCACCCGCACCAGGAGTTCATCCAGATCGACACCACCAACATTCTCTTCATCGTCGGTGGCGCCTTCGCCGGCCTCGAGCAGATCATCGAGCAGCGCGTCGGCAAGAAGTCCCTCGGATTCACCGCCGAAGTGCGCGGTCAGGCTGAGCGGGAGGCCGACGACCTGTTGGCCAAGGTGCGTCCAGAGGATCTGACCAAGTTCGGACTCATCCCCGAGTTCATCGGTCGGCTTCCGCTGATCGCCTCGGTCGCCAAACTCGACGAGCAGGCGCTCGTGGAGATCCTGACGGTGCCACGCAACGCGTTGGTCAAGCAGTATCAGCGACTTTTCGAGCTCGACCAGGTCGAGTTGGAGTTCGACGACGAGGCCATCAAGGCGATCGCGCACCAGGCCCTCGAACGTGGCACGGGCGCGCGCGGGCTGCGCGCGATCATCGAGGAGGTTCTCCTCCACGCGATGTACGACGTCCCGTCGCGAGGCGATGTCGCGAAGGTGATCGTAGGCCGCGAGGTCATCGTGGACGGCGCCGCGCCGGTGCTGGTCTCGCGCCAGGAGGGCAAGAAGAAGAAGTCGGCCTGACCCGTCGCGCGGGCAGGCCGACCTGTTCAGGCCTCTACCGGAGCCAACTCCACGTCGACGCTGACCTCTGAGCCGGCATCGGGCGCGAACTCCAGCGTGCCGATCACGCGTGCCGCGCGAGCCAGGTCGGCAGCGGCCTGCTCCGCCGCACCCACCAACATCTCCGGCCCTCGTACGGTGGCTCGCGCCACCTCCGCGCGCATCGAGACCTTGGCGGCCGACTTCGCGCCGCGAACTCCTGTCAGGGCAGCGGCAACACCGGTCAGGATCGTGGGGTCGCCATCTGCTGTCCACTCGGCGCCGTCCGGCCAGGGGGCGCGGTGAATGGAGCCTTCCTGCCACCACGACCACACCTCTTCGGTGACGTAGGGCAGGAACGGCGCGAGTAGTCGCAACACGGTGTGCAGCGCGGTGGCGAGAGCTGCCTTCGCGGACTCGGTGGCGACACCGCCGTTCTCGGCGTACGCCCGCTCCTTGACCAACTCGAGGTAGTCGTCGCAGAACTCCCAGAAGAACTTCTCCGCGCTCTCCAAAGCGGTGGTGTAGTCGTACTTCTCGAACGCTGCGGTCGCCACCCGGGCCGTCTCGGCCAGGCGCGCGAGCAGGGCACGATCGACTGCTTCGGTCGCCAGCGCCGGGTCCGGGTTGGTCGCCTGCACCGACCCCAGCACGAACTTGGACGCATTGAGCACCTTCATCGCGAGTCGACGACCGACCTTGATCTGCTGCTCGTCGAAAGGCGAGTCCAACCCGGGCCGCGTCATCGCGGCGCGCCACCGGACCGCATCCGCACCATGGGTCGCCAACAGGTTCTCCGGGTCGATCTTGGAGTTGGCGGCCGACTTCGAGAGCTTGCCCTGCTTGCCCTTGCCGGTGCCCGCGGTCACGAAGCCCGAGATCATCACGTGGCGCCACGGCACGCCGTGGTTCTCGTAGTGCGCGCGCACCACGCGGGAGAACAGCCAGGTGCGGATGATGTCGTGCGCGTGGGTGCACAGGTCGTACGGGAACGTCTGCGACCACAAGGTGTCGTCGATCAGCCAGCCACCGGCGATGTGCGGGGTCAGCGACGAGGTGGCCCAGGTGTCCATGATGTCGGGATCGCCGAGGAAGCCACCGGGCTTGCCGCGCTGGTCCTCGTCATAACCGTGTGGCGCCTGGGTGGAGGGGTCGATCGGCAACTCGTTCTCGCGAGGCACCAGTGGGTGCGCGTAGTCGGGTTCGCCCTCGTCATCCAGCGGATACCAGACCGGGAAGGGCACGCCGAAGAAACGTTGCCGAGAGATCAGCCAGTCACCGTTGAGGCCCTTGACCCAGTTGTCGTAGCGATGCCGCATGTGCTCAGGCACCCAGTCGAGCTCTGCCCCGCGAGCCAGCATCTCGGCTCGGATCTCGCCGTCACGCCCACCGTTGCGGATGTACCACTGCCGGGTCGAGACGATCTCCAGCGGCTTGTCGCCCTTCTCATAGAAGTTCGTCATCCGCTGGGTGGGTTTCGGCTCACCGTCCAGATCGCCGCTCTCGCGCAGCATCGCGACCATCGCCTCGCGTGCGGAGAAGGTCGTCTTGCCCGCGAGTTCGGCGTACGCGCGCGAGGCCCGCTCACTGCTGAGCCACTCGGGGGTGTCGGCCAGGACGCGACCGTCGCGGCCGATCACCGTGCGTACCGGCAGGTTGAGTTCGCGCCACCACTGCACGTCGGTGAGGTCGCCGAAGGTGCAGCACATCACCAGGCCGGAGCCCTTGTCCGGTTCGGCGGCCTCGTGGGCGAGCACCGGAAGTTCGACGCCGAAGACCGGTGAGGTCACGGTGGCGCCCGAGGCGATCAGGTCGGCGTACCGCTCGTCATCGGGGTGCGCGATCAGCGCCACGCAGGCAGCGATCAACTCCGGGCGAGTGGTTTCGATGAAGAGTTTGGTGTCGAGACGCCCGTCGGTCTCCTCCACCACCGATTGGCGGTGGAAGGCGACCCGGTGATAGGCGCCGGGGTATTCGCGGGCCTCCAACTCGGCCTGCGCCACCGCAGTCCGGAAGGTCACGTCCCACAGAGTCGGGGCTTCTTGGAGGTACGCCTCGCCGCGGGCGAAGTTGCGAAGGAACGCGGTCTGGCTGACTCGCTGAGCGTGCTCGCCGATCGTGGTGTAGCTCTCGTCCCAGTCCACCGACAGCCCCAGGGTGCGCCACAACTCCTCGAACTTCTTCTCGTCCTCAACGATGAGTTCCTCGCAGAGTTCGACGAAGTTGGGTCGACTCACGGGGATCTGGCGCTTGGGGTCGGGCTTGTCCGGCGGGGTGAAGTCGGGGTCGTACGGCAGCGACGGATCGCAACGAACGCCGTAGAAGTTCTGCACCCGTCGCTCGGTCGGCAGGCCGTTGTCGTCCCAGCCCATCGGGTAGAAGACGGTCTTGCCGCGCATCCGCTGGAAACGCGCGATCAGGTCGGCGTGGGTGTACGAGAAGACGTGCCCGACGTGCAGCGCGCCGCTCGCCGTCGGCGGGGGGGTGTCGATCGAGTAGACCGACTCGCGCGGCTGGGTGCGGTCGAAGACGTACGTCCCCTGGTCCTTCCACGTCTGCGACCAGGTGGCCTCCAGGCCCTCCAGCGCCGGCTTGTCAGGTACGACGACGTCGCGCGTTGCGGTCGTCGGTTCCTGGGCGTACGGCGGGGTCTGCGTCATGGTCGCAGAGTCTAGGAGCCGGGCTCCCGACGGCGAAAACCAGTTGCCCCTGGTGGGCTCAGTTCGGCTGGCCGACCTCGGCGTCGGTGCTGGCGACGACCTCGCCGGCCACGACGTCGTCCTCCTCGGCTGCCTGGTTCAGGACCTCTTCGATGTCGGTGATGAACGCCTCGATCTCCTCGACGCCGTGCACCGGGCCACCGGCGAGCATGCCGTCGGCTCCGAGCAGGACGGCCGCAGGGCTTGCGGGGAGCTTGAGGGCCCGCCAGACGAGACTTGCGTGGTCATAGAGCATGTCGTCATCGTCTTGGAGCAAGGGGAGCGAGTGGCGGGTGACCTCGATGCTGTTGGTGGTCAACAGTGCGACCTTGAGTGAGGGCAGCCGTTCGCGCCAATCCGCCAAACTCTCGGCCATCCGATGACTGGAGCCGCAAAAACAGTTGATACTCACCAAGAGCACGGCCTGCGAGCTGGCCAGTTCATACAGCGTCGCCATCGTGCCGTCGGTCCGTTGCAGGGCAGCCTCGGGAATCCGCTCTCGGATGTAGTCCAGTTCGTCGTCGACCGGCGACGGCTCGGCCGCAGCCTGCGGGGGGTGAGCGGCAGCCGATGCCCGCTTCGGGCGCGGCGGCGCAGTGATCAGGTAGGTCAACGCGCTGACGGTCAAGGCGCCCACGACCCACCACCAGCCCGTCGAGCCCAGGTCGCCTAGCAGCGCAGGCAGAGAGTCGCCCTGCCAGGTCGCGACCGTCCAGACGACGGCCACCGCCACGAGCAGTGTGTTGCGTACGAGCGTGCGTTCGGTGACCTGGTTCTGGCCGATCCGTCCGAAGCAACCGCACGTCGGGCGCGGGTCGAAGGTGAGCCCGCGAGCGATGAGTCCCCAATAGATCAGCATCAAGCCGGTGGCCGCGAGCGCGCCCAGGCGTGCGGGCCAGCCGGCGGGCAAGAACAGCGCCGCGGCGATCAGCAACTCACCCGGGGGCACGGAGCGGGCGACGGCTGCTGCTTGCAGGGCCTCGGGCACGCGCAGAAGACGGAGCGCGGAACGTGTCGAGTCGCTCGCGTTCCACTTCGCCATCGCGCTGAAGACCAGCACGGCGATCAGGATCAGTGGTGCCAGAATGACGGCGTGAGGCATGCGCAGAAGTGTAGGTCTAGGGGCGCGGGACCTTAGACTCGCCGCGATGCCTGACCAGATCACACCTGACAGCCCCGAAGCTCGGCCGGCGGCGACCTTCGCCGAGGCTGAGGAGGCGCTGCTCTCCCGCTGGCCCGAGACCAAGTTGGAGCCGTCGCTGGACCGGATCCGCGCGTTCGTCGACCTGCTCGGTCAGCCCCAGACCAGTTATCCCGTCGTGCACCTCACCGGCACCAACGGCAAGACCTCGACGTCGCGGATGATCGACGCGTTGTTGCGCGCCCACGAGTTGCGGACCGGTCGCTTCACCTCGCCACACCTGGAGCGGATGAGCGAGCGGATCTGCCTGGATGGCGAACCGCTCAGCGACGAGGCATTCGTACGCGCTTTCAACGATGTGGCGCCGTACACCCATCTCGTCGACGCGTCCGAGCCCTTCCCGCTGTCGTTCTTCGAGACGGTAGTGGGGATGGCGTACGCCGCCTTCGCCGATGCGCCTGTTGATGTCGCGGTCGTGGAAGTCGGCATGGGCGGGGCCTGGGATGCGACGAATGTCGCGGACGCCGCCGTCGCCGTGATCATGCCGATCTCGGTCGACCATGAGAAGTATCTGGGCGACTCACCGGTCACGATCGCCGTGGAGAAAGCCGGGATCATCAAGGCCGGGACGCTGGCTGTCGTCGCCGAGCAGACGCCCGAAGTGCTCGCGGTCCTGGCTGATCGGGCTCGCGAGGTCGGGGCGGATCTGCTCGTCGAGGGTGTGGACTTCGAGGTCGAGTCTCGCGTGGCTGCTGTGGGGGGCCAGGTCGTCACCTTGCGCGGGTCGGTGGGACGCTACGAAGACCTGTTCTTGCCGTTGTACGGCGCGCATCAAGCCCAGAACGCCGCCTGCGCACTCGTGGCGGTCGAAGCGCTGATCGGTCGCGGCGGCGCACTGGACGACGCGGTGGTGCGGGCCGCGTTCGCGGAGTTCACCTCGCCAGGTCGCCTGGAGGTCGTACGCCGCTCGCCGACGATCCTGCTCGACGCCGCCCACAACCCGCACGGCGCGCAGGCGACGGCGGCCGCGCTCGAGGACTCGTTCTCGTTCGATCCCCTGATCGGCGTGATGGGCGTGATGGCGGACAAGGACTACGAAGGCGTGCTGGCCGCGTTCGAGTCCACGCTGGCGCACCTGGTGTGCACCCAGAACTCCACGCCTCGCTCGATGCCGGCCGAGGAGTTGGCGCAGGCCGCACGAGAGGTCTTCGGCGACGACAGGGTGAGCGTTGCGCCGTCATTGGCCGACGCGATCGAGCAGGCGGCGACCCTGGCCGAGGCAGGTGACGCGGTCGGCTCCTCACTGTCGGCAGGCGCCGTGCTGGTCACCGGCTCGGTCGTCACCGTCGGCGAGGCCAGGGCGCTGCTGAAGGGGGGCCGCTCATGAGGTCACCGCGGCGCGGCATGTGTGCGGCGATCCTGGCGCTCGAGGCGGTCGTGCTCGGCCTTACCTCGCCGGTAATGATCATGGTCAGCGACGTCCCCCGCGGTGTCGGGCTCGGCATCGGACTCGGGCTCGCGCTCACCTGCGTACTGCTCGCGGGCATGTTGCGCCACGAGGCGGCGTACGTGGCGGGCTGGTTGATCCAGGTCGCCGCCGTCGCCCTGGGCTTCGTCGTGCCGGTGATGTTCGTGATCGGGTTGATCTTCATGTCCCTGTGGGGCTCGGCCGACTTCCTGGGACGCAAGATCGAGAGGGAGCGGGCGGCAGCGTACGCAGCGGCCGAGACCGACGACGAGGACCGACCGCTGGGCTGACCTCTGGGCTGACCGCTGGGCTGACCGCTGGGCTGGCCACTAGGCTGGGCGCCATGGAGCGCTCGCTTGTTCTTGTGAAGCCCGATGGGGTCCGTCGCGGCCTGGTGGGGGAGGTCGTACGCCGCATCGAAGCCAAGGGCTACTCGCTCGTCGCACTCGACCTGCGGGTGCCGACCCGGGACCTGCTGGCCGAGCACTACGCCGAGCACGAGGGCAAGCCGTTCTACGAGTCGCTGGTCGAGTTCATGATGTCCGGTCCGGTCGCTGCGATCGTGATCGAGGGCCAGCAGTGCGTGGCCGGTTTCCGTTCGCTCGCCGGTGCGACCGACCCGACCGCCGCAGCGCCGGGCACGATCCGCGGCGACCTCGGGCGTGACTGGGGTGAGAAGGTCACGGCCAATGTCGTGCACGGTTCGGATGCGGCCGAATCCGCCGCCCGCGAGATCGCCATCTGGTTCCCCGGCCTGGTGTGAACCCGAGCGGGTATCCACCGCGAGGTCTTTGCCGGGTCGCGGGCCATTGCCGCGCGCCCTGATGCGGGCGTACGCTCTCCCGTGTGGTGCGTATCACGAAACGCGGTAGCGCAATGCGCAACAAGCACAAGGTCACTATGCGTCGGCTCCTGGAGCATTCGCGCTTCGAAGTGCTCCCCACGCCCACCGTGGAGGCCAAGATCCTGGCCAGCGTAGGCACCGACGTGCCGATCACGGTCACGGCATCGGAGGGCAAGGGACTGGAGGCCACGCTCGCGCTCGCCGAGAGCCTGGCCCGGCAGGGCTATCGAGCAGTGCCGCACCTGGCCGCTCGACTGGTGTCGGGACGCAGCGAACTCGAGGAGATCGTCGCCCGGCTGCAAGCCGTGGGGATCGACTCGGTGTTCGTGCCCGGAGGCGATGCGACCCCGAAGGGTGACTATCCGGATGCACTCGCGCTGCTGGAGGACCTGACGGTCCTGGGCAGTCCGTTCCGCCATGTCGGCGTGGCGGGCTATCCCGAATCGCACCCCACGATCCACGACGACCTGACCGTGCAGTCCATGTGGGACAAGCGCAAGCACGCGACTCACGTCGTGTCCAACCTGACTTTCGATCCACAACTCATCGCCAGCTGGATCCACCGGATGCGGCTGCGCGGCATCACGATGCCGTTGCTGATCGGGATCCCAGGCCCGGTGGAGCGCACCAAACTGCTCGGCATGGCCACCAAGATCGGAGTCGGTGAGTCCACGCGGTTCCTGAACAAGCAGAAGGGCGTGATGGCGCGACTGATGGCGCCCGGGGGCTTCACCGGTGAGTCGTTTCTCGAAGCCTGCGCACCGGCCGCGACCGACCCCGAGGCCCGCGTCGAAGGACTGCACGTCTACACCTTCAACCAGGTCGCCGAGACGGCTGCCTGGCGTACGGAACTCCTGTCCCGACTGGCGCAATAGCGCGGCGGACTTAAGGCCGGCGGATCAAGGCTGGTGGATGAGGTCGGCCAGCGCGCGCTCGAGACCGGCGTGCCCGGTCTCGACGACCGTCAACGGCAGGCCGATCCGCTCGGCCGCGCGCCGGGCCAACTCGCGTAACTCCTCATCAGGTTCCTGCGCGAGCCAGACGACGCGCGTGTAGGCCTTGAAATAGTCGTCGCGAAGCTCCGGATAACGGTCGAGGCCGAGTTCGCGTACGACCGTGCGCTCGAAGGAGCGCACCAGGAAGTCCGTGAAGACGTAGGTGCCGGGCTGCTGCGCGAAGAACTCCTCGATCCGCTGCGCGCCGCCATAGATGTCATAGCAGTGCAACCCCGGCAGTCGTTCGACACCCAGCTCCGCGCAGACCTCGTCGAGGGCGCCGTACGTCCCGCAGTCGGCGTACCCGATCACCACCTGCCCGTGGGTGGGCAACAGCCGCTGTGCCAGGTCGCGTACCTGCCCGGCGATGAGATGCGGTTGGTTGTGCAGCAACGGGGGCAGCGGATGTACGTCGAGTGGCCAGCCCCGCCGTTCGGCGATCTGCGCGGCGGGTTGGGCGAGTGCGCCGCACGCGATCAGGGCGATGCGCTCAGAGGACTGCCGGTCTGGAGACGACCCGTCAGAAGGCGAGTTGGTCGACGAAGCGGTCGTTGAAGTCGGGCCGGTCGGAGAGCTCGACATAGGTCACCTCCTCGGTCAGTGCCGTGGCACCGGCACGCTCTTGGAGCGACAACAGCGCCATCTTGGCGCCCTCGCCGGCGACGTTGCCCGCCGAGTTGATCCGCAGCACGGAAAGTTTGGGCACCAGCCCGATCCGGATCGCGGAGGCGGGGGAGAGGTAGGACCCGAACGATCCCGCCAGCAGCACCTGCTGGACGTCGGAGGCCTCCAGGCCGAGTTCATCGAGCAGCAGCGCCCACCCGGTCGAGATCGCGGCCTTGGCGAACTGGAGCTCGCGGACGTCGCGCTGGGACAACACGACGTATTCGCCGTCGAGGTCACCATGGAGCAAGAACACGCGCTCCTCGCCCAGTTTGCCCAGTCTCGGGGCCAGTCCGGGCGCGTGGCTGGCTGCGTCCTCCTCGGTGATGAAGCGTCCCGAGGCGTCGAGAAGTCCCACGCGCACCAACTCGGCCACCGCGTCGACCAGTCCGGAACCGCACAGGCCCCGCGGCTCGACGTCGCCGATAACCCCGAGGTCGACGTCGCCGTCCGGTGACAACTTGACCGTCTCGATCGCCCCGTCGGCCGCACGCATGCCGCAGCGGATGGCGCCACCCTCGAAGGCCGGGCCTGCCGGTGCGGCGGTCGAGACGATCCGATCGCCGTCGGAGAGCACGATCTCGCAGTTGGTGCCGACGTCGACGAACAAACGGGTGCGCTTGTCGCGGTCCATCCCGCTGGCCAGCATGCCCGCGACGATGTCGCCGCCGACGTACGCGCCCAGTGAGGGGAACAGATAGGCGGGTGCGCGCGGGTGCACCGCGAGCCCCAGGTCGCTGGCCGACACTTCGGGGAAGTCTGCGCTGGACATGATGAACGGCGCGACACCCAACGGCTCGGGATCGATCCCCAACGCCAATGCGGTCATCGTCGCGTTGCCCGCCAGCGCGACCTCATAGACGTGATGAGGATCGACGCCGCCTTCGGCGATGACCTCCTCAGTCAGCTGGGCCAAGGTGTTGCAGGCAGCCGTACGCAACCGGCCGAGCGCGTCGGGATCCATCATGGTGGCCGAGATCCGGGTGATCACGTCGCCCCCGAACGGCTGTTGCTGGTTGAGGGACGACGACACGGCGACCGGCGTGCCGGTCTCCAGGTCCAGCAGGGTGGCCACGCACGTGGTGGTGCCCAGGTCGAACGCGACGCCGTAGCGCAGCTTGGACGTGTCTCCGGGCTCGATGTCGATCAGCCGTTCGTTGACCACCACCGCCGTGACCCGAAAGTCGTGTGCTCGCAGCAGGCCGGGCAGCTTGCGCAACACGGTCAGGTCGCAGTGCAAGTCCAGATCGGAGACCGCGGCGCGCAGTCGCGCGAGGTCGGTCGTCTGGTCGGCGAGCGTGGGCTCGTCGAGCTCGACGTACCGCTTCTGTACGGCTGGTCGCAAGATCACCTGGCGGCCCACGCCGACGGTCGCGGCCTTCGGGCGAGTGGTCAGCGGCGGCACCTGGACGACGACGTCGTGGACCGGCTTGACCAGACAGGCCAGCCGCCAACCCTCGTCGAGTTCGGTCTCGGAGAAGGTACGACGATCGTGTGAGGTCACCGGGGCTGCGAAGTCGATCTGCACCTTGCACTTGCGACAGGTGCCATGTCCGCCGCACGTCGAGTCGATCGCCACGCCGTTCCACGAAGCCGCGTCGAACAGGCTCACGCCGGGCGGCACGCGTACTTGCTTCGATGTGCCGTCCGCGACGTCCAGGGTCAATTGGATCCGGCCGGTGCCGTCATGGCTGGGCTCGGGCGCACCGAGCCGCGGAAGAAGTCCCTCGCGGTGCAGATCCCCTTGGTCCACGTCAGTTCGTCGCCGCCTCGGCTGCCGCCTTCTTGGCGCGGGCGCGCGCGATCCACGCGCCGCCCCACTCGTCACGGCCCAGCATCAGGTCGGCAGCCTTGACCGAGTCGACGATCGACGGGGTGCGTACGTCCATGATCCCGCTGGTCATCCCGCACATCATCGCCATCGGCAGGAACGAGCCGTTGATCGCGTGACGCTCGGGCATCCCGAAGGACACGTTGGAGGCGCCACAGGTCATGTTGAGGCCGTACTGATCGCGGATCTGGCGCATCGTCTCGAAGCCGGCCTGACCGTTGGTGGTGTCGGCACCGATCGGCATGGCCAGCGGGTCGATGATGATGTCGGCGAGCGGAATGCCGTACTCCTTGGTCGCGACCTCGACGATCTTCTTCACCATGACCAGCCGCTTCTCGGGCTCCATGGGGATCTCGTCGACGTCGTTGGGCAGCGCGATGACCGCGGCGTCGTACTTCTTGACCAGCGGCAACACCTGCTCCATCCGCTCGTCCTCGGCGGTGATCGAATTGACCAGAGCACGCCCCTGGTAGACCGCGAGCCCCGCTTCGAGCGCCTCGACAACCGAGGAATCGATGCACACTGGCAAGTCCGTCAGTCCCTGGATCATGGTGATGGCCTTGGCGAGCAACTCCGCCTCGTCGGTCAGCGGCACACCCATGTTGCAGTCGAGCACGTGCGCGCCGCCCTCGACCTGGGCGCGTACGTCACGCTCGATCGCCGACATGTCGCCGGCGCGCAGTTGCTCCTGGAAGATCCGGCGCCCGGTCGGATTGATCCGCTCGCCGATCATGCAGAACGGCTGGTCGATGCCGATCGCGACCTGCTTGGTCGCGGACCGGATGATCGTGGTCTGCGGCTCGGCGCTCATCAGGCAGGCACCATCGAGCGCTTCTTGCGCAGCAGGTCCTTGGCGCGTTTGACCGTCGCGGATGCGTCGGCTGCATAACCGTCGGCGCCGACCGCGTCTGCGTACTCCTGGGTCACGGGCGCGCCGCCGACCATCACGATCACGTCATCGCGCATGCCCGCCTTCTCCAAGGCGTTGATGTTGGCCTTGAACATCGGCATCGTCGTGGTGAGGAACGCCGAGAAGCCGACGATGTCGGGGGAGTGCTCCTCGATCGCGGAGATGAACTTCTCCGGCGCGACCTGGACACCGAGGTCGATGACCTCGAAGCCGGCGCCCTCCAACATGATGTTGACCAGGTTCTTGCCGATGTCGTGCACGTCGCCCTTGACGGTGCCCATCAAGAACTTGCCGATGGTCTCGACGCCGGTGTCGGCCAGCAGTGGGCGGAGCACCTCCATCGCGCCGGCCATGGCGCGACCGGCGATCAGCATCTCGGGGACGAAGAAGTCGCCGCGCTCGAAGCGAGCGCCGACCTCCTCGAGTGAGGGGATCAGGGCGTCGAAAAGGAGCGTCTGCGGCTCCATGTCCATGCCCAGCGCCTCATGGGTGAGTTCCAGAACACGGGGCCCGTTCCCGGTCAGCGTCTCGTCGTAGAGGCCCTGCAGAATTTCCTCGGGGGTCATGCGACGCCCTCCTTCGTGAAGAGAGTGCCCAGGGCTCGGGTGAGTTGGGCGGATTGATCCATCATCAAGCGCGCGAGCGCACGGTGGCGCCCGGCGAGTCGAGCGGTGGGACCCGAGATCCCGAGCACGGCGACGACGTCGCCACGGATGTTGTGGACGGGAACCGCCACGGAGGTGAGGCCGACCTCGAGTTCATCGCTGGTGAAGGCATAGCCATCGCGTTCGACGCCTGCGAGCACCTCGCGCAGTCGGCGTACGTCGGTGATGGTGTGATCGGTCAGCGCGGGCAGCGCGTCGGGCAGTGGGAGTTCGCCGGCTGCCATCAGCACCTTGGCGATCGCCGAGGCGTGGTTGGGGACCTCGACGTGGGTCCAGTCGCGAGTGCCGAGCAGGAACGTGGAGTCGACCTGTGCGATGTGGTCGACGACGCTGCCCAACGCGATGGCCAGGTTGACTGTCTCCCCGGTGACATCGACCAGGTTCTGCATCATCGGCTGAGCCAGGCGTACGAGATCCGGCGACTCGCGGCGGGCCGCGAATCTGGAGAAGAGCGGTCCGGCCACGTATTCACCCTCGTCGGTGCGCTCCACCAGTTCGGTGCGCTCCAAGGCGGTGAGCAGGCGCGAGGTCGTCGACTTCGGCAGCCCGCACTCCTCGGCCAGGCTGGAGAAACCGACGGGTTCCTCGGCGTCCACCACGGTGGACAGCAGCAGGGCCGCCCGGTCCACCGCCTGGGTGCCGGTGGCCCCCTCGCTGATGGATCTCTCGCTCATGAGGGCCTTCCCATCGGTTCCATGATGTGGAACGCTGATTCCATATCATGAGGCCACTGGGGCCGGATTGTCGAGAGGGAGAGCCAGGATGTTCGTCAACAAGATGCCGAGGTACGAGATCCTCAGCCAGGACGCGATCGCCACCCTCGACACCGGCTGGCGGCGGCTGATGACCGAGATCGGCGTCGAATTCATGGACGACCGCGCGCTCGACCTCTTCCGTCAGGCTGGCCAGAAGGTGCAGGACAACACGGTCTTCCTCGACCCCGACTTCGTACTCGAGCAGGTCGCCAAGGCGCCCGGCGAGTTCGACGTGCAGGCGCGCAACCCGGAGAACTCGATCCACATCGGTGGCGACCACATGGCGTTCGGTGCGGTGTACGGCCCGCCGTTCGTACGCGAGGGCGAGGTGCGCCGCGACGCGACGATGGACGACTTCCGCAACTTCACCAAGCTCGCCCAGTCGTCCGGTGTCCTCGACTCCGCGGGTGGCGTCATCTGCGAGCCCAACGACACGCCACTGGACTCGCGGCACCTCGACATGATCTACGCGCTGCAGACCCTGACCGACAAGATCTATATGGGCAACGTGGTCAGCGGGGTCAACGCCGCCGACACGATCGCGATGTCGTCGATCCTGTTCGGTGCGGGCGAGGGCATCGAGGCCGGGCGGGCCCGGATCGAGGAGACTCCGGCGACGATCTCGCTGATCAACTGCAACTCGCCGCTGCGCTGGGACGACCGGATGCTGGAGGCGCAGTTCGAATACTCCGCGGCCAACCAGGCAGTCGTACTGACGCCCTTCATCCTGATGGGCGCGATGTCCCCGGTGACGATCCCGGCGGCGCTGGTCCAACAGATCACCGAGGCGCTGTCGGGCATCGCGCTCTCGCAGTTGATCCGACCGGGCTCCCCGGTGGTCTTCGGGTCTTTCCTGTCCAACATCGACATGCAGTCGGGCTCTCCCACCTTCGGTACGCCGGAGTCGGGCATCGGTCTGTTGTGCACCGGCCAGATCGCCCGGCACTTCGGGTTGCCGTTCCGTACCGGCGGCGGCCTCACGTCGTCACAGGTCCCGGACGCCCAAGCCGGCTACGAGGCGCTGATGACCTTGATGCCGACCTTCCTGGCCGGCACCAACTGGGCGATGCACTCGGCCGGTTGGCTCGAGGGCGGGCTCGTGGCCGGATACGAGAAGTTCATCGTCGACGAGCAGATCGTCGAGATGTTGCAGCATGAGTTCACGCCGCTGGAGATCGACGAGGCGTCGATGGCGTTCGGCGCGCACGAGGAGGTCGGCCACGGCGGCCACTTCCTGGGGTCGATGCACACGATGGAGTTGTTCCGCACGTGCTTCTATCGCCCGTTCCTGAACTCGTCGGAGAACTACGAGCGTTGGATGCGCGGGGGCAGTGTCGACACCGCGGGCCGAGCGGCCAAGCTGTGGAAGCAGCGCGTCGAGGAGTACGAGCAGCCGCCGCTGGACGAGGCGATCCGTGAGGAGTTGGAGGCGTACGTCGTGAGACGGCGTCACGAGTTGGGCGACTGAAGCCCGAGAGCGAGCGCAGCGAGCGGGTCGGGCTGAAGCGCCAATTCTGGACAGCGACTGGCCCCATAGGCTGGGCCGTGTGACCCACTTCGTCCTCACCCTGACCTGCCCCGACCGACCCGGGATCGTGCACTCGGTCTCGGGATTCCTCGCCGAGCGCGGCGCCAACATCACCGAATCGCAGCAGTATGGCGACGCCGACACCGAGGCGTTCTTCATGCGGGTCGCTTTTGATCTCGGCGGCGGCGTGGTCGATGAGTTGCGCGAGGCCTTCATGACGGTGGCGGCGCGGTTCGAGATGTCGTACGAGCTGTGGGACGCCAAGGCGCCCTTCCGGACCTTGCTGATGGTCAGCCAGCATCTGCACTGCCTCAACGACCTGCTATTTCGTTGGTCGACCGGTGCGCTGCCGATCGAGATCCCGGTGGTGGTGTCCAACCACCGCGACGCCGAGCGCCTCGTCCGTGGGTATGGGCTGGAGTTCGTGCACGTGCCCGTCACGCGCGACACCAAAGCCGAGGCCGAAGCGACTCTGCGTGGACTGATCGAGGAGCACGACGTCGACCTGGTCGTGCTGGCGCGCTACATGCAGATCCTGTCGGACGACCTGTGCCGCGATCTGTCCGGTCGCGCGATCAACATCCACCACTCGTTCCTGCCCAGCTTCAAGGGCGCCAAGCCCTACCATCAGGCGTACGACCGCGGGGTCAAGTTGGTCGGCGCGACCGCGCACTATGTGACCGGTGACCTGGACGAGGGCCCGATCATCGAGCAGGACGTGATGCGGGTTGACCACGGCGACACCCAGGCCGAGCTCGTGGCGGCGGGGCGCGACGTCGAAGCCCAGGTGCTCTCGCGGGCGGTGAAGTGGCACGCGGAGAGCCGGGTGCTGCTCAACGGGCACCGTACGGTCGTCTTCCGCTGACATCGACCTGTCGCGTCTGCTCCGGTGAAGTGGCTCGACCTGTCGCTAATGCTCGAGTTCTCCACAGATGCCGAAGCAGACGCGACAGGTCGGCGGGGTTGGGCGAAGCAGACGCGACAGGTCGGCGGGGTCGGGCGAAGCAGACGCGACAGGTCGACGGATGATGCGCATGGCGGATACGGTTGCGCCATGAGCAACACGGACGCCCGCGAAAGCACTGCGCAGCCGGGCGACCAGGCGGGCGGTTCGGGAGCGGTCCAGTCGGTCGATCGCGCGTTGACGATCCTGGAGACCCTGGCCCGACGCGGCGAACTCGGCGTCACCGAGATCGCCGCTGAACTGGGCGTACACAAGTCCACGGCCTTCCGGCTGGTGGCCACCATCGAACAGCACGGCCTCGTGGAGCAGACCGAGGATCGCGGCAAGTACCGGCTGGGAGTCGGATTGCTGCGCCTTGCGGGCGCCACGACCTCGCGGCTCGACCTGGTGCAGGAGGCCCGCCCTCTCGTACGCCAACTCGCCGCCGACACCAACGAGACAGTCAACATCGCGGTGCTCGCGGACAAGGCTGCGTTGTACGTCGACCAGGTGGCGGGCTCCAGCGCGCTGCAATCGCACAACTGGGTCGGTCAGCACATCCCGTTGCACGCGACCAGCAACGGCAAGGTGCTGCTCGCCTGGCTCAGCCTGGCCGAGCAGAAGGCGCAACTGGGCACGATGCCCGCGTACACCCCGCAGACGGTCACCAAGCGCCAGAAGTTGCTCGCCCAACTCGCGCAGGTGGCCGAGCACGGCTATGCGATCGCGACCGACGAACTCGAGGTTGGACTCACGGCCGTGGCGGCACCGCTGCGCAACGCGCACGGCGACGTGGTCGCTTCGCTCAGCGTCAGCGGACCGACGTTCCGGCTCGGGGAGGCGCGTATCGACGAGGTGTTGGCGCAGGTGATCGCCACCGCCACCGAGATCTCGCACCGCCTCGGATGGAGTCACCGCTGAGGGCCGGTCTAGGCAGATCAGATGAATATCAGGTGACAGTTTGCCGTCCGGGTGGTGTTGCCTCCACTCTGGTGCTGTGGATCCCGCACTCATCGTGCTCATCTGTGTCATCGGTACGGCACTCTTCTTCGACTTCACCAACGGCTTTCACGACACCGGCAATGCCGTGGCCGCCTCCATTGCCACCGGGGCGCTGAAGCCCAAGCAGGCGGTGGCGCTGGCAGCCACGATGAACCTGATCGGCGCCTTCCTCTCCGTCGCAGTCGCCCTGACCGTCACCAACTCGGTCGTCAAACTGCAAAACGACGATGGTTCGCCACGTTCTGACCTGCTCGCCAATCATGGTGAGGCGTTGCTGCTGATCGTGCTGGCGGGTCTGACCGGCGCGATCTTGTGGAACATGTTCACCTGGCTGCTCGGCCTGCCGTCGAGTTCGTCGTACGCCCTGCTCGGCGGCATCATCGGCGCGACCATGGCCGCACTCGGCACCGACGGTGTCAAGTGGGTCGGTGACGGCACCAAGATCGACGGCGTCGTCGGCAAGATCTTGATCCCCGCGGTGCTCTCGCCCCTGATCGCGGGAGCGATCGCGGCGTTCGGCGCCTGGGTGGTGCTCAAACTGGCGAGCGGCCTGAACAAGAAGCGTGGCGACGCCGGCTTCCGTTGGGGTCAGATCGGTGCTGCCTCGCTGGTGAGCCTGGGGCACGGCACCAACGACGCGCAGAAGACCATGGGCGTCATCACCCTCGGCCTGATTGCGTACGGCTCTCACACCGACACCACTTCAGTGCCGTTCTGGGTCAAGGTCGCGTGTGCCGTGGCGATCGCGAGTGGCACCTACCTCGGCGGCTGGCGGATCATCCGCACCCTGAGCAAGGGCTTGGTCGAGATCACCCGCCCGCAGGGCATGGCCGCCGACGGCGCCTCGACTGCGGTCATCTTGACCGCCTCGCACCTCGGCGTGCCGCTGAGCACCACACAGGTCGCGAGCGGCTCGATCCTGGGCTCGGGCGTGGGTCGCCCCGGGGCACACGTGCGCTGGAGTGTGGCCGGACGGATGGTGATCGCGTGGGCGACCACGCTGCCGGCCGCCGGTTTGATCGGCGCGTTCATGTGGTGGCTGGGCCACACGATTGGCGGACTTCCGGGCGCGCTGGTGGTGATGGCGCTGCTGATCTCGGGTGCGTTGTGGATGTTCTGGCAATCGCGCCACGACAAGGTCGACCACCACAACGTCAGCGAGATGTGGGAAGGCACCAAGAAGATTCGCAAGCAGAAGGTGGACAACTCGTGATGTGGGAGACCATCAAGGTGTCGCTCGAAGGCACCTGGATCTTGTTCAAGGACGGGCTGCTGCTGGGCGCCGGCTTGCCGATCATCTTCGCCTTGGGCGTACGCCTGTGGGCCGGGCGTGAGAATGTCGCCGCAGACGGCACCGTCACCGAGCACCCGTCGAACACGGGCACGAAGATCTTGGCCTGGTTGTGTTTTGCGGTCGTGTTGTTGGCCGTGATCGCCGGCATTGAGATCATCGTCGCCGCCGGCATGGGCAAGGAAGTGAGCTTCGAGCACATCTTCCCGACGATTGTGGAGAAGAGCTGAGATGGATTCGTCCGCAGTTGAGCGCGTCATGGTCTGGATCGCTGGCGCCTATCCCGACGGCGTTCCGAAGGCCGATCGGGCCGGACTGGTCGGAGTGCTGCGCAACATGCTGGACGGCGAGGAACTCGCCGAGGTCGCACGTGGCTGGAACCTCCACGTCGATGAGGCCGCATCCAAGAGCGAGGTAGCCCGGGTCGGCGGCGTGCTTGTGGCGGGCGGTTGGCCGCTGGCTGCGCCCGCGCGCAGCACCGAGATGGTCGTGAGCGAAGGCGTCGTGATGCGCGCGCTGGGCGGCGTGGTCAACTGGCTCAAGGCGGGCTATCCCGAGGGCGTGCCCGACCAGGACTTCATCCCGTTGGTCGCGATCTTGGAACGTCGGCTGACCAAGGCCGAGATGAAGGCCGTACGCAAGGACCTCCAGGCGGCGGGTGTGCTCAAGCCGGCCCAGGAAGACATCGCCGACGCCATCGAGTCGGTCATCAACGAGTCCGCAACGCCTCAAGAGATCGCGCGGGTGACCGCGCATCTGCGCAAGAAGGGCTGGCCGGTCGAACTCGGCGGCGACTAGACCGCCCGCCCGAAGTGCTTGACCAACCGCGCTGACCCCTCCATGCTCAGCGATGGCGCACGTTGCGAAATGAGCATTGAGTTGCGTCATTTGCAACAGGAGGTACGGACGCCTTGGCCGAGTTGTTCATCGACGGACGGTGGGTGTCGGCACGCGCTGGCGCGAAGCGTGAGATTCGGTGCCCGGCCGACAACTCGCTGGTAGCCGAGATCGACGAGGCCGGCCCAGAGGACACCGAG
Organism: Nocardioides sp.; assembly: GCA_037045645.1. Lineage (NCBI taxonomy): Bacteria > Bacillati > Actinomycetota > Actinomycetes > Propionibacteriales > Nocardioidaceae > Nocardioides > Nocardioides sp. The sequence goes on from JBAOIH010000001.1 coordinate 823,109, forward strand.
GCGGCCATCGCGGCCGCACGCGCTGCCTTCGACCTGAATGTGTGGAGTCGTACGCCCGTCGCCGAACGGGGGGCTTTCTTGCTCCGCGTCGCTGATCTGCTGCAACGCGACAGGGCCGAGATGGCGCGGATGGAGTCGCTCGACACCGGCAAGCGCCTCGTCGAGAGCGAGTACGACATCGACGACGTGACGTCAGTCTTTCGCCACTACGGCGCACTCGCGATCGAGGAGCAGTCAGACTCGTCCGGTCACGAGGCGGCGCGAACCGTCGACGTGGGGCGAGACGGCGTACACAGCATGGTGGTCCACGAACCGGTGGGCGTCTGTTCACTGATCACCCCGTGGAACTATCCGTTGCTGCAGGTGTCCTGGAAGGTCGCGCCCTGCCTGATGGCAGGCAACACCTTCGTCCTCAAGCCCTCGGAGTTGACCCCGCACACGGCGATCCACCTGATGCGCCTCCTGGACGAGGCGGGTCTGCCCAAGGGCGTGGGCAACCTCGTCCTGGGCGCGGGCGCAACAGCCGGAGCGCCGCTGTCCACCGACCCGCGCGTCGACCTCGTGTCGTTCACGGGCGGTCTCTCGACCGGCAAGGCGCTGATGCGCAACGCGGCCGACACGGTCAAGCGCATCGCGCTCGAACTAGGCGGCAAGAACCCGAACATCGTCTTCGCTGACGTCACCGGAACCGATCTTTGGGAGGCCGCGCTCGACAACGCCCTCACCGCCGTCTTCTTGCACTCCGGGCAGGTCTGCAGCGCAGGCGCTCGGCTCCTGGTCGAGGAATCCATCCACGACGAGTTCGTGGACGAGTTGGTCAACCGCGCCGGGAAGATCCGCCTCGGCGGGCCGTTCGACGACGACGCCCAGACCGGTGCCCTGGTCTCGGCCGATCACCTGGCCAAGGTGGAGGCGTACGTCGCGGCGGCTCGCGCCGAGGGGGCGGTGGTGCGTACGGGTGGCTCCCGGGTCACCGACGGCGCCTTGGCCCACGGCTACTTCTTCGCTCCCACCGTGCTCGACGAATGCTCGACCGAGATGACCTGCGTTCAGGACGAGTCCTTCGGCCCGGTCCTGACGGTCGAGACGTTCACCGACGAGGCCGACGCGATCCGCCTCGCTAATGACTCCATCTATGGCCTGGCCGGGGCGGTGTGGACCAACGAGGGAGCCACAGCGGACCGGGTCGCTGCTGCCCTGCGGATGGGTACGGTCTGGATCAACGACTTCCACCCCTACGTCGCCCAGGCCGAGTGGGGTGGCTACAAACAGTCCGGCATCGGCCGCGAACTCGGCGCCCACGGCCTCGCCGAGTACCGAGAGACCAAGCACATCTGGCGCAACACCGCGCCCGCACGATCGGAGTGGTGGGACTGATGGCTGGGCGAGAGACCTTCGACTTCATCGTCGTCGGTGGTGGTTCGGCGGGCAGCGCACTGGGTGCCCGGCTGAGCGAGGACGCCTCGAATGATGTGCTGGTCCTCGAAGCGGGCCGCAGCGACTTCCGCATCGACCCGCTCGTACATATGCCGGCCGCACTGCCTTTCGGCATCGGCAACCCGATGTACGACTGGCGCTATGAGACCGATCCGGAGCCCGAGATGGGCGGCCGCCGGATCTATCACGCGCGCGGCAAGGTGCTGGGTGGGTCCTCAAGCATCAACGGAATGATCTTCCAGCGGGGCAACCCGATGGACTACGACCGCTGGGCGGCCGACCCCGGGATGGAGAGTTGGGACTACCTGCACTGCCTTCCCTATTTCAAGAAGATGGAGGCGCTGCACCTGGCCGACGGCAGCAACGGCGGCAACGCCTGGCGCGGCGGCGACGGCCCGTTGTGGCTGGAACGTGGCAGGGCGGCCAACCCGCTCTTCGAGGCGTTCTTCACCGCCGCCGAGCAGGCCGGCTTCCCGCGTACGTCCGACGTGAACGGCTATCGCCAGGAAGGCTTCGGCCCCTTCGATCGCAACATCCGCGACTCACGGCGCTGGTCGGCGGCGCGGGCGTACCTGCACCCGGCGATGCGGCGGCCTAACCTGACCGTACGCACCCTCGCGCATGCCACCCGAGTCCTGTTCCGTGGCACCAAGGCGATCGGCGTCGAATACCGGCGCGGCGGGCGGACGTACCGCGCGTACGCCGACGACATCATCCTCAGCGGCGGCGCGATCAATACGCCCCAACTGCTGCAACTCTCCGGCGTCGGCAACCGAGAGCACCTCGAACCGCTCGGCGTCGAGATGGTGCACCACCTGCCGGGGGTGGGGGAGAACCTCCAGGACCACCTCGAGGTCTATATCCAGTACGCCGCCAAGCAGCCGGTTTCGATCGCGCCCGGGCTGAGGTGGCATCGACGCCCGAAGACGGCCGTGGACTGGCTGTTCTTCAAGAAGGGCCTCGGCGCGACCAACCACTTCGAGGGCGGCGGTTTCGCGCGCAGCAACGACGACGTGTCGTGGCCCAACCTGATGTTCCACTTCCTGCCGATCGCGATCCGCTATGACGGCACCCAGCCCAAGGGGCTGCCGGTCGGCGGGCACGGCTATCAGGTGCACATCGGCCCGATGTATGCCGACACCCGCGGCCATGTGCGGATCAAGAGCACCAATCCGTACGAGAAGCCGTCGATGCTGTTCAACTATCTGTCGACTCCGACGGACCGCAAGGAATGGGTCGAGGCGATCCGCACGGCCCGGTTGATCCTCAACCAGCCCGCGATGGCGCCGTTCAACGGCGGCGAGATCTCGCCCGGCCCGAGCGTGGAGACCGACGAAGAGATCCTCGACTGGGTGCGCGAGGATGCCGAGACGGCACTGCATCCCAGTTGCACCGCGAAGATGGGTGTGGGCGACGACGCAGTCACCGATCCGACGTCGCTCAATGTGTACGGCGTGGAGGGGCTGCGAGTCGTCGACGCGAGCGTCTTCCCCTATGTCACGAACGGCAATATCTATGCCCCGGTGATGATGGTCGCGGAGAAGGCGGCGGACCTGATTCTTGGAAATACCCCACTTCCGGCCGATTCCGTGCCTTACTACAGGCACGGCTCCGGGATGCCGTTGGAGCCGCAGGAGGCCACGTCATGACCGAGGCAGCGCTGTCCGTCAGCAACCTGTGGAAGATATTCGGCGCGAAGGCCGACAAGATCATCGGGACATCCGACGCCGACCTGTCCCGCGCGGACCTGAAGGCGAAGACCGGCTGTGTGGTCGGCGTCAAGGATGTGTCCTTCGACGTCGCGCCGGGCGAGGTGTTCGTCGTGATGGGGCTCTCTGGCTCCGGCAAGTCGACGCTCGTACGCCTGCTCACCCGCCTGATTGAGCCGACCGCTGGGTCGGTAATGCTCAACGGCCAAGACGTCACCACGGCCAGCGAGCGAGATCTTCGCGAGTTGCGTCGCAAGCACGTGTCCATGGTGTTCCAGCATTTCGGTCTGCTGCCCCACAAGCAGGTCATCGACAACGTGGCGTACGGCCTGGAGGTGCGCGGCGTGCCGAAGGCCGAGCGCAGGGCCAAGGCGGCCGAGGTCGTCGATCTGGTCGGGCTGAGCGGCTATGAGAAGTCCTATCCCGACCAACTCTCCGGAGGCATGCAGCAGCGCGTCGGACTCGCGCGAGCCCTGGCGGGTGATCCCGACATGTTGCTCTTCGACGAGCCGTTCTCGGCACTGGACCCGCTGATCCGACGCGACATGCAGAACGAAGTCATCCGGCTCCACAAGGAACTGGGCAAGACGATGGTCTTCATCACCCACGACCTCGCCGAGGCGCTGAAACTGGGTGACCGCATCCTCATCATGCGCGACGGCGAGATCGTCCAGGTCGGCACGGGTGACGAGATCGTGGCCCAACCCGCCGACGACTACGTACGCGAGTTCGTCTCAGACGTGCCCAAGTCGCACGTCTTGACGCTCAAGTGGGTGATGCGTCCGCCCGTCGGTGACGAAGGAGTGGGGTCGACGACGCTGCACCAGGATGTGATCGTACGAGAGGCTGCGCGCGCTGTCCTGGACGCGCAAGGTCCTGTGCGAGTGGTCGACGACCACGACAAGTTCGTGGGCGTGGTCGACGACGAGGACATCCTGCGCGTGGTGGTGGCAGAGGACCGTACGCCTTCCGATGTCGCGGAGTCCTGATGGCCACCGCGACTCTCAGCCCCGAACGCAAGCCGGTCGAACCCGGCGCTCCTGAGCCAGAGCCGACCGAGAAGCGCGTGTCGCGCTGGGTGTGGGCGGCTCTGGTGATCGCAGTGTGGCTGGTGGTCTGGTTCTTCACCAAGGGTCGCGACACGCTGGCGATCGCCGGCACCGAGATGACGCCGCTGCATCGCGACCTGTCCGGGCTGCGCGACGACGTGCTGGGGGCGCGCAGCACCAACCCGATCATGCAGTTCACCTATGGTCTGGGAAAGTTCTTCAACGAGATCGTGAAGTGGCTGCAAGAACTGATCTCCGTCCCGGCGTTTCCGCGGCCCGTACCTCAGATCGGCTGGCTGGGAGTGACGGCGATCGCCACCGTGCTGGCGCAGATCTTCGCCGGGTGGAGGCCGGCCGTGCTCGTCCTGGGCACCTTCTTGTCCTTCGGTCTCTTCGGGTATTGGTCCGACAGCATGGACCTGTTGATCATCACCGGGATGGCCGTCACGATCTGCTTCGCGCTCGGTCTGCCGATCGGCATCCTGATGGCCCGCAACCGCCTCGTACATTCGGCGATCACCAGCCTGCTCGACGTGATGCAGACCTTCCCGACCTTCGTCTACCTCGCACCGTTCGCGTTGTTCTTCGGCATCGGCGCGTCGTCAGCGGTGATGTTGACCCTGGTCTATGCGATGCCACCGATCATCAGGATCACCGCCCACGGCATCCTGGAGGTGTCGCCGCAAGTCCTGGAAGCCACCGACTCGGCCGGTCAGACCTCATGGCAGCGCCTGGTCAAGGTCGAACTCCCGATGGCGCGGCGCACCATCGTGGTGGGTCTGAACCAGACCACCCTGGCCGCGCTGTCGATGGCGACACTCGCCGCCTTCGTGGATGGCCCCGGGCTCGGCCAGCCCGTGCTGGACGCCCTGAAGATCCTCGACGTCGGTGGTGGCTTCGTGCCGGGTGCGCTGATCGTGGCGATGGCGATCATGCTCGACCGCGTCACGACGGCGGCCAGCGAGCGCGGCGAGGTGATCGCTCGCGGTGGCGGGGGAGACGTACGCACTCGTCGCCTTCTCGCAGGCGTCGGGGCCGTTATCGCCTTGGTCTGCGTCTATCTCTCGCGCACTTATCCCGCACTCGCGACCTTCCCCGACACTCCTTGGAAGCAGCGCTTGGCCGATGTGGTGAACTCGATCTTCGACTGGATCACCGGCAACCTCGACGGCGTCACGGAAGGCTTCAAGAACCTCGTCACCGACGTCCTGCTGAACCCGCTCCAGTCGTTCCTGGCCGACTCCCCGTGGTGGTTGGCGGGCATCGGGATCAGCGCGCTGGCATTCGTGTTCGGAGGCGTACGCGCGCTCATCCCGGCGCTGGTGTGTCTGACCGGCATCTACTTCACCGACCTGTGGAACGTCACCATGGAGACACTGACGATGTGTCTGGTCGGTGTGTTGCTGGTGATGGCACTCGCGATCGTGCTGGGTGTCGCGATGGGCCGCAGTCGGCGTACGGACCTGATCATCCGGCCGCTGCTCGACGCGGGGCAGACCATCCCGCCCTTCGTGTACCTGATCCCGGTGCTGGGTCTGTTCGGCGTTGGCCGGTTCGCCGCGATCCTCGCGGCCGTCGTCTATGCGGCGCCGGTGGCGATCAAATTGGTCGCCGACGGAGTGAAGGGCATCCCACAGCCCACCATCGAAGCCGCGAGGTCGGTCGGCAGCACGACCTGGCAGGAGATCGGCAAGGTGCAGTTGCCGATGGCCAAGTCGTCGCTGGTGCTGGCCACCAACCAGGGCCTGCTGTATGTCTTGTCGATGGTCGTGATCGGTGGACTGGTCGGAGCCCAGGCGCTGGGGTACGACGTCGTACACGGGTTTGCTCGCTCCGAGTACTGGGGTCGTGGCGCTGCCGCCGGCATCGCGATCGCCCTGCTCGGCATCATGATCGACCGCATCGCGCGCGCTGCGGCGGACCGTTCCGGCCGCAAGGCCTGAGCACCAACGACCCAGCTCGGGTCGGTCACCACTCAAGGAGGAAGCAAGTGAGAAGAAGTCTGGCAAGAAGCACAGGCCTCGCCTCCGTAGCCATCGGTGCCGTTCTGGTGCTCGCAGGCTGCGGTGGGGGCACGATCGACGAGCAGACCAAGGCCAACGAGTCGAAGGCCTCCACCGCCGGGGGCGAGTGCGGCGACCTCAACATGGCGGTCAACCCGTGGGTCGGCTACGAGGCCGACGCGTACGTCGTGGGCTACATCGCGGAGACCGAGTTGGGCTGCAACGTCACCTACAAGGACCTCAAGGAGGACGTCTCCTGGCAGGGCTTCGGCACCGGCGAGGTCGATGTGGTGATCGAGGACTGGGGCCACCCCGATCTGGAAAAGAAGTTCTTCGCCGATTCTGGTGACGGTTCCGCCGAGGACTTCGGTCCGACCGGCAACGTCGGCATCATCGGCTGGTACGTCCCGCCGTGGTTGGCCAAGGAGCACCCGGACATCCTGGACTACAACAACCTCAACAAGTACGCCAAGGACTTCGCCACCTCGGAGTCGGGTGGCAAGGGTCAGTTCCTGGGTGCCGATCCGTCGTACGTGCAGTTCGACGAGGCCATCGTGAGCAACCTGGGGCTCGACTTCAAGGTCGTCTTCTCCGGCTCCGAGGCAGCCTCGATCCAGGCGTTCCAGAAGGCTGAGAAGAACAAGGAGTTCCTGATCGGGTACTTCTACGAGCCGCAGTGGTTGTTCGCCGATATCCCCCTGGAGAAGGTTGCGCTGCCGCCGTACGAGGAGGGCTGCCAGGACGACCCGGCCAAGGTCGCGTGTGACTACCCCGAGACCGAGCTCAAGAAGATCGTGTCCACCGAGTGGGCCGACTCGGACTCGACGGCGGTCGACCTGGTGAAGAACTTCACCTGGACCAATGACGACCAGAACCTGGTCTCGAAGTACATCTCCGAAGAGAAGATGGACCCCAAGGACGCCGCGAAGAAGTGGGTCGAGGAGAACCAGGACAAGGTGGACGCCTGGCTCGGCAAGTGAGCTCGAGTCCGCTAACTCGGCGGCGTGGTTTCGAGACGCGCCTGCGGCGCTCCTCCACCACCGGTAGGACGTGGTGGTTTCGAGACGCGCCTGCGGCGCTCCTCAACCACCGGTGTTCGCATCCCCGGTGGTTGAGGAGGCCGCGCAGCGGCCGTCTCGAAACCACACCGAGTTGTCGCCGTGAGACCGAAGGCGGTTGACAAAGCATGTGACCTGCGCCACCTTGTTGCGAACTGTGCATGAAGTTGCGGTGAACGCAACACACTCACGGGCGCATACACACCAGGCATTCTCAGGAGCTGGCATGGCAGAACCGACCACACCCGCGCAGCACGGGCGACCGCACGCTCGCAAAGACCTCCCTCTCGACACCGTCACCTTCGGCATCGCGGCCACGCTCGTCGCCGCTTTCCTGCTCTGGGGCGCCCTCAGCCCGAGTTCGATGTCGGACAAGACCGGCACCTGGCTCACCTGGCTGACCACCAACTTCGGTTGGCTGTTCGTGCTCACCAGCGCGTTCTTCGTACTCTTCTCGGGCTATCTCGCGATCAGCCGCTACGGCAACATCAAGCTCGGCCCCGACGATTCTCAACCCGAGTTCTCCACCTTCTCGTGGGTCTCGATGATGTTCGCCACCGGCATGGGCATCGGCCTGATCTTCTGGGGTGTCGCCGAGCCGTTGACCCACCTGAACACCCCGCCGTTGGGCATCGGCAAGGGCGGCACCGGTGCCGCTGCCCAGAAGTCGATGGAATACACCTACTTCCACTGGGGCTTCCACCCCTGGGCGATGTACGCCGTGATCGGCTTGTCGATCGGCTACTTCGCCTATCGCAAGGGCTACGGCAACCTGATCAGCGGGGCGTTCCGGCCGCTGCTCGGCGACAAGGCATCCGAAGGCCCGGGCAAGGCGATCGACGTGATCGCGATCTTCGCGACGCTCTTCGGCTCCGCCACCTCGCTGGGCCTCGGCGCGCTGCAGATCACCGGTGGTCTGGACAACGTGGGCATCGGCAGCGGCAAGAGCGTCACCTTGGCGGTGATCGTGATCGCCATCTTGACCGCGTGCTTCGTGGTCTCAGCCGTGACCGGCATCGACAAGGGCGTGCAGTTCCTCTCCAACGCCAACGCGGTCGCCGCTGTGGTCTTGGTCTTCTTCCTTTTCGTCGTCGGTCCGACCGTCTTCATCATGAGCACGTTCACCGAGTCGCTGGGTGGCTACCTGACTCATCTGCCCACGATGAGTTTCCGTACGGGTGCCTTCTCGGCCGACGAACAGGCCTGGATCAGCGGCTGGACCGTCTTCTACTGGGCCTGGTGGATCTCGTGGACCCCCTTCGTCGGCATGTTCATCGCCCGCATCTCCAAGGGGCGCACGATCCGCCAGTTCGTGATTTACGTGATCCTGGTCCCGAGCCTGGTCTCGTTCGTCTGGTTCGCGATCCTCGGTGGCGCCGCGATGGACCTGCAACTGCACCAAGGCAAGGACATGGCCGCCGAGCTGGCCAAGGGCACGGAGAGCGTGCTGTTCGAAACGCTGCGCGACTATCCGCTCAGTGCCGTCACGGTGGTGTTGGCGATCTTCTTGATCGCGATCTTCTTCATTACCGGCGCCGACTCGGCCTCGATCGTGATGGGCATGCTCAGTCAGAACGGTCAGGAGGAACCCAAGCGCTGGCTGATCATCTTCTGGGGTGTCGCCCAGGGTGCGGTCGCTGCCGTGCTGTTGTGGTCGGGAGGCGATGACCTCAAACTCGGCCTGAGCGCCCTGCAGACGTTGATCATCATCGTGGCCGGGCCGTTCATGCTGATCATCATCGCGATGTGCTTCTCCCTGCTGAAGGCACTGCGAGAGGAGCCGTACGAGTCGACGCTGCCCAGCCGCGTACGTCGGGCCGTGCTGCACGCGCAGCGGATGGATCTGGAGGAGCAGAACCTGGTCGCGCTCGCGGCACTCGGTCACGAGCACCCGTCGATCGACGAGGCTGACAAGGAGCCCGAGCAGCAGTAGGGTCCACCACCTCGTACGCCTGTGACGCGCTCTGCTTGACAGTGGGGCGCGTCACAGGCACATTTGGAGACTGTTCCCTATCGCGCATCAGGTTGCGTCATGCGCAACTCTTTGGAAGGCGTCTCCCATGGCTGAAGTTCCCTCGTCCGCGAAGTGCGTCGTCATCGGTGCCGGCATCGTCGGCAACGGTCTGGTCTGGCATCTGGCCAACCTGGGCTGGCGCGACATCGTCCAACTCGACAAGGGCGCGCTGCCCAACCCGGGCGGCTCCACCGGCCACGCGTCGAACTTCATCTTCCCGGTCGACCACAGCCGCGAGATGACCGACCTGACGTTCGACTCGGTGCGCCAATACACCGAGATGGACGTCTTCACCCAGTCCGGCGGCATCGAGGTCGCCCGCTCCGAGGAGCGGATGGAGGAGCTGCGTCGCCGGATGTCCAGCGCCAAGGCGTGGGGCATCGATGCTCGGATGGTGACTCCCGACGAGGTCGAGGAGATGGTGCCGTTCTTGGAGAAGGACGTCATCCTGGGCGGCTTCTACACCCCCAGCGTCGGCGTCGTCGACTCGCTGCGCGCAGGCACGATCATGCGCGAGAAGGCGATGGAGCTCGGCGCCCTGACCGTCGTACCCAATGTGGAGGTCGTCGGTCTCGACACCGAGGAGAGCACCCACGGGCGCCGCAAGATCACCCGCGTACGCACCGACAAGGGCGACATCGAGGCGGAGTACGTCGTGATCGCCTGCGGTGTGTGGAGCCCGAAGATCGGCGACATGGCGGGCATCAAGATCCCGCTCACCCCGGCCGTACACCAGATGATCTCGGTCGGCCCCTGCCCGCAACTGGCGGACAAGGAGGGTGAGATCAGTTTCCCGATCGTGCGCGACATGGACACCTTCTGTTATGAGCGCCAGCACGGCGCCGACATGGAGGTCGGGTCGTACGCCCACCGCCCGATCCTGATGGAGCCCGAGGACATCCCCTCGATCGAGCAGTCCAAGCTGTCGCCGACCGAGTTGCCGTTCACCGAGGAGGACTTCGACCAGCAGTTGGAGGAGGCCTTCGAGCTGATGCCGGACCTGCTGGGTGCCGAGGGTGCCGAGATCCGCTATGCGATCAACGGCCTGCTCTCGCTGACCGTCGACGGCATGCCGATCCTGGGTGAATCCGACGTCGAGAAGCTCTGGGTCGCAGCCGCAGTCTGGATCAAGGAAGGCCCCGGCACCGCGCGCGCCGTCGCCGAGTGGATGGTCAACGGCCACCCCGAGATCGACGTCAGCGCCAGCGACATCGCCCGCTTCCACAGCCACCAGGGCGACCGTGAGCACGTGCGGGAGCGTACGTCCGAGGCGTTCAACAAGACGTACGGCATCGTCCACCCGTCCGAGCAGTACGAGTCGCGCCGCGGCATCCGCAAGTCGCCGATGTACGACGTCCAGGCCGCCGATGGTGCGGTCTTCTTCGAGACCGTCGGCTGGGAGCGGCCGTTCTGGTACGAGTCCAACGCCGGCCTCGTCGAGACGTACGGCGATGCCGTGATGCCGCGCGAGCACGAGTGGGACTCGCGCTGGTGGAGCCCGATCATCAACGCCGAGCACCTCGCGATGCGCGAGCACGCCGGTGTGGTCGACCTGTCGGCGTTCCACATCTTCGACATCACCGGCCCGGGCGCGCTGGCCAGCGTGCAGCAGACCTGTGTCGCGCAGTGCGACGTCGCGGTCGGCAAGGTGATCTACACCCCGGTGCTTGACTCCAAGGGCGGCTTCATCTCCGACCTCACGGTGATGCGGCTCGGCGACGAGCACTTCCGCGTCGTCACCGGCGGCGCGCACGGCATGGTGGACGTCAAGTGGTTCCGCGACCACCTGGCCGACGGTGCCACGCTCGAGGACCTCACCAACGACTACTCGACCATCGGCATCTGGGGTCCCAAGGCCCGCGAGATCCTCGCCTCACTCACCAGCGACGACGTCTCCGGTGAGGGCTTCGGAATGCTGTCGTGCCGTGAGATCTCGGTCGAGGGTGTCGGTGCACCGGTGCTCGCGTCGCGGATCTCGTACGTCGGCGAACTCGGCTGGGAGCTCTATGTGCCGATGGCCAACGCGGTGGAATTGTGGAACGCGTTGCTCGGCGCCGGCCGTCCGGTGGGTGCGGTGCCGGTGGGCATCGGCGTCTACGGCACGACCGGTCGCATCGAGAAGGGCTACCGCGCGTTCGGCGCCGAACTCGACGGAGAGCGTTCGATCGTCGAGGCGGGCATGCAGCGTCCGAAGGTCAAGGCGGCCGACTTCGTGGGCCGCGAGGCGTACCTCGCCCAGCGCGACGCCGAACCCAAGACGATCCTGTGCACGCTGACCGTCGACGACCACACCTCGGCCAGCGGCGTGAAGCGCTACATGCTGGGTGGGGAACCGATCGTGACGCGCGACGGCGCGATCCTGACCGACGGTCACGGCAAGCACCCGTACGTCACGTCCGCCGGCTCCGCGCCGTCGTTGGGCAAGCACGTGCTGATGGCGTACCTGCCCGTCGACCAGGCCACGCTCGGCAACGAGCTCGCGGTCTCCTATATGGAGGAGCTCTATCCCGTGACGGTCGGCTCGGTGGACGCTACGTCGCTCTTCGACCCGGCCAACGAGCGGATGCGGTGATGTCGCCGGTGGTGGAGGTGCGAGCGAAGCGAGCCTCGAAACCAAGGCAGGTGTCAGCATGACCAACGTCCTGGTCTGCATCAAGCGAGTCCCTGACGTCAGCAGCGAAGTGGTGTTGACCGACGACGCCCAGGCGGTCGACGGTCGGCACTCCGGCTGGACCGTGAGTCCGCACGAGAACTGTGCGATCGAGTTGGCGATCCAGATCGCGTCCGACGGGGGTGGGACTGCGACCGTCCTGACCCTGGGGCCCGAAGAGGCAGCCGACCAGTTGCGGTCCTCGCTGGCTCTGGGTGTTCAGGCGGCAGTGCACATCGTGGCCGAGTCGTCGGCCTACGGTCCGGGCGACGTGGCCCGCGAAGTGGCAGCCGTCGTACGCGAGCACGAGGCGGCCGGGACGTCGTACGACCTGATCTTGCTTGGCAACGACGCAGCCGACAGCGGCGACTTCCAGGTGGGCGTACGTCTGGCCACGATGCTTGAGCGTCCGGTCGTCGGCGGGGTCAACCTGGTGTCGGTCGAGGACGGCGTCGCCGTGGCGCTCGGTGAGGCGGCCGAGGGGCGCGAGACCTATCGGGTGCCGCTGCCGGCCGTGGTGGCCGTGATGGAGGGCGGGGTCGACCCGCGCTATCCGACGGTTTCGGGTCGGATCAAGGCCAAGAAGATCGCGATCGAGGAGCGCCAGCCGTCGGCTGCACCAGCAGGTGCCGTACGCACGCGGATCACGCTGCCGCCTCCGACACCCTCCTCGGTGGAGATGCTCGGAGAAGGGGTCGCCGCGGTCGGCGCATTGAAGGACGTGCTCGTGAAGCTGGGGGTGGCGCGATGATCATCGTGCTGGTCGAGATCGAGCAGGGCGCGCCGGCCGAGGTGTCCCTGGAGACTGTGGCGTTCGCGCGCTCGCTGAGCGAGGCCGGCGGGGGAGTGCCGATCGACGCCGTCGTCGTCGGTGACCTCGGTGACAGCGCGAGCGCGCTGGCGGCGTACGGCGTACGGCGGGTTTATCAGGCTGTGGGTGACGACTTCGGTTCGTTCGGTGGTGGTGCCTGGGCCTCGGCCCTGCTCGCTGCGCGTGAAGCTGCCGGCGCGGTGGTCGTCACCGCAGCGGGCACCAACCGTGGCAACGAAGCACTTGCGCACGTAGCGGCCCGGCTGGACGCGCCGATGGCGGCCAACGTGATCGCGTTCGCCTCCTTGGCGCCCTTCACCGTGACCCGCCAGGTCGTCGGGGGAGCGGCGTGGGAGGAACTCGTCCTCGGGATGCGCCCGGCGATCTTCTCGGTCGCGGGTCACGCGGTGGCGGCAGAGCCTGCGGCTACTCCAGGTGCGGCCGAGGTGGTCGCCCTGAACGTCGTCTTGACCGAGCAGGACCGCGTCTCGCGGGTCGCCTCGGTCGAGCAGGCGTCGGGCGGGGACTCCTCGGGTCTGAAGGACGCGAAGTTCGTGGTCGGTGCCGGCCGCGGCGCGGGCGGGCCCAACGGGTTCGACGCCGTGGACGCGGTAGCCGCGAAACTCGGCGGCGTCGTGGGCGTCTCGCGTGTCGTGACGTCGTTGGGCTGGCGCCCCCACCACGAGCAGGTCGGCCAGACCGGCACCCGGATCGCTCCGGACGTCTATCTGGCGTGCGGCATCAGCGGCGCCATCCAGCACTGGGCCGGCTGCGCCTCCTCCAAGACGATCATCGCGGTCAACACCGACGCCGAGGCGCCGATGGTGACCAAGGCCGACTATGCCCTGATCGGGGATATGCACGAGGTGCTTCCCGCGCTGCTTGAGCAACTCTGAGCGCACCACCCCACACACGCAAAGAACTGCGGCCGCGGGGGGCTCGTCCTTGCGACGGACCGGCCCCGCGGCCGCAGTTCTTCGGAATTCTGGGGAGGGATCAGGCCTTGCGGCCGCCGCCGAGCAGCCCACCCAGCAGGTCGCCGAAGATCGAACCCATCGCGCTGCCCGCTGACGACTGCGATGACCCGCCGGCACCCTGAGCGGCACCGGCCAGGATCGTGGAGAGGATCGCGCCGAGAGCACCCGCGCCAGCACCCTTGCTCGCCAACTGCTTGGCCAGATAGGACAGCACAATCGGAGCCAGGATCGGGATCAGCTTCTTGATCAGCGTCGAGGAGGCCCCGGTGGCACCGAGTTGGTTGATCACCTGCTCCTCGTTGTTGCCGAAGATGTGGCGGCTGATCGCCTCGCCGTCCGCGGTGTCCACCTGGTCGATATCGACCGGCGGGTCGGCCAGATCGTTGTTGTGGGCGTCGAGTGCCGACGCGAGTGACTGGGCGCCACCGGCATCTTGAGCGTTGGCCTCCAGGCCGCCGAACAGGGTGGGCAGCGCGATGTTGACGGCCGCCTGCACCGCGGCCGGGTCTTCGCCCAGTCGGGCGGCGATCTGGTCGATGGGCAGGTTGGCGGCGAGTTCTTCGTACGAAGTCATGAGGGCAACCTATCTTCCCGGCGGAATGCGCGCATTAGTGCCCGGTCGGCGCGAATCACGCGCGCATTTGTGCCCGGTCGGCGCGAATCACGCGCGCATTTGTGCCCGGTCGGCGCAGCGTCGGCGTGGCGTCCCCCAGCCGCGCCCTCGCTCTTCTTACCCTCGACGCACGGGGTCAGCGACCTCGCGCTCGACCCTTCCCCACACACGACGTGCCACGTGACGACGCGGCACCGGCAGCGAGGCGTACGCATGGCAACCAAGCTTCATCGGCCGCGACATGGCGGTGGATCTCGGGACCGCCAACACGCTGGTGTACGTGCGGGGTCGCGGTGTGCTGCTCGACGAGCCGAGCGTGGTCGCGCTCAACTCGCGTACGGCCGAGATCGTCGCAGTGGGCCACGAGGCCAAGCGGATGATCGGACGCGCACCCGAGGCGATCACCCCGATCCGGCCGATGAAAGACGGCGTCATCGCCGACTTCGAGGCCACCGAGCAGATGCTGCGCTTCTTCATCCACCAGGTGCACCGTCGCCGCTACTTCGCCAAGCCGCGGATGGTGATCTGCGTTCCCAGCGGGATTACCGCGGTAGAGCAACGCGCGGTCAAGGAGGCCGGCTACCAGGCCGGTGCGCGCAAGGTCTACATCGTCGAAGAGCCGATGGCCGCCGCGATCGGTGCCGGGCTCCCGGTGCACCAAGCGACCGGCAACATGATCGTCGACGTCGGTGGCGGCACCACCGAAGTCGCCGTGATCTCGTTGGGCGGCATCGTGACCAGCCTGTCCATCCGCACCGCGGGCGACGACCTCGACGCCGCGATCGTCAACTGGATGAAGAAGGAATACAGCCTGCTGCTGGGCGAACGTACGGCCGAAGAGGTCAAGATGACCCTCGGTTCTGCATTCCCGCTGCCGGACGAGCCGGAGGCCGAGATCCGTGGCCGCGACATGGTCTCCGGCCTGCCGCGCACTGCCGTGGTGTCCAGCGCCGAGATCCGCCAGGCGCTCGACGAACCGCTGCACGCGATCGTGGATGCCGTACGCGCCACCCTCGACCAGACCCCACCCGAACTCGCCGGCGACATCATGGACCGCGGCATCGTGCTGACCGGCGGAGGCGCACTCCTGCGCGGCCTCGACGAGCGGCTGCGCCACGAGACCGGCATGCCGGTGCACATCGCCGAAGACCCGCTGTCGAGCGTCGCCTTCGGTGCGGGCAAGTGTGTCGAGGAGTTCGAGGCGCTGCAGCAGGTGCTCGTGACCGAGTCTCGGAGATTCTGATGAGCCTGATGGAGCGCCCCACGATCGGGTCCTTCGAGCCCGTACGCGGGGTCGACGCGCCGCTCGACGACGCGGTGGCCCGAGAGATTCCCGAGCGGCGCTGGCGCGGAGGCGGCGGCTCGTCTCGGCTGCGGCAGCCCGATCGGCGCAGTGTCCGGTCCCTGCTGATCGCGCTGGTCCTGGCCTGCGCGACGCTGATGACGCTGGACCACCAGGCCGACACGGTGCTGGAGCCCGTACGCGAAGGTCTCGGCAGCGTCTTGGGGCCGGTCGAGGACGCCGCGGCCGACGCGATCGCCCCCGTCGCGGCGGTGCCGCAATGGTTCCGCACCCAGCGCGACCTGCGCGCCGAGGTGGCGGACCTGCGCGCCGACAACGCCGACCTCAAGCGGCAACTCGCCACGAACGCATTCGACCGCGGTCGCCTCAGTGAGTACGACAAACTCACGGCCTCGGCCAAGGATCTGGGGGTCGCGATGGTGCCGGCTCGCGTCATCGCCAGGGGGCCGGCGCAGAGCTTCTCGCGCACCGTGACGATCGACGCCGGGTCCTCGTCGGGGTTGCGCGCCGATCTCACGGTCGTCAACGGCGACGGCCTGGTCGGCCGGGTGCTGCGTACGACCAAAACCACGGCCACCGTGCTGTTGATCCTGGACGGCAACTCGGTCGTAGGCGCCCGGATAGGCGACGGGCTTGAGGCCGGCTACCTGCGTGGGCGCGGCGTGATCGGCAACGACGGTCGCCTCGACCTCGAACTCGTCGACGGGACCGTGATCCCCGCGAAGGGCGACCCGGTCGTCACGTGGGGCAGCCGCGATGGCGCGCCCTACGTCGGCGGCATCCCGGTCGGCGCGGTCACCCAGGTCTTCGCCAACCTTCGTGACCAGACCCAGCGCGCCGTGATCGAGCCGTACGTCGACTTCAGTGCTCTGGACCGCGTCGGTGTGATCGTGCCGTCCGGCACGACGAGCGATCGCGCGGTCATCGAGGCAGACGGGAGCCTGCAGTGACCTGGCTGCGTACGCTCGTGGCCGGTGCCGTGCTCACGGTCGCCCTCGTCCTCCAGGTCAGCGTCTTCTCCGCCTTCGCCTGGCAAGGCATCACGCCCAACCTGTGCCTTCTGGTCGTAGTAGCCGCCGCCCTCACCCGAGGGCCCCAGTTCGCGATGGTGCTCGGGTTCGTCGCCGGAGTCCTGCTCGACCTCGCCCCACCGGCCGATCACACGGCGGGGCGGTGGGCGCTTGCGCTGGTCCTCGTCGGGTTCATCGCAGGACGGGTCCGCCAGGACCTCCAGCCGACGACCTGGGCGGTGGTCGGCACCGTGGCTGCGTGCAGTTTCGTCGGTACGTCGGTCTTCGCGCTCACCGGCCTGGCGCTGGGTGAGGTGCACGCGGGTATGGGCGAGATGCTGCAGGTCATCGGGGTCTCGGTGCTCTGGGACGTGCTGCTGACACCGGTGATCGTGCCGCTCGTGGTGCGCCTGTTCGAACGTCTCACGCCCGGCCGGGTCCTCGCCTGATGGCCGCCGGCGCCACCACCCGATCGCACCGCAGCAGGCTTCGCCTCGTGGTGCTCCAGGTGCTGGTCTTCTCGCTGTTCGCCACGCTGTTCACCCGGCTCTACTACCTCCAGGTCGTCAGCGGCGACAGCTATCAGGCCAAGGCGGCCTCGCAATCCGTACGCGAGATCGTGCAGCAGCCGCCCCGAGGCTTGATCGTCGACGCGCAGGGGCGGCCACTCGTGGCCAACCGCAGCGCCTGGTCGATCGCGATCGACCGCACCATGCTCGACAAACTGGCCGCCGATGATCGGGGGCGGCTGGTCGCTCGGGTGGCGCAGACCATCGGGGTCAAACGCCAGATCGTGGAGGATCGTCTGGTCAGTTGCGGTGCCGCCGACGCCAAGGCAGACGTGTGTTGGAACGGCTCGCCCTTCCAGCCGGTGCCGGTCGCCGACGACGTACGTTCGGAGGTCGCGCTGCGGATCATGGAGCAGCCCGAGGACTTCCCGGCGGTGATCGCCAGCCAGCAGAGCCTGCGGTCCTACCCGCGCCCGTTCGGGGTCAACCTGGCGCACGCCTTGGGTTACCTCAGCCCGGTCACCGAGGACGAGTTCGACCTCGCGCAGAAGCATCATGACGACTCGATCAACGGTGCCTCTGTGGTCGGTCGCGCCGGCGTCGAGAAGTCGTACGACCGGTTCTTGCGCGGCGTCCCGGGCTATGAGCGCGTCGTGGTCGACTCGATGGGCCGGGTGATGGGTGCCGACTCGACCACGTCCGCGGCGCCCGGAGACACCCTGGTGACCTCTCTGGATGCCAAGGTCCAAGGTGTGGTGGAGAAGCAACTCGCGGAGATGATCAGGCTCGCGCGACTGGAGACCGACAAGGTGACTGGTCGCAAGTTCGCTGCCGACGCCGGCTCCGCGATCGTGATGGAGGCCCGCACCGGGCGCATCGTGGCCATGGCCAGCCAGCCGACGTACGACCCGAGCACGTGGGTGGGCGGCATCTCCGAACGCGAACTGCAGCGGCTCTACTCCAAGCAGGCCAACTATCCGTTGCTCTCGCGCGTGACTCAGGGACAGTACGCGCCGGGTTCGACCTGGAAGCCGATCATGTCCGCCGGTGCGCTGACCCACGGGTACTCGACCGACACCCGCCTGGGCTGCCCCTCCTCACTGCGGATCGGCAACAGAGTCTTCAAGAACTTCGAGTCCACGTCGGCGGCGTCAATCTCGTTCGCGCAGGCGCTGGAGATGTCGTGCAACACGTTCTTTTATCAGGTGGGCTACCACTATTGGCAGAAGTACGGCAGCAAGGTCGATGACGTGCGCGCCAGCGACCCGCTGGTCGCCGAGGCCAAGAAGTTCGGCTTCGGTCGCGCGACCGGCATCGACATCCCCGGGGAGGCGTCGGGTCGGATCGCGGACCGCAAGTGGAAGCGGGCCTACTGGCAGAGCCAGAAGGACTACTACTGCGAACTCTCCAAGAACCCCGAGCCTGACACCACGGCGTACATGAAGCTCTTTGCTCGCGAGTTCTGCGCCGAGGGGTACGCCTACCGTGCCGGAGACGCCGCCAACTTCGCGATCGGGCAGGGCGACACCATGGTCACCCCCCTGCAGATGGCCACGGCGTACGCCGCGATCGCCAACGGCGGAACCCTCTATGCCCCACGCATCGGCAAGGCGATCGTCGACCCGCAGGGGCGCGTGGTGAAGCAGATCAAGCCCAAGGTGGCCAGTCGCGTCGGCGTACCCAAACGGATCCTCGACTACATCGACTCGGCGATGCAGGACGTGTCGCGCACCGGCACGATGTCGTGGCGGCTGGTGGACTTCCCGCTCGACCAGGTCACGATCCGCTCGAAGACGGGCACGGCCGAGGTCTATGGCAAGCAGACCACCGGGTGGGTCGGTTCCTACACCAAGGACTACGTCGTGGTGATGAACATCAGCCAGGGCGGCACCGGGTCCGGGTCGACCGGTCCGGCGATCCGCGCGATCTATGAAGCGCTCTATGGCGTCGAGGGGACGAACGTAAACCCGAAGCGCGAGGCGATCCCAGGTCTGATCGCCCCTGACACGCTGCCCACGTTCCGCCGCGACGGGTCGATCCTGCCTCCGGCTCCGACCGAGGCAGGAGGCGCGTGATGAGCGTCCGTACGGCAGCCCCTCGCCAAAATGCTGCGGCGACGCGGGTGCCGCTCCCTGCGAGAGGGATCGACTGGATCCTGATGGCCGCGGTGTCTGCGCTGATCGTGATCGGCGTCCTCCTGGTGTGGTCAGCCACCAGCGCCCGAGACACTCTCACCGGTGGCGACGACACGGCCTATCTGCGCAAGGAGATCGTCAACGTCGTCATCGGCGTCGGCCTGATGGCGGCGGTGTTGATGGTCAACCACCGTTGGGTACGCCTGCTCGCGCCGGTGATCTACGTGGGTTCGTTGATCGGTCTGGTGTTGGTGCTCGTGATGGGCTCGACGATCAACGGATCGAAGTCGTGGATCACGTTGGCCGGCATGTCGATCCAGCCTTCGGAGTTCGCCAAACTCGCAGTGGTGGTGGGGATGGCTCTCCTCGTCGCCGAACGGGCCGACTGGTCGCGCCGGGGGGTCGGGCTGATCGAGGTCGTCGGCATGCTCGCGATCGCGGGCGTCCCGGCCGTACTCATCTTGGCGCAGCCCGACCTCGGCACCATGCTGGTGCTGACCGCGACCGTGTTCGGTGTCTTGGCCTCGGCCGGGACGCCCCGACGCTGGCTGGCGCTGCTCGCCGCCGGCGGGGTGACGGGCGCGGTCGCGGCAGTGGCGATGGGGGTGCTCAAGCCCTATCAGGTCGACCGCTTCATGGCGTTCACCAATCCTGCTCTCGACCCCCGAGGTGCGGGTTATAACGTCGAGCAGGCGCGGATCGCGATCGGCAACGGCGGGCTCTTCGGCCAAGGCCTCTTCGACGGGTCTCAGACCCGTTCGGGTTTCGTGCCCGAGCAGCACACCGACTTCATCTTCACCGTGGCCGGTGAGGAACTCGGCCTGCTGGGTGCAGGTGCGGTGATCGGGCTGCTGGCCCTCGTGATCTGGCGCGCGCTGGCGATCGCGTGGGCAACGCCGGACATGTTCGGCCGGGTCGCGGCAGCAGGGATCGCGTGTTGGTTCGGCTTCCAGGCGTTCCAGAACATCGGGATGTGCCTGGGCATCATGCCGGTGACCGGCGTACCCCTGCCGTTCGTGTCGTACGGCGGCTCGTCACTGTTCGCCTCGATGCTGGCCGTCGGCCTGCTGCAGAACATCCACCTCGGCACCTCCCGCCGCTGACCGGGCGCAAGTGCACGCGTAAATCCCGCCCACCGGGCACAAGTGCACGCTCAGAACCCGCCGACCGGGCACAAGTGCACGCGCGCCCGGCTACGGCTGGGCGCTCATGAAGAGGTACGCCGCCAACAGCACCAGATGTACGCCACCTTGCAGCCGGGTGGCCCGCCCAGGCATGACGGTCAGCACCGACACGATCACCGACACCACCAGCAACACGATGTGCAGGTCGTCCAGCCCCAGATGCAGTGGACCTTCGAGCCAGATGCCCGCGATCGCGATGGTGGGGATGGTGAGACCGATGGAGGCCATCGCGGAGCCGTACGCCAGGTTGAGGCTGACCTGCACCCGCTCGCGTGCTGCCGCGCGAGCGGCAGCGATGGTCTCGGGCAAGAGCACCAGCAGCGCGATGATCACACCGACGACTGACGGCGGTAGCCCGAGCGCGGCGACGCCCTCCTTGATCGCCGGGGACTCGATCTTGGCCAGGCCCACCACGCCCACGAGTGCGACGCACAGCATTCCCAGCGATATCCAGGCCGTACGCGCGCTGGGCGGGTCGGCGTGTGAGTCGCCGTCCTCGTCCTGGAACCCCGGGCCGTCCTCGACGGGCAGGAAGAAGTCACGATGGCGCCGGGTCTGGGTGGAGACGAACATCAGGTAGAGCGCCAGCGATGCCACGGCCGCGAAACCCAACTGGGAGTCGGTGAACTCCGGGCCGGGTTCGCTGGTGGTGAAGCGCGGCAGCACCAGACACAGCGTCGCCAGGGTCGTCACCGTCGCGAGGGCCGCGCCCGTGCCCTCGGCGTTGAAGAGAGTGATGTCGCGTTTGACCGCTCCGACCAGCAACGAGATGCCGACGATGCCGTTCATCGTGATCATGGCGGCCGCGAAGACGGTGTCCCGGGCCAAGGTCGTGGACTCGTCGCCACCGGAGATCATCAGTGTCACGATCAGGGCGACCTCGATCACCGTGACGGCGACGGCCAGGACGAGAGAACCAAAAGGCTCGCCCACGCGATGCGCGACCACCTCGGCATGATGCACCGCCGCTAGCACGGCGCCCGCGAGGACGAGTCCGACCAGCGCCACCACGACGCCGGACAGGTCACGGCCCCAGGTCAGTGCGAGCACCACCAGGGCCAGGGGTGGCGCGATCATCGGGCCGAAAGAGGTCAGGCGCGCCAGCATGGGGAGAAACTTAACGGGTTGCGGGTGTCGCAGAGAGTTGAGACCGCGTACGAACTCGTGACCCCGCCTCGGGCGGCCGTACAGTGGCTCCTTGCCCCGCACCCGAGCATGAGGTGAGCACGCGTGACCCGCACGACCACCACACCAGAGTCCGTCTTCTCGCGCCTCGAGCCGCGTCTGGCCGAGGTCTCCAAGCCCATCCAGTACGTCGGGGGGGAACTCAACTCGACTGTGAAGGACTGGGACAGCGTCGAGGTTCATTGGGCGCTGATGTATCCCGATGCGTACGAGATCGGGCTGCCCAACCAGGGAGTCCAGATCCTCTATGAGGTGCTCAACGAGCGCGACTGGATCTTGGCCGAGCGCACCTATTCGGTCTGGAGTGATCTGGAGAAGGTGATGCGCGAGGAGGGGATTCCGCAGTTCACCGTCGACGCACACCGTCCCGTCGGCGCGTTCGACCTCTTCGGCATCTCGTTCTCCACCGAGCTCGGTTACACCAACATGCTCAACGCGTTGAGCCTGGCCGGGATCGCGCTGCATGCCGTCGACCGCACCGAAGACGACCCGATCGTGATCGCAGGCGGGCACGCGGCCTTCAACCCCGAGCCGATCTCGGACTTCATCGACGCCGCGGTGCTCGGTGACGGCGAGGAGGTAGTGCTGGCGATCTCGCAGGTCGTACGCGAGGCCAAGGCCGAGGGAGCCGACCGCGACGAGATCCTGCGACGCCTGGCCATGAGCGGCAACATCTACGTGCCGAAGTTCTACGACGTCCGCTATGCCGACGACGGTCAGATCGAGGCCGTCGTTCCCAACCGCCCCGCCATCCCGCACCGCGTACGCAAGCACACGCTGATGGATCTGGACCAGTGGCCCTACCCGGCCAAGCCGCTGGTGCCACTGGCCGAGACGGTGCACGAACGGTTCAGCGTGGAGATCTTCCGAGGCTGTACGCGCGGCTGCCGCTTCTGCCAAGCCGGCATGATCACCCGTCCCGTACGCGAGCGGTCGATCCGCACCATCGGTGACATGGTCGAGAACGGCATCCGGAAGTCTGGTTTCGAGGAGGTCGGGCTGCTGTCGTTGTCCAGCGCCGACCACACCGAGATCGGGGACCTCGCGACCGACCTGGCCGACCGCTATGAGGGGCAGAACGTCTCGCTCAGTCTGCCCAGCACCCGTGTCGACGCCTTCAACATCACGCTCGCCAACGAGTTCTCTCGCAACGGTCGCCGCTCCGGGCTGACCTTCGCGCCCGAAGGCGGCAGCGAGCGGATGCGCAAGGTGATCAACAAGATGGTCACCGAGGAAGACCTGATCCGTACGGTCGCGACCGCCTACTCGCACGGCTGGCGCCAGGTGAAGCTCTACTTCATGTGCGGTCTGCCCACCGAGACCGACGAGGACGTGCTCGCGATCGCCGACCTGGCCAAGGCCGTGATCGCCAAGGGGCGCGAGGTCAGCGGACGCAACGACATCCGGTGCACGGTCTCGATCGGCGGGTTCGTACCCAAAGCGCACACCCCCTTCCAGTGGGCCGCGCAACTCGACCACGAGACCACTGACGAGCGGCTGCGGAAACTCAGGGACGTGGTCCGCAGCGATCGCCGTTATGGCCGCGCCATCGGCTTCCGCTATCACGACGGCAAGCCCGGGATCATCGAGGGGCTGCTCTCACGCGGTGACCGCCGGGTCGGTCGCATCATCGAGGAGGTCTGGCGAGACGGTGGTCGTTTCGACGGCTGGTCGGAACATTTCTCGTACGACCGGTGGGTCGCGTGCGCGGAAAGGGCCCTGCAAGGTACGGGCGTGGACCTCGACTGGTTCACCACGCGCGAACGGTCCTACGACGAGATCCTGCCGTGGGACCACCTCGACTCCGGCCTGGACAAGGACTGGCTGTGGGGTGACTGGGAGGACGCTCTCGCGGCGGCCGACGGTGAGGACATCGAGATCGAGGACTGCCGCTGGACGCCCTGTTATGACTGCGGCGTCTGTCCCGAGATGGGCACCGAGATCCAGGTCGGCCCCACCGGGCAGCGACTGTTGCCACTGTCTGTGGTGTGACGCGTGCGGCGCAGGCGCGCTGGCTAGGCTGTCGGCGTGGCAAGACGTGATAGCAAAGCCCAGTTGGTCGCGCTGATCGATCGCGCCGGCCTCGGCGCTCCGGCGCGCGCGATCTATGCCCGCGTCAGCCCGTTGGCCAAGCGGGTCGCGCGCGACGACAGCCTGACTCGCGCGTTGATGGCGCACCAACTTCGCGCCGACGCCAACGTGGTGGATATCGGCGCCCACGACGGCGCGTTCCTCGCCGAGGCGTACCGGTGCGCGCCCCAGGGGCACCACGTCGCGATCGAGCCGATCCCCGACAAGGCCGAGGCGCTGCGCGTACGTTTCCCCGACGCCGAGGTCCACCACCTGGCCCTGTCCGACGAGACCACGACCGCCCAGTTCACGCTGTATGTCAACGATCCGCAGCAGAGCGGACTCAAGGCTCGCGACCACATGGGCGACGCCGAGGCCATGACCTTCGACATCGACGTCAAGCCGCTCGACGACGTACTGGCTGCTGACCGACCCGTGGCCTTGATCAAGATCGATGTCGAGGGAGCCGAGCATCAGGTGCTCGCGGGCGCGCGCCGCACCATCGCCGCCTGGCAGCCCACCTTGGTCTTCGAGCACGGCATCGGCGGCATCGAATACTTCGGCAAGGGTCCCGGTGACCTCTACGACCTGGTTGTCACCGACTACGGCTACCGGATCTTCGACATCGAGGGCGACGGTCCCTACACGCGTACGCAGTTCGTCGACGTCTTCGACAAGCCGCTCTGGATGTTCGTCGCGCACCCCTGAGTTCGCGGAGCAGACGCGACAGGTCGGCGCCATTTCGCGGAGCAGACGCGACAGGTCGGCCCCATTTCGCGGAGCAGACGCGACAGGTCAGTCGAGTTGTGCGGCGATCCAGCCCTGCAGGTCTGCGATGCCGGCCTCCAGGGTCCACTGCGGACTCCAGTCGAGGTTGTCGACCGTGTGCGCCACATCGCAGGCGGCGTGGCGTACGTCCCCGTCACGGAACTGGCCGGTGACGTGCGGCTCGGGGGCGCCATGGAAAGCGGCGACGGCGACAGCGAGATCGCGGATCGTCGTACGCACTCCGGCACCGACGTCGAGCGTGCGCTCCAGTGAAACCGGAGGAGTACGGATCGCCGCGACCAGCGCGTCGGCCACATCGTTGATGTAGACGAAGTCGCGAGTGATCTCGCCGTCCTCATATAGCGGGATGCTCTGGCCGTCACGGGCCAGCCGCGAGAAGAGCGACACGATTCCGGTGTAGGGGTTGCTCAGCGACTGGCCGGCGCCGTACACGTTCTGCAGTCGCAGCACCGAGAGCCGCGCATCGCGAGAACCGGTCCACGAGCGCAGGATGTGCTCCTGGGCGAGCTTGGTGCTGCCATAGACGCTGGACGGGTTCGGGGTCGTGGTGATCACCGAGTTGGGGATGTGCGTGGCGTCGGCGAAGTCCCACTCGCCCGCGGACAGTTGGGCGTGCGTACGCGCACCAGGCTGATAGGTGGTGCCGTCCACGCGCTGCCAGGTGCCTTCGCCATAGATCGCCCGGCTGCTGGTGAGGACGAAGTGCGCCGGCAGGTGGTCGGCGCGGGTGAGGCCATCGAGCATCTGCGTGGTGCCCACGACGTTGACCAGACCATGGCGCGAGCTCTCGCTCAGTGATTGCGCCGTGCCCGTCTCCGCGGCCAGATGTACGACCACATCGGGTCGCACGTCGGCAAGCAACGCGTCCCAGGCTGCGGCATCCGTCACATCCGCCACCACGAGTTCGGCGGCCTCGTGCAACGCGGCCGGCCGCGATTGCGTGGCGTGCACCTGCGGATGCAGGTTGTCCATCACGACCCAGCGCGCCACCTCGGGCGCCAGACGCTCGGCGATCGCGCACCCGATGAACCCGGCGCCGCCGGTCACGAGCACGGTGCTGTCGGCAAGGGAAAGATTGGCCTGCTCCACCCGATGAGCATGCCGTACGACGCGCGGCCCGCGCACATCGTCGCGACTCGTCGCACCGATAGACTTCCGGGCGAGTCGAACACCTCGAGGAGCGTTGTGACCCTAACTGCCCAGACGGCATCCGACGTCGTCATCGGCGTCCAGTCTTTGCTGTACGACACCCCGATCACCTCGATCGAGCGGATGCTGGCCGCGCTCGACAACTCCTCGATGATCGGACTGCGCGAGCACCGGTGCTCGGGCTTCGTCGTCACACTCGGTGACGGTTCCAGCCGCCGGGTGCTGGAGGAAGCCGACGTGGCCCGCCTCCAAGCGGCGTACCCGCACATCCACAACATCCGCTATCACTGGTTCGGTTACAACATCGGTACTGCGGGCGGTCACAACGCGATGGTCGACCTGCTGCCGGAACCGACCCACGTGATCTTCTCCAACCCCGATGTCGTGGTCGAACCACGGGCGATCTGGCGGATGCTGGAAGCATTCGACGACCCCGACGTGGGCTTCGTCGAGGCCAAACAACTGCCGATCGAGCATCCCAAGGACTTCGCGAGCCGCAGCGGGCTCACCGGGTGGGCGACCACCGCGTTCGCGATGACGCCGAAGACGCTCTTCAAAGAACTCGAGGGCTTCGACGCCGAGTCCTTCTTCATGTACTGCGACGATGTCGACTACTCGTGGCGGGTGCGTGAGGCGAACAAGAAGGTGATCTACCAAGCCGGTGCCGTGGTCTTCCACGACAAATATCTCTCGCTCGACGGCGACTGGCAGCCGACCAGCGCCGAGGTCAGGTACTCGGCCGAGGCTGCTCTCTTCCTGGCCGACAAGTGGTCCCGCCCCGCGCTCGTGGAGAGTCTGCTGAAGACGTTCGAGGATCCCAAGATGGACAGCGTCTATCACGAAGCGGCCAAGAAGTACCGCCGGCGACGTCGTCGTGGTCTGCTCGTGGAACGCCGTGATCCGGAGAAGGCCATCGGCTATTTCAAGAACTCCCGCTATGCAGAGCACAGGTTCCCGTTGTGAGTGAAGCGCACAAATACGACAACGCCGTCCAGCCCGACAACAAGTTCGGACACACGCTGGTCCTGCTGGAGCGCCACCTGGGTGCGCGCGAGGTCGAGGAGGACACGCAGGCGATCCATCTGGACCTGGCGTGCGGGTACGGCCACATCGCCGACCCGATCATCGACAAGTTCGGCCTGCACTACGTCGGCGTGGACGTCGACGACGACGAACTCGACACGTTGCGTGAGCGCGGACTCGAAGCACACGCGGCCGACCTGACCGATCCGGACGTCGCGGACCGGCTGGCCGAGATCATCGACGGCCGGCCGGTCGCGTCCATCACCTTCCTCGACGGGTTGGAGCACCTCACCGACGGCCGCCCCTCCCTGCGCGCGGTCGGGTCGATCCTGGCGGCGAACCGTGCGATCGCCGTGACTTCGGTGCCCAATGTCACCCATGTCGATGTGGGCCTCAAGACGCTGATGGGGCAGTGGACCTACACCGAGGCCGGACTGCTCGACATCACCCACTATCAACTCTTCAGCCATGACTCGCTGGTGGAGACGATGGCGCAGTGCGGTCTGCGCAAGATCGACACCCACGATGTGCTGTTGGCGCGCAGCGACCAGTTCTTCCCCGAGGACCACGTCGCGCTCAACACCACGACGCCGATGTCGGCGTGGCTGCGTGGCGTACGCGATCAGGCCGAACCGCACGGGCTGGTCAACCAGTTCGTCTGGGCGTTGACCGCCGCGCCGCCTCGCCCGGCGCGGGACTTGAACACCCCGCCCAGGCAGGCCGGCGAGGTCTTCTTGAGCGTCGTGATGCGTACGCAGGGCCGCCGCCCCCAGGAACTGCGCGAGGCACTGTTGTGCCTGAGCGCGCAATCGAGCCAGGACTTCGAGGTCCTGATCGTGGCGCACAAGACCGAGATCAGCGAGCAGAAGTCGGTCGAGCAGATCATCGAGGATCAGCCGCCGTACCTGAAGGACAGAATCCGGCTACTGCTCCTCGACCGTGGCAAGCGTTCGGCACCGATCAACTTCGGTCTGGAGAACGCCAAGGGCCGCTACATCGCCATCTTCGACGACGACGACATCGTGATGGGCGACTGGGTCAAGGAGTTCGCCGACGCCGAGCGAGGCTCGCAAGGACGCATCCTGCGCTGTCTCGCACTGCGTCAGGCGGCGTCGGTGGACACGGTGCTGGGGCACACGGCGATCCGTTCGACCAGCGCGCCTGAGGCGATGTACAGCCCCGAGTTCTCGCTGACCCAGCACCTGGTCGAGAACCAGTCACCACCGATCGGTTGGGTGTTCCCGCGCAGCCTCGTCACCGACTTCGGTCTGCGTTATGACGACTCGATGACGACCACGGAGGACTGGGAGTTCCTGCTCCGCGCGGCCGAGTTGGCAGGCGTACGAGACGTCGGGCGTGGCACGGCGATCTACCGCTGGTGGGAGACCCGGGAGTCCTCGCGCACCGAGCACCCCCAGCATGAGTGGGCCCAGAACCAGGCAGAGATCGAGCGGCGTATCGATGCCCGCCCCTTCCTGCTGCCTGCCGGTGAGACCCGGCAGTTGCGCGAGGACCTTCGCGAGTTGCGACGGCTGCGCAAGCAGGTGCGCCAGCAGCAGCGCGCGATCGGCAAGCTCGAAGTCATCCAGGCTCGCCGCCTGCATCAGATCAACCGGCTGCGTGGGCGGCTCGCCAAGGCCAAGCAGGCCAAGCCCAAGGGGCCGGTGCTGCGGCCCACCGCGGTGATGCCGGCGCGGCCCGCGACCCGCATGGAGCGCATGCGCCAGGTATTGCGACCGCGCACGCGGTTGCGGTCATTGGCCCGCCGGGTGCGCCGCTGACGGCACTAGTGCTGCGCCGTGTGACGTGCCAGGCACGTAGACTGCGCCGGTCTCATTCGGAGGTCCCCTTGCCCGCACGCCCGCTCGTCTTCGTCGACATGCTCTCCTACACCGGCACCAAAGGGGGGATGGAGACCTATACCCGGGAGCTCTACCGCGCGATCGGCGAGTCGGATCCGGGGATGGACTTCGTCGCGCTCGCCAGCAAGGAGGGTGCGCGTCTCGACTTGTCGTGGTTCCCCGGCGAGGTGATCCGCAGCGGTATCAGTGGGGAGAACCGCTTCATCTGGGCGTGGGGGGAGTTGTTCGCCTCCTCACGGCGCGCAACGCGTCGTGGTGCCGACATGGTGCATTGCCCCGCCACGTTAGGGCCGATGCGTACGCCGATGCCGACGGTGATCACCATTCACGACATGCTCTATTGGAGTCACCCGGAGTTCATGGTGACGCCCTTCTACACCAAGCCGGTGAAGTGGATGGAGCGCAAGGCGGCAGCCAATGCGACCCGGGTGATCACCGATTCCGAACAGTCTGCCGACGCGATCCGCAACTTCCTGGACTACCCCGCCGATCGGCTCCACGTCATCCCGTTGGCCGCGACCTCCGTCCGCCGCAGCGACATCCCCTTCGCCGACCGGGAACCGCTCGTGATCGGCAGCGGTCAGCGCCGGCCGTACAAGAACTGGGAGTCGCTCATCCGGGCGCTGCCACTGATCCCCGAGGCCGAGCGCCCCCGCCTGGTGCTCACCGGTGGTGGCCAGGACGACCCGTTGCGTCCGGTCGTCGAGGAGACCGGGATGCAGGCGTGGGTCGAGTTGCGCGGCTGGGTCACCGAGGAGGAACTGTCGGACCTCTATCGCCGAGCGCGCGCGCTGGCGTTCCCGACGCTGGTCGAGGGTTTCGGCCTGCCGGTGGTCGAGGCGATGGCGTCCGGACTGCCGGTGATCGCATCCGACATCCCGGTGCTGCGCGAGGTGGGAGCAGACGCCGCCATCTGGATCGACCCGCACGATCTCCATTCGATCGCGACGGCACTGCGCTCGACCGTCACCGCTCCCGCGCGACTTGAGGAGCGTGCGCGTGAGGGGCTCGCGCACGCCGAAGAGTTCACCTGGCAGCGCGTCGCTGACCAGACCCTCGCGGTCTTCAGGCAGACACTTGGTTGACCCGCGCCTCGCGGGCGAACCACACCAGCGGTGAGCGGGCCAGCAGCCCCACGGCCACCACGAGGGACAAGCCGACCCACAACGGCGAACCGTCCCAACGCACGGCGATCTCGGCGGCTCCCGCTGACACTGCGACCAGACCGAGGATCGCTGCCGCCGTCCGCCGCCCGCCCGCCCCGGTGCGGGCTAAATGCCATAGCGGCACCGCCATCACGAGCAGCTCGGTGAGCCAGGTGATGCGGGCGCTCGCGGCTGCGCCCCACGTGGGCACCAGCGCCAGGCTCAAGGCGATATTGGCGACCAGCCCGATCACGGCGTACCAGAGGTAGTCGCCACTGCGACCAAGTGACACATAGACGTACGCCAGAGTCATCGCCGGGACGATCACGGCCGAGAACGGTGCCAGGAGCGCGAGGTAGTGCTCTGCTCCGGGCAGATCCGGACCGATGAGTCGGCGCAGGATCAGTGAGCCACCGATGAAAGCCGCGCTGCCCATCGCGCCCAGCGCCGTCACCGACACCAGCAGTCGATGGGTGACATCGTCGCTGAGCAGATGCGCTCGCGCCGTCCTGGCCGCCAGCAGGGGGAGGACTGCCGCCGAGACGACCCCGGCGAGGCCGATCAGTTGCTCGATGAAGAGGAATCCGAAAAGGAATCGGCTGGCCTCCGCGTCGTCGGTGTAGAGGTTGACGAAGGCGATCGACGTACGCGTGTAGCTGGCGGTGATGATCAGCGCCAGCATCAAGGGCAGCACCTCGCGCACCAGCGAGGCGCGGTTGGCGCGTGCGGTCGCGGGAGCCATGCCCGCGGTGAGGCTCAACGAGGGTGTCGTGGCGAGTTCGCGCAGGGCGAGCAGCCCGAGCAACGTCAAAGGTGCGGTGAAGGCGAGCAGTCCCAGCACCGGGATCGGCGCGTGAGTCTGCACGCCGATCCACAGTGCGCCGAGACCGAGGAGCGTGCACAACGTCTCCCACGCGGTGAGCCGATGCAGCCGCTGGTCGACCTGCAGCCACGGCATCACCAGGGTGACGACCGCGCGGCCGAACACCTGTGCGCCCAACACCGCTGCGAGCGGTAGCGCGTCCAGACCTCGGACGGCGACCACGAATCCGACCAGCACGACGTACGAGATCGCACCCAGGCCCAGTCGCAGCGGCCAGAAGTGACGCGGGTCTGTCGCGGTGCGGGCGTCGGTGGCAAGGCGGCGTACGGTCACCGGCGTCAGCCCCGGCTCCAACAGCACCCCCACCAGCCCGACGGTGGACAGAACCGTGGCCCAATCGGCGTAGTCGTTGCCCATCCGGGTCGTGACCAGATAGGTGCTGGCCGCCAGCGCGAGCAGCGAGACGGCTCGTGCGACCAGCTGGGCCAGGGCCGTGTGGGTGGCGCCGACCTGGGACGCGACCGCCGCCGGTCCGGGGCCGGACGGCTTGCTCATCGCGAAGCCAGCGTGCGGTAGTGCTCGTCGAGGGTTGCGGCCACGTCGTCCCAGGTCGGGACCGGCAGCGGTGCCGCAGGCCGTGGGCCCAGGGCGCGCAAAGTGGCGTCGAGGTCGGCGAACTCCTCGACCAGGTGGACATGAGGCGCGTACGTGCGGGCCAGTTCACGGTTCGCGGGTAGTGGTGAGACCACGATCGGAGTGCCCCACGAGAGCGCTTCGATCAGCGAGAGAGCCTGGCCCTCCGCACGCGAAAGGTGAACGAGGGCTTTCGCGCCGGCGACCAGAGCGGCCAGCGATGCGCGATCGGAGATCTCGCCTAGCCAGACGCCACCTGCCCCGGCCACCACGCGTTCGAAGTCGCGACGCTCGGCCTCGGTGCCCTCGAAGCCCCCCGCGACGACCGGCCGGTGGCCGGCAAGGGCTGCGACGGTCTCCGCCTGGCGCTTGCGCCTGCTGATCGAGCCGACCAGGGCGACGTACGACTCCTCGGGTGTGCCAAGGGGTGGTGAGGAGGCGGTCACGGGGATGACCCCGTTGGGTACGAGCGCCACCTTGCGAGCGCCCAGGCGAGCGACGAGTTCGGCCTCGTGCTCCGTCTGCGCCACGACCAGGTCCGCGCGCTCCAGCAGCCGTGCGCGGGCGGCCGGTGACCAACTGGCCAGTGGGGCACGCGCAGACAGCAACTCCACGCGTTCGCGACCCGGTGGCAGCACCAGGACGGGAGAGACGACCAGCGGCGAGGGGTTGCGGCGCCAATGTCCGAGTTGATGGCAGACGTCGGCCTCGGCTCCGAAGGCGTGCAGCAGGTCGAAGGCACGCGGGCCTTCTTCCGCCGCGATCCGGAAGACCTCGTGACCACGTCGGCGCAGGGCTGCCCCGGTCTCTCGGGCCTGCACCTCCAGTCCGCCGCCCCCCAGCGGCGCCGGCACTCCGCCCAGGATCCCGATGCGCAGCCCCGTCATGAGGCGGTCTTGGTCGCGCGCGCAACCCATCCCAGAGGCAGGGCGTGCCGGTGGTCCAGACGGGCGTCGAGTTTGGGTGCGGCCTTGGCGAGCAGGGCGCTGAGGACGAGTCCGGTGCCACCCGCTGCGCGCTGTCCCAGGGTGCGGCGTCCCGAGGCGGCGGCGGTGGAGAGGCCTTGGTGGCGCAGCATGTTGGCGAGTGTGCCGAACCATCCGGTCAGGGGTTCGACACCGATGTCGCCGAACCCGGCGCGCTCCAGCAGTCCGCGCAGGCCGTGAGAGGTGTAACGGAAATGGTCGTGGGGTTCCTCGTGCAACTCGACGACGAACGGCACCGTGATCAGCAGCCGGCCGTGGGGCGTCAGGATGCGGTGCAACTCCCGCAAGGCCTGCTCGGGGTTCGCAATGTGTTCCAGCACCTCGGTCAGCAACACCGCATCAAAACACGCGTCCTCGATCGGCAGAGATGCCAGGTCGCCGACCACGTCGGCCCGCTTGGCGCCGTCATGGACCGACTCGGACCAGTCGTGTGTTCGATAGTCGCAATGGGCGAAGAGGGGACGGTAGGGCGCGTTGCCTGCCCCGGCATCCAGGACCCGGCTGCCGGGCGGCACCGACGCAGCGAACTCGCGTACGGCCTGCGTGATCGGACCGCGGGCGACCGGTGACTCGGCGACGAACGCGTCCAGGGCGCCCCTCGCTTCGGAGGAGATGGCAGGCTCGGAAGAGCTGGCAGAAGAGAACCGCGGCACGGGGACGAGCCTGCCATATCAGGGTCGCACTAGAGTCTGCGAGCATGAACTTCAGACGGGTCGCGAGCAGGGCACTGCCCAACCCGGAGTGGTTGCTCAATCATGTGGTCAACAAGGTGCCGTACACCGCGCAACGGCACCGGATGTATGCGGCGCTGGGCGTGAACTTCGAGGACCCGAGTACGGGATGCCTGATGCTGGGCGTCGAGGTGCACTCACCACACGACCTGCACGTCGGCCGCAACGTCGTGGTGGGTCCGGGGGCGCTGCTCGACTGCCGTGGCGGCCTGCATATCGGAGCGGACGTCAACATCACCGGCAAATGCAGGTTCATGACTGCCAAGCACGACGTGCAGGACGCCGACTTCGTCGCCAGTTTCGACCCGATCCGGATCGGCGACCGGGCGTGGATCGCCTTGGGTGCCACCGTGCTGGGCGGGGTGACCATCGGGGAGGGGGCGGTGGTGACCGCCAACGCCACTGTGACCAAAGATGTGGAGCCCTACACCATCGTCGGGGGCACGCCGGCGGTGAAGATCGGCGAGCGCAATCGCGACCTGCGCTACCACCTCGAATACCGACCGAACTGGACCTGATCATGGTGCGCGTCTTGTGGTTCCATCCGCGGCAGGTGCTGCCCCCACGGGGCGGGGGTGACCTGCGCACGTCCGGTCTCTTGCGCGGCGTACTCGCAGCGGGGCACGAGGTGCTCTTCGTGCAGCCGGACAACGGACTGCCGTCCGGCCCGGTGCTCGCGGGCGCCGAGTTCGTCACGGTCGACCAGTGGCACGCTCCGGCTCTCGCCGTAGCGAAGGTGCTGAGTCGCTCGGCGTTGCGCAGCCCCCGCCTGGCCCCGTCAGCGCGTGCGCGTACGAAGACCCGGATCGCGAGGTTCCGTCCCCAGGTGGCGATCGTGTCCGAAGTGATGGCACGCCCGTTGGCGGACGCACTGTTGCCGCCTGGAGTGCCGTGGATCTACGACGCTCACAATCTGGAGGGAGACCTCTTCGCCGCCCACGTGGACGCCGCGACTCGGCCCGCAGAACGAGTCACGCTCAGCGTCGACCAGGCGCGGGTCTCGGCCTCCGAGCGGCGCCTGGCACGCGGTGCAGACGCGGTCCTGGCCGTCTCCGAGCACGACGCTTCGGGGCTGCGCCGGATGGCCCCAGGCGTCGACGTGGTGGTTGCGCCCAGTTCGATGGAGGCGCCTGCGGTGCCCGACCGCCCGGGGGAGGCGCCGCCAACCGCGTTGTTCGTCGGCACCTTGGACTTCACGCCCAACGTGCAGGCGTTGGATTGGCTGTTCGACGAGATCGTGCCGGGACTGCGTACGCGGGTGCCCGAATCCCGCATCCTGGTGGTCGGCCGTCGACCGCTCGAACGCCACCGTCGGCTGCTGGAGACGACGACAGGAGTGGAGTTCTGGGAGGACGCGCCGGACATCGCAGCCGCGTATGCCACCGCGCGGTGCGTGCTGATGCCGTTCCAGACCGCGTCCGGCACCAAGCTCAAGGCGTACGAGGCGCTCGCCCATGGTGTTCCACTGGTCACCACTCCCCAAGGCATACACGGAGTCGACGTACGTCCGGAGACCGACGTGCTGGTGGCCGACGGTGCGGACGATCTGGTGCTGGCCGCGACCAGGTTGCTCACCGACCCGCGGTTGGCCGCCGAATACGGCTCAGCGGGTCGCAGGGCGTTCGAGGAGCGCCTTTCGTGGCAGGGCGCCACGTGGCCCCAGGTCAACGCGCTGATCGAGCGGCTGGTCTCGTAGACCGTGATGGTTTCGAGACGCCCGCTGCGCGGGCTCCTCAACCACCGGAAATAGACCGTGATGGTTTCGAGACGCCCGCTGCGCGGGCCCTCAACCACCGGAGATCAGGGGGTGGGTAGCGGCTTGCGCTGTTCGACCGTGAAGTCGACGCCCGGGTTGCATTCCTTGCCTCTGAGGTAGTCGGCCATCACCGGGTCTCGGGTGTAGACCACCGTGCCGTCGCCGAACGCCTGGACGGTCGCGCAGACCGTGGCCCCGTCGGCGGGGTTGTAGGCGTACGCGGCGAAGCGCAACTCGTCGCTCAGATCCTTGGAGGCGATCTCCATGGTCCAGAAACTCAGGGTGTAATCACCGCTGAGCCACCCCCCGAACGCCGGGAAGAAGCCGGCGAACAGCGTCTTGGGGTTCTCGTCCAGAGCGCTGAGCATCCGTGCGGTCGGGGCGTCGTAGGTCTGGTCGGCGCGCCACTGCATCGGCGTGAACATGCGGTCGATCGCCATCGGTGTCGGCGGCACCGACTTGACCATGCCGACGGTCAGGATCACCAGCGCCACGCCGACCCCCATTCCCCGCCAGCCACGGCGGGCCAGTGCCCGCGCGGGGACCTGGAGTGCTGCGGGCGCGAGGATGACGATCAGGCAGGCCACCAGCAACGAATACTTCGCGGGGTAGTAGCCCCACCAACTCGGCATCTCGGCGCGTTGGCGGATCAGGGCGTACGTCGCCAAGGCCGTGAGTGGTGCGGCGGCCAGGACCCCCCACTTGACGTCGGATGAGATCCAGCGCCAACCGAGGATGACCACCGCCACGAGCAGTCCCGCGAGCCCGAAGGTCCACTGATAACTGACGATCGGCACGGCCCCGTCGAGAGCGAGGTTTCCACTTTGAGCCGTGACGTCGGCGAACGTCACCTTCCAGGCGTAGACCATCGCGGCGAAGAAGAGTCCGAAGGGAATCGCCAGACGCCACTTCAGCGTCGGCCACGAGCGGAGCGTGGCGACCGCGGCGGCCAACAACCACGACGCGGGGATCACCGCGAGGGGACCCCACGCCACCGCCGCACCCCAGGTGGCCAGCACCAGGCCGCTGAGCGCCGCGATCGTGTGGTCGTGTCGCTTGAGCCAGCAGATCCAGCCACACAGCAGCACCAGCAGCGCCGGGAACATGTTCTGGTAGCCGTAGAAGGACGCCACACCGGCGGCGAACCACAACCAGGGTTGAGCCGCCGCCAGTGCCGCCCACATCGTCCGCTCGCCCCACGAGCCCTTGACCCGGCTCATGGTGATGGCGCCGGCGAGCAGGCTCAGCAGTGCCCAGGAGGCCAGAAAGCTGTTGCGACCACTGACCAGCCAGACCCGCGCCTGGTCCCCGTACGACAGCCCGTCGAGCCCCGCCGACACCCAGGCGCTGTTGAGGATCGTGGTCAGGGGGAGCTGCGTTGCCGCGTGTGGCCAGGCCGCCTTCGGCCAGGAACGACCTGTTGATGATCAGGTTGTTGGCGCTGTCTTGGGCCAAGGTCCAGCCCAGCCAGGGAAAGTTCACCTTCAGCGCGAGGCTGCCCAGATACAGCAGCACCAGGGTGGGCAGCAGAGCTGCCCCCGCCAGATCGCGCCACTGTCTGCGGTCGAGAAACGCGCCCTCGGTCTCGACCGGCAACGCCAATACGGCCGCGTGGATCAGCCCGAACGCCGTGGCGCCGATGATGAAGTCGGTGCCGAAACTCCACCCGGCGTGGGGCGTCGCATAGGCCGCCAGCAGGATCACGATCAAGGCCGACAAGATCGCCAGCGCGGCGCCGAGCAACGCGCCGACGCGGCGGGCGTACGCCAAGGTCGCGGTCGCGAGCACCACGAACATCAACGGCCACACCCGGTTGAGGGGGTGGGCCAGCAGTGCGGCGACAACGACGGCGAAGGTCGTGATCGCGGCGGGAAGCGTACGGCCCCTCATGAGACGGGCCCCACGTGTGGATCGGGCACCGGATGTTCGCGGCGACGCAGCTTGACGATCCGGTCCTTCAGGCGCAGCGACGGATCCTCGATCAGTCGCCAACTGCCGAAGGCGAGCACGCCCGCGCCGAGATAGACCAGCGGCAGGTTGTAGGCCATCCGGTGCACGCCGAGGTAGTCGATCACCAACTGCTGCACCGGGAAGCCCCACAGGTACAGCCCGTACGACAGGTCGCCGAAACGAGAGGCGCGCCGCAGGTAGGGGGTGTTGCCTCGCCCGAGGACCAGCACGACGTACGGCAGCGTCAACGGTGCGTAGTAGGGCAGCCACATCGGCCGAAGCGATATGGCGAGCAGGAACACACAGAAGACGATGACGGCCACGTCCGTGCGGAAGATGTCGGGCCACCTTTGTTCGGCGGTCGCGATCAGCGCACCCGCGGCGAAGAAGACCCACATGCCGGCGGCGTCGGTGATCCGGCTGCCCCAGATCACCTGCGACTCCAGCGGGGGGATCTGGCTCAGGTACATGGCACCGACCAGCAAGACGACCAAGATCGCGGCCCGCGGGCCGAGCCACTTGACTGCGGCCAGGGGCACCACGAGATAGCAGAAGAACTCGGCCGGCAGTGTCCACAGTGAGCCGTTGACGGCGAAGGGGTAGGGCAGTTGCTCCCAGACGCCCGGCAGCGGATAACGCGCCCGCATGACCAGGTTGTTGAGGTAGTCCCACGTGGCCGAACTGCGGAAGTAGTCGCCCACCGGGAGGCTGGTCACCAGCGGCCCGATCACGAAGACGCAGATCAGGACACAGGCGATCAGCGCGGGCATGATCCTCAGCAGGCGCGCGGCGAAATAGGAGAACAGGTCTCGTTTGCGCACCCAACTGATCGTGATCAGGTAGCCACTGATCGAGAAGAAGATCACCACACCGAACGTCGAGATCGCATAGCCGAGGAAACCGGGCACCTCGGCTGGGCGGCCCACCAGGTGGAAGGCGTGTCCGAGGATCACCATGGCCGCGCCGATCAAGCGCAAGGCGTCGTAATTGTTGCTGCGAGTCATCGCGCAGGACGCTACCGCTCAGTGTGCCGGTCGGCCTAAAGCAGCGTGGCGGCGTGACGTACGACCGCGCGCAGCGCTTGCGGGTCTCGCGACTTGAGCGCAGCCGGGACCAGGGTCAGGCCGTGCAAGCGGGATGTCCAACGCAGCCGGGCGGCTCGCCTCGCCTTGGGCCAGCCTCGCGCGGCCATCTGGTCGACGGCTTGGGCGTAGTAGGTGCGCTCGTCGGGCAGGCGTCGGCCGGTCAGCAGGCTGGCCGACGACGCGCTCTCGGTGTGGCGCCGGTAGGCGAAGACGACCTCGGAGTCGAGGACCAGCGACTCACCCCCGACGGCCATGTCCACGACCAGTGCCATGTCCTGGATGATCGGCAGGCCGTCGCGGAAGGGATAACGCCGGATCACCTCGGTGCGAAACACCAACGACGGCCAATACAGCCAGTTGCCGTGCAGCAGGCTCGTAGCCAGCCGTTCGCCTCGAAGGACCAGTGGAGCGTCGGCGTGGGGACGCAGCGCGCGCTTGACCTTGTCGCCGAGCGGCTCGGCCGGATCTCCGTGCTCGTCGATCACGCGTACGCCCGGCTGGATGATGCCGGCGTCCGGGTGCCGCGCGTGCAGCGCCAGTACCCGGGAGACGAAGCCGGGCAGCATCAGGTCGTCGCAGCCCAGGAACATCATCAGCGGCAACTGCGCCAGATCCCGGCACGCCTCGTAATTGGCGGTGATGCCCAGGTTGACCTCGTGGCGTACGTAGCGGATGCGCGGGTCGGTCTCGGCTGCGAAGTGGGCGGCGACCGACTCGTCGGGATAGCAGTCGTCCACGATCGTGAGCCGCCACCGGGCATCTTCTTGGGAGCGGACGCTCTCGACGGCGTCGTAGAGGAGTTGAGGGTCGCCCCAGAAGGGCAACATCACCTCGAGCAGCGGCGCGTCACCCATCCTGGTCGGGCTCCTGCTCACTCGTGCGTGGATTCTCGCCCCGCTGCTCGTCGAGTCGTCGTACGTCCAGCCGCAAGAGCGCGAGTTCCTCGGCCAGGGTCCGGGTCTGTGCCTCCAGGCGACCGAGCTCATAACTGTGCTGCAGGCTCAAGACCAACAGCACGATCGAGGCGACGAAGAAGAGCAGGTTGGTCGGCACTTCGAGGCCGATGAACCGGCTGATTCCCTCCAGAACGGGCGGGAACGCAGCGAGGATGAATGCCCCGACCGAGATCACGAACCAGATGACGGCGTACTTTTCGCGCAACCGGTGGCGGCGCATCATCTCGAACAGCGTGAAGAGGATGATCAGCGAGCTCGTGAGTCCCAGCAGGATCGGGCCGGTCATGAGGCGGCCTCCTGCTGCCCCTGGGTGATGACCGAGTGGGTGGCGCCCTCGTCGAAGGCGGCCGGCCATTTGCGTACGAGCGCCAGGCCGAGCGCGACGACGGCGCGCATCAGATAGAGGGCGGCGCGGGCCGGGGACGTGCTGGCCCGACCGGTTCGGCGAGGGCGCATGTCCACCGGGATCTGCACGACCTTGCAGCCCATCCTGCTGGCGATGACCAGCGATTCGACGGTGTCGCCGAGGTATTCGGCCGGGTAGTGCGCTGCGAAGATGGCGATGGCGCGACGGTTGCCGGCACGAAAGCCCGACGTGGTGTCGGTCAATCGAGCCCGCGTTACGAGGGAGAGCACCCGCGCGAGCAGCACCATCGCCCAACGGCGCGGGCCGCGGACCCGATAAGGGTCGTCGGCGTGGGCGAACCTTGCTCCGATCGCCACGTCGCAGTGGTCGAGCGCTGCCACGAGTCCGGGGAGGAACCGAGGATCGTGCTGGCCGTCGGCGTCGATCTGGACGGCCACGTCGTAGTCGTGGCGCAGCGCGTAGCGATAACCCGTCCGCATGGCGCCCCCCACGCCGAGGTTGAACGGCAACTCGCACACCAGGGCTCCGGTCTCACGAGCGCGCAACACGGTGGCGTCGCCGGATCCGTCATCGACCACGAGCACGTCGACCTCGGGGTTGGTCGCCTTGATCTCGGCCAAGGTGTCGGCGATCGAGCCCTGTTCGTTCCATGCCGGGACGATCACCAGAACGCGCGGAGTCGGGCTCGGGTGGGGCATGTACGAAGGCTAGCAACGGGCAACCTGGCGCAGCGGCTCACCATTAGGCTCGTCCTTCGAGCAGGGCCAAGAACAAGGCCAGAAACAAGGAAGGTCCCGTGTCTCGCGAGCAACCACCCCAGCAGGCACCGCCGGTACAGCGGCTTCGGATCCGGTACGCCAAGCGCGGCCGACTCCGGTTCACCTCCCACCGTGACTTCTCCCGGGCTTTCGAGCGTGCGGTGTTTCGGGCTCGGTTGCCGATGGCGTACTCCTCGGGCTTCAACCCGCACCCGCGGATCTCGTACGCCGGTGCCTCACCGACCGGCGCGGCCAGCGAGGCCGAATACCTCGAGATCGGCCTGCGTGAGGTGATCGACCCCGTGGTCGCACTGGCTGCGTTGGCCGACTCGTTGCCCGACGGGCTCGACGTGCTGGAGATCGTGGAGACCCCGACGGAGAACCGCACCTCGTTGACCGAGCGGCTGACGGGCAGTCGGTGGCGGATCGAGGCATCGGGTGCCGGTGAGCCGGCCGCCGCGGCGGTGGCGACCTTCCTGGCGACCGACGAGCACCCGGTTCAGCGGATGACCAAGAAGGGTTTGCGTACCTTCGATGCCCGCGCTGCTGTGATCGCGCTGGTCGTCGCGACCAGCGATGAAGGCCGGCTCGTGCTGGATCTGGTGCTCAGGCACGGTGAGCCCTCGGTGCGTCCCGATGATGTCGTACGCGCCCTAGTCGAGGCCGGTGCGGTGTTGGACGGCCCACTGTTCAGCCGGCTCGCCCAGGGAGTCCTCGACGATTCCACGGGTGAGATCGGCGATCCGTTCGCGTGAACTTCGTGCGTACGGTCAGCGACGCCGAACGTCGAGCGCGACTCGGTCTCAGGCACGCGCTCGCCCCCGGGGCGCGGCTGGGTTCGGCCGAGGAGGTCACCGATGCTCTGGTCGTGTTGCATTCGACCGAACCGCCGACGGTGCACCTGTCCGCCGCCGCGCGGTTGCGCGATCCTTCGCTGGACGAGGTCGAGCGCGCCCTCTATCGAGACCGGACGCTGGTCAAACAACTGGCGATGCGGCGCACGCTCTTCGTCTTTGCCCGCGAGTTGCTGCCCGCGGCCTGGGGGAGTGTTTCTGCGCGAGTGGCGCAGCAGGAAGCGGCCCGGCTTGCCAAGGAGATCGTCCGACATGGCGTCGCCGAGGACGGTGAGGCGTGGGTAGCGACGGCATGCGCTGCTGTGCTCGCGCGGTTGCGAGGCGGCGACGAGATGTCCGCGACCGCGCTGCGCGAGGAGTTGCCGGAGATCGAGGGGCGCACCCAGGCAGACCCGACCCGACGCTGGGCGGTGGCGCAATCGTTCGCGCCACGCGTCCTCACGCTGCTAGGTGCGCGCGGGCAGGTCGTACGCGGGCACAACGCCGGGCATTGGCGCATCTCCAAACCGCTGTGGACGGCGACGTCGACGTGGTTGGGAGACGTGCCTTCTCCCTGGACCCGCGAGGCGGGGTACGCCGAGTTGGTGCGCCGGTGGCTGGCCCGTTTCGGTCCCGGCACCGAGGCCGACCTGGTCTGGTGGCTGGGCGCCACCAAGGCAGCCGTACGACAGGCGCTCATCGACGTGGAGGCGGTCGGCGTCGGCCTGGAGGACGGCAGTGCGGCCTGGTTGCTGCCGGACGATCTGGACGAGGTCTCGGCTCCGGAGGAATGGGTCGCCCTGCTGCCCACCCTCGACCCGACCACCATGGGATGGCGGGGCCGCGACTTCTACCTGGATCCGAGGTTGACGCCGTTCCTGTTCGACACCAACGGCAACGCTGGGACCACGATCTGGGTGGACGGCCACATCGTGGGTGCGTGGGTGCAAGACGAGCGAGCGCGGGTCGTGCCGGTCGTGCACGCGGGAGTGACGGCACGACAACGAGCCTTGATCGAGGCCGAGTCGGAGCGACTGACCGGGGTCCTGGACGGTGAAGAGGTCCGCAGTGTCTACAAGTCGGCTCTGATGAAGGGTGAGCCGCTCCCGTGATCGCGGCGTCGCCCGCTCCAGTGTGATGTTGTGCGATACTGACCCTCGATCGAGGCACCCCGGCCCGTCCGGAGTGCTGAGATCCGACGACGTTCTCGCCGGTCCTGATGCCCGTCCGCGGGCCTGGGGTCCCGGCACGACGAGTCCGATCGCCGCCAGCCCGCGACGCGGCCTGAACCACAGGCCCAGCGACCGCGGTAGGCCGACGATCTGGCCCGTTCGACGCACCAGCGGGGAGTGTCGCCGCCACGCAAGCTTTGTGCGGCCCGGACCGCGCCCGTCCGATCTCGGACGAGCACGTCCTCGGGTTGCGCCTACCTCCGCAGCGATGCGGACTGAGGAGCACCATGCTCGACAACGAAGATCTCTCCGGCGAATCGACCCGCGAGGCAGCGGCGCCCGACACGCCCACAGACACTCCCACAGATTCAGGGCCTGGCACGCCGGAGGCGGCCGCGGCCCCCGTGATCCGCAAGACCACCCGCAAACGGGCCACCAAGAAGGTCGCGTCCACTGACCCGACGAGCGAGGGTCAGGACACGTTGCCGCCGCGCGACGCCGCGGCAGACCAGTCGGTGGACTCGACGTCCACCGAGGAGAGTCAGCCTGCCAAGACACCGCGCAAACGGGCACCTCGCAAGCCCAAGGCCGTCGAGGTGGCGCTCGACGAACTGGCTGCGGAGGCTGCCCCCGTGGACGAGAGCAACTCCGAAGCGGCGAGTGCGGCGCCCGCGAAGAAGGCCCCCCGCAAGCGCGCCTCGCGCAAGAAGGTGGCGCCCGAGACGCCAGACGCGACGGGTTCCGTGGAAGCGGCGGATGCCTCGCAGGACACCTCCGAATCGTCGGATCGACCCGCGGTCGGGGCGCCGCTGTTCCAGGCGCCCGAGACTGCTGCTGCCGAGACTGCCGCCTCCGAAAAGGGCGGCTCGCAGAAGTCGAAGTCCACGCGCAGGCGGAAGAAGTCCAGCCCTGCCGTCGAGCCCGAGGCAACCGAGGACACGGCGCCGGACGAGGCCGGCGAGTCAACTGACCCGGAAGCGGAGACCACACCGGACTCGGGGAGCGGTGACGAGTCCGCCGAGACCTCCGAACGCCAGACTGATGACGGCGAAGACGCCGTTGCCGACGACGCTGACGACGACTCCTCGGACGACGACTCCGGGCAGGGCCCGGCGCGGCGTCGTCGCCGCAGGGGAGGGCGTCGCCGTCGTCGTCCCGGTGCTGGCGACGAGTCCGATGCCGAGGCGTCCGACGCCGAGGGTGAGTCGGGAGACCCCCAGGCCGCCGACGATGCCCAGGAGTCCGAGAGCACGACGTCACGTCGTCGCCGTCGGCGCCGCCGGGCGGGCGAGGAGAGCGACAACGCCTCCGACGACCCGGCCAACACCGTCACCCGCGTACGCCGTGGTCGCTCCGTGGAGGACGAGATCACCGCGGTGTCGGGGTCCACTCGCCTGGAGGCCAAGAAGCAGCGTCGCCGCGAGGGTCGCGAGGCCGGCCGTCGCCGCGCGCCGATTGTGACCGAGGCGGAATTCCTGGCCCGGCGTGAGTCTGTCGACCGGGTGATGGCCATCCGTCAGCGCGACGATGTCACCCAGATCGCGGTCCTGGAGGACAAGGTGCTCGTCGAGCACTATGTCGCGCGGGAGTCGCAGACGTCGCTGATCGGCAACGTCTACCTCGGCAGGGTGCAAAACGTCCTGCCGTCGATGGAG
Organism: Nocardioides sp.; assembly: GCA_037045645.1. Classification (NCBI taxonomy): domain Bacteria; kingdom Bacillati; phylum Actinomycetota; class Actinomycetes; order Propionibacteriales; family Nocardioidaceae; genus Nocardioides; species Nocardioides sp. The sequence continues at coordinate 866,499 of JBAOIH010000001.1, forward strand.
GCCGCTTTCATCGACATCGGCAAGGGCCGCAACGCCGTGCTTTATGCCGGTGAGGTCAATTGGTCGGCGCTGGGCCACCCGGAGGGACAGCCCCGCAAGATCGAGTCGGTGCTCTCGTCGGGGCAGGCCGTGATGGTCCAGGTCACCAAGGACCCGATCGGGCACAAGGGTGCTCGTCTGACCAGCCAGATCTCGTTGGCCGGTCGATTCCTGGTCTACGTGCCCGACGGCACCACGTCCGGCATCTCGCGCAAACTGCCTGACACCGAGCGCACCCGCCTGCGTACGGTCCTCAAGGACATCGTCCCCGACACCGCCGGGGTGATTGTGCGCACCGCGGCCGAGGGCGCCGCCGAGGACGAACTCACGCGTGACGTCGAGCGGCTCAAGGCCCGCTGGGACGACATCGAGAAGAAGGCCGGCAAGGGCAACTCCCCGCAGTTGCTCTATGGCGAGCCCGACCTGACGCTGAAGGTCGTGCGCGACCTGTTCACCGAGGACTTCGCCAAGCTCGTCATCGAGGGTGACGACGCCTGGGACACCGTGCACGGGTACGTCGAGCACGTGGCCCCCGACCTGGCGGAGCGGATGGAGAAGTACGACCCCGCCGAGGCGAACAACGGCGGTCGCGGCCTCTTCACGCAGCTGCGCATAGAGGAGCAGATCCACAAGGGCCTGGACCGCAAGGTGTGGCTGCCCTCGGGTGGTTCTCTGGTGATCGACCGCACCGAGGCGATGACCGTGGTCGACGTCAACACCGGCAAGTTCACCGGTTCCGGCGGCAACCTGGAAGAGACCGTCACCAAGAACAACCTCGAGGCAGCCGAAGAGATCGTGCGCCAACTGCGGTTGCGCGACATCGGCGGCATCATCGTGGTCGACTTCATCGACATGGTGTTGGAGTCCAACCGCGATCTCGTGCTGCGTCGCCTGGTCGAGTGCCTGGGTCGCGACCGCACCCGTCACCAGGTCGCGGAGGTCACCTCGCTCGGCCTGGTGCAGATGACCCGCAAGCGGATCGGCACCGGGTTGTTGGAGGCATTCTCGGAGTCGTGTGATGCCTGCTCCGGCCGCGGTGTGATCGTGGCCGAGGCGCCGGTCGAGCCGAAGCGGTCGCCCGATGACAACGGCGGCGGTCGCTCCCGGCGTACGCGTGGAGGCCGCGGTCGCGGCGACAACGACGCGTCCGGCAACAACTCCGGCAACGGTCGGGGCACCGGTTCGAACGGCAACCAGAACGGAAGCCAGAACGGCAACCCGGCCCGTCCGGCCGTCCCGAGCCCCCGCGATGTAGCGGCGATGGCCAAGCCGGAATCTGGCGAAGCCGCGGAGCCCGCGGAGGTGGCCGAGCCCGTCGAAGCGCCGGAGGCGGTGGCTTCTGTCGAGTCAGCCGTGTCGGAACCGACTGCACCCGAGCAGAGCGTGCCCGACGCAGCCGAGCAGCCCGCTGCTGACACAGCCGAGCGGTCCGTTGCCGCGCCGCGGGTCGTGACCCGGACGCGTCGGCGAGCCGCGAGCCGCCCCGCGGGCCCGCCGGTGGTCTCCGACGGCGCAACTCCGGCGGAGTCGGCCCCTGACGCGGCCGGCGACGCCACGTCTGAGGGCGACCCGGCTCCCGGGAGCGACCAGAGTCTCGAGCGCGACCAGAGTTTCGAGAGCGACCAGAGTTTCGAGAGCGACCGGGCCCCCGAGGGCGGCTCAGTCGCCCAGGAGGCTCCCGAAGCGCAAACCGGTGCCGCAGACGAGTCGGGGACGACTTTCGAGCACGTCCCGGTCAAGCGCCGGGGGCGCAAACGCTGAGCACTCGCCGACGGAGCGCGAACGGGGGCCCGCGTTTTGGCCCGGTGACACCCGATCCCGTACTGTTGCTCCTCGGCGTGTTCCGCATGCCGCCCGCGTGCCCCACCGCTCCATATGGTCGGTTGGCGCGCACCGGGTTCCACAGTTTTAGCAAGCCGAGCAGTTCGACGAGGAGAGTGCCGTGTACGCGATCGTGCGCAGTGGCAGCAAGCAGCAGAAGGTTGCCGTGGGCGACGTCATCGAGATCGACCGCCTCGACCCCAAGGTGGCCGGTGAGGGTGACGTTGTTTCGCTTCCCGTCGTGATGGTCGTCGACGGCGACAAGGTCACCGCGACCGGTCTCGACAAGGCCAGCGTCAAGGCCGAGGTCACCGGTGCCACCAAGGGCCCGAAGATCGTCATTCAGAAGTACAAGAACAAGACCGGGTACAAGAAGCGCCAGGGTCACCGCCAGAAGTACACCCAGGTCAAGGTCACCGACATCTCCCTCTGAGTCTCGGCCCGGACACCAGGACCAGACACAGCCTCATCGCGAACAAGGACTGAAGAAATGGCTCACAAGAAGGGTGCCGCGAGCACCAAGAACGGTCGTGACTCCAACGCCCAGCGCCTCGGCGTGAAGCGCTTCGGCGGACAGGTCGTCAAGGCCGGCGAGATCATCGTGCGCCAGCGTGGCACGCACTTCCACCCGGGCGCAGGCGTCGGTCGCGGTGGCGACGACACCCTGTTCGCGCTCCAGGCCGGTGCCGTCGAGTTCGGCACCAAGCGTGGTCGCAAGGTCATCAACGTCGTCCCGGGCGAGTGACGCACCGGCGACACTGAAACTTCTGCGCGAAGGGCGTCCCGATCTCGGGGCGCCCTTTCGCAGTTCTCAACCCCAGGAGCACCCATGGCAGTCCCCACGTTCGTCGACCGTGTCACCTTGCATATCGCGGCCGGACGCGGCGGCAACGGCGTGGCGAGCGTGCACCGGGAGAAGTTCAAGCCGCTCGGTGGCCCGGACGGCGGCAACGGCGGCCCGGGCGGCTCGGTGATCCTGCGCGTCGACCCCGACGTCACGACGCTCATCGACTACCACCACAGCCCGCGGCGCAAGGCCGAGAACGGCGGACACGGAGCCGGAGGACACCGCAACGGTGCGCACGGCAGCGACCTGGTCCTGCCTGTTCCGGACGGGACGTTGGTGGCGGCCCGCGACGGCGAGGTGCTGACGGACCTGGTCGGGGCTGGCAGCGAGATCGTGATCGCGCAGGGCGGAAAGGGGGGTCTGGGCAACGCGGCGCTGGCCAGCAGCAAGCGCAAGGCACCCGGCTTCGCACTGCTGGGCGAGCCGGGCGACGAGCTGGAGATCGTGCTCGAACTCAAGGTCGTCGCCGATATCGGCTTGGTCGGCTTCCCCAGCGCGGGCAAGTCAAGTCTGATCGCCTCGATCAGCCGGGCGCGGCCCAAGATCGCCGACTATCCGTTCACCACGCTGGTGCCCAACCTGGGCGTCGTGCGCGCTGGCGACACCACCTTCACCGTCGCCGACGTCCCCGGTCTCATCGAAGGGGCTGCCGAGGGTCGCGGTCTCGGGCACGACTTTCTGCGCCACATCGAACGATGCGCGGCGATCGTGCACGTGGTCGACACCGCGACGATCGAGCCGGGCCGCAACCCGGTCGACGACCTGGAGATCATCGAGGACGAGCTGCGTCGCTATGGCGGCCTTGAGGACCGTCCTCGGCTGGTCGCGCTCAACAAGATCGACGTGCCCGACGGCGCCGACATCGCCGAAATGGTCCAAGAGGATATCGAAGAGCGCGGGCTGCGGGTCTTCCCGGTGTCCGCAGCCTCGGGTGCGGGCACCCGCGAACTGATCTTCGCGATGGCGCAGATCGTCGAGCAGGCCCGCAAGGAGCGGCCCGCAAGCGAGGCCAAGCGGGTCGTACTGCGACCGCGCTCGGTCGACGGGGCCGACGACTTCACGATCTCCGAGACCGAGGACGGTTGGCGCGTACGCGGCACCCGCCCCGAACGCTGGGTCCGCCAGACCGACTTCTCCAACGACGAGGCAGTCGGCTTCCTGGCCGACCGCCTCAACCGACTCGGTGTCGAGACCCGGCTGCTCGAACTGGGCGCGCAGGAGGGCGACGCCGTGCTCATCGGTCACCCCGACAACGCGGTCGTCTTCGACTTCAAGCCGGGCATCGACGCGGGCGCGGAGAATCTCGCCCGCCGCGGCGAGGATCAGCGCTTCCACGAGCAGCGCCCCGCTGCGGGGCGTCGACGCCAGATCGACGCGGCCTTCCCCGAGCGAGGCGAGAACGAAGCACGTGCCGACGTGGCGCGGCGCATCGACCGCCCAGATGAATACGGGCCGAGCAGTTATGAGATCGGGTCGCAGGAAGACCCGGACTGGGCGGAGTACGACCCGAGCCGAGAAGAGTCGTGACCAGACGCCAGGTCGCCGCCGCCAAACGGATCGTCGTCAAGGTCGGCTCGTCCTCCCTGACCACGGCAGCAGGTGGCATCGACCCCGAGCGCGTACGAGCGTTGGTCGATGTCCTCGCCGGGGTGCGATCACGTGGGGTCGAGGTGGTGCTGGTGTCGTCCGGCGCCATCGCGGCCGGTCTGGCTCCGCTCGGGCTCGCCAAGCGCCCCAAGTCGCTGCCCGCGCAGCAGGCCGCCGCCTCGGTCGGTCAGGGCCTGCTGGTGCACCGCTATACCGAGGAACTCGCTCGCCACGGCGTGATCGCCGGCCAGGTGCTGCTCACGGTCGATGACGTCACCCGGCGCAGCCACTACCGCAACGCCTATCAGACCTTCGCCAAGCTGCTGGACTTCGGCGTCCTGCCGATCGTCAACGAGAACGACACGGTCGCTACCTCCGAGATCCGGTTCGGCGACAACGACCGGCTGGCCGCGCTGGTCTCGCACCTGGTGCATGCCGACCTGTTGGTGTTGTTGTCCGACGTCGACGGTCTCTATGACGGTGACCCGCGCAACCCGGGCACGTCACTGATCCCCGAGGTCGCCTCCTTCGACGACCTCGCCCACGTGCGGATCGGCAAGACCGGCGCAGCCGGGCTCGGCTCCGGCGGAATGCAGACCAAGGTCGAGGCGGCTCGGATCGCGACCGGAGCCGGGATCCCGGTCGTGCTGACCGATGCCCCGAGCGCTGGTCGCGCCCTCGCCGCGGAGGAGGTCGGCACCCTCTTCCGGCCGACTGGGCGGCGCCGACCGACCCGTCTGTTGTGGTTGGCGCACGCCACCGAACCCAGGGGCCGACTCGGGCTGGACGCGGGCGCCGTACGCGCAGTGGTCGAGCGCCGCGCATCTCTCCTGGCGGCCGGACTCACCGGAGTCGAGGGCACCTTCTCGTCTGGAGACCCGGTGGATCTGGTGGACCCCGACGGCACCCCCGTCGCCCGAGGGCTGGTGAACTTCGACTCCGTGGAGATCCCGGCCCTGGTCGGGCGTACGTCTGCCGAACTCAAGCGAGATCTCGGTGCCGGCTACGAGCGCGAGGTCGTGCACCGCGACGCCCTCGTACTGCTCTGAATTCTGCCGTCCTCCACCTCGGACGGGTGTGCCCGCGTGCTCGGCCCAACGCGTACGCTGCCGCTCATGTCTTGGATGACCCGCCTGCGTCTCCTCGGCGCTCTGCTCGGCCTGACGGTCTCGGCTGCTCTCGTGGCGGCGCCTACTCACGCTGCGCCCACCCACGCTGGGCCGAGCGCCGACGTGGTGCTCGCACGCGCCTGTGCCGGCCAGGCGCCGATCGAGGCGACCGTGCTGGCGCGTGGCGCCGCCTGTGACCTGACCGGGCGGTTGGTCGTCTCCGGCGGCGCATCCGCGGTCGTACCCCCGCAAGGGCAGGCCGTGGTCTCGGTGGGCGACTCCGGATCAGGTGCGCCCCAGCGGTTGATCGTGGAGCACTTCGACGGGGTCGTACGCACCCGTACCACGCTGCCGGGCGACCTCGACAAGGCCCGAGCCCCCCTGCCCGCGTGCCAGGACAAGGCCTACAAGCTCTACCCGGACGCACCGCGGTGGAAGAGTCGGCTGCGCTATTCGTACAACAAGACCGGCCAGCTGGCGGGCTTCTCCACCAAGGCGCAACTGCGCGCGGTCAAGCGTGCGGGTCGCACCGTCTCCTCGGGTCGCAACGACTGCGGCCTGGACGACAAGATCGACGCGTACGTCGGCTATCTGGGCACCACCTCGCTCAAGCCCGGTATCCGGGCGACCAAGGACGGAGCCAGCTGCGGCGCTCAGGACGGCAAGAACGTCGTCGGCTGGGGCAAGCTCGGCGGGGACAGTGCCGGCTGGACGTGCTTCTACTACGACGGCAAGGGCCGGATCTTTACCGCCGACATCCTGCTGGAGGCCTCCGACGGTCTGGGTGTGGGCGTCGACCCGAAGTGCACCGACGTGTTGGACCTCCAGTCGCTGCTTACCCACGAGTTCGGGCACGCGTACGGCCTGGACCACATCTCCGAGGCGCACTGGAACCTGACGATGCCGCACCTGCTGCCGTATTGCAGCAAGGAAGACCGCACGCTGGGGCTGGGCGACTACCTGGGCCTGAAGAAGCTGTACGGCCTGCGCTGAAGGAGTTCTCGATAGGGGACAACCTGGGAACAACCTGGCGGCATCTAGGCTTGATCAGCCATGACTGTCTATCTCGACCACGCCGCGACGACGCCGATGCTGCCCGTCGCCGTCGAGGCGTTGAGCGCGCGGCTGAGTGATGTGGGCAACCCGTCGTCGCTGCACGCGTCGGGGCGTGCGGCCCGTCGAGTGGTGGAGGAATCGCGCGAGACGATCGCCGCCGCGCTCAACTGTCGCCCCGGTGAGGTGGTGTTCACCTCAGGTGGCACCGAGGCCGACAACCTGGCCGTCAAGGGAATCTTCTGGTCGCGCCGAGACGCCGACCCTCGACGCGTACGCATCCTGTCGACGGCCGTCGAGCATCATGCGGTCCTCGACCCGCTGATCTGGCTGGCCGAGCACGAAGGCGCCGAGGTCGAGTTGCTGCCGGTCGACGAGGAGGGCCGTCTCGACGTCGCGGCATTGGAGGCGGCGATCGCGCGCGATCCCGACTCGGTGGCGCTGGTCACCGCGATGTGGGCCAACAACGAGGTCGGCACCGTGCAACCACTGGCCGATGTCACCCGGATCGCGCGTGCGGTGGGGATCCCGGTGCATACCGACGCCGTCCAGGCCGTGGGTTCGGTTCCGGTCGATTTCGCCACGTCAGGCGTCGACGCGCTGACCTTCACCGGGCACAAGCTGGGTGGACCCTTCGGGGTGGGGGCGCTGGTCGTACGCCGTGAGGTCGACGTGACGCCGCTGGATCACGGCGGGGGACAGGAGCGCATCCGTTCCGGCACGCTGGACACTCCCGCGATCGCGTCGATGGCGGCTGCGGTCGAAGCCGCGGTGAAGTCCCAAACCGAGCATGCTGCGCAGGTGAGCGCGTTGCGAGACGACCTGGTCCGCCGTGTCATCGAGGTGGTGCCGGACGCCCATCTGCACGGAGCTGGGCCCGGACCCGAGCGGCTGCCCGGCAACGCCCACCTCGGCTTTCCAGGCTGCGAGGGGGACTCCCTGCTGATGCTGCTCGACGCGCGCGGCATCGAATGTTCGACCGGCTCCGCGTGCTCGGCCGGCGTACCTCAGCCCTCCCACGTGCTGCTCGCCATGGGATGCGAAGAGGAGCAGGCCAGGCACTCGTTGCGCTTCACGTTCGGGCACACCTCGGTGCCAGGCGACGTCGACGCTGTGGTGACGGCGATCGGACCGGCCGTCGAGAGGGCGCGCTCGGCCAACTCGAGGATGCGCTGATGCGGGTCGTCGCCGCGATGTCCGGGGGAGTCGACTCGGCGGTCGCCGCCGCGCGCGCCCACGAGGCGGGCCACGACGTGGTCGGCGTACACCTCGCGCTGTCGCGCAACCCCGCCTCTTATCGCTCCGGCGCTCGCGGCTGCTGCACCATCGAGGACAGCAACGACGCGCGCCGCGCGGCCGACGTGATCGGCATCCCGTTCTATGTCTGGGATCTCTCCGAGCGCTTCCACGAAGACGTGGTCGAGGACTTCATGGACGAGTACGCCGCAGGGCGTACGCCCAACCCCTGCCTGCGTTGCAACGAGAAGATCAAGTTCGCCGCTGTATTGGATCGGGCTTTGGGGCTGGGCTTCGACGCGGTCGCCACGGGTCACTACGCCGAGTTGCGGCAGGGCGCGGACGGGCTGATCGAGATGCATCGCGCGGTCGACCACGCCAAGGACCAGTCGTACGTCCTCGGCGTGCTCGACCAGGACCAGTTGCGGCACGCGATGTTCCCCCTGGGTGACACCACGAAGCCCGCCGTACGCGAAGAGGCGGCCCGCCGCGGTCTTCTCGTGGCCGACAAGCCGGACTCGCACGACATCTGCTTCGTCGCCGACGGCGACAACGCCGGCTGGTTGCGAGAGAAGCTCGGCGAACGGGCGCCCAACCATGGTGGCGCGATCGTCGACGAGGCCGGTGAGGTGGTCGGGTCGCATGACGGGACGTACGCCTTCACCATCGGCCAGCGCAAGGGGCTGCGGATCGGTCGCCCGGCACCCGACGGCAAGCCGCGTTTCGTTCTCGACATCGAGCCGGTGTCGGGCACTGTGACGGTCGGCCCCCGCGAACACCTGGCTGTCACCGCGATCGCGGCCGACCGGCCGCGCTGGTGCGGCACGGTTCCCACCGTCCTCGACGGCGAGGATGTGACGGTGCAGTTGCGCGCGCACGGGGACGAGCACCGCGCGCAGGTCGTTGTCGAGGGCGAGCACGTGTCGATCGAGTTGCTCGACCCGGCGTACGGCATCGCGCCCGGCCAGGCCGCGGTGATCTATGCGGGCAGCCGGGTGGTGGGTTCGGCGACCATCGTGAGCACGACGCGCAGACCCGGTGGTTGAGGGGGCCGCGTCTGCGGCCGTCTCGAAACCCCTGCCCATCGGCGACGATCGTGCGTACGATCCGGCGACCCGGTGGTTGAGGAGGCCGCGTCTGCGGCTGTCTCGAAACCAGGGTCCATCGGCGACGCTCGTGCGTACGATCCGGCGACCCGGTGGTTGAGGAGGCCGCGTCTGCGGCTGTCTCGAAACCAGGGTCCATCGGCGACGCTCGTGCGTACGACCCGGCGACCCCGGTGGTTGAGGAGGCCGCGTCTGCGGCCGTCTCGAAACCCCTGCCCATCGGCGACGCTCGTGCGTACGATCCGGCGACCCCGGTGGTTGAGGAGGCCGCGTCTGCGGCCGTCTCGAAACCACTGCCCAGGCGATCACTTAGGGCGCCGATGTCTGAGTTGCGCCCGGGCTGGGCACCTCGGTCGGGGTCTCGGTGGGCTCCACGGTCGGAGTCTGGGTTGGCGTGACCGTGACGGTGACGGTCGGTGTCGGCGTGGGGGCGCCGGTTGGGGTGGTCACTTCGGTGGTGATCGATCGGGTCGGCTGCTGGGTTGGCTTCTGGGTTGGCTTCTGGGTCGGCTTGTGCTGTGAGTCGCGGTCAAAGACGTGGCCGACCGTCGTACCGCTGCCCGAGTTGCCCTTGGTGACAGTCGAGATCGGTTTGCCGGTGACCTTCTCGACGACCGTCAGGCCGCCCAACCCAAGCCCGAGTGCGAGTGCGGTGCCGAGCGCGACCGGCTTCCACGAGACCTCCTTGAGCCGCGTGGTCAGGCGGGGTTTCGCGCCGAGAGTGACCGATGTCCCGTCGCGCGAGGGGCGCACCGACCGGCGTACGGCCTGGGTGCCCTTGTCGAGCGAACGCGAATAGACAGCACCGCCGATCGTGGCGCACAGGCTGCCGACCGCCGCGCCGATCACGGTGCCGGCAACGCCGAGCCACGAGGCGAACACCGCCGCAGTCATGGCTGCCAGCGCCGAACCCATCACCTGAGGTGCGCTCAGGCCGAGGCCGGAACTTTCGTCGGGAGTGTGATCGTCGCCGGTGTGGTCGTCGGGAGTGGGATTCTCGGGATCCACGAGTGAATCCTTCGAGGGGGAACGCATGCTGAGACTTTCCGGGTCGAGTGCAGGTGGCCTATCTCCATAGGACGAACGACGCCGCCGCTCAGTTTCGTGATCCCGCCCACGCCCGACGAGACTGACGCCCATGGCTCTGGCGACCGCGATCGGCTCCTACCCCGGCTCGGATTCGCGGGCGTACGACGAGTGGGTGCGTGTCGTCTTCGGCGAGTTGTCCGTGCCGCATCTACCCGAGCTGCCCGGTCGAGGTGCGCACGCTTCGATGACGGGGCGTGCGCTGGGGCTCGTGGCTGAGTTGGGAGCCGATCTGCAACCAGCGGGCTGGCGTCTGACCGGATCCGGAGGCGGAGTCGACCAACGGCGGGCGCGGTCGCTGCTGGCGCAGGATCTCGACGCGTTGGAGGAGCACGCGCAGGGATATTCGGGCGTGTTCAAGATCCAGGTCGCCGGGCCGTGGACGCTGGCCACGACCGTCGAACGCCCGCGCGGAGACAAGGTTCTCGCCGACCACGGGGCGCGTCGCGAGTTGGCCCAGGCGCTGGCAGAGGGCGTACGGGGTCACGTCGCAGACGTACGCCGTCGGCTCCCGGACGTCACGCAGCTGATCGTCCAGGTCGACGAACCTGTGCTGTCGTCGGTGTTGGGTGCACGGGTGCCGACCGCGTCGGGATTCGGTCGGCATCGCGCGGTCGAACCAGCCGAGGTGTCGGCGGCCCTGGGGTGGACCTTCGCGGCCGTCGTGGAGTCGGGTGCGCACCCGTGGGTACATTCGTGCGCCACCGATCCGGGCCTCGCGCTGCTGGCCGGCGCCGGGGCTGCGGGTCTGGCTGTGGATCCGGCCATCCTCGGTGCTGGTGCGTGGGACGAACTCGCCGAAGCGGCCGACTCCGGTCTGGTCGTGGCGCTCGGGGTGACCCCCAGTGTCGAGCCAGGCCCCGCCCCGCCCGACACGGCTCTGGTGGGCTCGGTGTCGCGGGTGCTGGACATGCTCGGTCTCGATCCGGAGTCGCTCGGCTCGCGCCTGGTCATCACGCCGTCGTGTGGCCTGGCCGGTGCGTCGTACGACTGGGCGCGCCGCGCGCTCTCCCTGACGACGAGCGTGGCGCGGGCGCTGAGTTAGGGCGGGTTTGGCGCTCCTTCGGTCCTGCAGCAGCCGCCAACCTTCTCGGCCGAGGGCGTTCGTGAGCTTGGCCCCGTACGAGTTCACGCGGACGCGCGAACGCGTACGGGTTGGATCGTTCCAGCCGCACCAGTTCACGCGTACGCGCGAAGAGGTACGGGGGCCTCGTCCGGCACACCTCGCTGCGCTCGGCGTACCTCCCTCGACGTCCTCGCCTCACCCCATTCTGAATTGGGGTGAGGGCTGCGGGGCTCGGCTCCGGCAGGCCCTGCGGGCCTACCTCCACCTCACTCCTCGCCTCACCCCATATTGAATTGGGGTGAGGGCTGCGGGGCTCGGCTCCGGCAGGCCCTGCGGGCCTACCTCCACCTCACTCCTCGCCTCACCCCATATTGAATTGGGGTGAGGGCTGCGGGGCTCGGCTCCGGCAGGCCCTGCGGGCCTACCTCCACCTCACTCCTCGCCTCACCCCATATGCAACGCGGCGTCGGGGTGCTCCTGCGCGTCCTGGGCCAAGTCCTCGTGCTTGACGTCGAGGAACAGCCACACGATCGACGAGGCCAGCAGCAGCATGCAGCTGCCGACCAGGAAGGCGGTGGTCGCACCGTGCGCGAAGCCGGTCAGCCCGGCCAGTCCGCCGAGTTGGTCGGGCGTCAACGGCAGGTGGCCCTTCTCCGCAGCCGCCACCAGCGTCGGTGCGATCTCGGCCGTGCGCTGCGAGGCGAAGTGCAGCGCCACGGTCGACAGGGTCGCCAGGCCGAGCGCGCCGCCGACCTGCTGCATGGTGTTGAGCACCCCGGACCCGATGCCGGAGTCCTCGGCGCGCAGATTGTGCAGCGCGGTGAGGGTCAGTGGCACGAAGTTGAGCCCCATCCCGAATGCCATCAGCAGGATGAACGGCATGACGTGGGTCCAATAGTTCACGTCCTGGCCCAGGTGGCCACCGCCAGCCACGGTGGACAGAATCCCCGAGGCGTCGTCAGGCACTGAGAGACGGCTGAAGCCGAACAGCGCGGTGGCCGCCAGCAGGGTGCCGATGCCGGACAGGAAGCGCGGGTCCACCTTCGCGATCAGCTTCGAGGCGGTGGTCGCCGAGAGGATCATGCCGACCGAGAACGGCAGGAAGGACACACCGGTCTTCAGCGGCGAATAGCCCATCACCAACTGGGTGAACAGCGACAGGAAGAAGAACATCGCGAACATCGCACCCGGCACGATCATCATCACCACGAACGCGACGCGACGACTCTTGCTGTTGAACACCCGGAACGGCAGCAGCGGGTGCTCGACGCGCGTCTCGATCAACATGAAGACCCCGATCAGAGCGGCGCCGGCAAGCAGCGACACGATCGTCCAGGTGTCGGTCCAGCCGTGTGCCTCCTCGCCCGCGCGGGTGAGTCCGAACACGATCGCGAGCAGCCCCGCGGTCGCGGTGACGGCGCCGGGCACGTCGAGTTCGCCGTCGTGGCGGTCCGACTCGGGCAGTACGCGCGGGGCGAAGAAGGCCGCGAGCAAGCCGACGGGCACCACGAACAGGAACGTGTAGCGCCACCCCGCGATGCCGAAGGGGTGGTCCATGCCGGTCAACCAACCCCCCAGGAGCAGTCCGACCGCGGCACCGATGCCGGCCATCGCCGCGTACACACCGAATGCCCGGTTGCGCGCCGGACCGGGGGCGAACGTGGTGGTGATCAGCGCCAGGGCGGCGGGGGACGCCATCGCGGCGCCGGTGCCTTGCAGGGCACGAGCGGCGAGGAGTACGAACTCCGTTTGGGCGGTCCCGCCGATCAGGGAGGCGGCGGCGAAGACGAGGACGCCGACCATGAAGATCCGACGCCGCCCAAAGAGGTCGGCCAGGCGGCCGCCGAGCAGCAGGAAGCCGCCGAACGTGAGGGCGTACCCGGTCACGATCCACGACAGGTTGGCTTGGGAGATGTCGAGGTCGGCGCCGATGTAGGGCAGCGCGATGTTGGCGATCGTACCGTCGAGCACGACCATCATCTGGGCCATGCAGATCAGCACGAGGGCCCAGCCTGGATGACGCGCCGGGGACTCGGTTTCGGGCTCGATGGTGCTGGCAGAGGTCATGAGGATGCCTTCGAATAGTGGGGTCAGTGGGCCGTCGAGAGCCCGACGGCGGGCAGGATGACGGTGTCGACGATGCGCTCGATGAGCGCCGGCGTCGCGTGGTCGCCGAGCAGGAAGGCCCGGTGCAAGGTGATGCCCGCCAGCGCGGGCGCGATCAGATCGAGATCGAGGTCGTCGGCGATCTCGCCGCGTGCCTGCGCACGGACGTACGCCTCTCGGGTGCGAGCCATCTTGGAGCCGATGAAGTCACGCCGATAGATATCGGCGAACTCAGGGTCACGCGTCATCGCCGTGACCAGGACCGACAAGATGGTCTGCGCGCGCTGATCGGTCAGCCCGCCTTGTCCGCAATGCAGGGTGATCAGGTCGCCGCGCAAGGTGCCCGTGTCGACCTCGGGGGAGGTGCCCTTGAACGACATGATCGTGGCCACCACGAGCTCGGGCTTGCCGTTCCAGCGCCGATAGAGCGTCGCCTTTCCGGCCTTGGCGCGCGTCGCGACGGCGTCCATGGTCAGCCGGTCGTACCCGACCTCTTCGAGCACCTCGAGGGTGGCGTCGTAGATCTCCTGCTCGCGGTCGCCCTCGACCCGGGGGCGGGTGGCGGTCTCGGCGGGGGACATGGCGGGGGACTCCTTGGATGGAACGGAACGGTTTCGTTTCATGCAGCGTACGGAAGGGTCTCGTTCGATCCAACTCAGCAACGATTCGGTCTAGACCGCTTCCGCGGCTGCGGGCACCGGGCGTACGTTCGCGCGCATGCGACGACTGGGCGTACTCCTTCTCCTCTTCTCGGCGTTCGCGCTGCCCGGCGCGCAGGCCCAGGAGCTGGTGCCGATCACGTCAAGGGCGGTGGCCTGGGTGATGTTGCAGCACGCGCCGAGCGACACCGACTCGCGCGGCGCGATGTGGACGGACAAGTGGCCGACGCTGCGTGGCGTCAAGGGTGCCGACTTCCGATACGACGCCCGAGGCGACAGCGACGGCGACCTGCTGCGCGCGTACGTCTGGCCGCGAGCCGACGAGCCGTACGCCTGCTCCGAGTACAGCACCTGCGTGGAACTCGCAGGGCCCGGCGAGACCCAGGTGATCCTCGGCTGGCAGGAGTTGGAGCCCGAGGAGGACCCCGGCATCGTCTTCGTGACCGCGATCCATGGCACCGAGGCGAGCACGGCCTACTACGCAGGACCGAGCATCACGAAGGATCCCCGCAAACTGGACCTGCCGATCCCGGTCGAGACCCTGGTCGCGATCGCCACCGACCCCCGACTGCGGCTGCAGACCACGCCCGACGTGGTGGCGGCCGGTGAGACCGTGGCCAAGTGGAAGGGCGGCGAGCAGGACCCGAGCCAGTGGGACATCGTGCCCAGCAACCACCGAGCCCAGATCGGCGCGATGCTGATCTCGCGGGGAGGCTGGGCCTATTACAAGCGCGTACGACGCTCGCCCCAGCGATTCGCGTTCGGTGAGGGCGCCCTCGGCGGCCGGGCCGATCGCAGGTGGATCGCCGAGGGCGACCCCAGCGTGATCGACGTCGTCGCCAGCCCCAACTGGCCGCGTTGGCTGGCCGAGAAGCCGTGCCAGGACGAGAAGTTCGCCGGGCGCTGCCGGAAGTTCAAAGGTAAGCGAGGGCCGGTGTGGTTCTTCTACAAGCCCGGCAAGGGTACGCAGCCGGGCTTCGCCTGGGCACTGCAGCGGCGCGTCGACCAGGTGATCGCGATGCGTACGCAGCCTCGTCGCGGTCAGATCCCGAAGGGTTTCCGGGCGGCTCAACTCAGCGTCGATTGGTGGGGGAGCATGGAACGCACGGTCAAGCAGCCACTGGTCGGCGTGACCACCGAGCGGCGCGTACTCGATTTCACCCGCGAACAGTTCGGCAGGTCCTGATTCCGGCTGTCGGTGGCTCGCGGCAGAATCGTCCCCATGCCTGACGTGACGCCTGCCGACGACGACACCGCTGTCGAGGCGGCGCCGCCCGAAGCGCGCGAGCGGCACCAGGAGTTGTCGGAGGAGATCGAGGACGCCCGCTGGCGCTACTACGTCCTCGACGACCCGACCCTGTCCGATGCCGACTTCGACGCGCGCCTGCGCGAGTTGGAGGCGCTGGAGGAGCAGTTCCCGGAGTTGCGCACGCCCGACTCGCCCACGCAGAAGGTCGGGGGCGCGGTGTCGACCGAGTTCACGGCCGTCGACCACCTGCAGCGGATGGAGTCACTCGACAACGCGTTCAGTTTCGAGGAACTGGCCGCGTGGCACGCGCGGTTGGGTCGCGAAGGCATCGACGATGCCGCTCTGCTTTGCGAGCTCAAGGTCGACGGTCTCGCGATCAACCTGCTGTACGAGCAGGGCCGTCTCGTGCGCGCGCTCACGCGCGGCGACGGGCGGACCGGCGAGGACGTGACGCCGAACGTACGCACGATCGCGTCGGTGCCGGACCGCCTGACCGGCTCCAACGACTTCCCGGTGCCGGGTTTGATCGAGGTGCGCGGTGAGGTGTTTCTGCCCGCCGAGGCCTTCGAAAAGCTCAACCGCTCGATGAGTGAGGCCGGCAAGGCGATGTTCGCCAACCCGCGCAACGCCGCTGCGGGGTCGCTGCGGCAGAAGGACCCGCGCGTGACGGCCACGCGTGACCTCGGCATGGTGTGTCACGGGATCGGCGCGCGGGAGGGCTTCGAGCCGCAGGCGCAGAGCCACGCCTATAACGCGCTCGCCGCGTGGGGCCTGCCGACGTCAGATCAGGTGCGGGTGCTGCCGACTCTGAAGGACGTCGAGGCGTTCGTCGAGCACGTCGGCGAGCACCGGCACACGATCGTGCCCTACGAGATCGACGGAGTCGTGGTGAAGGTCGACTCGGTGGCGCTGCAGCGCCGCCTGGGCTCGACGTCGCGGGCGCCGCGGTGGGCGATCGCGTTCAAGTACCCGCCTGAGGAGGTCAACGCCAAGTTGCTCTCGATCGAGGTCAACACGGGGCGTACGGGGCGGGTCACGCCGTTCGGGGTGATGGAGCCGACCCGGGTCGCCGGATCGACCGTGGAGCGGGCGACGTTGCACAACGCCCACGAGGTCAAGCGCAAGGACGTACGACCCGGCGACACCGTCATCTTGCGCAAGGCCGGCGACGTGATCCCCGAGATCCTCGGACCGGTGCTCGCGCTGCGCCCCGAGGGACTGCCCGAGTGGGTGATGCCGTCGGCGTGTCCGTCGTGCGGCACCGAACTCGTCGAGCAGAAGGAGGGCGACAAGGATCTGCGCTGCCCCAATCACCGAGCCTGTCGCGCCCAGGTGCTCGACCGGGTGTTCCACGTGGCCGGGCGGGGATCGTTCGACATCGAGGGGCTCGGCAGCGAGGCGGCGTACGCACTCCTCGAAGCCGGCGTGATCGAGAACGAAGGGGATGTCTTCGATCTCGATCACGCCGCCCTGATGCGCACCGAGCTCTTCACACGCGCGGCCAAGAAGACCGAGGCGGATGCGGCCATCGACGGCCGGATGCTGTCTGCCAACGGCGAGCGATTGCTGGCCAACCTCACTGCGGCTGCGCAGAAGGCGCCGCTGTGGAGGGTGTTGGTCGGACTCTCGATTCGCCACGTCGGTCCGACGGCCGCGCGGGCGTTGGCGAACGAGTTCGGGTCGTTGGCGGCGATCCGCGGTGCCTCGTTGGAGCAACTGGCTGCGGCCGAGGGGGTCGGCCCGATCATCGCCGAGGCGGTGCGTGAATGGTTCGACGGACCGGAGTCCGACTGGCACGTCGCGATCGTCGAGAAGTGGGCGGAGTCGGGCGTACGCATGGAGGACGAGCGCGATGCGTCGGTCGCCCGGACGCTGGAGGGCCTGACGATCGTGGTGACCGGGTCGTTGGAGGGCTTCTCGCGAGACTCGGCCAAGGAGGCGATCATCAGCCGCGGCGGCAAGGCGGCAGGGTCGGTTTCCAAGAACACCGACTATGTGGTCGTCGGCGAGAATGCCGGTTCGAAGGCGGACAAGGCCGAGGCGTTGGGACTGACCATCCTCGATGAGGCGGGATTCGTGCAGTTGCTCGACGACGGCCCCCCGTCGGCAGCGGAGTAGATTGCCCGCCATGGACCAACCGCGTGAAGAGTCGACGGCTCGCGCGATGGGGCGCGCCGTGCAGGGCGTCCTGCTCGAGCGCGTGATGGTCGGCGTGGCGTTGATGGCACTCGTGGTGGTGGCTGCGGGTTTCCTGGAGGCGACAGGCGGCGTACGTCTCGCGGTGGTGGGCGTCGGCGCAGTGAGTCTGCTGGGCTGGTTGATCTGGTTGCGCAGCCGTTGGTCGGATCCCATCTCCTGGGCGTTCGGCCTGTCCGCCTTGGTGGCGCAGATGGCCGCCTTCTTCCTGGCCGTCACGAGTTGATCACGACCCCTGCGCCGTTTGTGACGCGCTCGTCGCGGGCATGACTTCGTGACCGAACGAGTCGAACGAGGATGCTGTCGTGAGTGTGATCCAAGTAGAACTGTCCGATCTGCGCGGCTATGCCAGTCTGGTCGATCGCGCCGGACAAGACGCCAAGCAGTTGCAAGGCGATGCGATGTCTCAGATCGCCGATGGTGACTTCGGCCGGATCCTGGAGCTGGTCACCGGCGAGTACGAATCGCTGCTGCCCGCCTTCCACGCCATCTTGGGCGAAGACAGCACCCGGCTCGATCAGACCGCAACGGGACTGCGTCAGGTCGCGCGCGACTTCGCCGAGACCGACAAACGCGTCTCTCAGACCTTCGGGATCGGCAAGGCCATCACCGACGATGGTGATGCCAGCGGATTCGGTGACGTGGCCGGAATGTCATTGTTCTGCCCGGCCTCGGGCAAAGAGTTGCCCCAGATGAAGTTCGGATTCCCGTTCGACCAGGCCTGCGACCTGGCCAGCATGGCCGGACTGCCAGACCCCCGCGACTGGGTCACCCGTCAGGTGGCGGGCGACATCGGCAAGGCCGACCGTCAGGCCGCGGCGTGGGATATGTATGCCGAGGCGGCTCTCAGCGTGCGTACCAACCTCGAGCACGGGCAGCGCGCCATCAAGAAGACCTGGCTCGGCGAGGCAGCGGTGGCTTCGGACGCCAAGGCCGCGGAAATGGGTCTCGGCGATGAAGGCGCAAAGCGGTGCGATGACGCAGATGGGTGCGCACCTGCGTGACATGGTCGACGAGGCGATGAACATGGCCCAGTTGGTCTTCGACACCGTGAAGTTCTTCGTCAGCGTGATCTCGGCCGGGTGGACGTACGCCTCGATCCCGCTCTATGGCCAGTGGAAGCTGGTCAAGACGCTGAAGGAGGCCTGGCACCTGATCAACAACGCCCGCAAGGTCATCTCGGTGTTCTGGAGTTTCCTGAACGTGATGAAGGGCTGCATCAAAGGCCTGGTCATCTCGTTCACGATCGATGACCTGCCGGCCACGCCCACGGCACCGTGATGGATGCCGCACTCGAAGCGCAGTTGGCCGCCGCGCGCGCCGAACTGCACAACACGATGGCGCACGCCAGAGCGGCCCTCGACGCGGCGAAGGTACGGCTGGCGCCCACCCGCGAGGAGACCGAAGAACTTCAGCGGCAGGCGCGCTCAGGCGAACTCGGTGAGGACATGCGCGAACTGGCGCGCCACATCGACGCAGGCCGTACGTCGTGGGCGGAGGTCTTCGACGGCTCGTCGCCCTACGCGGAACTCATCCGCGACCACATGACCAGGATGGGTGAGGAGCACGGCGAGGCGGCTCGCCGTGCGATCGAAGAGGACGACGACTTCGACCCTGACGCGACTTCGCCTGGAGTGTGATCGGGCGCCGGGCGGGCCGGGATCGGTGGTTGAGGAGCGAGCGTCAGCGAGCGTCTCGAAACCACGCCGCACACGCACGGGGAGGTGGTTTCGAGACGCGCCTGCGGCGCTCCTCAACCACCGGGGAGCGGGCCGGGATCGGTGGTTGAGGAGCGAGCGTCAGCGAGCGTCTCGAAACCACCACACACGCGCACGGGGGATGTGGTTTCGAGACGCGCCTGCGGCGCTCCTCAACCACCGGGGGGAAGTGGTTTCGAGACGCGCCTACGGCGCTCCTCAACCACCGGGGAGCGCGCGGGCATCTCCAGGGCCGGCCTCGAGTTCGCCTGCAACCGAACGGCTGAGGTACGCGTGCACGTGCGCTGCGAGCTCGCCCACCGGACGAGGGGGCAGGTACGCAGACGCGCCTGCGTCCAAGAGGCGACTGACCGGACCGGAGTAGTGGATGCCGTACTCCTCGTCCTCGATCTCGGTGATCAGCACCCGGGCGTTGGGGAACTGCATCCGCAAGATGCCGAGCAGTTGCGGGCTGACCGGGTGCGTCAGGAGTACGTCAGCGGTCTCCGGTGCGTCGTGCAGATCGAGCACCAGGTAGTCCGAACCGAACTCGTCGGCGAGCCGGCGCAGGCCTGCTGCCGACAGCTTCATCGCGGTCGCGACGACGGTGACCCCTTCGCGGGTAGCGGCGCCCTCCGGGGCCTCCGGCGCCGAGATCACCGTCCCCTCGACCACGTTGGAGCGGAACTCCAACGTGCCGATCTCACGTCCTGAGTGGGCCAGAGTCACCGGCGCACCCTCGACGGCCGCTTCCAAAAGCACTCGGACCGACTCGGGCACCTCGTCGAGATCCAGGAGTGGCATCACCCCAGCAAAGCACGGGGGAGGGCGTCAGCAGAGAGCCCGCGCCGTCGCGACCGCTGCGTCGTACGCCGCCCAGGTCAACGCGCCACCGGTCGACACCCGGCGTACGCCCAGGCGAGCCAACTCCCGCAATGGCAGATGCGAGCCGGCAGCCAATTGGTTGACCGGACGACCCAAGGCAACGAGGGCGGAGACGGACGAGGGGTCGTTGAGCAGAGGCGCATAGAGCACGTCTGCCCCGGCGTCTCGATAGGCGGTGAGCCGATCAACCGGGTCGTCTGTTGACGACAGGCCATACAGCGCTGCCTCGCAGCGGGCCGTGACGACCAATCCGTACGAAGCAGCCGCAGAACACACCTCGTCGACCCGTTCGACGGCTTCGGAGAAGGGCACCAGTGCCTCGGTGGCCGGGTCGTAGTCCTCGATCGACAACCCGCTGGCCCCCGCCGATGCCAGCAGGGAAACAGTGCGCGAAACGCCTCCGGGCGAAGACGGGAAGCAGAGCTCGGCATCGACGTTGAGCGGGATCGACAGCACGGAGGTCAGCAGCGAGACGTGCGCCAGCAATTCGTCGCGGGTGACCTGCTGGTCCTGCTTGCCCAAGGTGGCGGCGTGGCCGGAGCTGGTGGTGGCCAAAGCCGGAAACCCTGCCTCGGCCAAGCGCAGAGCCGAGCCTGCGTCGAAGGCATTGGGCATCACGAAAAGCCCCGAGGAGTGCAGGTCACGGAAGGTTGAAGTGAGACTCACCAGGACCACGATGCCAGTTCGGAGCGCACTGGGCAGCGGCCCTAGGATCGTCCCCATGTCTGACGCCCCTGCCTCGATCACCAGGGACGAGGTGGCGCACCTGGCCAACCTCGCCCGGATCGACCTCGACGATGCCGAGCTCGACAAGCTCGCACCCCAGTTGAGCGTGATCCTCGAATCCGTCGCATCGATCAGCGCGGTCGCGAGTGCCGACGTACCTCCGACCAGCCACCCGATCCCGATGACCAACGTCTTCCGCGACGACGTCGTCGTACCCGGTCTCAGCGCCGAGCAGGCGTTGAGCGGCGCTCCGCAGGCCGAAGACCAGCGCTTCGCCGTCCCGCGCATTCTGGGGGAGGAAGCATGATCAAGCAGACCGCGGCCCAGATGGCCGACGCGCTCGCGAACGGTGAGGTCACCAGCGTCGAACTCACCCAAGCCCACCTCGACCGGATCGACGCCGTGGACGGAGCCGTCCACGCCTTCCTCCAGGTCGACCACGAAGGTGCCCTTGCGCAGGCCGAAGAGTCAGACGCCCGCCGGGCCGAGGGCAAGGCGCAGAGCAACCTCGACGGCGTACCGATCGCCGTCAAGGACGTCCTGGCGACCCAGGGCCTCCCGACGACCGCGGGCTCCAAGATCCTCGAGGGCTGGATCCCGCCCTATGACGCGACCGTCGTACGCAAACTTCGTGCTGCCGGTCTGCCGATCCTCGGCAAGACCAACATGGACGAGTTCGCGATGGGTTCGTCGACCGAACACAGCGCCTATGGGCCGACGCGCAACCCCTGGGACCTCGACCGGATCCCCGGCGGCTCGGGCGGCGGCTCGGCCGCGGCCGTCGCGGCGTACGAAGCGCCTCTCGCCATCGGCACCGACACCGGCGGTTCGATCCGGCAGCCGGGTGCGGTGACCGGCACGGTCGGTGTGAAGCCGACGTACGGCTCGATCTCGCGCTATGGCCTGATCGCGCTGGCCAACAGTCTCGATCAGGCGGGGCCGGTCACGCGTACGGTCCTCGACTCGGCGTTGCTGCACGAGGTGATCGGCGGGCACGACCCGCTGGATTCGACGTCGATCAAGGACCCCGTCGGCGGCCTCGTGCAGGCAGCACGCCAAGGTGCGACCGGTGATCTGAGTGGCCTGAGAGTCGGCGTGATCACCGAACTGTCCGGCGACGGCTGGCAACCCGGCGTCATGGCGCGTTTCCACGAGACGGTGGAGATGATCACCGCGGCTGGTGCCGAGGTCGTCGAGGTGTCCTGCCCGACGTTCGTACACGCGCTGGCGACCTATTACCTGATCCTGCCGGCCGAGGCGTCGAGCAACCTCGCGAAGTTCGACGCGATGCGTTATGGCCTGCGTGTCGTGCCCGAGGGCAGTCCGAGCGCCGAGGAGGTCATGCGTGCGACGCGTGACGCGGGCTTCGGTGATGAGGTCAAGCGCCGGATCATCTTGGGCACGTACGCCCTGTCGAGCGGTTATTACGACGCCTACTACGGCCAGGCGCAGAAGGTCCGCACCCTGATCACCCGCGACTTCGACGCGGCCTTCGAGCAGGTCGATGTGCTGCTCTCGCCGACGGCACCGACGACCGCGTTCAAGCTCGGCGAGAAGCTCGACGACCCGCTGTCGATGTATCTCAACGACCTCGCGACGATCCCCGCCAACCTTGCAGGCGTACCTGGCATCTCCGTGCCGGGCGGACTAGCCGAGGAAGACGGCCTGCCGGTGGGCATCCAGGTGCTCGCACCGGTGCTCGCCGACGACCGCGTTTATCGGGTGGGTGCCGCGATCGAGGCGCTGGGCGAACAGAAGTGGGGCGGGCCGCTGCTGGCGCAAGCCGCACCGCTGGTTGAGGAACGAGCGGAGCGAGTGTCTCGAAACCAAGGGGGCAACGAATGACTGACACGTTGATGGCCTGGGACGACGTCTTGGCGGCGTACGACCCCGCCCTCGGGCTCGAAGTGCACGTCGAGCTCAACACCAACACCAAGATGTTCTGCGGCTGCCCCGCGGCGTTCGGTGGCGAGCCCAACACGCACGTCTGCCCGACCTGCCTGGGCCTGCCCGGTGCGATGCCGGTCGTCAACGGCAAGGCGGTGGAGTCCGCGATCCGGATCGGGCTGGCGCTGAACTGCCAGATCGCCGAATGGTGCCGGTTCGCCCGGAAGAACTACTTCTATCCGGACATGCCGAAGAACTTCCAGACGTCGCAGTACGACGAGCCGATCGCGTTCGACGGTTATCTGGATGTGGATATTCAAAACACAGCCGGTGAAACCGAGACTTACAGAGTCGAGATCGAGCGCGCGCACATGGAGGAGGACACCGGCAAGTCCACCCACATCGGCGGCTCGACCGGACGTATCCACGGCGCCGACTACTCCCTGGTCGACTACAACCGCGCCGGCATCCCGCTGATCGAGATCGTCACCAAGCCGATCCTTGGTGCGGGGGAGAAGGCGCCCGAGGTGGCGCGCGCGTACGTCGCTCAATTGCGTGACCTCATCGTGGCGCTGGGCGTCTCCGAGGCGCGGATGGACCAAGGCAACCTGCGCGCGGACGTGAACCTCTCGCTGGCGCCCAAACCGGTGGTTGAGGAGGGCGACGAAGGAGCCCGTCTCGAAACCACGCTCGGCACTCGCACCGAGACCAAGAACGTCAACTCGTTCCGTTCCGTCGAGCGGGCCGTACGTTTCGAGATGCAGCGCCACGGCGCGATCCTGAGCGGCGGCGGTTCAATCCTGCAGGAGACGCGGCACTGGCACGAGGACACCGGCATCACCACCAGCGGCCGGGAGAAGTCCGACGCCGAGGACTACCGATACTTCCCCGAGCCCGACCTGGTGCCGGTCGCCCCGAGCCGTGAATGGGTCGAGGAACTGCGTGCGACCCTGCCGGAGAACCCGACCGCCAAGCGGGCGCGACTCCAGTCCGAGTGGGGCTTCACCGACCTGGAGATGCGCGACACCATCGGTGCCGGCGCATTCGGACTCGTGGAGGAGACCATCGCCGCCGGGACGACCCCGCAGACCGCGCGCAAGTGGTGGCTGGGCGAGATGGCGAGGCGCGCCAACGAAACCGGCACCGAGATCGCCGAACTCGGCGTAACCCCTGCCGACGTGGCGGGCGTACAAAAACTCGTCGACGCGGGCACCCTCAACGACAAGTTGGCACGTCAGGTCTTCGACGGCCTGCTCGCTGGAGAAGGTACGCCCGACGAGATCGTCGCCGCTCGCGGCCTCGCGATCGTGTCCGACGAGGGTGCGCTGGGCGCGGCGGTCGACAAGGCGATCGCGGAGAACCCCGACATCGCCGACAAGATCCGCGACGGCAAGGTCGCCGCCGCAGGTGCCTTGATCGGCGCGGTGATGAAGGAGATGCGCGGCCAGGCCGACGCGGGTCGCGTACGCGAACTCGTGCTGGAGCGGCTCGCCTGACGGCCATGAGAGTCCCCGGCTGGCCGGTGACTTTTGGGGTGTGTGACCGATGAGTTGGTTACTAACCGTGAGAGTCCCCGGCTGACCGGTGACTCTTTGGGTGTGTGACCGATGCATTGGTTACGCACCATGAGACTCCCCGGCCGGCCGGGGACTCCGAGTGGGCGGTCGTCTCGTGCGAGTAGTACGCTCGCCGCGCGGCACTGAGTCGCACGAACACACAACACAACACGCTCGCCGTG
Source organism: Nocardioides sp. (assembly GCA_037045645.1). Taxonomy (NCBI): domain Bacteria; kingdom Bacillati; phylum Actinomycetota; class Actinomycetes; order Propionibacteriales; family Nocardioidaceae; genus Nocardioides; species Nocardioides sp. The sequence goes on from JBAOIH010000001.1 coordinate 890,592, forward strand.
GGGGAAGCCGGTCCGAATCCGGCGCTGACCCGCAACCGTGAGCCCTGAGCGATCAGGGGAGCCGGAACACCCACGTCGTACGCGTCCCGAACACACGCTGTCGTGGAACACGGCGGGTTCGTCCGGACTATTGGGTAGGTCCGGCTTCCCGCCCACAGCGGGAAGGAATATCGATATGCATCTCAAGCGTGCCACCGGCCTGATCGGGGCCACCGCCGCACTCACCCTCGTGGCTGGCGCCGTCCCGGCGCAGGCCGCCCAGACGCCGGAGGAGTACGCCGCCGGCTGGCTGGCCAAACAGGTCACCGACGGGGTCGTGCACAATGCCGAGTTCGACTTCGACGACTGGGGCTTGACCGTCGACGTGGCCTTCGCGTTGCTCGACAACGAGGGCAAGAGCGACACCACCAAGGCGATCAACAAGGGCCTGAAGAAGAACATCCGCACCTACGTCACCGGCGCCCCGTCAGGCTCGACCGATGTGTACGCCGGGGCGGCTGCCAAGGCAGGTGTCTTCGCCGACGTGGTCGGAGCCAACCCGCAGAAGTACGGCGGCCTCAACCTCGTCAAGACCGTCGAGGGTCAGGTGAGCACCGACTCCCTCACGCGCGGACGGCTGCAGGACACCAGCGAATACGGCGACTACGCCAACGTGCTCGGCCAGGCGTACGCCGTGCGTCTGCTCGCGGTGGAGGGATCGAGCAAGACGCGGGCGGCCACGCGGTTCCTGCTCAAGCAGCAGTGCAAGTCCGGCTTCTTCCGGCTGAACTTCAGCGCGGCCGACGCCGACCAGACCTGCGACGGCTCGACCGGTGACGCAAAGGCGCCCGACACCGACGCCACCGCGATTGCGGCGCTGCAGTTGGCGGCGCTGCCCAAGCAGAGCAAGGCGGTGAAGACCGCCATCAAGAAGGCCGGCAAGTGGCTGGTCAAGACCCAGCGCAAGAACGGCGGCTTCGGCGGCGGGGTGGCGACGAGCAAGCCCAACAGCAACTCCACCGGTCTGGCCGCGTCGGCGCTGATCCTCACCGGCAATTGCAGGCCGGCCGCCAAGGCGGCTCGCTTCCTGTTGAAGCTCCAACCGGAGACCGTGAAGGGCACCGAGCTCAAGGGTCAGCGCGGCGCGATCGCGTACGACAAAGCCGGCCTCAAGGCCGGTCTGGCTGACGGTATTACCGACTCCACGCGCGACCAGTGGATCCGCTCGACCGCCCAGGCGATCAACGGGTTGAGCGGCTGCGTGTGAGTCTCGTCGTACGACTGCTCGTCGCGGCATTCGCAGCGGTGGGGCTGAGTCTGATCTCAGCCCCACCGGCTGTCGCGACCTGCACCTCAAGCGGTGGTGTCACGATCGTCGCGGAGTTCCGCGAGCTCGGTGGTGGCACGGCCGAATCGTGCAACCCCTCCGGTGGTGGCCAGGTCGCGGCGCGGCTGATCACGGGGGCTGGCATGGCGATCACGTACGCGCAGCGGATGCCCGGGTTCATCTGCCGCATCGCGGGCGTGCCCACCGAGGATCCGTGCGTGAACACCTCGCCCGAGTCGGCCTATTGGGGCCTGTATTGGACCGACGGCACCTCCGGGAAGTGGACCTACTCGTCCCTAGGCGTGACCGCGTTGAAGATCCCGGCGGGCGGTTCGGTCGGGCTTGCCTGGCAGGGCAGTGGCGTACGCGGCGCCCCCACCGTCGCGGCCCCGCTGGGTCAGGCGCCGAAGCCGACCCCCTCTCCTTCGACCAGGCCTTCGCCGACCAAATCGCCCCAGCCTTCGGCACCGCCGCCAGCCGCCACGAGCACGCTCCCCGTGAGCAGCAGCGCGCCCGTCCAGACCACGCCGAGCGCGGCTTCGACTACGCCGCTGCCGACGACGACAGCGACCTCGAAGTCCGCCAAGGTCAAGCCGTCGAACACCGAGTCCGCGAAGACCAAGGAGCCGGCCTCTTCCGCGAGCACCGAGACCACCGCACCGCAGCAGCAGGCCCAACCCCCGACCGACGCGTCGCAGCCGAGTGAAGGTGACTCGCTGCCGCTGCCGTTGATCCTGCTCGTGCTCGGTCTGCTCGGCGGGGAAGCTCTCGGCGCCACCGTGCTCAGGAACCGACGTACGTGAACCGCGAGCTCCACCCCGGAGCGTGGTGGATCTGGGCGCTCGGGTTGGCGGCCGCCGCGACCTTCACGACCAACCCGTTCGTCCTGCTGATGCTGGTCGCCACCGCCGCGATCGTCGTCGCGCTGCGGCGTAGCGAACAGGCGTGGGCGGGGTCGTTGCGGCTTTATGTCTGGCTGGGCGTGTGGATCCTGGTGATCCGGATTCTGTTCCGGATCGTCTTCGGGGTCGATCAAACAGGGGGCCACGTGCTGCTCAACCTGCCCGAGATCCCACTGCCAGACTGGGTGGCCGGGGTCCGGCTCCTCGGCCCGGTGACGCGAGAATCGCTGTTGGCCGGGGCGTACGACGGCCTGCGCCTGGCCACCATCGTGATCTGCGTGGGTGCGGCCAACTCGCTGGCCAACCCCAAGCGGCTGCTCAAGTCGGTGCCACCCGCGCTCTACGAGGTGGGCACGGCGCTGGTCGTGGCCGTCACCGTCTTTCCCCAGCTGGGTGAGTCCCTGCGACGCGTACGCGCCGCGCAATCGCTGCGCGGAGCCCCGTCGGGACGCATTCGAGGCCTGCGTCGCCTGGTCACGCCAGTGCTGGAGGACGCGCTCGAACGCTCGCTGGCACTCGCCGCGGGCATGGACGCACGCGGTTATGGGCGCGCCCCCGGGCTCTCGCGCGGCCAGCGTCGCGTCACGGGCGCCTTGCTGCTGGCGGGTCTGTGCGGCTTGAGTGTCGGTGTGTACGCCGGACTCGACACCTCGGTGCCGCGCTGGCTCGGCTGGCCGATGCTGCTGCTCGGTGTCACGCTGGGTGCGCTCGGCGTCTGGAGCGCGGGTCGGCGCGTCACCCGGACGCGCTATCGCCCCGATCCCTGGGCGCTTCCGGAGTGGCTGGTGGTGGCCTGTGGCCTGGCGGCCACGGTGCTGATGTGGCGCGTCGCCGCGTCCCAGATCCCGATCGCCTTCCCCGATCTCGCCGTGCTTCCTGGCCTGTCGGTGTTGGCGCTCGCGGCCCCGCTGGCCGGTCTGCTGCCGGCGTTCCTCACCCCCGCACCCCCGACCAGACTGGAGGTCGCGGCGTGATCGAGTTGCGCGACGTCACCTTCGCCCACGATGGCTCCGCGCCGGTGCTGGCGCGGGTCGACCTGACGTTGGACGAGGGCGAACTCGTGCTCGTCTGCGGCCGTACGGGAGCGGGCAAGTCCACGCTGCTCGGCGTGCTGACCGGGCTGGTGCCGCGCTTCACCGGCGGAACGCTTTCGGGTGACGTGCTGCTCGATCACAAGTCGATCCTGCACACGCCGCCGCGCGATCGAGCCCACGACATCGGGTACGTCGGACAGGATCCGCTGGCCGGCTTCGTCACCGACACGGTCGAGGAGGAGTTGGCGTACGGCATGGAGCAACTCGGCCTCGCGCCCGCGACGATGCGGCGCCGGGTCGAGGAGACGCTCGACCTGCTCGGCATCGCCGACTTGCGGCACCGTGACCTTCGTACGCTCTCCGGTGGTCAGCAGCAGCGCGTCGCCATCGGCTCGGTGCTCACCACCCACCCGCGGCTACTCGTGCTCGACGAGCCCACCTCGGCGCTGGACCCCACGGCGGCCGAGGAGGTGTTGGCGACGCTCACGCGTCTCGTGCACGACTCGGGGCTCACCGTGCTGCTCGCCGAGCACCGTCTGGAGCGGGTGGTGCCCTTCGCGGATCGGGTCGCGGTGCTGTCCGGTGATGGATCCGTGCGCGTAGACGAGCCGTCCGCCGCGCTCGCGACCGCCCCCGTCGCCCCGCCGATCGTCGAGCTCGGCCGGACGCTGGGCTGGTCCCCGTTGCCGCTGACGGTGCGCGATGCCCGACGCAAGGCGCGCGGTTCGGAGTTGCCGCCGTTGCCTGAACCGGTCACGCAGGACGCGGGAGACACGGCGCTCACCGCCCGGGGGCTCGTGGTCGCGCACGGTCGTACGCCGGTCCTGAAGGGTGTCGACCTCACGTTGGCGCTCGGCCAGATCACCGCGCTGATGGGCCGCAACGGGTCGGGCAAGTCGACCCTGTTGTGGACCTTGCAGGGTTCGAAGTCCCGCGAGGCCGGCCGTCTGGAGATCGCGCGCCAAGACCCGGCCCACGTCAGCGCCGACCAGCGTCGAAGTCTGACCGGGCTCGTCCCGCAGACGGCCGCCGACCTGCTCTATCTGGAGACTGTGGCCGACGAGTGCGCGGCCGCGGACTCGGGCACCGGGACCGCCCGAGACCTGCTCGACCGGCTCGCGCCGGGCATCGCCGACGACACCCACCCACGCGACCTGTCCGAGGGGCAGCGACTCGCGCTGGCGCTGGCGATCGTGCTCACGGCGACTCCACCCGTACTCCTGCTGGACGAACCCACCCGCGGCCTGGACTATCCCGGCAAGCGGCAACTGGCCGAGATCCTGCACGGACTCGCCGCGCAGGGGCGAGCCGTCCTGGTGGCCACCCACGACGTGGAGTTCGTGGCACAGGTCGCTGATCGGGTCGTGGTGCTGGCCGAGGGCGAGATCGTCTCCAGCGGCCCCACGGCACAGGTCGTGGCCGAGTCCCCGGCCTTCGCCCCGCAGGTCCACAAGATCCTCGGTCCGCCCTGGTTGCGCGTGGAAGACGTCACGAAGGCACGCACGTGATCGGGCTCGGACTGCGGTCGCGGATCGTGCTCGCCGCCGCCTCCGCGCTCGGTCTGATGATGCTGTGCTGGCCACTGCTCGTCCGGGTCGACCCGGGGCAGCGGATCGATCCGCCGTTCCTCTTCCTGTTGCTGTTGCCGCTGGTGATCGTGGTCGTGCTCGCCGACCTGAGCGAGGGCGGGATCGATGCGCGGGTGCTGGCGATCCTGGGTGTGCTCAGCGCCATCAACGCGGTGATGCGTGCGGTGTCGGCCGGGGTCGCCGGGGTCGAATTGGTCTTCTTCCTGCTGATCCTCGCGGGGCGGGTCTTCGGGCCCGCGTTCGGCTTCGCGTTGGGGTGTACGTCGTTGTTCGCCTCGGCGTTGCTGACGGCCGGGGTCGGGCCGTGGCTGCCCTTCCAGATGCTGGTGTCGGCGTGGGTGGGCATGGGCGCGGGGTTGCTGCCGGGGCGAGACCGGGTGCGAGGACGCTGGGAGATCGCGATGCTCGTGGTGTACGGGATCTTCGCGGCGTACGCCTTCGGCATCTTGATGAACCTGTCCGGCTGGCCGTTCCTGCTCGGCATCGAGATCCCAGGACACGAGGGTGGGCTGTCGTACGTGGCGGGGGCGCCGCTGCTGGAGAACCTCCAACGCTTCACGGTCTACACCCTGCTGACCTCGACGGGGTCATGGGACACCGGCCGCGCGATCACCAACACGCTCGCGTTGCTCGTGCTCGGCCCAGCCGTGCTGCATACGCTGCGGCGCGCGGCACGGCGAGCCCGGATCGGCTGAGGACTCACCCCGGATCGACGACCAGGATGCGGTCGTCCTGGTCGGCCGGATCGCCGCGACCGTCCTTGTTCGACGTGGTCACCCACAGGTTGCCGTCAGGTGCGACGACGACCGTACGCAACCTGCCGTAGTCGCCCATGAAGAACGACTTCGGCTCACCCGCGCCGTCGCTGGTGACCGGGATTCGCCAGAGCCGCTCGCCGCGCAGACCGGCCATCCACAACGAGCCGTCGAGGTAGGCCAGGCCGCTCGGTGAGGCGTCGGAGGTCGGCCAGACCGCCCGTGGTTCGGTGTAGTCACCGTTGCCGCCCTTGCCCTCGACCAGCGGCCAGCCGTAGTTGTCGCCGGCCTCGATGAGGTTGAGTTCGTCCCAGTCCGACGCGCCGAATTCGGAGGCCCAGAGCCGGTCGTCCTCATCGAACGCCAGCCCCTGGATGTTGCGGTGACCCAGGGTCCAGACGGGGGAGTCCTCGTCGGGGTTGCCGGAGGCCGGGTCGCCGTCGGTGGTGATCCGCAGGATCTTGCCGCCCAGCGAGTCGCGATCCTGAGCCAGTTCGGGCTCACCCGCCTCACCGGTGGCGACATAGAGCAAGCCGTCCGGACCGAACTCGATCCGACCGCCGTCGTGGATGAACCCGTTGGGGATGGCGTCCAGGATCACCTGCTCGTCACTCAGGCCGTCCTCGCCATAGGAATAGCGGATGATCCGGTTGTCCTCGGCCGTCGTGACATAGACGAAGATCCAGCCGTCGTCCTCGTACGTCGGGGAGACTGCGATGCCGAGGCTGCCGCCTTCGCCGTTGGGGGCGGACTCGTCGAGGGTCCCGACCTGCTCGACCTCGCCGTCGGCGATCCGCAGCAGTCGGTGCGAGTCGCGCTCGGTCACCAGTGCCGAGCCGTCGGGCAGGAAGTCGATGCCCCACGGCACCGCAAGTCCGCTCGCGACGGTGTCGACGACCTTGGGCTGGCCCGACCCGGTCGGGCTGTGGGAACTGGTGGTGGTCTCAGGGGTGCTGGCTTCGCTGGTCTCGGGCGCCTGCGTACGCGTGTCCGGTTCCTCCTCGGCGCAACTCGCAAGCAGCGTGAGCGGCAAGGCGACGGCGACCAGTCGGAGCAGGCGTGACATGAGCCAATCCTGCCGGAGGTCTGGTCACCCACCCACCAGGCCGATTCCCTCAGTTCGCGACCGGCTCGGCGATGACGGCAGGGTGGGATCGCGCCGCGCCGACCGACGCAGCGATCACGCACGCCATCGCGACGAGTTGGATCGGCTCCAGCATCTCGTGCAACAGCAGCGCCCCCGCGAGAGCTGCCGCAGCGGGTTCGAGGCTCATCAGGATCGAGAGCGTCTGCGCGGGCAGGGTGCGCAGCGCAATGAGTTCGAGCGAATACGGCACCACCGAACTCAGCAACCCGACGGCAGCGCCGAGCGCGAGCAGACGCGGGTCGAGCAGTGCCTCCCGGCCGGACCAGATCGCTGCGGGGGCGACAAGGACCGTCCCGACGATGCTGGCGATCGTGAGTCCGGTCAGCCCCGGCCACGCGCGCCCCGTACGTGCAGACAACACGATGTACGACGCCCAGGCCGCTCCCGCCAGGAGGGCGAGCAGCACGCCGGCCAGCGTGACGGACGTACGCTCGAAGCCCAGCAGTGCGACTCCGGCCGCGGCCAGTGCGGCCCACACCAGATCACGAGGTCTGCGAGACGCGAGCACGGCCAACGCGAGTGGTCCGACGAACTCGATCGTGACCGCGATGCCCAGCGGGATCCTGGAAAAAGACTGATAGATCGCCCAGTTCATCGACACCAGCGCGACGCCGAAGGCGATCACCGTGCTCCAGTCGGCACGCGTACGACCGCGCATCGCGCGCCGGGTCGGGCGCCAGGTCACCGCCGCGAAGAAGACCGCGCTCGTGGCCAGACGCAAGAAGACCATGGCCGTCGGGTCGATCTCGTCGAAGAGTCCCTTGGCGATCGCCGCGCCGAACTGCACCGACAAAATGCCGATGAGCACCAGCCACACGGGGGAAAGGGCCGGTCGGTGCACGCAGCGGAGCCTAATCCGCCTCCTCGGCCAACTTCTCGATCAGCCGCTCGGTGATCTCGCGCTCGGAGTCGAAGTGGGCCAGTCCCCAATCGGCTACCAGAGACGGGTAGCGGTAGTCCTCTCCCGGACCGTCTGCCGACGTGAGCATCCGGCGTACGTCCGCCAGGTCGGCCCGCGCTGCCGCCACCTCGACGAGGTAGTCGCGCAACATGTCGGTGAGTGCTGCTGGACTGGTGACATGGCCGTTGATCAGGCGCAGAGCGACCGGGTGCTTCCAGATCGGGAAGCCCGCAGGCTCCTCGTGCATCCACACGCGCAGCGCGAGCCGACCGCGTGCGCTGATCTTGTAGCGAGTCGAGCGACCCTCGCCCACCGCGACCACCAGACCGTGCTCGGCCAGGCGTGCCAGTTCGGTGTAGATCTGCGACATCGCCGGCGACGTCCAATAGAAGCGCATGGTGATGTCGGCGCGCTGCTTGAGTTCATACCCGGTCACCACCGGGTCGCCGAAGGTGAGCAGGCCCAGCAGGGCGTACGCCGTGACGGGCAGGCGGGGAGAATCAGTTGGCTCGGTTCCGGGCACGGTGCTAGCGTACTGTTCCTAATCGGAATAAGGGAGTGAATGTGACGCAATCGCCCGCGATCGAGGCGCGCGGCCTGGTGAAGCACTTCGGTGACACCGTCGCCGTCGATGGTGTGAGTTTTTCCGTGCCACAAGGCACGGTGCTCGGCCTGCTGGGACCCAACGGGGCCGGCAAGACGACCACCGTGCGGATGATGACGACGCTGACCGAGCCCACCTCGGGCACCGCCACGGTGGCAGGTCATGACGTGATCGCCGATCCGGCTGCCGTACGCCGCAGCATGGGGCTCACCGGGCAGTCCGCGACGGTCGACGAGTTGCTGACCGGGCGGGAGAACCTGCGCCTGATCGGCTCGCTCTACGGCCTGGACGCCAAGACCATCAAGCGGGTCAGCGACGACCTCCTGGAGCGGTTCTCGCTCACTGACGCCGCCGATCGCACGATCAAGACCTATTCGGGCGGCATGCGCCGCCGCCTCGACCTGGCAGTCAGCCTGGTCGCGACACCGCCGGTGCTGTTCCTCGACGAGCCCACCACCGGGCTCGACCCACGCAGTCGCGTGGAGTTGTGGGACGTGCTGCGCGAGTTGGTCAACGACGGCACCACCTTGCTGCTGACCACGCAATACCTCGAGGAGGCCGACCAGTTGGCCGACAACATCGTCGTGATCGACCGAGGCAAGGTGATCGCCGAAGGCACACCCATCCAGCTCAAGGACGCGTCGGGCAAGGCCGCGCTCGTGGTCACCGTGTCGCGTTCGGAGGATCTGGAACGCGCCGCCGCGTTGGTGCACAGCCTGATCCCGGAGGCGTACGTCGATGCGCCCGCGCGCCGCATCACCGCTCCGGCAGAGGGGCTGTCCGATGTGACCCGGATGGCCGCGCTGTTCGACGGCACCGACATCGACCTCGACGATCTGGGGCTGCAACGGCCCAGCCTGGACGACGTGTTCTTGCACCTCACCGGCCATCGAGCCGAGGAGAGCGCGGACGAGGAGGTGCCGGCGTGAACAGGAACAGCCATATCGAACGCCCGGTGATCCACGAGACCTCGTTGTGGCAGCAGTCGCTGGCGATCACCCGACGCAACCTGATCCACATCAAGCGGATGCCTGAGATGTTGATGGACGTCACCGTCCAACCGGTGATGTTCGTGATGTTGTTCGCGTATGTCTTCGGTGCCTCGATCCAGGTGCAAGGCGCCGCGTCCGGCTATCGCGAGTGGCTGCTCGGCGGGATCATGGGCCAGACGATCGCGTTCGCCTCGTTCATCGTGGCAGTGGGCCTGACCGCCGACATCGACAAGGGCATCGTCGACCGGATGCGGTCGCTGCCGATCAACCCGGCCGCGATCCTCGTCGGGCGCAGCCTGTCGAGTCTGATCCACTCCAGCATCGGCATCGCGGTGATGTCACTGACCGGCCTCGTGGTCGGCTGGCGGATTCGCGGGTCATTCCTCGACGCGGTGCTGGCGTACGCACTGCTGCTGATGTGGGGCTTCGCGATGATCTGGCTGGGCATCCTGGTCGGCTCGGCGCTGCGTTCGGTCGAGGCGGTGCAGGGAGTCATGTTCACCACGATCTTCCCGCTGACGTTCCTGTCCAACGCGTTCGCGCCCACCGAGCGGATGGGCACCGTGCTGCGCGCCATCGCCGAGTGGAACCCGATCTCGGCGCTCGTGCAGGCCGTCCGCCAACTGTGGGGCAACACCGCACCCGCCCCCGAGACGGCGCACCTGCCGCTGCAGCACCCGGTCATCGCCACGTTGTGCTGGACGATCGGCATCTCGCTGGTGATCGCCCCTCTCGCCTTGCGCGCCTTCCGTCGTCGTACGGCGGACTGAGCCCGCAATCATCCACCTCAACCTAGGAGAACTCGCATGAGCAGCACTCTGGTGATGGTCGGCACCCGCAAGGGACTGTGGATCGGCCGCTCGGACGAAGCCCGACAGGACTGGTCGTGGTCAGGTCCGCACTTCCAGATGGAGGACGTCTACTCCGTCCTCATCGACAAGCGTGGCGACGCGCCGCGGCTGTTGGCCGGGTGCTCGTCGAGTTGGTTCGGACCGCAACTGCGGCGTTCGTCGGACCTGGGACAGACCTGGACCGAGACACCGAATGGGGCGATCAGATTTCCCGAGGACACCGGCACGGCACTGGAACGGATCTGGCAATTGCAACCGGGCCTGGAGGACGGCGTCATCTGGGCGGGCACCGAGCCGGCGGCGATCTTCCAGTCACGTGATGACGGGGAGAAGCTTCGAGTTGGTGCGGTCGTTGTGGGACCACCCGCACCGTCCGCAGTGGCAGGGCGGGTACGGCGGGCAGGCCTTCCACACGATTCTGCCGCACCCGAGCGACGGCGCGGCGGTGCTCGCGGCGATGTCCAGCGGTGGGGCCTACCGCACCGAGGACGGGGGCGACTCGTGGTCTACTTCCAACACCGGGGTGAAGTGCGACTTCATGCCCGGCATGGAGCCGGTGACCTATCCCGAGTTCGGCCAGTGCGTACACAAGATCGCCCGCGACGCGGTCGACCCCGAGCGGCTCTATCTGCAAAACCACGGCGGCGTCTACCGCTCGGACGACGGTGGCCGGACCTGGAAGGACATCGCGCCGGGTCTGCCGGCCGAGTTCGGGTTCGCGATGGTGGCCCATCCGACCAAGGCCGACACGGCCTACTGCTTCCCGATCGCCGATGCGGGCGCTCGGTGGCCGGTCGACGGCCGCGCTCGGGTCTACCGTACGAGCGACGCGGGCATGTCCTGGGACGAGCTCGGTGCGGGCCAGTTGCCGAACGAATACTTCGCGGCGGTGATGCGCGATGCGATGTGCGCGGATGATCACGACACGCCCGGGCTCTATTTCGGCGGACGCAACGGCACCGTCTTCGCCTCGCCCGACGAAGGTGAGACCTGGGCTGAGATCCATTCGGGCCTGCCCGACGTGATGGTCGTGCGCGCCGCCAGGATCTGAGTCAGCAGATATCCCCGCCGAGTCGGCAGATATCCCCGCCGAGTCAGCACCTTTTACGCAGCGGGCCGCCTCCGCCCGCGCGGCAGCACCAACGTCAGACCGAGCTTGCGCCGCGCGACGTACCCCCCGGCCGAGACACCTGCGGCCAAACCCATCCCGATCCCCATGGCCGCGACCAGTTCCGACAGCCCCGGACCAACCCGACCGGTCGGCTGGTCGATCAGTAGGTAAAGCCCCCGATAGACCGCCAGGCCCGGCAGCAACGCCACGATCGCTGCGGTCGTCATCGCTTGCTCCGGCACCCGCAGTCGCGAATGACCCAGTACGCCGAGCGCCCCCGCCGCTGCGGCGGCGATGGCGACACTGACGGAGTTCTCCAACTCGAGTCGGGCGACGAGCACATAGATCGCCCAGACGAGCGACGCCATCAGTCCCGCGATCAGCGAGGCACGCACGCGGGTGTAGGTCGACAGGGCGAACCCCGCACCGATCCCGGCGGCCGCGAGGGTGCCCAGGACCGGATCGGAGATGACCGCGATGTTGCCGGACATCTCGATGGGCACCTGCAGACGTTGGGCGAAACCCAACACGGTGGAGATGCCGATCGCGATGCCGACCGTCAACACCACGACCTCGAGCCCGCGCGCAGACGCTGTGACGTAGTTGCCGTCGATCGCGTCCTGGGCCGCGCCGACGACGGTCAGCCCCGCGAGGAGCACCACGATCCCGGCGATCGCGACCAAGGACGGGGCCTGGGCGCCAGGCAGTCCGAAGCCTCGATCCTCGGCCAGATAGAGGCCGACGGCGACCACAGTGGGCAGTGCCGCACCCAGCACCTGTACGAAGAACGGCGCGAATCCCCAGCGCGCCAGCACCAGAGACATGCGATACACCACCGCCGCCGACAGTCCCGCGAGCAGACACGTCACGAAGCCACCGCCGAACAGGACCACGACGCCGGCACCGATCAGCGCCTGCCCGAGTGTCACCACCCAGAGCGAATAGGGGTGCGGCGCCGACAACGCTGCAGCGAGTTGCGACCGTACGTCCGCGATGTCCGGCATCCCTCCCTTCGGGCTGTCCTCGACCAGATCGACCAGTCGCTGCACGGATTCGAGCCGTGAGTAGTCCAGCGTGCGCAGGCGTACGACTCGCATCACCGTCAGCGGGTCTTCGTCGAGTCCGCGGTGCATCGAGACGGTGAGCGAGGTGAAGGTGACATCGACGTGAGTCGAGCGCATGCCGTACGCGTGGGTGAAGCGCAGCACGGCATCCACCACGACACTGGCCGAAGCTTCCGGTCGTCAGCATCGCCTCACCGATCCGGAGGGCGACATCGATCACGGCGCGCGCATGCTGCTGGGAGACGTCGTCGCCGCCGGGCATCGCGATCGCCGGTACGCCTGGCGTGCTCGCCCGCAGAGCGGCTCGCAGATGCTCGCGCCAGGACTCCGACACCGACGGCGTCGTCGGCTTGGGCGGTTGTGGCGGCGTGGTCACGTCGCCCAGGGTAGGAGACGGTGGGGTGGCCCTACGATGGCCGTCATGGCTGAGTTCTCCCTGGCGCGCAGCACCACGATCGCGGCGGATCCCGCGCGGGTGCACGACCTGATCGACGACTTTCGTGAGTGGCCGGACTGGTCACCCTGGGAGGGAATGGACCCGGAGCTCAAGCGCACCTATTCGGGCCCGACGCGTGGAGTCGGCTCGCACTACGCCTGGCAGGGCAACAACAAGGCAGGGGAGGGCTCGATGGAGATCACCGAGTCCGACCAGTCGAAGGTCGTGATCGATCTGCGCTTCGTGAAGCCGTTCAAGGCCGAGAACATCTCGCGCTTCGACCTGGCGCAGAGCGGGGACGCCACCCAGGTGACCTGGACGATGACCGGCCAGCGCAACTTCTTGATGGGCCTGCTCGGACCCGTGTTCTTCGACAAGATGATCGCCAAGGACTTCGAGAAGGGTCTGGCTCAACTCAAGGTCGCAGCCGAGTCCTGATGTCCCAACGACCGGAGGCTGGTCACAGGCCCTTACGCCGCCGGAATACTCTTCGGACATGAGCGACACGCCCGACCTGAAGCCCCGTAGCCGCGACGTCACCGACGGTCTCGAACGCGCCGCCGCCCGCGGCATGCTGCGCGCGGTCGGCATGGGCGACGACGACTGGGAGAAGCCGCAGATCGGTGTGGCCTCCTCGTGGAACGAGATCACGCCGTGCAACCTGTCCCTCGACAGGCTCGCCAAGGCGGTCAAGAACGGCGTGCACGCGGCCGGTGGCTACCCGTTGGAGTTCGGCACGATCTCTGTCTCCGACGGCATTTCCATGGGCCACGAGGGGATGCACTTCTCGCTGGTCTCGCGTGAGGTCATCGCCGACTCGGTCGAGACCGTGATGATGGCCGAACGCCTCGACGGGTCGGTCCTGCTCGCAGGCTGCGACAAGTCCCTGCCGGGAATGTTGATGGCAGCCGCGCGGCTGGATCTGGCCAGCGTCTTCTTGTACGCCGGCTCGATCATGCCGGGCCAGGTGGACGGAGAGGATGTCACGATCATCGATGCCTTCGAGGCGGTCGGTGCGTGTCTGGCCGGCAAGATGACCCGCGAAGAGGTCGACAAGGTCGAGCGCGCGATCTGCCCCGGCGAGGGCGCGTGCGGTGGCATGTACACCGCGAACACCATGGCCAGCGTCGCCGAGGCGCTCGGGATGTCGCTGCCCGGCAGCGCCGCCCCGCCGGCCGTCGACCGCCGCCGCGACGGCTTCGCGCATCGCTCGGGCGAGGCGGTCGTCCACATGCTGCGCGAGGGCATCACGGCGCGCCAGATCATGACCAAGCCCGCCTTCGAGAACGCCATCGCCGTCGTGATGGCGCTGGGCGGCTCCACCAATGCGGTGCTGCACCTTCTCGCGATCGCCCGCGAGGCGGAGGTCGACCTGACGCTGGAGGACTTCAACCGGATCGGGGCGAAGGTGCCGCATATCGGCGACCTCAAACCGTTCGGCCGCTTCGTGATGAACGATGTCGACAAGATCGGCGGCATCCCCGTCGTGATGAAGGCACTGCTCGACGCCGGACTGATGGACGGCGACTGCCTCACGGTCACCGGCAAGACGATGCGCGAGAACCTGGAGGCACTGGCGCCGCAACACCTCGACGGCGACGTGTTGCGTACGTTCGACGCCCCGATCCACAAGACCGGCGGCATCACGATCCTGCATGGCTCGCTGGCCCCCGAGGGAGCGGTGGTCAAGAGCGCGGGCTTCGACGACACCACCTTCACCGGCACCGCGCGGGTCTTCGACGGCGAACGCGCGGCCCTCGACGCCCTGGCTGAAGGCGCGATCAAGGCCGGTGACGTGGTGGTGATCCGCTACGAAGGCCCCAAGGGCGGACCGGGCATGCGCGAGATGCTGGCCATCACCGGCGCCATCAAGGGCGCCGGCCTGGGCAAGGACGTCCTGCTGATCACCGACGGTCGCTTCAGCGGCGGTACGACCGGACTCTGCGTGGGCCACATCGCGCCGGAGGCGGTTGACGGCGGGCCGATTGCGTTCGTACGCGACGGCGACCCGATCACCCTCGACGTGGCGGGCATGTCGCTCGACGTGACCATCGACGAGGCTGAACTCGCCGACCGCCAGGACGGGTGGGTGCCCAACCCGCCCAAGTACACCCGCGGCGTGCTCGGCAAGTACGCCAAGGTCGTGCAGTCAGCCGCGCACGGGGCTGTCTGCGGCTGATGCTTCGTTCTCGGGTTCTGGGTCTGCTCGTCGTCCTTGCCGTGGTGGCCGGCGGGCTGTCGGCGTACGCCCTGACCGGTCGGGTCCCGCAACTGCCCGGCGGTGGCACCAAGATCTTCGGCAACGACCGCGTCCTGATCGCGCACTACGGTTTCGCGCACCCGAGCACCTCGATGGTGCTCGGGCAGCGTTCGCCGGATCGGGCGTACGAGAAGATGGTCAAGCAGGGCAAGAAGTTGACGCGTCCCGGCGAGCAGGTGCTGCCCGTCTACGAACTGGTCGCCACCATCGCCGACCCAGACCCCGGCACGGACGGCAACTACAACCACGACCTGCTGCACTCCAAGGTGCAGGAATACATCGACGCGGCGCACCGCAACAAGGCGTTGTTGTTGCTCGACATCCAGCCCGGCCGAGAGTCGTTTCTCGACGTGCTCAAGCGCTGGGAGTGGGCGCTGAAAGATCCCTGGGTCGGCGTCGCGCTCGATCCCGAGTGGCGGATGAAAGACGACCAGATCCCCGGTCAAGACATCGGCTCGGTCTCCGCACGGGAGTTGAACCGTACGTCGCGCTGGCTGGCCCGCCTGGTCGAACGCGAGCGGCTGCCGCAGAAGGTCTTCCTCTTCCATATGTACAAGTCCGGCAACGTCCGGGGGCTCACGAAGGTGAAGAGACGCGCGGAGCTCGCCACGGTGCAACACATCGACGCGGTCGGCACTCCCGCGGGCAAGACCGCGACCTACCGCGCACTGGCGAAACCAAAGCGCTTCACCACCGGCTTCATGGTGTTCCTCGACCTCGACGACCCGCGAATGGGTGGCAAGGCTGTCCGCAGGATCGACAAAGCGATCCGCTTCGTGTCGTATCAGTGAGGCTTGTTCCCCTGGGCCAGGAGTTCGGCTAGAACCGGACTATGCAGTCCGCCGCCGCACTCGATGCCGCCGACCCGCTCGCCGAGCACCGCTACCGCTTCGTCGGGGCCACCTCGCCGTTGGTCTATTTCGACGGCAATTCGTTGGGGCGCCCGTTGACCGAGACGGCAGTCAGGATGGAGCAGTTCGTCCGCGAAGAGTGGGGCGGGCGGCTGATCCGGGGCTGGGACGAGAAGTGGTACGACCTGCCGCTCACGCTGGGTGACGAGATCGGGCGGGTCTGTCTCGGTGCTGTTCCCGGGCAGACATTCGTCGGCGACTCCACGACCGTGCTGCTGTACAAGCTGATCCGCGCCGCCGTGGACGCGGCTCCTGCCGGGCGCGACGAGATCGTCGTCGACACCGACAACTTCCCGACCGACCGCTATCTGGTCGAGTCGATCGCGGCCGAGCGCGGGTTGAAACTTCGCTGGATCGAGGTCGACCGTACGCTCGGCGTCACCGCTGAACTCCTCGCCGACGCCCTGTCCGAGCGCACCGCCCTGGTGGTGGTGTCGCACGTGGCCTACCGCTCTGCCTACCTCCTCGACGCCGCCGAACTCACCCGGCTGACCCACGAGGCCGGTGCCGCGATCCTGCTCGACCTGTGTCACTCGGTGGGGTCGGTCCCGCTGGCGCTCGACGAGTGGGGTGTCGACTTCGCGGTCGGGTGCTCGTACAAATATCTCAACGGTGGCCCCGGCTCGCCCGCATTCGGTTACGTCGCGACCGAGCGTCAGGGCATTTCCCAGCCGATCACCGGCTGGATGGGCCACGCCGATCCGTTCCTGATGGGGCCGGGGTACGCCCCGGCGGCCGGGATCCGGCGTTTCATCTCCGGCACACCCCCGATCACCGCCACACTCGGGGTTACCGACATGCTGGCACTCATCGAGGAGGCCGGGATCGAGGCGGTCCGGGCCAAATCGGTGGCGCTCACCTCGTACGCGGTCGAACTCGCCGACGAACTGCTGGCTCCGCTCGGGGCGAGCATGGCCAGCCCCCGCGACCCGACGCAACGTGGCGGACATGTCACGGTGCACCACCCCGCGATGAAGCAGGTGGTCGCGGCGCTGTGGCAGCGCGACGTCATCCCGGACTATCGCGATCCTGGCGGCCTGCGGATCGGGTTGTCGCCGCTGTCCACCTCGTTCGCCGAAGTCGAGGCGGGTCTGCGGGCGACCCGAGACGTCCTGGTCAGTGCTTCTTGACCCAGATCAACTCGTCGGCGGCCCACTTCGTCAGGGCGACCTCGGTGAGTCTGGCCAGGGCGTCGGCGATGGGGAGATCGCCGTATTCGTTCGCGTGCTCCTCGCCATAGGCCTGACCGACCGCGTTGTTGTGCCGGTCGACCTTGGAGTCGGTCAGGTCCGGGGTGCCTACCTCCTGCGCCTCGGCGATCGAGGCTGCCACATCGCGGCCGAACCGCGCGGTCAACAACGACTGCCAGATGAAGTGGCGCACCGCGTTCTGCCGTCCCGGCTCGCCCGCCTGACCGGCCGCCACGCGCAACGCCTGGCCGGAGATCATCACCACCTGTGCCGCGCCCGCCGGACCGAGTCCGGCGCTCAGCGCCGCCTTGGAGAGCCGCGGGATCGCGGTCGTGGCCTGCCTGGCCTGCTGAAGCAATGAGGAGAGCGCCATACGTCGATCCTGCCAGGCCGCGCGTCGCCCTAGGGTGAGGTCGTGACGCTCGAACGCCAGCACCCCGAGATCGCCCGCACCAACGAGTACCACCAGCCCCTCGGCGCTGACCTGGGGGAGTGGCAGGGTGCGGCGCATCCCGATAAGCGCACACTGGAAGGACGGTTCGTACGTCTCGAACCTCTGGCCGCCGAGCACGCGCAGCCCCTCTTCGACTCCCTCGGAGGCGACGAGAACGCCGACCTGTGGACCTATCGACTCGACCTGACCCCGCCCGACTCGGTGGCCGAGGCCGCGCGACTCCTGGCCGCTGGAGCCGGCGACACCGACCACGTGACGTACGCCGTGATCCCGCTGACCAGCAGTCAAGCCAGTGGCATGACGAGTCTCTATCGCATCGATCCGGGCAACGGTTCGATCGAGGTGGGCGGCATCATCTATGCCCGCAACGTGCAACGGACTCCCGCGAGCACCGAGGCGACGTACCTGGTGATGAAGCACGTCTTCGAGGATCTCGGCTACCGGCGTCTGGAGTGGAAGCTCGACTCGTGCAACGAGCCGAGCGCTCGGGCGGCTGAGCGGCTCGGGTTCAGCTACGAGGGTCGTCACCGCAATGCGATCGCGTACAAGGGACGCAATCGCGACACAGACTGGTATTCGATGCTCGACACCGAATGGCCCGAGGCCAAGTCGCGGCTGGAGGCGTGGCTGGCTCCGGAGAACTTCACCGACGAGGGCGAGCAGCGCGAGCCGTTGGCGCGAGCGTGACAGGCTGGTCGGCATGGAACAGCGACTGAGTTTCGTGACCCTGGCCGTACGCGACCTGGCCGCGAGCCGCGCGTTCTATATCGACGGACTCGGCTGGGAACCCGACCTCCAGGCGCCGGACGTGTTGATGTTCCGCGTGGCCGACAAAGTGATCCTGTCGTTGTGGGATGCCGAGAGTTTCGAGGCCGAGGTCGGTGTGCCGCCGTCGTACGGCACCCCGCCGCTCACGCTCGCGCACAACCTGCGGACCAAGAAGGGCGTCGACTCGGTGCTCGAAACCGCCCGGCGTCTCGGGGCCGAGGTGCGCGGAGCGCAGGAGCGAGAGTGGGGCGGCTACTCGGGCTACTTCAGCGACCCGGACGGCTTCCGTTGGGAGATCTGCTTCAACCCCGGCGTGATCGGCCAGAGCGTTCTGCCCTGATCCGTGGCATGGTCGAGGTATGACCGATCCCAAGCAGAAGCTGTCCGCGACCGAGATCCGCGATGCCGACCTGGGCGACTGGCGCCAACTGCTGAGCGGGATCCGAGCCAGATTCAAGACCGGCGATTTCGCCACCGGGCTCGCGCTGGTCGACCGCATCGGGGAGGCCGCAGAGGCGGCGAATCATCACCCCGACATCACCCTCACTTACCCCGAGGTGATCGTCACGCTCAGCAGCCACGATGTCGGCGGCATCACCAGCCGAGACCTCGACCTGGCGCGCCAGATCAGTGCGTACGCCGCCGAGGCGGGTGCGAGCGCCGACACCTCGTTGCTGACCCAACTCGAACCCGGCCTCGACACCCGCAATCCCGAGGCCAACGCGCCGATCTATGCGGCCCTGCTGGGCGCAGACCTCGACAACGGCGAGCCAGTCGACCCCAGCGGCCAGGTGCCGACGCTGTGGTGGCAGACCCCCGAGCACGGCGAAGATGAGCCCGCTCTGCCCGCGCAAGATCACGAGCAGCGCTGGCACCTCGACGTGTGGGTGCCCTACGACGACGCCGAGCGGAGGCTCCAGGCGGTCCTCGATGCCGGCGGGACACTCGTCAGCGATGACGCGGCCCCGGCGTACTGGGTGATCGCGGACGCGGACGGCAACAGGTCGTGCATCTGTACGACCCACGGGCGCTGACCCGCGGGTCCACGCCCCAGACCCTGCGGCTCAACCTGCCAGATCGTGGGACTGGCGTACCAAATAGTGGGACGCATGGAAGACTGGGTTGACGCGGCATGACCCCGGCAGCGACGGTTAGCGCATGCGCAAGGACATTCTTGTACGCACGCGACGCGTGAGGTGATCCGGACACCCAGTCCCCACCACGCGCGTCAAACCCTCGCTGCCACAATGGCCGGGGGTTTTTTTGTTGGGCAAACCGGCCTCGGTCGGAGCAGAGCCAAGCACCAGACGAAGGAAGCACGATGAGCGAGCAGGACGGCACCATTACCGGCGCCCAGAGCCTGATCCGATCCCTGGAGAACGCAGGCGTCACCGACATCTTCGGCATCCCAGGGGGCACGATCCTCCCGGCGTACGACCCCTTGATGGACTCGACGAAGATTCGGCACATCCTCGTACGCCACGAGCAGGGCGCCGGCCACGCGGCGCAGGGGTACGCCGCCGCCACCGGTCGCGTCGGTGTCTGCATGGCCACCAGCGGCCCCGGTGCGACCAACCTCGTGACTCCTCTGGCCGACGCGCACATGGATTCCGTGCCGCTGGTCGCCGTGACGGGTCAGGTCAACGCCAACGCCATCGGCACTGACGCGTTCCAAGAGGCCGACATCCGCGGCATCACGATGCCGATCACCAAGCACAACTTCCTGGTCACCGACCCGCGCGACATCCCTCGTACGATCGCCGAGGCTTTCCACATCGCCTCCACGGGGCGACCTGGGCCGGTGCTCGTGGACATCGCCAAGTCGGCGCAGACGGCGCGCACCACTTTTGAGTGGCCGAGCGAAATCGTGCTCCCGGGCTACCGTCCGATCACCAAGCCGCACCACAAGCAGATCCGCGAGGCGACCCGGCTGATCCTCGACGCCAAGCGTCCGGTTCTCTACGTGGGCGGCGGCGTGATCCGAGCCGGCGCCAGCCGGGAACTTCGTGCTCTCGCGGAGTTCACCGGCATGCCGGTCGTCACGACGCTGATGGCGCGCGGAGCGTTCCCCGACAGCCATCCCCAACACCTCGGCATGCCCGGCATGCACGGCACGGTCGCCGCAGTCGCGGGCCTGCAGCGCAGTGATCTGATCATCAGCCTGGGTGCTCGCTTCGATGACCGGGTGACCGGCAACCTCGATTCGTTCGCGCCGGGCGCGCAGGTGATCCACGCCGACATCGATCCTGCGGAGATCGGCAAGAACCGGTATGCCGACGTCCCGATCGTGGGCGACGCCCGCGAGACGATCGTGGAACTCCTCGCCTCCCTCCAAGCCGAAGCCGACAAGGGCAACACTGGCGACTACGAGGCGTGGGTCGCGTTCTTGTCGGGGACCAAGAAGCGATACCCGCTCGGGTACGACACCCCCGCCGACGGCTCGCTGGCCCCGCAATACGTCCTGGAACGACTCGGCGAGATCTCCGGCAGCGAGACGATCATCACCGCGGGTGTCGGTCAGCACCAGATGTGGGCCGCGCACTACGTCGGTTATGAGCACCCCAACACGTGGATCAACTCCGGCGGCCTCGGCACGATGGGGTACGCCGTCCCGGCTGCGATGGGTGCGAAGGTGGGTCGCCCCGACGCCACGGTGTGGGCGGTCGACGGCGACGGTTGCTTCCAGATGACCAACCAGGAGTTGGCTACCTGCGCGATCAACGACATCCCGATCAAGGTCGCGATCATCAACAACGAGTCGCTCGGCATGGTGCGGCAGTGGCAGACGCTGTTCTACAACGAGCGCTACTCCAACACCGACCTGCACAGCAAGCGGATCCCCGACTTCGTCAAGCTCGCCGACGCGTACGGCTGCGTGGGTCTGTCGTGTGAGTCGCCGGACCAGGTCGACGCCACGATCGAGAAGGCGATGGCCATCAACGATCAGCCGGTCGTCGTCGACTTCCGCGTCCACCGCGATGCGATGGTGTGGCCGATGGTCGCCGCCGGCACGTCCAACGACGACATCAAGTACGCCCGCGACCTCGCGCCCGACTTCGACGACCAGGATCTGTGAGGCCACGATGACGACACACACCCTCTCCGTGCTGGTCGAGGACAAGCCAGGCGTCCTGGCCCGCATCGCCGGACTGTTCTCGCGGCGCGGCTTCAACATCGAATCGCTGGCCGTGGGTCCCACGGAGCACGACGACATCTCGCGGATGACCATCGTGGTCAATGTCGAGGAGTCGCCGCTGGAACAGGTGACCAAGCAACTCAACAAGCTGGTCGAGGTCATCAAGATCGTCGAACTCGACTCTGCGGTCGCCCGCGAACTCATCATGGTCAAGGTCAAGGCCGACCACGAGAGCCGTGGCAACGTGCTCGATGTGGCCAACCTCTTCCGAGGCCGCGTCGTGGATGTCTCACCCGACACGGTGACCATCGAGGTGACCGGCAACTCCGACAAGATCTCCGACATGTTGCGGGTCCTGGAACCCTTCGGCATCCGCGAACTCGTCCAGTCGGGCATCGTCGCGATCAGCCGGGGCTCGCGATCGGTCTCCGAGCGCACCCTCAAGCCGGTCTCGGTGCCGGTGACTCCCGCGGTCTGATCCAGACGCACAGCAAGACCAAGCAGTTCCACACCCAACCAAGAAAGAGAGCCACCAGTGGCTGAGATGTTCTACGACGACGACGCTGACCTGAGCCTGATCCAGGGCAAGAACGTGGCCGTCATCGGCTACGGCAGCCAGGGTCACGCCCACGCGCTGAGCTTGCGCGACTCCGGTGTCGACGTCCGCGTCGGCTTGCAGGAGGGCAGCAAGTCGCGCGCCAAGGCCGAGGCCGAGGGCCTGCGGGTCGTGACGCCCGCCGAGGCTGTCGAAGAGGCCGACGTCATCGTCATCCTCGCGCCCGACCAGGTGCAGCGCACCCTGTACAAGAACGAGATCGAGCCCGGCCTGACCCCCGGCGACACGCTGGTCTTCGGCCATGGCTTCAACATCCGCTTCGGCTACATCACCCCGCCCGAGGGCGTCGACGTCTTCATGGTGGCGCCCAAGGGTCCTGGCCACCTCGTACGCCGTGAGTACGTCGACGGACGCGGCGTCCCGGTCCTGGTGGCGGTGGAGAAGGACGAGTCGGGCAACACCTGGCCGCTCGCGCTGTCGTACGCCAAGGGCATCGGTGGTCTGCGTGCCGGTGGCATCAAGACCACCTTCGCCGAGGAGACCGAGACCGACCTGTTCGGTGAGCAGGCGGTGCTGTGTGGTGGCGCCTCCAAGTTGGTGCAGTACGGCTTCGAGACGCTGATCGAGGCCGGCTACCAGCCCGAGGTGGCGTACTTCGAGTGCCTGCACGAACTCAAGCTCATCGTCGACCTGATGTACGAAGGCGGCATCGCCAAGCAGCGCTGGTCGGTCTCGGACACGGCCGAGTACGGCGACTACGTCTCCGGCCCGCGGGTGATCACCCCTGACGTCAAGGCCAACATGCAAGCTGTGCTGGCCGACATCAAGAACGGTGCCTTCGCCGAGCGCTTCATCAACGACCAGGACGCCGGTGCGCCGGAGTTCAAGGCGTTCCGTGAGGCCGAGGAGAAGCACCCGATCGAGCAGACCGGCCGCGAACTGCGCAAGCTGATGGCGTGGGTCAAGAGCCACGACTCCGACTACACCGAGGGCACCTCCTCGCGCTGAGCGACCACAACGGGGGTTGAGCGGACCGCGGTCCGCTCAACCCCCGTTTCGTACGCTCGACACCAGGGACCGGCCGCATCTGTGACAATCGCCCGGTGAATCTTCCCGCGACCAATCGCGACCTGTCCCTCGACGCTGTTCGCGCCGCCGCGGTGATCTCGATGTTCGTGGCCCACGTGGCTCCCACGCCGGGACCGATGGCGATCCTCGGCCTTTCCGAGTTCTTGACCTTCCCGCTCTTCGGTCTACTCGTCGGCGCCGGATCCGAGTTGGGGTCGCGGCGCCGCTCCTACCTGGCCCACCTCTTCGGCGCGTTGATCCGCGGGATCGCGTTGATCGTGATCGGCATCCTGCTCGTGCGCGCGGGATCTCAGGTCCTCATCGTGCTCGTCCCACTAGGCGTGTTGACGATCCTCTTGGCGCTGGTGCCGCGACTGCCGTGGCCTGCCTGGGTCGGGATCGGTGTGGTCTCGGCGGTCGTGGCGCCCGCGGTGTCGGCCTGGGCGCCGGGTTTCGCGGCAGCCGATCCGGCTGCGACGTGGCGAGGCCTGATGATCCACGCGGTGGCGCACTCGCGCTACCCGTTGGCGGTGTTGGTGTTGATGGCGTCTCTGGGCGTGCTCATCGCGCGTTGGGTGGTGCCGGTCGACGGCAGCCGGACCGAGGGGCGTACCTGCCTGCTGGCAGGCCTGGGCTTGCTCGGGCTCAGTGGCGTGCTGTCGGTGGCGCAGACGCGTGGACTCATCACGATCCACGCCTATCAGACCACCCCGCTGGAGATGGTGTTCATCGCCGTGCTGGCCTCGGCGGTGACGCTCACCGTCTTCGGTGCTGCTCGCCTGCTCCCGCGCGCGGTCGTGCAACCGCTCGCGTGGGTGGGGGAGATGACCTTGACGTTGTACGTCTTGCAGATCCTCTGGTTGGCCTACTACGTGCACCACATCGCCCTGGGCGACGACAGTTGGCTCAACCTGTTCATCCTGATCGCCGGCTCGTTCGTGGTGGCGGTCGCCTGGGGACTGCTCCGCCTGCCGCGTCCGTGGACTCGGGGACCGGTCGAGGGGCTCGTCACGGCGGTGGTGGACCTGGTGCCCGCCGGCCGGCGTGCCCCAGATCTCACTTGAAATTAGGTTAGGCACACCTAAAACTGGTGTTACTCTCGATTAGTGTTCGCCAACTATCTGATCGGCCTGCGCGAGGGCCTCGAAGCCGCCCTGGTTGTCAGCATCCTGGTCGCCTATCTGGTGAAGTCGCAGCGCACCCATCTGCTGCCCCGGATCTGGGCCGGGGTCGCGCTCGCGGTGGTGATCAGTCTCGGGTTCGGCGCCTTGTTGACCTTCGGCCCGCGCGGCCTCACCTTCGAGGCCCAAGAACTCATCGGCGGCACGTTGTCGATCATCGCGGTCGGCTTCGTCACCTGGATGGTCTTCTGGATGGCCTCGGCCGCCAAGGGTCTGGGCGCCGAGTTGCGCGGGCGCATCGATGACGCGGCCGAGGCCGGACGCTGGGCGTTGGCCTTGGTGGCGATGCTGGCCGTGGGTCGTGAGGGCTTAGAGACCGCGTTGTTCCTGTGGGCGGCGACCAAGGCCACCACCGACGGTGGTGGCGCCACGTGGCAGCCGCTAATCGGGGCCGGGCTCGGCATCGTCACGGCGGTGCTCCTGGGGTATCTGATCTACCGCGGCGCCGTTCGGATCAACCTGAGTCGCTTCTTCACCTGGACCGGGGCGTTCTTGATCATCGTCGCGGGCGGCGTGCTGGCGTACGGCATCCACGACTTGCAGGAGGCGCGCTTCCTGCCCGGCCTGCACACCCTGCTCTTCGATGTCTCCGAGCAGATCCCGCCGACCTCGTGGTACGGCACCTTGCTGAAGGGCATCTTCAACTTCTCCCCACGCACCACGGTCTTCGAAGGTATCGCCTGGCTGGCGTACGTCATCCCCGTGATGACCCTCTTCCTCCGCTCGATCCGCCGTCGCGATCGGGCGGCGGCCCCCCAGGCGCCCACTCCGGCCGCCGTCTGACCCACCCGTTCGAACGAAAGCACACATCATGCGTCGACTCCTGCCCACTCTCGCCGTGCTCGTCCTGGGCGGCGCTCTTGCCGGCTGCACCGAGAACGTCTCCAGCGCCGGGTCAGGTGACGAGCGCACCATCGCGGTGGAGTCGTCCGCCGATGCGTGCGACCTCTCTGCCGAGGAGGCGCCGGCCGGCAAGCTCACCTTCACGGTCAAGAACACCGGCTCGGACGTCACCGAGTTCTACCTCCTGGCCGAGGACGGCCTGCGCATCGTCGGCGAGGTGGAGAACATCGGTCCCGGCCTCACCCGCGACCTGACGCTGGTGGCGCCCGAGGGGTCGTACGTGACTGCGTGCAAGCCGGGCATGGTGGGCGAGGGCATCCGCGGTGACTTCACCGCCACCGAGTCGGACGAGGAGGTGGACGTCTCCGCCGCCGACGCCGAGTTGGTCGACCAGGCGCTGGCGAACTACGCGGCCTATGTCGAGGACCAGACCCAGCAGTTGGTCGAGAAGACCCACGAGTTCGTCGACCTCTACAAGACCGGGGACGATGACGCCGCCCGTGCGCTCTACCCGGTCGCGCGTACGCACTGGGAGCGCATCGAGACCGTCGCCGAGTCCTTCGGCGACCTCGATCCCAAGATGGACGCACGCGAGGCCGACCTCGCCGAGGGCGAGAAGTGGACCGGCTGGCACCGCATCGAGAAGGACCTGTGGCCCCAGCGCGCCGAGGACTACGTCGCGCTAAAGCCCAAGCAGCGCGCGAAGTACGCCGACGACCTGATGGCCAACACCGAGATTCTCGGTGAGCGGGTGCCCGAGCTGACCTACACCGTGGACCAGATCGCCAACGGTTCGCGCGGTCTGCTCGACGAGGTCGCGACCGGCAAGGTCACCGGCGAGGAGGAGTACTGGTCGCGTACCGACCTTTGGGACTTCCAGGCCAACGTCGACGGTGCGCGGGTTGCCTTCGACGGGGTGAAGCCGATCGTGGCGAAGAACGATGCTGAGCTCGCCGAGCAGATCGACACGCGGTTCGCCGAGCTGCAGACCCTGCTGGACGAGCACAAGGAGGGCGACGGCTTCGTGACGTACGACCAACTCAGCGCCGAGCAGGTCAAGGCCCTCTCCGACGCGGTCAACGCGCTCAGCGAGCCGTTGTCCAAACTCGCTGCAGCGGTGATCTGAGTGCGCGTCTCCCGGCGCGGACTCTTCGGCACCGGAGCCGGTGCTGCGGTGAGCGTGGGTGCTGCCGCGTTCGTCTCGGCAGACGCCAGGCAGGTCACCGCAACGACGGATCACGCGTACGACTTCTTCGGCGTACACCAAAGCGGCATCGTCACTCCGGCTCAGGATCGTTTGCACTTCGCCGCGTTCGACGTGACCACGAAGGACGTCGACGAGTTGCGGTTGCTCCTGGCCGAGTGGACCGACGCAGCCGCGCGGATGATGCGCGGCGAGTCAGCGGGGGAGATCGGCGCGACTAGCGGGGACTACGACGCCCCACCCGACGACACCGGGGAAGCGATCGGGCTGGACGCGAGCGGCCTCACTATCACCTTCGGTTTCGGGCCGTCGCTGTTCGACGATCGGTTCGGCCTGGGCGACAAACGGCCAGACGCACTCGTGCGGCTGCCGCACTTCCCGGCCGACAATCTGGACCCGGCCCGCAGCGATGGCGACCTCTGCGTCCAAGCCTGCGCACAGGATCCCCAGGTGGCGGTGCACGCGATCCGCAATCTGGCGCGGATCGCCATGGGACGTGCGGCGATCCGCTGGTCACAGCTGGGCTTCGGGCGTACGTCCTCGACGTCGGTCAGCCAGGACACGCCACGCAATCTCTTCGGCTTCAAGGACGGCACGATGAACGTCAAGGCCGAGGAGACCGATGCGCTCGACGAACACGTGTGGGTGGGTGACGGGTGGCTCGCGGGCGGCAGTTATCTGATCGCACGGCGGATCAACATGACGATCGAGACCTGGGACCGGCAGTCGCTGCGTGAGCAGGAACTGGTGATCGGCAGGTCCAAAGCCGAGGGTGCTCCGCTGTCGGGTGGTGAAGAGTTCACCGAGCCAGACTTCGCCTTGACCGGGCGAGAGGGGCTCCCTCTGGTCGACCCCACCTCGCACGTGGCCATGGCGCACCCCGACAACAACGGTGGCGTACGCATGCTGCGTCGTGGCTACAACTTCGTCGATGGCACCAACGCCCTGGGTCGACTCGACGCGGGCCTGTTCTTCCTCGCCTACGTGGCCGACCCCGCCACGCACTACATCCCCATGCAGACGGCGATGGCGCGCACCGACCGGCTCTCGGAATATCTCCAGCACACCGGCTCAGCGCTGTTCGCGTGTCCTCCCGGCGTACGACGTCCAGGTGGGTCGATCGGAGACGCACTGTTCGCATAAGAGTCAGTTTGACAATAGCCGTCCAACCGCACACTATGGTCATAATGACCATAAGGAGGATGTCTTGTCAGGTTGGACTCTGAGCCCGGTCGAGATTGCGGGCTTCATCACCGGCGCGCTGTGCGTGTGGCTGGTCGTACGCCGCAATGTCTGGAACTTCCCGCTCGGCATCGCCAACAACGTGTTCTTCTGGCTGCTCTTCATGCAGGCCGGGTTGTACGCCGACGCCTGGCTCCAGGTCGTCTACCTGGTCCTTGGTGCGCTCGGGTGGTACTGGTGGCTCTACGGCGGCGCGGACCGGACAGCCCTGGTCGTACGCGACACCCCGACGTGGGGCTGGGCAGTGGTGGGGACGTTCGTTGTCGTCGCGACCGGCGTGATCTATGCGTTGTTGACCTCGCACACCGACTCGACTGTGCCGCTCGCGGACGCGCTCACGACCGCCCTGAGCCTTGGTGCGCAGGTGATGCTCAACCGGAAATGGATCGGCAACTGGTGGCTGTGGATCACCGCCGACGTGCTCTATGTGGTGCTCTATTGGCACAAGGACCTCTACCTGACCTCGATCCTCTATGCCGGGTTCATGGTCCTGTGCGTCGTCGGCCTCAACCAATGGCGGTCGGCCCGTGATGCTGCGTCGGCCGAAGCCCGTGAGGCGGTGGCGGTGTGAGGCACGACCACGCACTGGTCCTGGGCAAGTTCTATCCCTTCCACGCCGGTCATCAGCAGTTGCTCCGTGCCGCCAGCGGCGCGTCGCACCGAGTCACCGTCCAGGTGCTCGGGAGCCGAATCGAGAGCATCCCGGTGTCGGTGCGGGCTGACTGGATCCGCGCCGAACACCCGGAGGTGCACGTCGTCACCGGGATGGACGAGACACCTGTCGACTTCCACAACCCCGCGATCTGGGACCTGCACATGCAGGTGATCGAGACGCTGCTCGATACCCCAGTCGACGCGGTCTTCACGTCCGACGAGTACGGCGCGGAGTTGGCGCGCCGACTCGACGCGACGTGGGTCCAGGTCGATCCCGGCCGACAAACGCTCCAGGTGTCGGGCACCGCGATCCGCGCCGACGTCGCCGGGCACTGGTGGGCGCTGCCCGCTGCCACACGGCAGGGACTGTGTCGTCGCGTGGTGGTCCTGGGTGCCGAGTCGACCGGGACCACGACGTTGAGTCGCGCGCTGGCCGAGCATTACGCCGTGCCGTGGATTCCCGAGTACGGCCGCTGGTGGAGCCAGATCCGGCCCGGCGGGTTGTCTGCGTCTTGGCACAGCGCCGAGTTCGACCTCATCGCAGTGGAGCATCAGCGCCAGGAGGTCGAGGCGATGCGACGGTCCGCGCGACCTCTGGTCATCTCCGACACCGACGTGCTGGCCACCATGATCTGGCATGAGCGGTATGTCGGTGGGTCGTCGCCGACCGTCCATGCTCGCGCCCAGACGTGGAAGCCCGATCTCTACCTGCTCACCGGCGATGAGATCCCCTTCGTCCAAGACGGCATGCGCGACGGCGAGCATCTGCGCCACCAGATGCAGGACCGGTTCCGGGAGGTGCTTGCCACCTCAGATGTGCCGTGGAGTGAGGTGCGGGGCGCTCCCGAGGAGCGGCTGGCGCAGGCGGTCGTACGCATTGACGCCCTGCTCGCGCGTGGCTGGCAGCTGGCCGATCCGCTCACCCGCTAACACCCAAAGAACTGCGGCCACGGGGCGGGTCAGCGTGACTCGGAATCGTGTCCCGGCCGCAGTTCTTCCGCGTGGGAAGAATGCGCCCACCCCCGGGGTTGTCCCTCCATGCAGATCGATATCTGGTCCGACGTCGTGTGTCCGTGGTGCTACATCGGCAAACGCCGACTTGAGCAGGCTTTGCGCCACTTCGAGCACGCGGACGAGGTCGACATTCGCTGGCATTCGTTCCAACTCGACCCGAGTGCGCCGGACACGCCGGTGGAGACGGTGGCCGAGGCGCTGGGGCGCAAGTACGGCGGGGGTGTCGAGGCCGGCAAGTCCATGATCGACCGCGTCGAAGCCGTCGCGGCCGAAGAGGGGATGATCTGGCGCCACCACGAGTCCCAGCGCGTGGGCACGATCGACGCGCATCGCCTGCTCCACCTCGCGCACGCCGAAGGTGGCAACGCGCTGCAAAGCACACTCAAGGAAGCGCTCTTGCATGCGTATTTCATCGAAGCCGCCAACGTCGCCGACCACGTCGTAATCCGCGAGATCGCAGTGAGTGCGGGCCTAGATCCGGCGCGTGTGGATGCGGTGTTGGGCAGCGACGAGTACGCCAGTGACATGTGGGCCGATATCGAGCAAGCGCAGGCCTTTGGCGCCAATGGGGTGCCGTTCTTCGTGTTCGAGAACAAGTACGCCGTCTCGGGTGCACAGCCCGTCGCGGTCTTCACCGACGTGCTCACGAAGGTCTGGGCCGAGTCGCACCCGACCTTGCAGACGCTCGCCACCGGCGAAGAGTGCGGCCCTGACGGCTGCGCGCTCTGAGCGTCTACTGGGCCTTCTCGCCCCGCGCGGCCTTCTCGGCGGTCGTACGCACGCGCGTCTCGCGGGTCTCGGGCCGCTTGGCCAACACGATCCACGTCAGGATCAGCTTGCGCGCCGAAGGCGACCACGAGTCCCAGTGTTCGCGCGCGCCCGGGTGCGCGTCGAAAGCCGCGTCCAGATCGCCGGGCACGATCAGGTCCTCGACAGCGTCCATCAGGGTCCACATCCCCGAGGCCTTCGCTTCAGCGACTGCGGCCTCGCCGGCCGGCTCCATCAGTCCGGCTGACTCCAACTCGGCGATCCGGCCCTAGTTGATGCGCGTCCAGACGCTGCCCTTGCGGCGCGGCGAGAACCACAACATCGACCGCTGTTCGTCGACCGGCTTCTGCGTGGAGTCGACCCAGCCGAACCGCAACGCCTGTCGTACGGCCTGCTCGTAGGTCACGGGTCGCTCGGCTGCTCGTCGCGGGCTCACCAGCCAGACGCCGGTGGGTTGACTGTGATGGGCCGCTAGCCAGTCCGTCCACTCGCTCTCGTGACGAGGTTCCACGCGTTCGGCGTCATCCATCACACCCACGCGTCAGACTGTGTCAGATCCCTATGGCCGGACTCACGTCCTACTCGGCGGCGCCACGCGTTAGCATCGGTCACGCACAGCGTCGTGCGTCCGATCTCGATCGAGCCGATACCTCAAGGACCCCGCTGTGACCGCAGAGACCAACGCCGCAAAGCGCCCCGTCGTACTGATTGCCGAGGAGCTCAGCCCCGCCACCGTCGAGGCGCTTGGCCCCGACTTCGACATCGTGCACTGCAACGGCGCCGACCGCGCCGAACTGCTTCCCGCGATCGCCGAGGTTGACGCGATCTTGATTCGTTCCGCGACCAAGGTCGACGCAGAGGCACTGGCCGCCGCTAAGCGCCTGAAGGTCGTCGCGCGCGCCGGTGTCGGGCTGGACAACGTCGACGTCAAGGCCGCCACCCAGCACGGTGTGATGGTCGTCAACGCGCCCACCTCCAACATCGTCAGTGCCGCAGAGCTCGCCGTCGCGCTGATGCTGGCTGCGGCCCGCCACATCAGCCCGGCCCACGCGGCCTTGCGCAACGGCGAGTGGAAGCGGTCGAAGTACAACGGCATCGAACTCTTCGAGAAGACGCTCGGCATCGTCGGCCTGGGCCGCATCGGCGTCCTGGTCGCACAGCGGCTCGCGGCCTTCGGTATGGAGGTCATCGCGTACGACCCCTACGTCCAGCCCGGTCGCGCCGCGCAGATGGGCGTACGCCTCGTCGACCTCGACACGCTGCTCGCCGAGTCGGACTTCATCTCGGTGCACCTGCCCAAGACGCCCGAGACCAGCGGCCTGATCGGCGCGGACCAGCTCGCCAAGGCCAAGTCCTCGCTGGTGCTGGTCAACGCCGCTCGTGGCGGCATCGTCGACGAAGACGCCCTCTATGACGCGCTCAAGACGGGCGGGATCGCTGCCGCCGGGCTTGACGTATTCGCCACCGAGCCGTGCACCGACAGCCCGCTCTTCGAGTTGGAGAACGTCGTCGCCACGCCCCACCTGGGCGCCTCCACGGACGAGGCGCAGGAGAAGGCTGGTGTCTCGGTCGCGCGCTCGGTGCGCCTGGCGCTCTCGGGTGAACTCGTCCCGGACGCGGTCAATGTGCAAGGCGGTGTGATTGCCGAAGACGTACGCCCGGGGGTTCCGCTGACTGAAAAGCTCGGCCGGGTCTTCACCGGTCTGGCCGGCGAGGTCGCCCAGCAACTCGATGTCGAGGTGCGTGGCGAGATCACCGACTTCGACGTCAAGGTGCTCGAGCTCGCCGCGCTCAAGGGTGTCTTCTCCGACGTGGTCGAAGACCAGGTGTCCTACGTCAACGCCCCGTTGCTCGCCGCCGAGCGGGGGACAGCCGTACGCCTGATCGCCGATCCGGAGAGCCCGGACCACCGCAACCTGATCACGATCCGAGGCACTCTCGCCGACGGTCAGCAGATCTCGGTCAGCGGCACGCTGGTCGGGATCAACCAGCGGGAGCGGATCGTCGAGGTCAACGGCTTCGACGTCGACCTGGAGCCGACCGAGCACCTGGCGTTCTTCCGCTATTCGGATCGTCCCGGCATGGTCGGCACGCTGGGCCGCATCCTCGGCGAGGCCGAGGTCAACATCGCGGGCATGCAGGTCGCGCGTGATGGCAAGGGCGGTTCCGCCCTGGTCGCGCTTTCGGTCGACTCGGCGATCGATGCCGAGGTGCTCGACGAGATCAGCACCGCGATCGAGGCCGAGTCGGTGCGCGCGATCGACCTGGACTGAGCCGGCCATTCCGCGGGTTGAGCGGACTCAGGTCCGCTCAACCCCCGGCGAGCCGGGGGCTGAGCGGACAAACCGGGGGCTGAGCCGGGCCGTCACGCCACCAAGATTCGGCCAGTAGGCCGATCCAGCTGACCGGCCGAGCCGTCGATCACCTGCGCCCAGGCGCGAGCGATCCGGCGTACGGCCTCCTCCAACTCGTCCGCCGGGCGCACCCAGGGAATCCGGACGTGCTCGTTCAGCCCGCCTTCGGGCGCGAACACCGGACCGGCCGCGAACGCCACCCCTGCTAACTCGGCCTGCGCGGCGATGTCGGTGCCGACGTGCCGTGGCAGTCGGCACCACAGCGCCAGGCCTCCGTCGGGCACCCGGAAGGACCACTCGGGCAGGTGCGTACGCACCGCCGACACCAAGGCGTCTCGTTGCTCGCGCAAGCGGGCTCGGTTGCCCTCGACCACCTCGGGGTGGCGGGTCAGCAGGGCGGTGAGGACGAGTTGTTCGAGCACGGGCGCACCGAGGTCGATGCCGACGCGGGCTTTGACCAGGCGGTCCATCACGTCGTGCGGTGCCCGGATCCAACCCAGCCGCAGACCACCCCAGTGCGACTTGCTGGCGCTGCCGATCGTGATCGCCTCGGGCGCATACGACGCAAAGGGCGGTGGCATCGCGACGCCCAACCCCAGTTGCTGGTGTGCTTCGTCGATCACCGGGCGGACGCCATGTCGGGTCAACCGCGCAGCGAGCTCGGCCCGCGCCTCGTCTGCCAGCAAGAGCCCGGTGGGGTTCTGGAAGTCCGGGATCAGGTACGCCAGTCGCGGCTTGGTGTCGGCGGCCGTCTTCACCAGGGCATCGAGATCCCAGCCGTCATCATCGACTACCGCGGCGGCGATCCGGGCACCTGCCGAACTCAGGGCGCGGGTCGCGTTGGGATAGGTCGGTGCCTCGACCAACACCCGGTCGCGGGTCCCGGTCAGTGCATGCGCGACGATCGACGACGCCGCCAAGGCTCCTGGAGTCACCATGATCTGGCCCGGTGAGGTGGGCAGCCCCCGAGCCTCGTACGCCGCCGCGATCGCGGCCTGCGCCACGGGCAGTCCGAGTGGGTAGTAGCCCTGACCCCCGAGATAGGCAGGCAGATCCTCCATCGCCTCGGCGTACGCCTCCGCCAGTCCGGGCGGGGCTGACGTGGCGGCGCAGTTGAGGTCGATCAGATCGTCGCGATCACCCAGCGGCAACAGTGCCCGGTCGTGGGCGCGCTCGCGCCCACCGGGGACCCGGGTGAACGTGCCTGCGCCTTGGCGGGCTTCGGCATAGCCGGATTCGCGCAAGGTGACGTACGCCCGGGTCGCGGTGGTCCGCGACACCCCCAGCGCTTCGGCGAGATCGCGCTCGCTGGGCAGGCGTACACCCAACCCAACCCGGCCGTCGCCGATCACCACGCGCAGCGCGTCGGCGAGTCCGGCGTACGCGGGGGAGCGAGTGAAGTCGCCGATCAGGGAAGCGGCGCGGGCGGCACTGAGGGACTTCATCAGGCCACCATCTCAGAATTGGCTATTTCGTGGAAGGCCAATCTTGGGTGATCATCGGAGAGTGACTACCCCGACCGTCTCCCTCACCGATCTCGGACCCGTCGCCCAACTGCGTGCCGGGCGCCTGGGTCGGAGGCTGCCGCAGTTGTTCCTCGGCCTGGTGCTGTACGGCGTCTCGATGGCGTTCATGGTGCGTTCGGCGCTCGGGACGATGCCCTGGGATGTGCTGCACTGGGGTCTGGCACGCAACGTGCCGTTCTCATTCGGGCAGATCGTGATCGGCTTGTCGTTCTTGATCCTGCTGCTGTGGATCCCGCTGCGCGAGGTGCCCGGCCTGGGCACCATCGCCAACTCGATCGTGATCGGCCTCGCCGCCGACGCGACCCTCAGTCTCGTAGACGCGCCATCAGGTTGGCTGGCGAGGATCGCCCTTCTGCTGGTCGCGATCTTCCTCAACGGTGTGGCGACGGCGTCCTACATCGGGGCGCAGTTCGGCCGCGGTCCGCGCGACGGACTGATGACCGGCCTCGCGCGGGTGACGGGTCACTCGATCCGGCTCGTACGCACGGTGCTGGAGGTCGTCGTCGTACTCATCGGCCTAGCGCTCGGGGGAGTGCTCGGCGTGGGCACGATCCTCTATGCGTTGGCCATCGGGCCGCTGACGCAACTGATGCTGCCGTGGTTCCTGGTCGAGTTGGACGTGCCCGGGGGCCAGGTGCCGCAGCCCGCGGTGACACAAGAAGCGATCTGAGCTAACGCCGGGTCGCGATCAGCGTCGCGGCGTCGGGCGCCACCATCACCTCGACAGCGGTGAAGCGCTCATCGGTCAGCCACTGCTCGCGCAAGATGTCGACGCGGCCGTACGAGATCGGCGGCCACGACTCGCACGGGGTGAAGTCGTCGAGCACCACGAGCCCGCCGGGCTCCACCAGGTCGGCGACCTTGTCGACGCCCACGGACTCCGGGTCACCCGAGTCCATGAAGAGCAGTGAGAACGGGCCACGGTCTTGCAGCATCGACCAGTCGGCTTTGAGCACCTCGACCTGGTCGTCGTCGGCGAAGATCTGGGCGGCGGCGTCGGCCAGGCGTTCATCGAGTTCGGCGGTAAGGATCTTGGCGTTGCCATTCACGCCCGAGCGCAGCCAGGCCGTGCCGACGCCGGTGCCGGTGCCGAACTCGGCCATCGTGCCGGTGCGGGTCGCGGCTAGGGTCGCCAGCAGGCGACCGGTTTCGTTGCGGCAGAACGAGACGAAGCCGGCTCGTCGCGTCACGTCGAAGGCGCGCGACACGATCTCGGGCAGTTCCTGGGGCGCGCTCATCCGTCGAGTCTTTCATGTTGAGCGGCGCGTCTCAGGATGCGAACTCTTGCGGAACGCGGCTGACAGACCGCGGAGCCAGGCGTACAGTCGCCGCATCATGCGGAGCGTGTTCGTACTTATTGAACGCCGCGGCGAGGCTCGCTAAGACCGGGCCACCTCGTCGCGGGTTCGGCGTACGCCGCGACAGGCCTGGTCTCCTTCTCGTCAGATCTCCTTCTGACACCAGCCTTTGTTGGAGTCCTCCGATGTATGACATGTATCCCGACGCCTGGGGCCCTGCGGCCCACAACCCCGACAACCCGTACTCGTACGAGAGCGTCCAGGCCCGGCTTGATGCGCGAGACGCGTCAGCACCGCGGCCCGACGACAACTAGGTTCTCGGTTCATGACCTCCTCTGATCTTTCGCAAAGCTTCGACCGATATCCGGCTCGCCGTCATCCCTGGCGACGGGATCGGTCAGGAAGTCACCGCCGAAGCACTCAAGGTGCTTGACGCCGTGACCTCCTCCGCCCTCTCGGACGTGAAGTTCGCACCTACTCGTTATGACCTCGGCGCGGAGCGTTACCTCGCCACCGGTGAGGTGCTGCCCGAGTCGGTGCTCGCGGAGATCAAGGACCACGACGCGATCCTGCTCGGCGCAGTGGGCGGCAAGCCCAACGACCCCAATCTGCCTCCGGGGATCCTGGAGCGGGGCCTCTTGCTGAAGCTGCGGTTCGAGCTCGATCACTACGTCAACCTGCGCCCCTCGAAGATCTATCCGGGCGTCACGTCACCCCTGTCCGCACAGACGCTGGGTGACACCGAGGTCGACTTCGTCGTGGTCCGGGAGGGGACCGAAGGGCCTTACACCGGCAACGGTGGCGCGCTTCGGGTCGGCACGCCGGCCGAAGTCGCCACCGAGGTCAGCGTCAACACGGCGTACGGCGTCGAGCGAGTCGTGCGGGATGCGTACGCCCGGGCGCAACGCCGCCCCCGCAAGCACCTCACCCTGGTGCACAAGACCAACGTGCTGGTGCACGCGGGGTCGGTGTGGTGGCGGCTGTTCGAGCAGGTCGGTGCGGAATACCCCGACGTGACGACCGACTACATGCACATCGACGCCGCCATGATCCACATGACGACCAACCCCGGCCGCTTCGACGTGATCGTCACCGACAACCTCTTCGGCGACATCATCACCGACCTTGCCGCCGCGATCACGGGCGGGATCGGACTGGCGGCGTCGGGCAACGTGAACCCCGATAAGACCTTCCCGTCGATGTTCGAGCCGGTTCACGGCTCAGCCCCAGACATCGCCGGTCAGCAGATCGCCGACCCGACCGCCGCGATCCTCTCGACCTCCTTGCTGCTCGACCACCTCGGCTTCGCCGATGCGGCCACCGCCGTCGAGGAGGCCGTCCTTGCCGACCTCACCGAGCGTGCCCCGGGCAGCACCCGGCGTACGTCCGAGGTCGGCGACGCGATCGCGTCCCGCTTGGCCTAGGAATCACCCCGAGCCCACCGCGGCAGTGCTGGCCGAACTGCGCTCTGACTCGGTCGGTCGAGCGGAGTCGAGACCAAACCGACCCGTTAGGTTGAACACATGGACATCAGCATCACCCGCACCGAGTCCCCGGTCGATCCCGCCGCGCGCGCGGAGATCCTGGCCAACCCCGGTTTCGGCAACCACTTCACCAACCACATGTTCACTGTCGAGTGGACCCCCGATGCTGGCTGGCACGCCGCGCGGATCGAACCGTACGGCCCGCTCTCCCTCGATCCCGCGACCGCGGTCCTGCACTACGCGCAGGAGACGTTCGAGGGGATGAAGGCCTATCGTCACGACGACGACTCGATCTGGCTCTTTCGCCCCGACAAGAACGGTGAGCGGATGGCGCGATCCTCGCAGCGGCTGGCCTTCCCCGAGCTGCCGGTCGAGGACTTCGTGTCAGCTGTCGCCGCGCTCGTGGACGTCGATCGTGACTGGGTGCCTGGGAGCGAGGGTGAGAAGTCGCTGTATCTGCGGCCCTTCATGTTCGCCTCCGAGCGATTCTTGGGCGTACGCCCCTCCCAACACGTCACCTTCATGGTGATCGCCTCGCCCGCCGGGGCGTACTTCAAGGGCGGGGTCAAGCCGGTCACACTGTGGCTCTCCGAGCAGTTCACCCGTGCCGGCAAGGGCGGCATGGGGGCGGCGAAGACGGGCGGCAACTACGCGTCATCGTTGGCCGCGCAGCGGGAGGCGATGAGCCAGGGCTGCGACCAGGTGGTCTTCTTGGACGACCAGGAGTTCCGCTATATCGAGGAACTCGGCGGAATGAACCTCTTCTTCGTCCACGCCGACGGTCATATCGTCACACCAGAAACCGGCACGATCTTGGAGGGCATCACGCGCGCCTCGATCATCGAGCTCGCGGGCACGCTCGGTCACCGTGTCGAGGAGCGCAAATTCTCGATCGAGGAGTGGCGCGACGGCATCGCCTCGGGGGAGATCACCGAGATTTTCGCGTGCGGTACGGCCGCGGTCGTGACCCCTGTTGGCGCGCTCAAGTCACCCCACGGGGAGGTCGCCGCGCCAGTCTCAACCGATCTGACGATGAAGATCCGCGACTCACTGGTCGGGATGCAGTTCGGTCGGGTCGAGGACTCGTTCGGCTGGTTGCATCGCGTTGTCTGAACCTGCGTTGACTGATCCCGCGCAGCCGATGTCGGCTGGGGACTCCTAAGACACCAGCGCCTCGCGGTCTCTGCGCTCGTTCATGCGTACGGAGTCCGGCTCGGCCGGGCTGCTCGTGTGTGCCGCCCTGATCGCCTTGGTGTGGGCGAACTCGTCGTGGTCCGACACCTACGTCGACCCGTGGCAGACCGAGTTGTCGTTGCGTCTGGGCGACGGCGGCATCACGATGGATCTGCACCACTGGATCAACGACGGTCTGATGGTCGTGTTCTTCTTCGGCGTGCTGCGGAGGCCGCTGGTCGGCAGGGCCGGTTCTGGGACATGCACCAACGACTCTTCGAGCATCAGGAAGCACTGGCGTTCGATGACCTGCTCGCGCACGCGGCGGCACTGCAGCTGGACCTGGAACGCTTCGTGGACGACCTGGAGGACGAGCGCACAGAGCGCCTGGTCGCCCAACACGTCGAGAGTGCCGCAGCCAGTGGCGTACGAGGCACTCCGACCTTCTTCATCGGTGACCGCCGCCATGTCGGGCCGCACGACGCACGCACCCTGATCGCCGCCTTGGAGTCGCAGCGTCGCCGGCAAGCATGAGGTTTCTCTCGCGCACTGACATCCCGGCGTTCGGCAACCGCCCCGCCCCCCGCGGCACCGGCAACAAGGTCAAGGGCAACAAGGTCAAGGGCAACAAGGAAGGTCAGTGCCGCCGCATGTGATCGGGTTGCAGCCGACGTCCCAAGATCTGCACCCCCTCGCGGCTAATCTCTTCAGGTGGCCACCTTCCCGCCCGGTCCGCCTCCGGGGCTGACCGTCAACGGGTACGAATTGCTGACCCGCATCGGCGAGGGCGGCATGGGGGTCGTACACCTGGCCAGGCGTCCCGGTGGGACGCGGGTGGCGTTGAAGGTGCTGCGACCGCACATCATCGGCGGCGAGGAGGCACGTCAACGGTTGGCCCGTGAGGTCAACTCGTTGGCCCGCATCCAGTCTCGCTATGTCGCCGAGATCGTCGACGCCGATCCCTGGGGGGACATCCCCTACGTCGCGACGCGCTATGTCCCGGGTCTTTCGCTGCACGATTTCGTACGCGAGGAAGGGCCGATCACCGGCCCCGACCTCGACCACTTCGCGCGGTGCCTGGCCGAAGCGCTGGCCGCAGTGCACGCCCAAGGCGTGCTGCATCGCGACATCAAGCCGTCCAACGTGTTGATGGAGGGACGTACGCCGGTGCTGATCGACTTCGGCCTCGCCCGCGTCGCCGACGATCCGCGCCTGACTCACACGGGTTGGCTGCTGGGAACACCGGGCTATCTGGCGCCCGAGATCCTGTTCGGCGACGACGCTTCGACGGCATCGGACATCCACTCCTGGGCTGCGACAGTCGCGCTCGCGGGCACGGGCAGTCCGCCGTTCGGCCGCGGCCCTGCCGTTGCGGTGATGGATCGGGTGCGGCGGGGGGAGTACGTCCTCGACGGCCTGCCTCCGCGTTTGCGCGGAATCGTGGTCGCCTGCCTGGCGCCAGAGCCGACCGCTCGCCCCTCCTTGCCCGACCTGCGCGACGCGCTGCGGCTGCCCGAGTCGCCGTTCACCGCGCCCGTACGCCCGGTCGAGGCCGAGGACGTCTTCACCGCGCCCCTGGCCTTGGCGGCGTTGGCGGGGGCCACCGACAGCACTCAGGTCGAGCCGGACCACCATGAGTCGCACCGGCAAGAACCACAGGGTCGCGAGGACCAGTGGCGTGAGCCGAGGGGGCGCGAGTCGGCGTGGGGCGAGGAGCCCCGGCGCGAAGAACAATGGCCCGAGGATCGCTGGGCCGGCGACAGTTGGACCGATTCGTCGCCCGTCCACGAGCAGGAGTGGCCGACCGTCCCGGCGCAGCAACGCCACGATCCGACCACGCCCTACTGGCAGGACCACCATGGCTATCCGCCCGCTCCGGCGCCCCTCCCCGCGCCGCACCGCGCTCGGCGTACGACTCTGTTCCTCGCGCTGACGGTGGTGATAGGGGCGCTCATCGCGGCGGTGCCGTACGTGATGAGCGCCGCCGCCATCATCGGCGCCTGGCTGCTGCGCAGCGGGTCGATCGCCGCCGAAGCCGCGAGTGCGCGCCGCGAACTGCGGGGCCGACCGAGTTGGACCGACGGCCCGCGCGTGCTGATGGCAGCGCCGTGGCACCTGGTCCGGTCCATCCCCGGCACCCTGATGCTGGTCGTGTGGGGGATCGGGGTCGCGACCGCGGTGTGGCTCTTCGCGTTCGCTCTCAACCTGACGATGGCGCAGACGCTGCTGGCCTGCGGCACGACCTTCGCCGCAGCGCTGGGGCTCGGCCCGGGAGGACGACGCGTACGCGGCCCGCTCACCCGAGTCATCACGCCACTGTCCGCGTCGCCGCGTGGCTTCTTAATCGGACTCGCCGTCGTCGTCGCCGTGGGCACGATCGCCGCCTACGTCGCGTTGACCAGCGGACCGGACTGGACCCCGGGTAACGGGCGGCCTTTCGAGCACCTTGGTCTCACCGATCTGCTCCGCGGAATTCCCGGCTGAGGCGATGTGGCAGACTCGGCGGCGTGCAGCACCGAGTGATCATCATTCGCTAGCGCGTCGACCACCCTCGACGCGCAGACCTCTCGTACCCACGGGAGGTTTTTTCACGTCCGGAGCCGAAAAGAGAGACCCGATGGACCTGCAGGGCGCCTTCCACGTCTATGACACGACCCTGCGCGACGGCGCGCAGCAGGAGGGGTTGAACCTCTCCGTGGCCGACAAGCTCGCTATCGCGCGGCAACTCGACGGACTCGGTGTCGGCTTCATCGAAGGGGGCTGGCCGGGCGCGAACCCCAAGGACACCGAGTTCTTCCGGATCGCGCGCGACGAACTCCAGCTTGAGCACGCCCGACTGACCGCATTCGGCGCGACCCGGCGCGCAGGGGTCGCAGCGGCCGACGACCCGCTCGTCGCGGCGCTGCGTGACAGCGGCGCCTCGGTGGTGACCCTCGTGGCGAAGAGCCACGACCGGCACGTCGAGAAGGCGCTGCGTACGACGCTGGAAGAAAACCTCGCCATGGTGCGCGACACCGTCACCCACCTGCGCGCGGAGGGACAGTCGGTCTTCCTCGATGCCGAGCACTTCTTCGACGGCTATCGCGACAATCGCGACTACGCGCTGGAGGTGCTGCGGGTCGCGGCCGAAGCAGGCGCCGAGGTCGTGGCACTGTGCGACACCAACGGCGGCATGCTGCCGAGCTGGGTCGGCGACGTGGTGGGCGACGTGATCGCCTCGACGGGCGCGCGGGTGGGGATTCACTGCCACAACGACACCGGCTGTGCGGTCGCGAACACGCTCGCGGCGGTCGATGCGGGCGCGACTCACGTGCAGGGCACGATCAACGGGTACGGCGAACGTACGGGCAACGCCGACCTCGTCTCGGTGGTCGCCAACCTGGAGTTGAAGCTTCGACAAGCAGGTGCTGCCACAAGGGCTCTTGTCCGAAGCCACCCGGATCGCGCATGCGGTCGCCGAGGTCACCAACGTGCCGCCGTACGGTCGTCAACCGTACGTCGGCGCCTCGGCGTTCGCGCACAAGGCCGGGCTGCACGCGAGTGCGATCAAGGTCGACCCGGATCTCTATCAGCACATGGACCCACTCGGCGTCGGCAACGACATGCGCCTGCTCGTCTCCGACATGGCCGGCCGCGCGACCATCGAGCTGAAGGGTCGCGAACTGGGCTACGACCTGTCCGACGATCGCGAACTCGTCACCCGGATCACCACT
Organism: Nocardioides sp.; assembly: GCA_037045645.1. Taxonomy (NCBI): domain Bacteria; kingdom Bacillati; phylum Actinomycetota; class Actinomycetes; order Propionibacteriales; family Nocardioidaceae; genus Nocardioides; species Nocardioides sp. The sequence goes on from JBAOIH010000001.1 coordinate 932,081, forward strand.
CGGGTCAAGAACATGGAGCAGTCGGGCTACACCTTCGAGGCGGCCAACGCGTCATTCGAACTCCTGCTGGCCGAGGAGGTCGAGGGGCAGCGGCCGTCGTACTTCGACATCGAGTCCTGGCGCGTGGTCACCCACACCCCAGACGACCCGTCGGCCGAGGCGCTGTCGGACGCGACGGTGAAGGTACGCACCGGCGGTGAGCGCTATGTCGTCGCGGGAGAGGGCAACGGTCCGGTCAATGCGCTCGACCACGCCCTGCGTACGGCGCTGAGCCAGGCCTTCCCCGAGGTCGCGAAGTTCGAACTCATCGACTACAAGGTGCGCATCCAAGACACCTCGCACGGTACCGACGCGGTGACCCGCGTGCTGATCGAGACCTCCGACGGCGAGACCTCGTGGGTGACCGTCGGCGTCGGCCACAACGTCATCGAAGCTTCGTGGGAGGCGCTGGTGGACGGGCTGACGTTCGGCCTGCGCCGCCACGCCCGCTGAGTCAGCAGATATCCCCGCCGAGTCAGCAGGTCTTCCCGCCGAGTCATCAGATATCCCCGCCGAGTCAGCAGATATCCCCGCCGCAGCGCCCTACCGTGGGTGCATGGCGCAGTTGCACGACCTGACCTCCCTGGAGCAGGGCACAGCGATCAAGGACGGCGAGGTGTCGCCGATTGAGTTGGTACGCCACTACGCCGAGCGGGCCGACGAGGTCGGGGCGTACGTCACGCGCACCACCGAGCAAGCGGTCGAACACGCGCAACGACTGGGATCGCGCCCGGCCGACGCGGGCCCGTTGTGGGGTGTGCCGACGGCGATCAAGGACCTCAACGCGACGCGTGGAGTGCGTACGACCTTCGGTTCCGCGATCTGGCGCGACTTCGTGCCGGCGTACGACGACCACGTCGTGACGAAGATCGAATCGGCAGGACTCATCAGCCTCGGCAAGACCAACACCCCGGAGTTCGGCTCGCCCTGCTACACCGAACCTGAAGTTGCACCGCCGGCCGTCACGCCATGGGATCGCACCCGGATGGCAGGCGGGTCGTCAGGGGGCGCAGCGGCGGCAGTGGCGGCTGGCCTGGCGCCGATCGCCCAAGGCTCCGACGGCGGGGGCTCGATCAGGATTCCTGCATCATGCTGCGGGATCGTCGGCCTCAAGCCCAGCCGGGGGCGCGTCTCCAGCGGCCCCCTCTTTGGCGAGCCGGTGGGCTTGTCCACCAACGGCCCGTTGGGGCGTACGGTCCGCGATGTGGCGGCGTTCCTCGACGTGATGGCCGGCCCCGTCGTCGGTGATCCGTTCTGGGCGTCGCCGGGGGACTTTCTCCCGGCGTGCGAGCGGGAACCGGGACGGCTGCGGATCGCAAGATTCATCGAACCGGTGATCGCGGACGTCGAGATCCACCCCGAGGTGGTGCGTGCATACGACGACACCAGTGTGCTGCTGGCCTCCCTCGGACACGAGGTCGTCGACATCGAGGTGCCGATGTCGCGCGAGGCAGTGCCGGTCTTCGAGACCTGTTGGAGCGTGCTGACCGCGCTTTCGGTGCGACCCGGCGACGAGGAGTTCGTACGCCCGCTCACGCGATGGCTGGCCGAGCGGGGGCATCGGGTCAGCGGACCCGAGTTCGGTCTTGCCCTTGGAGAGATGCGCCGGTTTGCGGCGGGTGCTTTGCAGGCGCTGGCTGCGTACGACGCGGTGCTGACCCCGACCATCGCCCAGCCGCCGCCGAGGGTCGGCGCGTTGCGCAACGACGAGGATCCGGAGGCCGACTTCGAGGCGCAGAAGGCACTCACGCCCTGGACCTCAGCCTGGAACGTCACGGGGATGCCCGCGATCTCGCTGCCGTTGCACTGGACGCCGGACGGGCTGCCGGTGGGGGTCATGCTGGCCGCCCGACCCGCTGAGGAGGAGCTGTTGCTGGCCCTGGCCACTCAGGTCGAGCAGGCGGTCGGTGGGTTCACCGGTCGTACGCCTCCAGGCTGGTGAGTCAGCAGCTATTCCCGCCGAGTCGGCAGCTATTCCCGCCGAGTCGGCAGCTATTCCCGCCGAGTCAGCAGAAATGTGCGCAGAATCCCCGCATTGGCCCACACTTCTCTCGTGCCGTCGACTCACCAATGGATCGCGTTCTTGATCGCGTCGATCCTGTTCATCCAAGTGCCAGGCCCGAGCCTGCTCTTCACTATCGGTCGCGCGCTCACGGTCGGGCGTACGGAAGCTCTGCTCAGCGTGGTCGGCAACGCCCTCGGGCTGGTGGCCCAGGTCGTCCTGGTCGCGTTGGGATTAGGCGCGATCGTCGCGGCGAGCACCCATGCGTACACCCTGATCAAGGTCGCCGGCGCGCTCTATGTCGTCTGGCTGGGCATCAATGCGATCCGGCACCGCGGTGATGCGCGTGAGGCGATGGCCACGGGCGTGCCGATCCGACGCGGTCACCCCGTGCGGATCGGTTTCACGGTCGGGCTGACCAATCCGAAGACGATCGTGTTCTTCGTGGCCTTCCTGCCGCAGTTCACCGACCCCGGCGGCTCGGTCGGCTTGCAGTCGCTGATCCTCGGCATCGTGTTCGCGATCCTGGCCGTGATGTCCGACTCGATCTGGGCGCTGGCGGCCGGCAAGGCGCGCGACTGGTTTGCCAGCAAGCCCACGCGTCTCGATGGACTGTCGGTGGCCGGTGGCACGATGATGATCGGCCTCGGCGGCCTGCTCGTCGCGAGCGAATAGCGGTGCGGTCGGTGCAGGTGACGACCTGGACGTTGGAGATGCGTACGCCACCTCTTGGCGCGCGCCCGCCGATCCCGGCAGGCGTACGCATTGAAGTCGCGCCGGCCATCTCCCCGGAGTACGCCCGTTTTCTCTACGCGCTCGTCGGCGGCCCCTGGCATTGGGTCGATCGGCTCACGTGGTCGCGCCAAGAGTGGCTGGCAGAGATCGCGCGCAGCGAGTTCCACGTCGCGTACGCCGAGGGGGTCCCGGCGGGTTACGTCCAACTGTTTGCTGAAGACTCGTCGGTCGAGATCCGGTATTTCGGGCTGACGGAGGCCGCCATCGGGCGCGGACTCGGCGGGGCGCTGTTGGCGTACGGCGTCGACCAGGCCTGGTCTCTCCCGCAACGACACGAGGTCGAGGAGGTCGTACGCGTGTGGGTGCACACCTGCACCCTCGACGGCCCGGCCGCGTTGGCCAACTACCAGCGGCGCGGCTTCGAGATCGTCGGCGAGGTCACGGCTGAGGAGGAGCGCCCCGCCGATGCGCTCGGGGCGTGGACCTCGACCACGGGACTCGTCTGCTGACTCGGCCGGAAGTTCTGCTGACTCGGCGGGAAGTTCTGCTGACTCGGCCGGAAGTTCTGCTGACTCAGTCGAGGCCGCGGGCCGCGAGCGCGTCGCCCGTCTCGTACGCCCGCGCAACCACGCGGATCACGAAGGGCGTGAGGTACGCGCGGGGGTGATTGCCCAGCCCACGTGCCCGGGCGGCATCTCGGGTTTCGACCGCCAACGCCAAGATCGCGGGCAGCGCCCCGATCGCCAGGGAGATCGTCAGCGCGACGCGTTCGGGATTGACGCCGAATCGCCGAAATGGCCCGAGCCACGCGATGAACGCATCGAGCATGGCCTGCATCGAGGTCGTTGCGGACAACGTGACGGCCAAGATGGCCAACGCCACCACGTCCAACAGGGTCTCGACCGCCTTCGCCCCGCCGTACCACCACCACTGCAACACCGCCGCGAAGACCGCGAACAGCAGCACGGTCCGGGTCGTACGCCATAACACCCGCAGCGGCACCCGTCCCGATGCCGCGATCAGCAGTGATGTGACCAAGGCGACGCAGGCGAACCACGGGTCACGTACGCCCACGATCACCAGCGACAACACCATCAGCGCGAGCACCTTCGCGCCGACGGGAAGTCGATGCAGCCAGGTGCGACCGGGGTGATAGACGCCGACGAGGATGCTGCTCACGAGGCGTCACTCAACGCCATGTAGTGGTCGACGCCCTCCGCGGCGGGACCGTCGAAGACCACGTGCGCACGATCGAGTACGAGCACCCGGTCGCACTGGGCAGCCAGCGAAAGATCGTGGGTGACCAACACCAGTTGCTGCGAGAGCCCGAGCAGCACCGAGGCGATCAGACGCGCGTTGGCGCGATCAAGCAGGGTGGTGGGCTCGTCGGCGATCAAGATGCGCGGCGAGACCGCCAACACCCCTGCCAGAGCGAGCAGTTGGCGTTGGCCCCCTGAGAGCGAATGCACCGAGTCGTCGGCGTGCGCAGCCAGGCCGAAGTCGGCCAGGACTTCCAGCGCGCGCGCCCGACGAGAGGCCCGCGGGACCGTACGCCGCAACGAGAGTTCGACGTCTTCTACGCACGTCGGCATCACCAGTTGCGCCGACGGATCAGTGAACGAGAAGGCGACAAGGCGGCGTACGGCAGCCGCGTCTCGCGCCACGTCGAGCCCATCCACGACGACGCGCCCGGTCGAAGCCAAAACCAGCCCGTTGATCAGCCGCGCCATCGTCGACTTGCCCGACCCATTGGCGCCGATCAAAGCCACCCGCTGCTCGGACAGTGTCAGCGACACCGGCGCCAGGATCTCGCGCGTCCCGCCGCCCGCCAAGGGGACCGAGACTGCGGCGCCCTCGAACGAGATCACGTGCGCGAGAGCAACCGGGGGAACGCCCGGTGCACCTCGGCGGCGATCAACGCGACCAGCGTCGTCTTGACCAGGTCGCCGATCCAGAAGGGGGTGTCGTACGTCAACGCCTCACGCCACGACACGTCGAAGAAGTGCTGCATCCACGCAATCCCCATCGGGTGGATCACCAAGAAGCTGGCCGCGATCGAGCAGAGGAAGACGAAGGCCGCCCGCGTACGCCGCCCGCCCGCGACGTACTTCACCAGGTAGCCACCCACCAGCGCCGCGATCGGGAACGACCACAGGTAGCCTGCGCTCGCGCCCGTGAACACGCCGAGCCCCGAGGAGTGCTCGGCAAAGACGGGCAGCCCGATGGCGCCGAGCAGCAGATAGAGAGTGGCGGCCAGGAAGCCGCGGATGGGGCCGAGCAACACGCCGCCGAGCATGATTGCGAACGTCTGCAAGGTGACGGGCACGCCGGTGCCGGTCGGGATCGCGCCGATGTACGCGCACACGCAGGTCAGCGCGGCGAACGAGGCGATCAGCGCCAGGTCGGTGGCGCCGAAGGCCTTGTTCGACGCCGAGGTCGTGGGTGGCGTGGAGGTGGAGGTGGACACGTGTTGCTCCCGGGGTACGGCTAACCTGAACAGCGTTCAGGTTAGCGTGTGATCGGCCGGAGTCGGCAGGAGGACCACGATGCGTCACCGCCGCGAGGATGTCGTACGCAGTGCGCTCGCGCTGCTGGACGCTGTCGGCCTCCCCGACCTCACCATGCGTCGACTCGCAAAGAGCTAGACGTCCAGCCCAGCGCGCTCTATCACCACTTCCCGGACAAGCAGTCTCTGCTCGCGGCGGTGGCCGACGCGATCTTGGCCGAACGCAATCGCGTGCCTGAGGCAGGCGACTGGCAGGCGCGCGCCATGGCGGTGTGCCAGGACCTGAGACGCGTGCTGCTCGCGCACACCGACGGTGCCGAACTCGTGGCCTCGATGTCGGCGTTCGGCCTGGGCGGCAGGGGAGCGTACGAGGACCTGCGCGCCATCTTGGGAAGAACTGCGGCCGGGGTCGAGGTGCCAGCCGGTCCGACCGCCCCTGCGGCCGCAGTTCTTCCGCGAGAGGGGGGTCTGACCGACCGCGCCGCAGGTCGAGCCGCCCGGACGCTGCTGCACTTCGTCTATGGGCACGCGGTGGATGAGCAGACGTACGACCAACTCGCCCGGTTCGGCGCGGTAGCCAAAGACCGAGACGCGGGTGACTTCGCGGCGGGCGTCGAGCTGATCCTGGCCGGGATCGCTCAGGCGGTGTCGACCACGACGCCGTGAAGCTCGGCGAGCAACACCGCGCCCGTCAGGTCGAGTTGCAGACCTCGAATCGAAGCAGCGGTCAGGTCAACGCGATCCAGGGATGCGCCGCGCAGGTCAGCGCCCTCTAACTGAGCGCCTTGCAGCGTCACGCCGTCGAGTTGTGCGTCGCGCAAGTCGGTCGTACGCAGGTCGGCCAACGACAGATCCGACTCGCGCAGATCCACGCCCGACAGGTTCAGTTTGCTCAGGTTCGCACCGCGCAGTCCGACCCCGCGCCACTGCCCGCCGAGCACTTTGATCGGTCGCAGCGTGCACTCGCTGAAGTTCGACCCGGTGAGCTTGCACGCGGTGAAGACCGCGTCGAAGAAGTTCGTACGCCGAAAGTCGCAGCCCACGAAGGCAGTGCTGTCGTGGACGGAGGCGTTGAAGCGGCAGTTGTGAAACGTGCAGTCGGTGAAGCGCGCCCCTCGCGTCTGGGCCTCGCTGAAGTCGACTTCGGTGAAGGTGCAGTCGGTGAAGACTGCGGCACCGAGGTCGTCGCCATACCAATCCTCGTCGCGAAACTCGATGCCGTGCTGGTCAAGACTCATGGGGCTCAACTCGCCAATATCGACCGTCCTCGCGAGCGAGGAACTGATCCTCAATGAGATAGCGCCGCAGGGCCGCAAAGTCGGGATGGAAGCCCGTGAGGATCTCGTTGACTTCCGCCTCTGGATACGACCGCCCGACTTCGAACGATTCGGACAAGTGATCGAGCACGAGGAGCAGTTTGGCCCGCTTTGAAGGGATCGTACGAAGGCTGCCATCGGGCGCCAGGAAGTTGTTGACGACGCGTTGCTCGTCGGGAGTCAGCACCGGGCCACCGTAGGTCATCTCTCCAGAACTCCTTGACTGTCACGATGTGGGCGCGCCGACTGTCGCGGTGAAGAGTTGCGCAATCGCTGTGTTGTTCGTCTTCTTGTGTGCCGCGCCTGCTGACGCTAACGATCAAAGTTACCGATGGCTCTCGAGCAAGAACAACGTCACGGGCTGGTCGGGTGTTCAAAACGTCCGGACTGACCCAAGCGTCGGTGCCACCAATGACAGCCTCGTGCATCCAGTTCAGGTTGGATTCCAAGATGGCATTACCTTTCTCGCAGTGGGTACGTATAAGGGCGTTGGGGCTGGAGGCGCGGGGGGAGTTTGCCAAAATGATTTCGACGCCAAATGGAGAATATGTCGACTCTCGGGCGTTCAACGTGTATCTCCCACCTCTCGATTGAAATGAGCGTGCTACATGTCGCGTAGTCGAGTTCTTCATTGCGTCACCTTGGCAATATTGTTGGGAGGGTGCGGCTCGACCACAGCAATCGAACATTCGCAACTCGCCGAACCTGGAACCGGGTGTACAAGGGCCGACGTGATGACGACGCCAGACCATGTTGTGAGCACCAAGCGCCAGTGGGGTCCAGCGCCACTTCCCATACATGCCGCGAACCCCAGCGATGCGGCCCTGGCCCGAGCGCTTTTGCCGGAGCGCATTGGCGGTCTGCCCGTTCGAGGGGTTGTCGATAACGGCGCCGTTCAAGCCGGAGTTTCCTACTTTGGACCCGTTGATGTCGAGGGACTCACCGTCCCTGAGTTTGAGGGGCGCGGGGGGATCATGCTGGTGAGAAGCGTGCTCGCTGAGGGGACCGGGCCCGAGGAGATGACCCATTTGTTGGACGGTCGGGTACTGCGCGTTGAGGTTGGATCGCACTCTGGCGTTGCGTACGAGAACTCGCCGACTGGGTCTGGCTCGACGTTCAGCGTGGTGTGGAGCGACGACACCTATGTCAACTGGCTCAGCGGGTCGGGCTCAGCCGATCGTCTTGTGAATGCGGCGCGCAGTTGGGTCTGCGCCGACGAACTTTTGACACCAAGTCAGTAACACCGCGCCCACCGACATGGCAGGCTCCGGGGCGTGACCGAACTCAACGTGCTCGGCGGCCAGCTCGAAGAGTGCGGCCTCGACCCCGTCACCGGCTGGAACCGCAACGGGCACTGCGAATGCCTGGACGACCCCGGGCTGCACGCGGTGTGTGCCGTGATGACCGAGGAGTTCTTGGCGCACCAACTCTCGGTAGGCAATGACCTGGTGTCGCCGATGCCTGAGTACGGCTTCCCGGGCCTTGTTCCCGGCGACCGCTGGTGTGTTGTGGCGATCCGGTGGCGTCAGGCGTACGAAGCGGGGCTCGCCGCGCCGGTCGTCCTTGCCGCTACCTCCGAGCTGGCTTTGCAAGTGATCCCGCTAGAGATGTTGCGCGAGCACGCGGTCGACATCCCGGACGACCCGGGTGCGTGGCTGGGCGACCCACAATGAGTGATTACGTGATCGGCGAGGCCGACGCAGCACTCGACCACCGGTGGGCTGGTGTGGTTTCGAGACGCGCGTGCGGCTGCTCCTCGACCACCGGTGGGGGCCTGTGATGCCCCGTTTGTCAGTTGAACTTGGTCAGCCCGCCACCGATGTAGGTGAGGTTGGGAGAAGCCACGATCGACGTGGAGTAGGCACACGGCCCCGTGTGTGGTTCGTAGGTAGTGGTGCCGGTCAGCCACCGCAGGAACGTCACGGTGTAGGTGATCGTGTACGACATGAGGTAATGGCTGCTACTCCAGTCGGGGTCAGGGCCGGGCGCGTTGTAGGCGAAATCCATGAAGTCGGCGCGCACCCACATGGCCCCGCCGGCGCCCAGCACGTACGGTGAGTCCGCGTTCTGCAACAGGTTGGTGCCGGTGTGGGCGACTCCAGCCTGGTCATAGCCGGTGACAGTGTTGATCTGGAACCGGAAGCCGGTGGTGCCAGCCGGAGCACAGGCGGAGTTGATATAGATGTCGCCGAGATTCAAGTTCACTCGACTCTGCCCGCTGAAGACGTTTCCGTTCTGCGCGGTCACGGTAAAGGTCGGAGCCGACAACACCGTGTGCACCACGCAGGCTGTGGTGGGGCATGGCACGAGGCTGGTGGCGTAGGCTGGTGCGGCACTGACAGCAGCTACTGCGGGGACTGACCACACAGCCCCTTTGGTCACGCTACGGCGAGTAGGTCGAATGGTGGTCATGTCAGGGCCTCCTGAGAATAGCGCGGGATCGATGACCCCAGGGTTGAGTCGCCATTGAAAACCCCAGACTCCGGGCAAGTCAAGCGAACGTTTCTTTTTTTACTGTGATCGACATCACAAAACGGCCGCGTCGGCCCTAGGTCATCGCGCTGGCGGCCCTGCAGCGGCGAGCAGCCGCTCACACTCCACGACCAACCGCTCACGAATCGGCCTCGCCCGTTCGCTGAACGCCTTCTGGGCGGTCACATATTCAGCCTTGCCGTCTGCCGTCTCGATGCAGACCGGAGTCCACGGCTCACCCGTGGGGTCGAGCACGATCCCGGTCAAGTCGTACGGCGCGGCGCGCATGTCGAGGATGCGGATATCCCACGCAAGCTCGAAGGCGTCCATGAGAAGAGCCGAGGCGATCAACGGCATCAACCTGACTGCAACCTTGCCGTAGAGATCCATGTTGGCGTGCAGGCATCCCGGCTGCTCGTACGAGGCCCGGTCATCGCGCCCAGGCTGCAACGTGTTCAACGGGCGCGCCGGCGCGGTGAAGAATCGGAACGCATCGAAGTGTGAGCAGCCGATCCGGTGCGAGTCCACCACGGCGTCGGTCCCCGAAGACCCGAGCCGCAGCGGCCAGTCGTGGCGGGTCTCGGCGCTGCGATAGACCATGGCCCACTCGTGCAATCCGAAGCACCCGAATGTGCCCGGCCGCGATGCCGTCGCGCAGAGCAAGGTGAGCAACCTGCGAAGCAACGGCACCTGCTGGCCGAGATGGTCGTCGCAGACCGTGGCGACGCCGTCGGCGGACACGGCGTAGCCGCGCATCGAGTCGTACGACATCGCCCCTGCGAGACCGACTCCGTAGCCCGGATGCCACTGCCGCAACGCCGCCGGCCGATGTGAGTAGTAGGTGAACAGGAAGTCATGGACCGGATGCTTGATTCCCGCTTCGCGGCGCGCGAGATGGGTGGAGACGTACGACTCCACGCGAGCAGCATGCGCATGTGCAGCCTTGCGCCACGTCTTCTCGGCAATCACGTCCACGGCTGCCAAGACTAGGCCGCGGGTCAGGAACGCGGTCTGCGAGATCGCGCCCCTGCCACAGATCCGCCCGTTAGGGTGACGCAATCAGGAGGGGAAGCGATGTCTAGCCGTCAGCAGCAATCCATCGATGAACTCGTCGAGGCGCTGCAGGAGATGCGGGCCAGCCGCAACTATCCCTCGTACGCCGATATCGCCGCAGAGGTGGGCCGCATTCGGGTGGGACGCGGCACCCCCAGCGAGCGGGCACGTGTGGCGCGTACGACCGTGTACGACGCGTTCCGCACCGGTCGCCGACGACTCGACTCCACGCTCGTGGCGGACATCGTGCGAGCCCTGGGTGGCAGCGAGACGGAGGCAGAGGACTGGGCGAAACGGTGCCATCGCGCGGTGCAGCAGGCGCCGCTCGCACTGGTCGCCGAAGTCCGCGAGTCCGCGCCGGATCCCGAGACATCCCCTGCCGTAGTCGAGGTCGAGCCCGCCGAGCAGGTGGTCGTGGAGATGTCGACCAAGGCCGCGTGCGCGATCGCGCTCGTGTGTGTGCTGGCGAATCTGCCCGGCCGCGTGATCATCGACTTCCTCTCGCTTCCGCTCTACCTCGACATGATCGGGACGGCGTTCGCCGCGATCGCGCTAGGTCCCTGGTGGGGTGCCGGTGTCGGGCTGACGACCAACTTGCTCGGTGCCGCCATCACCGGCCCTGTCTCCATCCCGTTCGCGCTGGTCAACGTGGCGGGCGCGCTGGCATGGGGCTACGGCGTACGCCGCTGGCGCCTCGGGCGCTCCATTCCGCGCTTCTTCGCACTCAACACGCTGGTGGCCTTGGTGTGTTCGGTCGTCGCCATCCCGATCATCTTCCTGACCAGTCATGGCATCACCAACCATCATGGCGTCTACGAGATCTCACAGACACTGGTCCATGCCACGCACAGCATGGTGATGTCGGTGTCGATATCCAATCTCTTGACCTCGTTGGCGGACAAACTGGTCTCCGGGTTCGTCGCGCTGGCGGTGATCGAGACGATGGGCGCGAGGGGGCGCAGTCGGCTTCCCGCCGCCTGGCTGACCGAGCCTGACGACCCAATCACCCGCTCGCTAACCTCGCCCCATGCGCATCTGCCGATTCACCGCGCCTTCGACCGAAGGTGAGCCCAGGTACGGCGTCCTGACCGGAGACCTTGACGAGTTCGGCCAACCCGGCGAGGACGCGGTCATCGTCGAACTGGTCGGCGACCCGCTCTTCGCGGGCGTCAAGCCCGCCCAGACCGAGCACCGCCACGCAGACGTACGCCTCCTCGCGCCGGTGATTCCCCGCAGCAAGGTGGTCGCGATCGGACGCAACTACGCCGATCACGCCAAGGAGATGGGCATGGAGATCCCCGAGGAGCCGCTGATCTTCCTCAAGCCCAACACCAGCGTGATCGGTCCCGGCGATCCGATTCACTACCCACCGCAGAGCAGCAACGTGCACTTCGAGGGAGAACTCGCGGTCGTGATCGGCCGAATCTGTCGCGATGTGCCCGTGGAGCAGGCCACTGACGTCATCTACGGCTACACCATCGGCAACGACGTGACGGCACGCGACCTGCAACGCAAGGACGTCCAGTTCACCCGCGGCAAGGGGTTCGACACGTTCTGCCCGCTCGGGCCGTGGATCGAGACCGACCTGGATCCGGACGACTTCACCCAAGGTCGGTCGGTGCAGACCTACCTCGACGGTGACCTCAAGCAGGACGGCAACACCCGCGACCTGATCTTCGACATCCCCACCCTGATCGCCTACGTCACCAGCGTGATGACGCTCTTGCCCGGGGACGTGATCCTCACCGGCACGCCGGCAGGCGTCGGCCCGATGGAGGTCGGCAGCGAGGTCGAGGTCGCGATTGAGGGGCTCGGTGCGCTCACGAATACAGTGATGCGTCGTGAGTGACTCCGCTGTTCGCGTCCGCTTCTGTCCGTCCCCGACCGGCTCGCCACACGTCGGCTTCGCCCGTACGGCTCTGTACAACTGGGCCTTTGCGAGGCACGCTGCTTTGAACGGCAGGGGTGGCACCTTCGTGTTCCGCGTGGAGGACACCGACAAGGAGCGCAGCACCCAGGAGTCGTACGACGCGATGCTCGGCGCGATGCGCTGGCTCGGCCTCGACTGGGACGAAGGCCCCGAGGTCGGAGGTCCGCACGGCCCCTACCGCCAGTCCGAGCGCAGCGAGATCTACGCCGACGTGCTCGCCAAGCTGCGCGAGTCGTCGTACACCTACGACTGCTTCTGTCACAACGACGAGGTCGACGCGCGCCGCAAGGCGGCCGGCTCCAAGGTGATGGGGTACGACGGCTTCTGCCGCGAACTGAGCGCCGAGCAGCGGGCCGCGTTCGAGGCCGAGGGCCGCAAGCCGGTCGTACGCTTCCGGATGCCCGACGGCTCGATCACCTGGAACGACCTGGTGCGCGGTGAGATCACCTTCGAGACCCAGTACGTTCCCGACTTCGCGCTCGCGCGCGCCAACGGTGACCCGCTCTACACGCTGGTCAACCCCGTCGACGACGCGCTGATGGAGATCACCCACGTGCTGCGCGGCGAGGACATCCTCTCCAGCACCCCGCGGCAGATCCCGTTGCACGAGGCGCTGGTGGCGCTGGGCATCTCCAAGGTGGTGCCGCAGTTCGGGCACCTGCCGTTCGTGACCGGCGAGGGCAACAAGAAACTGTCCAAGCGCGATCCCGAGTCGCACCTGTTCATGTACCGCGACCAGGGCTTCCTGCCCGAAGGCCTGCTCAACTACCTGGCGCTCCTGGGCTGGGCGATCTCGGCCGACCGCGACGTCTTCTCGCTGGCCGAGATGGTCGAGGCGTTCGACATCGCCGACGTCAACCCCAACCCGGCTCGCTTCGACATGAAGAAGGCCGAGGCGATCAACGCCGACCACATGCGGATGCTCCCGCTCGACGACCTGACCAAGCGGGTGCTGAAGGTGCTCAAGGACGCGGGCGTGATCAAGCGTCCGGTCAGTGACGCCGACGCGCAGATGCTGGAGCAGGCGATGCCGCTGGTCGCGGAGCGGATGAACAAGCTCAACGAGGCCGTCGACATGCTCGGCTTCCTGTTCGTCCCCGATGCCGAATTCGCTCGAGTTGACCAGATCGACGACGCGGGGCGTGAGGTCGTACGAGCGGCGTACGACGCCCTCGACGGCCTGCACCCGTGGGGGACCGCCGCGATCGAGGAGGCGCTGCGGACCTCGCTGATCGACGGTCTGGGACTCAAGCCGCGCGTCGCTTTCGGACCCGTACGCGTTGCCGTCACCGGCCGTCGGGTCAGCCCTCCGCTGTTCGAGTCGATGGAGTTGCTGGGCCGCGACCGTTCGTTGGCGCGCCTGCGCGACGCGATCGGCTGAGCAGTGCGGCTGCCCTATCACCTGATCCATCTCGGGGGTCGTCCGGGTTGGTGGCGTGGGCTGCTCGGCCTGATCGCGTCCGTGCTCACGGTGTTCGCGTGTGCCTCCGTCTTCGCGCTGGCGCCATTCATGATCTGGTACGCAGCGACAGGTCAGCCGGTCGGTGATCGACTTGGAGAGTTGGGCGACCTGTCCGATCCCACGCCGGCCGCGCTGGCGTACCTCAACCTGATCCTGGCCTCCTCGATCCCGGTCACGATGCTGATGACCTGGGCCTTGCACGGGCTGCGGCCGGGCTGGCTCAACTCGATCCTGGGCCGGATGCGTTGGGGCTATTTCTTGGTGTGCCTGGGGCTGTCGGTGCTGGCCTTGATCATCACGCTGGCGGTGTCGATCGTGCTCCCGGAGCAGGCCGGCAGTGTGTCCGGTTCGGTCAACGAATGGACGCCCACGCTGCGTGACTTCGTCCTCGTCGTTCTTCTGCTCACCCCACTGCAGGCTGCGGGGGAGGAGTACCTCTTCCGCGGTTATCTGCTCCAGGTGTTCGGCGGCTGGTCGTGGAAGCTGGGCGAGAAGACCTCCGCTGCGATCGCGATCGCGGTCACCTCGTTGCTCTTCGCGTTCGCCCACGGTGCGCAGGACCTGCCGATCTTCTTCGACCGGTTCGCCTTCGGTGTGGTCGCGGGCACGCTCGTCGTGATCACCGGCGGGCTGGAGGCCGGTATCGCGATGCATGTGCTGAACAACTTCCTGGCCTTCGGGCTCGCTTTGGCGTTCAGCGATATGGCGTCCGCGCTCAACCCGAGCGGCGGCACCTGGTGGAACTTGCCCGTCACGCTGACCCAGTCGCTGACCTACCTGGTGCTGGCGTCGTACGCAGCCCACCGGATGGGCCTGACCCGACGCACAGAGTCCGACGTTTTGGCGGCCCCGAGGGCGGCTGGGTAAGGTTCGTCTTCGGCTCGTCAGAGCCGTCATGAGGGTTCCGGCCGCCGTGCCAGAATACCCCCATGGGGTATGGTGTAATTGGCAGCACGACTGATTCTGGTTCAGTTAGTCAAGGTTCGAGTCCTTGTACCCCAGCGATCCACCCACGCGATCCGATCCGACTCGGCTCGCGAGGATTTGGAGCGAATCTCCAGCCTGGCTAGAGTTTCGCTTCGTTGCGTGAGCAATCACGCCCCCGTCGTCTAGTGGCCTAGGACGCCGCCCTCTCAAGGCGGTAGCGCCGGTTCGAATCCGGTCGGGGGTACCACGAGTGCACGGCCCCGGATCAGCGAAGCTGCCGGGGCCGTTCTGTCGACCTGTCGCGTCTGCTCCGTGTGAGGCCGCCGACCTGTCGCGTCTGCTCCGCGTGAGGCCGCCGACCTGTCGCGTCTGCTCCGCGTGAGGCCGCCGACCTGTCGCGTCTGCTCACCACTGCGATGTCTGATTCCCGCTAGCACGTGCCTTCCGGTGGCGCGATGATGGTGTGCATGAGCGCCCCGCCGTTGGATCACGAGACGTGTTATCGCGCGGTCTCGGGTCGCGACCGCAGGTTCGACGGGGTCTTCTACACCGCGGTGAAGACCACCGGAATCTATTGCCGGCCCTCCTGCCCTGCTCGTACGCCGGCCTCCCGCAACGTCACCTTCCACCCCACCGCCGCCTCGGCGCAGGCAGCGGGCTTTCGCGCCTGCAAACGATGTCTGCCCGACGCGACGCCGGGCAGTCCGCGGTGGGACGTCAACGCCGACACAGCAGGTCGGGCGATGCGGCTGATCAATGACGGGGTCGTGGATCGTGCTGGCGTCGAGGAGTTGGCCAGGCAGGTCGGTTATACGTCTCGGCACCTCAACCGGCTGCTCGTCGCGGAGGTTGGTGCAGGCCCGCTCGCACTCGCTCGCGCCCGCAGGGCACAGACGGCCCGCGTACTCGTGGAGACCACCGACCTGCCGCTGACCGACGTCGCCTTCGCCGCGGGGTTCAGCAGCGTGCGGCAGTTCAACGAGAGCTTCAAAGAGGTGTACGACGCGGCGCCACGCGAACTGCGGCGTGGTTTCGAGACGCGCGCGGGGCGCGCTCCTCAACCACCGGAGGCAGAGCGCGGTCCTCACCCGTCGAAGGCGCCGGGCGTGACCCGTCTGCCGATCCGGTTGGCCGTACGCACTCCGTACGCCGGCAAAGCGCTGCTCGCCTTCCTCGCCCCGCGCACCGTGGCCGGAGTCGAGACCGCACGCATCAACCCCGGCGGCGAGGGGACTTATGCCCGCACGCTCCGTCTGCCCCACGGGGTGGGCGCCGTCGAGGTGCACTTGAGCGATCACGAGGAGGTCGGCACTGCGCAGGTCGACGCCACCTTGCACCTGGCCGATCTGCGCGATCTGGGCGCGGCCGTCGAACGCACCCGGCGACTCCTGGATGCCGACGCGGACCCGCTCGCAGTGAGCACCGCGTTGGAGAGCGACAAGATCCTCGGCCCCCTGATCGCCCACCACCCCGGCCTGCGCGTCCCCGGCCACGTCGACGGTGAGGAGATCGCCGTACGCGCCGTGCTCGGCCAACAGATCAGCGTCGCGCGAGCACGCACTCTGGCCGGCGACTTGACCGAGAAGCACGGTCAGCGCATCGAGACTTCGTACGACGACCTCACCCACCTCTTCCCGACGAGCGACAGCCTGAGCCGACTAACGCCCGAGGACTATCCGATGCCGCGCGCTCGAGGCCGAGCGTTGATCAGCCTGACCAAGGCGCTGGCCGACGAACAGATCCGGCTCGACCGGAGCACTGATCGACATGACGTACGCGAGGCGCTGCTGGCCCTGCCGGGCATCGGTCCGTGGACGGCCGACTACATCGCCATGCGAGCACTTGGCGACCCCGACGTCTTCTTGGCGACCGATGTCGGCATCAAGCACGCCTTGACGAATCTCGGCCACGACCCGACACACGCCGAGCGGCTCGCAGACACGTGGCGGCCTTGGCGCTCGTACGCCCAGATCCACCTCTGGCAGAGCCTGCACGACGTGCAGGACCAAGAGCAGCAGGAGAAGATATGACCGTGCACACCGTGATGGCCTCCCCGATCGGCGATCTGCGCATCGTCGAGCAGGACGGCGCGATCACCGCGATCGAGTTCAGCCCGTTCGTCGACTCCGACGGTCGCCCGCGCGGCGCCCGCGACGATGCGCACCCGGTGCTTCGGCAGGCGGTGCAGCAACTCACCGAATACTTCAACCGGGAGCGACAGGCGTTCGACCTACCGCTGGCGCCCAAGGGCAGCGACTTCCAGCACAGCGTGTGGAAGGAACTCGCGCTGATCGGCTTCGGAGAGACCGCGACGTACGGTCAGATCGCACACCGCCTCGGGCGTACGAACGCCGCCTCTCGCGCCGTCGGCCTGGCCAACGGCTCCAACCCGATTCCGATCGTGATCCCGTGCCACCGGGTGATCGGCGCCAACGGCACGCTGACGGGCTATGCCGGCGGGGTCGAGCGCAAGCAGATCCTGCTCGACCTGGAGCAGGACGCGTTGTTCTGACGCGTTCGTGACCCCTCGGCGAGAGTTCGTGACTCCTCGGCGTGGGAGGGTCGGGGGATGAGCACCGACGGCCGGACCGAGCAAGCGACCCACGACGCCGGGGGCTGGCAGACCGTGGAGTCGAGGGTGGCGTACGAGAACCCGTGGATGTTCGTGCGCGAGGACAAGGTGATCCGGCCCAACGGCGACGACGGGCTCTATGGCGTCGTCCACTCGCGCAATCCAGCGGTCTTCATCGTCGCGCTGACCGAGGACGACGAGGTCGTCATGATCGAGACGTTCCGGTACACGACGCAGACGTGGTCCCTGGAGGTGCCCGCCGGCAGTACCGATGGCGAAGACCCGTTGATAGCGGCCGAACGCGAACTCGCGGAGGAGAACGGCCTGGCCGCAAGCGAGTGGATTCCGCTGGGCGGGTACTTCGCCCTCAACGGGATCGCGCACTGCCCCGAGAGTGCCTACCTGGCGCGCGGGCTCACCACCGTCGACGACCCCACCGAGCACCAGGCCGAGGAAGGAATCCGGACCGTACGCCGCGTCCCCTGGCGCGAGGTGCTCGAGCTGGTCAAGTCCGGTGGCATCCAGGATTCGGGCACGATCGCGCCGCTGATGCTGGCGGCGGTCCACCTGGGCCGGGTGTCGTGACCCTCCAACCAAAGCCGCCACTCACGCGTTGACCGGGTATGGACACCGATGAGGCGTACGTCGAATGGGCCACAGCGGCTCAACATGGCCTGCTGCGCTTCGCGGTGCTTCTGACCGGTGACCGTCACCGGTCCGAGGATCTGGTCCAGGAGGCGCTGACCAAGGTGGCCCAGCGCTGGCGGAGCCTGCGCGACGGCAACCCCACGGCGTACGCCCACCGGATCCTGGTGCGCGACAACATCAGCTGGTGGCGCCGACATCGCCGTGAGGTCGTTCGGGAGCCGGAGGACCGTCCGACGACGGACCTCGATCCGAGCAGACGCATCGATCTCGAGCGTGCCCTGTCGACGCTCACGCCTCGCCAGCGTGCGGTGATCGCGCTGCGCTTCTACGCCGACCTCACCGAGGCGCAGACAGCCGACGCGATGGGCGTGGCGATCGGCACCGTGAAGAGCCAGACCCATCTCGCCCTGAGGCGCCTGCGCGAGGCTGCGCCGCACCTCGCCGAACTCTTGGAGGACCCGCGATGACCGAGACACGCTTGACTGAGCTGCTGCACGACACCGTCAGCGACGTGCCCGCTCCGCTGCCGGGAGCGGTCGACACGGCCTGGCGTCAAGGCGTACGCCGCCGGCAGCGTTCGCGCACCCTGATGTCCGCTGCGGCTGTGGCGGTGGTGGCCGTTGGCGCGGTGGCGGTCGTACGCCCCGGGTCGGTCACCGATCTGTTGTCGCCCGATCGCGGGAATCTTGCCGCGAGTGAGTCACCGAGCATCTCCAGCACCCAGCCGGGGAGCTCGGCCGCCCCGGATGCGCACTATCAGAGGGTGCCGGTCTGGTGGGCGCCCGATGCTGCGGACGAAGCCTCGTTGCCGTGGGTTGGGCCGAATCCCGAAGAACAGTTCCTCGACCTATCCGCGGATCGGCCGATGATCGAAGCGGGCACGCGACTGCTCGGGGTGTTCGAGGTCTTCGACGACCAGGGCCGTTGGAAGCGCTTCGTCGGGGTCGACGAGGCTGGTCGTTCCTGGACCATCCCGACCGGGCGGATCGCGGCCAACCATGACGAGGGCGGGAATGTGGCTGCGGTTCTCGCGCCCAATGGCGGACTGTCACCGGACGGCTGGACGATCCTGTTCGCCCAGGTCGACGACCTCGTGCTGCTCGATCTGCACACCTTGGAGCAGCGGATCATCGCGACCCCTCGCTATCTGGCCGAGGGCGCCGAATGGCTCAACCCCGACACCATCTGGCTGCCCGACGAGCTCGCAGCCGACAGTGGTCGCACCGTCGACCTCGACGGCAACGAGACCGGACGCAGACCCCGCATGACGTTCACCGGGCTGCCTATCGCGAATGGCGACCAGATGTACGGCTCGTGGGCCGGGCGTCCCGGCGAGGTGGCGCAGGCGGCGTTCCTGGCCGGGCCGGTCGAGGGTGGGGCGTACGCCAACCCCGAAGGCATCGTGGTCTCGGGAGCGAACCGATCCGTGCTGGCGCTGTCGGTCGAGGGGCGAGGCAAGACGTGCTGCAACGTTGCCGGCTGGCTCGACGACTCGTGGTTGGGCTTCACGTCGAAGAATCGCCTGCTGGCCTGGCGGGTCGGCTCGGGTGAGGTCGCCAAGGTGGCGGAGTTCACGGGGTTGGACGGTGCGTGGTTCACCTCGAGTTGGGCGCGCGACTCACTGAGTGACTGAGTTTGTGGTGCTTGCTGGTGCCACTGGGTGACACCGGCAAGCACCACAAGGGGCTTCAGTGAGCGGTGCCCAGGCTGGCTCGGCCGAGCACGGCACCGAGCAGGGCCGGCGCGAGGATCAGGCCGACCGTGAACGGGATCGTGAAGAGATCCGCGAGGATCAACTCCAGCGCTTCATCGCCCGCTTCGAGGATGGCCCGGGTGACCAGCCAGCCGACGGAGACGACGAGCGCCACGATCGTCCATGCGGCCAGCGTCTTCGGCAGGTCCTGGCGTCGGCCGTCGAAGAATGCCCAGATGACGCTGATGACGACCAGGGCGGCGAAGATCATCAGGCCCGCGCCGATGTTGGGGTCGCCCTTGGTGGCGGTGAGGTCGATGATGAGGTACGCGACGACGAGGACGGCGGTGATCGCGGCGGTCCGGATCAGGATCAAGGAGGTCATGATCTCAGGCTGATCCCGTCAGGCTGCTCGCGCATCGACCGGCGTACTCACTCAGCAGCGGCGCGACGCAGTGATTCGCTGAGCCGTTCGGCTGCGGCGAGCACCGCGGGAGCGTGCATCCGGCCCGGTTGGCGAGTG
Source organism: Nocardioides sp. (assembly GCA_037045645.1). Classification (NCBI taxonomy): domain Bacteria; kingdom Bacillati; phylum Actinomycetota; class Actinomycetes; order Propionibacteriales; family Nocardioidaceae; genus Nocardioides; species Nocardioides sp. Next base: position 951,959 of record JBAOIH010000001.1, read on the forward strand.
AGACGTTCGAGCGGACCGGACACAGAGACCGCCGCGATCACCTTGCCGCCGGGGGAGCGTACGGGCGCCGACACCGACGCCACGCCCTGCTCGCGTTCGCCGATCGACTGGGCCCAGCCGCGGCGGCGGATGCCGGACAGTGCGGTGGCGGAGTACGCCGCGTTCATCAGGCCGCGCTGCATCCGCTCGGGGTCCTCCCAGGCCAGCAAGACCTGGGCTGCCGAACCAGCGCGCATGGTGAGTTGGGAGCCGATCGGGATCGTGTCGCGCAGGCCCGACGGGCGTTCGGCAGCGGCGACGCAGATGCGGTGATCGCCCTGACGCCGCCACAGCTGGGCGGACTCCCCGGTGATGTCGCGAAGGCGTGCCAGGATCGGCCCGGCCGCTGCCAGCAGGCGGTCCTCCCCGGCCGCAGCGGCGAGTTCCGAGAGCCGCGGACCGAGTACGAAGCGGCCCTGCATGTCGCGCGAGACCAAGCGGTGGTGCTCCAGTGCGACGGCGAGTCGGTGAGCGGTCGGTCGGGCCAGGCCCGTGCTGGTCACCAGGGTCGCCAGCGTCGCCGGTCCCGACTCAAGAGCAGTCAGCACCAGGGCCGCCTTGTCGAGAACACCCACGCCGCTTCCGTTGTCCATATGGCGATATTCTCATCTCACACTCTAGGATGGCAAGTAGTACGGTGTGCGACGTACGACACCGAGGTGCAAGCAGTAGGCCGAGAAGCAGAAGTGAGGATCAGATGGGCAAGACCCTGGCAGAGAAGGTCTGGGATGAGCACGTGGTGCGGTCGGCCGCAGGGGAGCCGGATCTGCTCTACATCGACCTTCACCTGATCCACGAGGTCACCAGTCCGCAGGCGTTCGACGGACTGCGTCTCGCGGGCCGTCCCGTACGACGCCCCGAACTGACGCTGGCGACCGAGGACCACAACGTCCCGACGATCGACTGGGACAAGCCGATCGCCGACCCGGTGAGTCGTACGCAGGTCGAGACGCTGCGCAAGAACGCCGAGGAGTTCGGCATTCGGCTGCACCCGCTCGGAGACATCGAGCAGGGCATCGTGCACGTGGTCGGTCCACAACTGGGACTCACTCAGCCGGGCATGACGATCGTGTGCGGTGACTCCCATACCTCCACCCACGGCGCGTTCGGTGCGCTCGCGTTCGGCATCGGTACGTCCGAGGTCGAGCACGTGCTGGCCACCCAGACGCTGCCGCAGGCCAAGCCCAAGACGATGGCTGTCACCGTCGAGGGTTCGTTGCCGGACGGCGTGACCGCCAAGGACCTGATCCTCACCCTGATCAGCAAGACCGGCACTGGTGGCGGTCAGGGCTATGTCGTGGAATACCGCGGCCCGGCCATCGAGGAACTCTCGATGGAGGTCGCGGATGACGATCTGCAACATGTCGATCGAGTGGGGCGCCAAGGCTGGTCTGATCGCCCCCGACCAGACCACCTTCGACTACATCGAGGGCAAGGCCGGCGCTCCCAAGGGCGAAGACTGGGTCGCTGCAGTCGAGCACTGGCGCACGCTCGTGCACCGACGAGGACGCCGAGTTCGACAAGGAGATCGTGCTCGACGCCTCGAAGATGACTCCCTTCGTGACCTGGGGCACCAACCCGGGCCAGGGTGTCGCCGCTCGGTGCCGACGTGCCCAGCCCCGACGACTTCGAGGACGAGGTCGACAAGATCGCGGCCGAGAAGGCGTTGACGTATATGGGTCTGGAAGCCGGTACGCCGATGCGCGAGATCAAGGTCGACACCGTCTTCGTCGGCTCGTGTACCAACGGTCGCATCGAGGACCTTCGGCTGGCCGCGGACATCGTCAAGGGCCGCAAGGTGGCCGAGGGCACCCGGACTGCTGGTGGTGCCGGGCTCGGTGCGCGTACGCCTGCAGGCCGAAGAGGAGGGCCTCGACGTGGTCTTCAAAGAGGCTGGCGCCGAATGGCGGGGCGCGGGGTGCTCGATGTGCCTAGGCATGAACCCCGATCAGCTCGCTCCGCGGCGAGCGCAGCGCCTCGACGTCCAACCGCAACTTCGAAGGCCGGCAGGGCAAGGGCGGGCGTACGCACCTCGTCTCGATCCGCCGTTGCCGCCGCGACCGCGATCCGGGGCACGCTGTCGTCGCCCGCCGATCTGTGACCTCGACTTTGCTCGATCAACCGAACACCGCTGGTTGAGGAGCGCCATAGGCGCGTCTCGAAACCATCTCGATCAACTGGCTCAAAGGAACTGACATGGATGCCTTCTCCACCCACACCGGTGTCGGCGTGCCGCTGCGCCGCAGCAACGTCGACACCGACCAGATCATCCCGGCCGTCTACCTCAAGCGCGTGACGCGTACGGGGTTCGAGGACGGGCTGTTCGCAGCCTGGCGCGACGACCCGGACTTCGTGCTCAACAAGCCGGCGTACGCCGCGGGCTCGGTGCTTGTCGCCGGACCCGACTTCGGCACCGGCTCGTCGCGCGAGCACGCCGTCTGGGCGCTGCAGAACTACGGCTTCACGTGTCGTGATCGCGCCCCGGTTCGCCGACATCTTCCGGGGCAACTCGGGCAAGGCCGGTCTACTCGCAGCACAGGTCGACGAGAAGGTCGTCGGCGCGCTGTGGTCCTACCTGGAGGCCAACCCGGGCGCCACCATCACCGTCGACCTGGAGACCAAGACAGTCAAGGCGGGCGAGGGGCCGGACGCGATCGAGGATTCCTTCGACATCGACGACTACACGCGGTGGCGCCTGCTCGAAGGACTCGACGACATCGGCATCACCTTGGGCCACGAAGCCGACATCTCGGCCTTCGAGACCGAGCGCCCGGCTTTCAAGCCGGTGACGCTCTGACGGATCAGAACACCTGCCCACACGGGGAAATCAACGTCTTCCCCGGCGTGGCGCGTGAGTGTGTCGAGGAACATGCCTAGCGTGAAACCAGCGCTGGGCAGTCCGTCCGGCTCCGAGTGTTCATTGGAAGGGAAGCTAGTGAACAAGTCACAGCTCATCGACACGCTGGCCGCACGGTTCGAAGGCAACCGCAAGGCCGCTCAGCACGCGTTGGAGTCCGTGCTCGACACCATCACCCGTGAGGTCGCCAAGGGCGAGAAGGTCGCGATCACCGGTTTCGGCTCGTTCGAGAAGCGGGTCAAGGCTGCCGGCTGGGCGCGCAACCCCGCCACCGGCGACCGGATCCGTACGAAGAAGAAGGCGGTCCCGAAGTTCACTCCGGGAGCGGACCTCAAGAACGTCATCTCCGGCGCGAAGAAGTTGCCCAAGTTGACGATGGCCGCTCCGGCCGCAGCGGTGAAGGCGGCAACGGATGCTGCTGCCGCGGTCAGCAAGGCCGCCACCCCTGCTAAGAAGGCCCCGGCTCAGAAGGCTCCGGCGAAGACGGCTGCTAAGAAGGCTCCGGCCAAGAAGGCTCCGGCGAAGACCGCGGCTAAGAAGGCTCCGGCCAAGAAGGCTCCGGCGAAGACCGCGGCGAAGAAGGCCCCCGCCAAGACGGCTGCCAAGAAGGCCCCGGCGAAGACCGCCGCAAAGAAGGCTCCCGCCAAGGCCGCTGCCTCCAAGGCTCCGGCGAAGAAGGCCACGGCCAAGAAGGCGCCTACCAAGAAGGCTGCTGCCAAGAAGTCCTGACGCGACACCTGCGTCGGTTGAGGGCGGATTCCGTTGGGGTCCGCCCTCAGTCGTCTGCTGGCACCAAGAGCAGTTGTGCGGTCGCCAACACCTGGGCCGTCGCGGGTCCGACCCCCAACTCGATCGCAGCTCGCAGACTGTCCAGATCGTCCACGTCGAGCCGCAACGTGGGCACCGCGACCAGCAGTTCGGCCGCACCGGTGGCGCGATGCCGGTTGCGAGAGTCTGCGCCGAACGCCGGCCGGAAGTCGCCACCCGCATAGAGCGCGGTGCCGGTGCCTTGGGAGTCTGCGACGAATCCGCCGGTCACCGGGTCGACGGCGGCCAGTGCGTCGTCAAGCTCGTCGGGGCGCAGTGCCGGATGGTCGGCCAGCAGCGCGGCGGGTGTCAGATCCGGGCACGTGTGGCGTACGTGCTGGGCTGCCACGCGCAGCGCCGCGTTGAGTCCCGCGCCGGGATCGGCCAGCACGACGTCTCCCGCGGCTGTCGCGACCGACGTTACGGCCGGGTCGTCGGTGATGACCACGATCAGCGCGACTCGTACGGCAGCTCGAGCCGCCGCCAGAGTGTCGATCGCGAACGCCGCAGCCAACTGCGTACGCCAGGGTGCGGCGGCACCGCCAAGTCGCGACTTCCCGAGGGTGCTGGGTTTGACGGGCACCAGCACGGCGTACGACATCTCGGACATCGCGCCCATCTTGTCAGGTGACGTGGGTGGCGTGGGCCACATCGGCACTCGTCTGCGAGTAGCCTGCTGCCCGGTGCGTTGGCGCCGATTCTTCGGAGGTGTAACTGGTGCGCGTACGCAAACTGACGGACACGCGGCTGTGGCCGTTCACCGTGGGTGAGAGCGTGCTGCGTCCCTTCGTCTTCCCGTGGTTCAACCGGCGTTGGATCGACGGCGAGAAGGTGCCGCACACGGGCGGCTGCGTGATCGTGGTCAACCACATCTCCCACCTCGACCCGCTGACCATCGCGCACTTCGTCTATGACCACGGCCGGGTACCGCGGTATCTGGCGAAGTCGGGCTTGTTCAAGAACAAGGCGCTCGGGGGGTTTCTTCGGGCGGCCGGGCAGATCCCCGTCGAGAGGCTGTCGCGCAACGCGGTGGGGGCGTACGACGCCGCGGTCGCGGCAGTCAACCTTGGCCAGGCCGTGATCGTTTATCCCGAGGGCACACTGACCCGCGATCCTGACCTGTGGCCGATGCGAGGCAAGTCGGGGGCCGCGCGGATCGCGTTGGCGACCGGTTGCCCGGTGATCCCGATCGGGCAGTGGGGCGTCCACGAGGTGCTGCCGCCGTACGCCAAGAAGCCCGACCTGTTCCCACGCAAGACGATCGCGATGAAGGCCGGCGACCCCGTCGACCTGTCGGATCTGCTCGGTCAGAAGCCGACCGCCGAGGTCGTCCAGCAGGCCACCGATCGGATCATGGCGGCGATCACCGAGCTCGTCGCCGACCTGCGTGGCGAGTCCGCGCCGACGACACGCTTCGACCCGCGTCAGGCCGGCGTGGGAGAGATCGGCAACCCCAACGGCAAGAAGAAGAGGACGTCATGAGTCGTACGAAGACCGCCGTACTGTCGGCGGGTTCCTGGGGGACCGCCTTCTCGATCATCCTCGGCGATGCCGGCAACGACGTGTCCTTGTGGGCTCGTCGTCCCGAGTTGGCCGACGCGATCAACAGCACGCACGAGAACCCCGACTACCTGCCCGGCATCGAGCTGCCCTCGACGGTGTCGGCGACCGCCGACTACGCCGAGGCGCTCTCGGACGCTGAGGTCGTGGTCTTCGCAACCCCGTCGCAGACCTTCCGCCAGAACCTTGAAGGGTGGACCCCCTACCTTCGCGACGACGCGGTCATGGTGTCGCTGATGAAGGGCGTCGAACTGGGGTCCTTGAAGCGGATGAGTGAGGTCATCGCGGAGGTGACCGGCGCTGGTGACGACCGGATCGTCGTCGTGAGCGGCCCCAACCTGGCCAAGGAGATCGCCCGGCGTGAACCCGCGGCCTCGGTGGTCGCGTGCGCGGACGAATCGGTCGCCCAACGGGTGCAGGATCTGTGCCACACGCCGGCGTTTCGGCCCTACACCTCGACCGACGTGCTCGGCTGCGAGCTCGGCGGGGCGTACAAGAACGTCGTCGGGCTCGCGGTCGGCATGGCCGTCGGGTTGGGCTTCGGTGACAACACCACCGCCTCGGTGATCACCCGCGGTCTGGCCGAGACCGCCCGCCTGGCGATGGCCTTGGGTGCGAATCCACTGACGCTGATGGGCCTGGCCGGTCTAGGTGACTTGGTCGCCACTTGCTCGTCGCCGCTGTCGCGCAACCGTACGTTCGGCGAGAAGCTCGGCCAGGGCATGACGACCGAGGAGATCTATGCCTCGACCCGACAGGTGGCCGAGGGCGCGAAATCCTGTGCGTCGCTGCTGGCGCTGGCCCAAGCCACCGGAGTCGACGCCCCGATCGCCGAGCACGTCACCGCGGTGGTCAACGGCGACATCACCGCCAAGGACATGATGGCGTCCTTCATCGCGCGCGACACCAAGGCCGAGACGGACTAGACACCCGATGGGCACGCTAGGACCCCGGTTCTCCGGGGGTTGAGCGGACCAGGGACCGCTCAACCCCCGAAAAGTTCGGGCTCCCCGGGCTTCGCGGGGACCGGGCGGCACGGCGCAACCGGTCCGGTCGCGACATCGAACTCCAACGAGACGCGTACGCCCTGGTCGCTCGTGACGCCCTCGGGGAGATCTTCGGCGAGTTGTTCGGGGGCCATCGGTTCTGCCGACCATGCCAGCACGAAGGTCTCGCCCTCGCGGATCGCGCCAGGCGGGATCATCACGGCGATGTGGTCATCGCCGACCGAGGTTTTCAGACCGGTCAGTGTTCGAGACACGACGGTGTATCGCCCGGGCGCGCAGGTCTGGAGTTTGGAGAGATAGGTGATGTCGGCGGCGATGCCATGCTCCTCCAGCGCTCGCTCCAGTCCGGCCGCATCCTCGGGTGCGTTGATCTCCACTCGGATCTCGCCGGCGTTGCCCTCTTGGACCGAGTACGCCGGGGTCGGGCCGAGTCCGGGCACGATGAGTACGCCCGCGATGGCGGCGGCTGCGGTGGCACCCAAGGCGGCCAGTCGACGTGTGGGACGGGCTCGCTGGGGCCGTTGCCTGGCTAGCTCATCTTGCAACTGGTGCAGCAGGGCGGTTTCGAAGGAATCGAGTTGGGTGTTCATCAGATCACCTCGGTAGGGATGAGTTCGGGAAGGGACAAAGCCATTGCTGCCCTGGCGCGGTGGTAGCGGACCCGGGCGTTGCCGGCGGTAATGCCGAGACGCTTGGCTGCCTCGGTTAGGGACAGTCCGTCGATGGCGACGAGTTCCACAACCTCGCGTTGCTTGGCAGGCAACGCCGAGAGAGATCGATAGAGCTGCCGGGTGGCGCGTTCGGCGTCCAGCCGTTCGTTGATCCGATGCGTCGATGCGTCGTCGAGCAGCGCCCGACCGGACAGCCGCGACACGGCGCGCAACTCGCGGGCGCGACGCCGATGATGTCCTGCCACCACATTGCGCGCGATGCCGGCCAGCCACGCGGCCGGTGGACCGTGCGACTCCTGATAACGCGCCGCTGATTCGATCGCTGCGACGAAGATGTCCGCCGTCAGGTCGGCTGCGGTTTGGGCATCATCGACGCGACGAGCGACGTACGAGCGTACGAACGGCAGGTGCTCGCGATAGAAGGCCTCAAGGGCTTCTGGGTCGTGCCCGATCGTCGCGCTCACATCTGTTCTTCGCCGATGGGGCCTGCCGCGTTACAACGTGTCGAGGGTCGCGCAGAGATCCGCCCAGAGATCCTCGACGTCCTCGATGCCGACGCTCATGCGTACCAGGGATTCCGGCGTTGTGGCAGGTTCGGTCGCCCAGCGTCGACGGCGTTCGAAGGTCGACTCCACGCCACCGAGAGACGTGGCGTTGGACCACAGAGTCGTGCCGTGCGTCAGCGCGTCGGCGGCCTCGGCGCCGCCGGTGAGCTCAATGGCCAACATCGCGCCGGACCCGGGATAACGCACCAGCGAGATCGCGGGGTGTTCCGCCAATCGCGCGGCGAGTTCGGCGGCGTTGGCGCACGACCGCTCGAAACGCAGCGGGAGCGTACGAAGTCCGCGCAGCGCGAGGAACGCCTCCATGGGGCCGGGGATGCCGCCGGTGAGTTCGCGCCGGTGCCGAAGCACCTCGTGGATCCGCTCGTCGCGGGTAACAAGCGCGCCCATCAAGACGTCGGAGTGACCAGCGATGAATTTTGTCGCGGAATGCACGACGATGTCGGCACCCAGGTCGAGCGGGCGTTGCAACAACGGCGTGGCAAATGTGTTGTCGACGACCACGGCGGCTCCAGCAGCATGCGCCGCTTCGATCAGTGGCACCAGGTCGGTGACCTCCATTGTCGGATTGGCAGGGGATTCGAGCCACACCAAAGCCGTGTCGTCGTCCATCGAGTCGATGACCGCCTGGGTGTCGGTCATGTCGACCAGCAGGGTCTTGATCCGCCCGCGAGATTCGAGATCGGCCAACTCTTGGATCACGCCCATGTAGCACTTTTCGGGCGCCAACACCGTCGCCCCTTGCGCGACCAGGTCAAGCACCACCGTTGCGGCAGCCATGCCGCTGGCAAAGCTCAGTGCGCGGCCCCCTTCCAGTGCCCCGAGCGCATCCTCGAAGGCCACCCAGGTGGGGTTGCTGGCGCGGGCATAGCCGACCTCCGCGCCCGCGACGTACGTCGAGGTGAACGTGACCGGCTCGTTGAACGCCGCACCCGCGACCTTCTCGGGCCGCCCGGCGTGCACCGCAGTGGTCGCGGGCGAGTGGTGGCGTACGGGCATGTCATCGGCCATGCCAGCAGACTAAGGCCGTACGCTCGACGCGATGAACGAGCACCGGAAACCACGTGTCGCGGTCGTCTTCGGCGGCCGTTCCAGCGAGCACGGCATCTCCTGCGTCACCGCGGGTTCGGTGCTCGCCGCCATCAACCGGGACAAGTACGACGTGGTGCCGATCGGGATCGCGACCGACGGCGGCTGGGTGCTCGAATCCGGGGATGTCTCGCGTCTGGCGATTGCCGGACATGACGACCCGTTGCCTTCTGTTGACGCGAGTTTGCCCACTGTCATGCTTTCCCAGGCTGGCGCCAACACCGATCTGGTGGTGACCGAGGTGGGCGCGCCCCCAGCGGTGTTGGGCGAGGTCGATGTGGTCTTCCCCTTGCTGCACGGCCCGTGGGGTGAGGACGGCACGATCCAGGGGATGTTGGAGATGGCCGGCGTACGTTATGTCGGCGCCGGCGTGCTCGCCTCGGCCGTCGGCATGGACAAGGCGTTCATGAAGATCGTGCTCCAATCGGCCGGGCTGCCGGTCCTCCCGAGCGTGACCGTCACCCGCCGTGATTGGGAACGCGACCAACTGTCGTGTCGCGACCGGATCTCCTCGCTCGGCTTCCCCTGCTTCGCCAAGCCTGCACGCGGCGGTTCGTCGTTCGGGATCTCCAAGATCCACGACTCCTCCGAAATCGCGGCCGCCATGGAGGTGGCGATGCAGCACGATCCCAAGGTGTTGATCGAGCAGGCTGCGCCGATCGGCTCGCGGGAGGTGGAGTGCGGCGTACTCCAATCTCTCGACGGCGATCCAGAGACCTCGCTGCCGGCCGAGATCCGGATCGGTGGCGACCACGAGTTCTATGACTTCGCGGCGAAATACCTTCCCGGCGAACACACCAGCCTCGAAGTGCCGGCCGATCTGCCTGACGACGTGATCGCCCGGATGCAGGCCCTGGCTGCCCAGGCCTTCACTGCGCTGGACTGCGAGGGACTGGCGCGGGTCGACTTCTTCTATCTGCCCGACGGCTCGCTGGTGATCAACGAACTCAACACGATGCCGGGCTTCACGCCGGTGTCGATGTATCCGGCGATGTGGGCGGCCTCCGGGGTGGACTATCCGGACCTCGTCGATCGGCTGATTTCGCTGGCGCTTCGGCGCGACACGGGGCTTCGCTGATCGGCGCCCGGCGTGGGCGTCGAGCGGACTGTGGTCCGCTCAACCCCCAACGAACCGGGGGCTTAGCGGACAAATCGGGTGCTCAGTCACCCGCACGCGTCGATTTTCGTCAACGTACGCTTGATCGGGCGCGCCAACTCGACCAGAGCCGCAGCGACTCCTTCGGGTCGATAGCGCCCGGGTACGACCAGCGAGACCGCGGGCGCGCGGTCGACCACGGTGATGGTGACGTCGGCAGCCGAGTGCGCGGCCTCGTCGGGGTCGGCGAACCACGCCACCCCGTTGGCGATGTCGCACGTCGAGATATCCGTGAAGGACGAGGGCTTGGAGACACCGCATGTCAAGACGTACGCCGGATCGCCCCATGCTGCCCCGGGCGCGTTGTCGGGGTCGATGGGGCGACGCAACTCGTCGGCCAGTGTCTTGGGCAACGCGTCGACGAGCGCGGCGCACGCCGCGCGATCCGGCCCGGACAGATCTGCGGTCTCGATCGACACCTTGCTCGATCCGCAACCTGACACGGCCACCAGCAGTGCGAACATGGCGACGCCCCGCACCACTGGTGCGAGGCGTCGTGAGGTGGTGGACAACTCAGATGTGGACGACCGGGCAGGTCAACGTACGGGTGATGCCGTCGAGGGTCTGGACCTTGGCGACCACGAGCTTGCCGAGCTCGTCGACGTTCTTGGCCTCAGCGCGCACGATCACGTCGTAGGGACCCGTGACATCTTCGGCCAGCGTGACGCCCTTGACGCCCGCGATCGCCTTGGCGACCTCGGCCGCCTTGCCGACGTCGGTCTGGATCAGGATGTAGGCCTGCACGACCATCTTGGGCTCCTCTGCTGGTGGGTTCTGCGTGGTGATCTGGGCGGGCGCCGCGCGCCCGAGCCCTGCTCAACCTACCGGATCTGATGAGATGGCCGCATGGCATCCTCTGCTCCTCGGACCACCAGCGCAGCCGTCTTCGAGCAGACGTTGGGCGAAGCTGGGGGAGTTCGGTCTGATTGAGGCGCTCACGCCGTTGTTGGGTGGCCAGGACGACGAGCGCATCCTGATCGGTGCGGGCGACGACGCTGCCGTACTCCGCATCAAGACCGGCCACGTGGTCGTCTCGACCGACGTCATGGTGGAGGGCCGCCACTTCCGCCGTGAGTGGGCCGAGGCGCAAGATGTCGGCCACCGTGCTGCTGCTCAGAACCTGTCGGACATCAATGCGATGGGTGGTCGTGCGACCGCGTTGACCGTCGGCCTGGCAGCCCCGGCAGGCCTGCCCGTCGAGTGGGCCTTGGATTTCGTACGTGGTGTGGTCGCCGAGGCGGCCCTCGTCGGTGCGAGTGTCGTCGGAGGAGATCTGACTCGTGCGGATCAGATCGTCATCTCGATCACGGCGCTCGGGGCGTGCACGATCGCTCCAGTCTTGCGTTCGGGTGCCGAACCAGGGGACGTACTCGCGCTTGCCGGGCGCCAGGGCTGGGCCGCCGGCGGCCTGGCCGTGCTGGGGCGGGGTTTTCGCTCACCCCGCGCGCTGGTGGAGGCCTATCGACGCCCCGAACCTCCCTACGACGAGGGCGTACGCGCTGCGGAGGCGGGCGCCACCTCGATGATCGACATCTCCGACGGCCTGCTGGCCGAGGCCGGGCATCTTGCGGATGCCTCGGGAGTGGCGATCGACGTACGCAGTGCCGCGTTCACCGTGCCCGAGCCTCTGCAAGCCGTCGGCTCGGCACTCGGTGCGGATCCGCTCGGCTTCATCCTCGGCGGTGGGGACGACCATGCGTTGCTCGCGACATTCTCCGAGGCGTCTGCTGTCCCGTCCGGGTGGTCGGTGATCGGCACCGTCCGAGAGGGGGCTGGTGTCACGGTCGACGAGGAGGCGTACGACGGCCCGACAGGGTGGACGCACTTCTGACGGCTCCGTGTGACCGAGTCTCACGGTTCGTGACCTATGCATCGGTTACACACCGTGAGAGTCCCCGGCCGGCCGGGGACTCCGCGTCCGGAAATAGCTCCGAAATAGCGAAACGGCCCGCCCGAAGGGCGAGCCGTCAGCGAAGGGCGAGTCAGCGAGAGACCTTGCCGGCCTTGAGGCAGGAGGTGCACACGTTGAGGCGCTTGGGCGTGCCGTTGACCTTGGCCCGCACCCGCTGGATGTTGGGGTCGAACCGGCGCTTGGTGATCTTGCGCGACCACGGACGGTTGTTGCCGAAGTTCGGGCTCTTGGCACAGATGTCGCAGACGGCGGCCACCGGGCACTCCTGAAAAGTCGAGGTTGGAACGGAATCGGCCCGCGCGGTCGGCAGCAGGCAACCGAAGAAGAGTATCCGACCTGGACCGAGAGCCGAAATCCGCGCGGATACCCCGGACGCCCCCTGCCGTCGGTGCCTGGGACTAACCTTCACCGCAGCGTGACCGCGGTCACCCCAAGAGCATTCCCGACAGGCCAATCCCGAGAGGCGAGGACATCATGGAGCAGGTGCCACCCGGCAGCCACATCGCGCTGTCGGTCGTGCTCCGCTTTGCCGACATCGCCGCCGACGCCCTGAGCGCGGCGCGCGAAGAGATCGACGCACTCAACGTCTATCCGGTGCCGGACGGCGACACCGGCACCAACATGTTCCTCACCATGGCGGCCGGTCGTGACGCGATCCGCGAAGCCGCCGACCAGGGTGCCGACCTACCGACCGCACTCGCCGCCCTCGCTCGCGGCGCGTTGCTGGGCGCGCGCGGCAACTCCGGCGTGATCTTGAGCCAGATGCTCGGTGCCGTCTCTGCGCGCATCAGCAAAGCGACGGCAGACGAACGCAACGCCGTGATCATGGCCGAGGCGCTCAGCGAGGCGACCGAGGCGTCGTACGCAGCTGTCGGCACCCCTGTCGAGGGCACGATCTTGAGCGTGTCGCGTGCGGCGGCCGAAGCGGCGCGTGAGCAGGCGGCGCAGGAGAATGCCCGCGCGGGGGAGGTGTTCACGAAGGCGGCGCACGCGGCACGCGAGGCGCTCGCACGTACGCCCGAGCAACTCCAGGTGCTGCGCGATGCGGGGGTTGTCGATGCCGGCGGGCGCGGACTGAGCGTGATTCTCGACGCGGCCGAGACGGTCTTGACCGGGCGCAGACCCGCGACCGTACGGCCCACGCTGGGGCGGCACACCATTCCTCTCGTCGCGACCCCGGCTGACCAGCCCGTTGTGGGCGTCGACCTCACCGAGGGCGGCCCGGCGTACGAGGTGATGTATCTCCTCGACGCCGAAGACTCGGCGATCAATGGATTGAAGGAGACGCTGGCCGGGCTCGGTGACTCGTTGGTCGTCGTGGGTGGCGCCGGGCTGTGGAACGTGCACGTACATGTCGACGACGTCGGTGCCGCGGTCGAGGCTGGGATCGCCGCCGGTCGACCCCACCGGATCAAGGTGACCCATTTCGCCGAGCAGGTCCAGGCGGCCAAGGCGACTCGTGCGGCCACGCACTCGCGTGGCAGATCTGTCGTGGCAGTGGCGGCCGGTCCGGGGTTGTCGACGCTGTTCTCCGATGCCGGGGCGATCGTGGTGGAGGGAGGTCCCGGGCGTCGGCCTTCCACCGGCATGCTCTTGGAGGCCATCGAAGCATCCGGTGCCCACGAGGTGATCGTGCTGCCCAACGACGCAGATTCCGTACGCGTGGCGGAGTACGCCGCGCGCACCGCCGAGCACGACCACGGGCTGCGCGTCGCGGTCATCCCGACGCATGCGCAGGTCCAGGGGTTGGCCGCGCTGGCCGTGCACGAGCCCGGGCGGGCTTTCGACAGCGACGTTCTGGAGATGACCGCGACAGCCCGGCACACCAGACACGGCGCCGTCACGATCGCCGCCAAACATGCGTTCACCAGCGCGGGCGAATGCGAGGTCGGCGATGTCCTCGGCGCCATCGACGGCGACTTCGTGGTGGTCGGCGATGACGCGGACGAGGTGGCACGCGCCATCGTGGCGCGCCTGCTCGGCGGGGGTGGTGAGTTGATCACGCTCGTGTCGGGCGTTGACGAAGGCGCCCACGCCCTGGCCGAGACCTGCCGTGACTGGATCGAGGAGAGCCACCATCTGGTCGACACCACCGTCTATGCGGGCGGACAGGACCGCTATCTGTTGCTCATCGGAGTGGAGTAATGACCGGTATCTCACCCGAGAGCCCGCTTGCTTCGGTCTTCGGCCGCTCCCATAACAAACGCAAACTGGTCGAGGACGGCCTCGGGATCACCAGTGTGGGTCAACTTCTGCGGCATTTCCCACGTCGCTACATCACGTCCACGGAGATCTCGGAGGTCGCGACCCCGGTGGAGGGACAGCAACTCACGATCATCGGTGAGGTCCGCTCCTGCGACAGCGCCGACTTCTTCCGCGGCAACCGGCGCCAATACCGCACCACCGTGCGGCTGCGCACCGACGGACCCGACTTCAGCGTCACGCTGTTCAGCCCGTACGCCAAGCAGGCCCAGGCCTATGAGGATTCCTACCCGCGGGGCAGCCGCGTGCTGTTCACCGGCAAGGCCAAACTCTTCCGGCAGAGCTGGCAACTTGAGCAGGCACACGGGTTCGCGCTGGGCAGCCAGGATGCCAGTGGGCTGAGCAAGCTCATCCCGGTGTATCCGCTCACCGCGAAACTCTATTCATGGGACCTGCAACGGGTGATCGCGTCGGCGCTGGACATGGTCACCGGGGTCGAGGACGTATTGACTCCAGCGCTGCGCGAACGCTTCGAGGTGCTCGACGTGATGCAGGCGCTGCGCTGGATCCACGGTCCAGACGAGTGGTCGCAATTGGGGGCGGCGCAGAAGCGGTTCCGTTTCGAGGAGGCGCTGACCCTGCAACTGGTGATGGCGCGGCGACGGGCCGCGCTGCGCGACCAGGGGGCCCAGGCGCGCGGTGGGGCGCGCGAGGGCCTGCTCGCCGCCTTCGACCGGCGGTTGCCGTTCTCGCTGACCCAGGGGCAGCAGGACATCGGTGACCTGATCGCCGGCGAACTGGCGTTGCCGCATCCGATGAACCGGCTTCTGCAAGGTGAGGTCGGCTCCGGCAAGACGCTGGTGGCACTGCGCGCAATGCTCCAGGTCGTCGACTCGGGAGGACAGGCGGCCTTGCTGGCCCCGACCGAGGTGCTTGCCCAGCAGCACTACAGGTCGATCAGCGCACTGCTGGGTGACCTGGCTCAGGGCGGCATGCTCGGCGGGGCCAGTGAGGGCACCCAGGTCGTGCTGTTGACCGGCTCGATGAACAAAGCGGCACGTCAGGAGGCGTTGCTCGACATCGTCTCCGGCGAAGCGGGGATCGTGATCGGCACGCATGCGATCTTGCAACAGCACGTGGAGTTCGCCGACCTCGGACTTGTGGTCGTCGACGAACAGCACCGCTTCGGCGTGGAGCAGCGAGCCGCGCTTACCGACAAGGCGGGCACCCCACCGCACGTCCTGGTGATGACTGCGACGCCGATCCCGCGCACGGTGGCGATGACGGTCTTCGGCGACCTGGAGGTCTCCACGCTCGCCGAGCTTCCCGCCGGCCGTGCCGAGATCACTACCAACGTGGTCCCGCTCGCCGACCAGCCACACTGGATCGATCGGGTGTGGCAGCGCGTACGCGAGGAGGTCGAGGCGGGCCATCAGGTCTATGTGGTGTGTCCGCGGATCAGTGCCGACACCGGCGAGGAGGGTGAGTCGGACCAGCTCGACTTCGACGAGGACGGCAACCCGCTGCCGCCCAAGCGCACCTTGGCCAGCGTCGAGGAGGTGTCCGCGGATCTGGCAGACGGCGCTCTGCGGGGCCTGCGTGTGGCGCCGTTGCACGGTCGTCAGCATCCAGATGACAAGGACCGTACGATGCGCGCGTTCGCGGCCGGACAGATCGACGTGCTGGTCTCGACGACCGTGATCGAGGTCGGGGTCGACGTCCACAATGCGACCGCCATCGTGCTCCTGGACGCCGACCGCTTCGGCGTCTCGCAGTTGCATCAGTTGCGTGGGCGGGTCGGTCGTGGAGGCCTGCCGGGGCTGTGCCTGCTGGTGTCCCACGCCGACCTGGGCTCCGATGCCCGGGAGCGTCTGGATGCCGTGGCCGCCACCACCGACGGATTCGCCCTCAGCAAGGTCGACTTGGAGGCCCGCCGCGAGGGTGACGTGCTGGGAGCCAGCCAGTCCGGCGTCCGTTCCAGTCTGGTGAGCCTGCGGGTGCTGCGTGATGAGAAGACCATCGTCTCTGCCCGAGAAGCCGCTGAGGCATTACTCTCCGAAGACCCGGAACTCGAGACCGCCCCGGCACTCGCGCAGGCGGTTTCTCGGGTCGAGGCGTCCAGCGCCTCAGAGTTCCTGGACAAAGGTTGAAATTGAGATGACGCGGATCATTGGCGGCAAAGTCGGTGGACGGCGCCTCCGGACGCCTCGAGGTGGGGCCACCCGGCCGACCTCCGATCGCGTGCGCGAGGCGCTGTTCTCGGCTGTGGAAGCCTGGTGCGGGTCACTGTCGGGGCTGCGGTTCCTGGATCTGTACGCCGGCTCCGGTGCGGTCGGGCTGGAGGCGTGGTCGCGTGGGGCCGGGGTGGTGACACTGGTCGAGCAGGACCGGCGTACGGCTGCGCTGATCCGCGCCAATGCCCACGAACTCGGGTTTCGCGCGGCAGACGTGGTCGCGGCCTCGGTCCGAAGCACGCTCGCCACCGCGCCCCGGGCCCCGTTCGACGTCGTCTACTCCGATCCGCCCTATCCGCTCGCCGACGATGCCGTGGCCGGTGATCTCGCCCAACTGGTCGCCAACGGTTGGCTGGTGCCAGATGCGCTGGTCATCGTGGAGAGGTCCGCTCGAGGCGCTGATCTGGGGTGGCCTGGCGGGCTCCGGAGCCATCGAGACCGGACCTATGGCGACACGCGCCTTTGGTACGGTCACGCGAGCCAACACGCCGCAGACTCGCAGGAGGACGACTGATGCGCCGCGCGGTCTGCCCCGGGTCCTTCGACCCTGTCACCAACGGTCACCTCGATGTGATCGCCCGCACCGCCCGACTCTTCGACGAGGTCGTCGTAGCGGTCGGCGTCAACGTCTCGAAGAGTCGACTGTTCGACCCCGAAGAGCGGCTGGCGATGCTGGAGCGGGCCACCGCGGATCTGGCCAACGTACGCGTCCAGGGCTTCACCGGGCTGATCGTGGACTTCTGCCGCGAGATCGACGCCGTGGCGATCGTCAAGGGGCTGCGCGGCTCGACCGACTACGAGTACGAACTCCCGATGGCCCACATGAACAGCCACCTCACGGGGGTCGAGACGGTCTTCGTGCCCGCGGCAGTCGGCAACGCGTTCGTCTCCTCCAGCCTGGTCAAGGAGGTCGCCGGGATGGGCGGCGACATCGCCGGGTTGGTGCCGGAGTTCGTACGCGAGGCCCTGCTCGCCAAACTGTCCACCCGTTGACCCGCGGGTTGTGGCGGTGGAGACCGTCGGTTTGGGCGCCGGGCTTCCGGCTGGCTAAGATTCCGGAGATTTGTTGTGCCCGATCACGGGAAGTGAACTCTTGAACCGCCTCGACCCGAGAGCGCCGCTCGTGCTCGACACTCGCGAGCTCGGCCGCCGCCCGGGGTCGTCGCGTCAAGTGTCACGGACCGTGCCGGCCCCAGCAGATCTTGGTATCGAAGTCCTCGCTGTCCCCCAAGATGCGCCGGTCGAACTCGACCTGCGTCTCGAAGCGGTGATGGAGGGGGTGCTGCTGAGCGGCACGGCGACAGCCGAGCTCGCAGGGGAGTGCGTACGGTGCCTGGAGCCGATCCGCGACGAAGTCGTGGTCGACCTGCAGGAACTCTTCGTCTATCCCGATCAGCAGGACTCGGCTCGTGATCACGGAGATCACGAGTTGGCCGACGAGACCAGCCGGCTCCAGGACGACCTGCTCGACCTGGAACCCTTGTTGCGGGACGCGGTGGTGCTTGCACTGCCATTCCAGCCGTTGTGTGCCGACGACTGTCCGGGACTGTGCATCGAATGTGGTGCACGGCTCGCGGACGATCCGGACCACACGCACGGTGAGGCGATCGATCCGCGCTGGGCCTCCCTGGCGGCACTTCAGCAGGACCCCGAAGCAGAGAAGTCTTAAGGAGATCACCATGGCAGTTCCGAAGCGGAAGATGTCGCGCAGCAACACGCGTCACCGTCGTTCGCAGTGGAAGGCCGTTGCGCCGACCCTGGTGACCTGCGCCAACCCCGCCTGCGGTGCCAAGCACCTGCCGCACCGTGCCTGTGGCACGTGTGGGCAGTACGGCGCCAAGGGCGAGCGCCGCCAGGTCATCTGAGCCGGACCGGTCCACTGACCAACTACCCCGAGTTGCGTGCTGCGCTCGGAGATCCGACGTTGGATCCCGAGCTGCTCGAACGCGCCCTGACGCACCGGTCGTACGCCTATGAGAACGGCGGCATCCCGACCAACGAACGTCTGGAATTCCTCGGGGACTCGGTGCTCGGCGTCGTCGTCACCGAGACGCTCTATCTGACCCACGAGGACCTGTCCGAGGGTCAGTTGGCCAAGTTGCGCGCAGCCGTGGTCAACGCGAGGGCCTTGGCCGAGGTCGCGGTCCGGATCGGCCTGGGCCGCCACATCAAGTTGGGCCGGGGCGAAGAGGCGACGGGCGGTCGCGAGAAGGCGTCCATCCTCTCCGACACCGTCGAGGCCGTCATCGGAGCGGTTCACCTCTCCGGCGGCATCGAGGCGTCGGGGCCGGTCGTACACCTGCTCTTCGACCCGTTGATGGAGACGGCTGCCAGTCTCGGGGCGGGGTTGGACTGGAAGACCTCGCTTCAGGAACTGACCGCGTCGCGTGGGTTGGGTGTGCCGGAGTACGTGATCGCGGCCGAAGGCCCCGACCACCTCAAGGTCTTCACTGCGCAGGTCCGGGTGCTCGACGACTTGTATGGCCATGGGGTCGGGCGCTCCAAGAAGGAGGCCGAGCAGTTGGCGGCCTCCACTGCTTATGCCGAGTTGGCGGCTGTGCCCGGCGAGCCGGTCGCGCCGGCCACCGATGCCTGAACTTCCCGAGGTCGAGGTCGTCCGAGCCGGTCTCGAGCGTCACGTCGTCGACCGCGAGATCGAGTCGGTGCAGGTCCTGCACCCTCGACTCGTACGCCGTGATCTGCTCGGGCCAGAGGGGTTCGCGCTGGCGTTGATCGGCCGGCGATTCGTCGCGGCCCGGCGCCGAGGCAAATATCTGTGGCTGCCGCTGGACAACGACGATGCCCTGCTCGGCCACCTGGGCATGAGCGGGCAGATGCTCGTCCAACCGGCCGGTGCGCCCGACGAACGCCACTTGCGGGTGCGCTTCGGACTTGGTGCGTTGGAGCTGCGTTTCGTTGATCAGCGCATGTTCGGCGGCTTGCTGTTCTCCGCTGGAGGCGCCGAGTTGCCAAGGGAGATCTCGCATATCGCGCGTGACCCGCTCGACCCCGAGTTCGACGAGGGGGAATTCGTACGGCGCGTGCGCGCCAGCGATTCAGCGATCAAGCGGCAACTGCTCAACCAGAGCTTGATCTCGGGCGTCGGCAATATCCATGCCGATGAGGCCTTGTGGCGTGCTGGCATCCACGGCGAGCGTGCCGGATCGCGATTGTCACGAAAGCAGGTGCTGAAGCTGCTTGGTCATGCACGCGACGTGATGGGTCAAGCGCTCGGTGAGGGCGGCACCTCGTTCGACGCGCTTTATGTCAACGTCAACGGAGAGTCGGGGTACTTCGATCGCTCGCTGAAGGCGTACGGCCAGGAGGGGCTGGAGTGCGAGCGTTGCGGCGCGCCGATTCGCCGGATCGCGTTCATGAACCGGTCGTCCTACTTCTGCCCACGCTGCCAGCCACGACCTCGGTCGCCCCGGTAGCGAACGCTGGAATTGATGTAGGGCTGACAAGCCCGTCAGGCCATGCGCGCACGGAGCACCTCCGCCGAAACCGGGTCTTGACGCCTAGCAGTGCTTGCCGGATCATCACACTCGCTTTGGTGGATCGAGGGCCTTCGGGAGGCTCGGCAGTGTCACGTTCACGGCCGCATCGATGACGGCGAGCACCTCAGTCACGCTCCCGATCATCTTCAGTACCGCTGGGGGGGACGCCGCCGGGGAGCGCGACGGTCACGGGCACCCTGGATGCCGGGTCCGGGGGTGCCTGTACCTCCTCATCAGCGACCACCACTGTGGCGCTCGTTCCTGATGTCAAGGCGGAGGTGCCCATGCCATCAGAGGGCTTGATCAAAACCGGGGAACCCATCTCTTTTACTTTCGCATTCACCAATGTCGGGATGGCCGACACGTCCGGCACGAACACTGTCAGGATCAACAAGGCATCCGATCCGGGGACATGGGACGCCACCAGTGTTCCGGCGGGATGGACCTTGGTAAGCGGGACGCCGGATGCGTACTTCGAATATGTCACGACAGATCCGACCTACACCCTTGCCGTCGGCTCATCGGTCAGTTTCAATTACACCTACACGAAGACCTCGACGCTAGTCGGGGTCGCGATCGTCGGCGGGCAGGTAGTGAACGGATCTGGCGGAGAGACAAACTACTGGAACAACCGCCAGGACCTGTTGATTCAAAGCCAGTAGTCGGGCCCCGAGGGGTCAACGCGCAGCGCTTCCATGGCGCTCAGACTCGGCTTCTTGATGCTTAAGACCGACTGAATAGACCGAGACCGCCCAGTCGCTGTCGGGGGCGTACGGATGGAACTCCCAGGTCGCGAACCGGTGCTCCTTGACCAGCCCAGCCGCAGCGGCGTCGACGTCCAACTGGTCGGGCGTGTAATAGCGCTCGCTGAAGAAGCCGAACGCGATTCGCCCGCCTGGCCGCAGCACGGACGCCAGATTCGCCACGATCTGCGCCTCGGTGCCCTCGGCCACGAAATGCATCACGTTGCCCGCGCACACGATCACGTCGTAGTTCTCCGCCAGCCCGCGTTCGGCCAACGCAGCACCCGAGAGTCCGGCCAGATCGAGCACCGCTAGCGGCACTTCGGGATAGAAGCCTTGACCACGCTCGATCAGCAGTGGGTCGGCGTCGATGCCGACTGCCTGGTGACCGGCGCGAGCCAGGGCAGCCGCGACTCGACCGGTGCCGCAGCCGGCATCGAGGATGCGCGACCCACGAGCCGCCATCGCGTCGACGAAACGAGCCTCACCGTCGATATCACCGCCGTCTTCGGCGATCTTGATGAACCGCTGGGCGTACTCCTCGCGACCGGCAAGGTCTCGGTGCTCGAACCAGCGAGGAGCTGCGGGACTGTCGTTGCTCACGACTGGATGGTTGCATGAGGGCCATGACCGATCTTGCTGCGCCTCTTGACGATCTGGTCGCCAGCCTGCCCGACGGCGTGGTGATCACCGATCCCGCAGGGCTGGAGAAATACCGGTTCGACTGGTCCAAAGACCCGGATGCGGGCACGCCGATCGCCGCAGTGCGAGCAGAGACGGCCGAGCACGTGCAAGTGGCCGTACGTTGGGCCGCGCAGCATCGGGTCCCGGTGGTGCCCCGTGGGGCGGGCAGCGGGTTGTCTGGCGGGTCGTCGGCCGTCGACGGCGGCATCGTGATCTCGCTGGAACGCATGCGCGCCATTGAGATCGACACCGCCTCGGGGGTCGCGGTGGCCGAACCCGGCGCGTTCAATGCCGAGGTCAAGACGGCAGCGCTCAGCCACGGGCTCTGGTATCCGCCGGACCCGAGCTCGTACGAGATCTGCTCCATCGGCGGCAACGTGGCTACCAACGCGGGCGGGCTGTGCTGTGTGAAGTACGGCGTGACGACCGACTATGTGCTCGGCCTCGACGTGGTGCTCGCGGACGGCACCCTGATCACGCTGGGCGGCAAGCGGATCAAGGACGTGGCCGGGCTGTCGCTGCTGAAGCTCTTCGTGGGCTCCGAGGGGACGCTAGGCATCGTCACTCGGGCGATCTTGCGACTGGTGCCCGCACCCCTGCCCGCCTCGACGCTGGTGGCGTCCTTCGATTCCGTCGCCGACTGCGCGGCTGCTGTCGTCGCGATCCGGCAGGTGATGCGGCCCTCGATGATGGAGTTGATGGACAACGCCGCCATCAACGCGATCGAGGACTTCACGCCGATGGGGCTCGACCGCGACACGGCCGCACTGCTGATCGTGCAGTCCGATGCCCCCGGCGCCGCGTGCGCCGACGAGATCGCACGCGTCCAGGCCGCCTGCGAGGCGGCGGGTGCGCGTGAGGTGTTCACCACCGACGACCCAGATGAAGGGGGGATGTTCGTCCAGGCACGCCGGGCCGCGTTCCCGGCGATCGAGGCGCGCGGCGCGCTGATGCTGGAGGACGTGGGGGCGCCGATCCCGGTGCTGCCGGAGTTGCTTGCGGCCGTGGCCGACATCGCGGAGACGTACGACGTGGAGATCCCGGTCGTGGCGCACGCCGGGGACGGCAACACCCACCCCATCATCGTCTTCGATCTGACCGACCCCGACGCCGAGAGGCGGGCGCGGGAGGCGTTCGCCGAGATCATGGCGGCGGCGATCCGGCTGGGTGGGACGATCACCGGCGAGCACGGGGTCGGGCGTACGAAGAAGGCGGCCTTGCCCGCGCAACTCGGCCAGGAGGTGATGGCGCTGAACCAGCGCATCAAGGAGGCACTCGATCCGGACGGGATCCTCAACCCCGGCGCGGTGTTGTAGGTCCCAGAGTGCGCGGTCGCCGTGACGTAGGCTGAGCCAGCGCTCGCTTCCCCGGCCATCCCGCGCACCGATGTTGTCGTCCCACGAGGAGCCGTGCGTTGTATCTGAAGAGCCTGACCCTCAAGGGGTTCAAGTCCTTCGCCTCCGCCACGACGCTCCAGTTGGAGCCGGGCATTACCTGCATCGTGGGCCCTAACGGCTCGGGTAAGTCGAACGTCGTCGACGCGCTCGCGTGGGTGATGGGCGAGCAGGGCGCCAAGAGTCTGCGCGGCGGCAAGATGGAGGACGTCATCTTCGCGGGTACGTCCGGTCGGCCCCCGCTGGGCCGCGCGGAGGTGCTGCTCACGATCGACAACACCGACGGCGCGCTGCCGATCGAATACTCCGAAGTGACCATCTCGCGCACGATGTTCCGCTCCGGTGGGTCGGAATACGCGATCAACGGGACCCACTGCCGACTTCTCGATGTGCAGGAACTGCTCAGCGACTCCGGCATCGGCCGCGAGATGCACGTCATCGTCGGCCAGGGCCAACTCGACACGATCCTGCACGCCACGCCGGAGGACCGGCGCGGGTTCATCGAGGAGGCCGCCGGGGTCCTCAAGCACCGCAAGCGCAAGGAGAAGGCGCTTCGCAAACTCGACTCGACCGAAGGCAACCTGACCCGCCTCAACGACCTGCTCGTCGAGATCCGCCGACAGCTCAAGCCACTGGGCCGTCAGGCCGAGGTGGCCCGCAAGGCGGCTGCGGTGCAGGCGACCGTACGAGACGCGCGGGCCCGGTTGCTCGCCGACGACCTCGTCACCGCGCGTACGGCGTTGGAGCAGGAGTTGGCCGACGAGTCGATCCTGGTCGAACGGCGTACGCAGGTCGAAGCCGCCGTCGCCAGCGCACGTGAACAGGAAGCCAGCCTCGAAGCAGCGCTGCGTGAAGACCTGCCGGCGCTGGCCGCGGCCCAGGACACCTGGTTCGCCCTGTCGGGGTTGCGGGAGAAGTTGCGCGGCACCCAGTCGCTGGCAGCAGAACGCGTACGCAATGCCGCGGGCGTGCAGGGCGAACTCGAGTTCGACTCCGGCCGTGACCCCGATGCTCTGGAGGCGCAGGCGGCGCAGGTGCGCGAGCAGGAGCAGGCGATCGACACCGAGATCAACGGTCTGCGTACTTCGCTGGAGACCGCGCTGGCCGCGAAGCGCGCCGCCGAGGACGCCGCGGCGAATGAAGAACGCCGGGTCGCGGGTCTGTTGCGAGCCGCTGCCGATCGGCGCGAGGGACTGGCCCGGCTGCACGGGCAGGTCAACGCGTTGAAGTCGCGTGCCAGTGCCGCCGCCGACGAGATCGGTCGACTCGGCGAGGCGCAGGAGGACGCCACGGCGCGTGCGGATCGAGCCCAACGCGACTACACGGCTCTGGAGACGCAGGTCGCCGGTCTGGACGCCGGCGAAGAGGGGCTGGACGCGGAGCACGAGGCCGCATCCGCGCTGCTCGACGACTTGGAGGAGCGGCTGGCCAAACTGCGAGACGAGGCCGCGCAGGCCGATCGCGACCGCGCCTCGCTGGCCGCGCGCCGCGATGCGTTGGAGATGGGACTCAATCGCAAGGACGGGGCGGGCGCGCTGCTCGCCGCGACCGACTCGGTCTCCGGTCTGCTGGGGTCGGTCGCCGCGCTGCTCACGGTGCGGCCGGGCTTTGAAGCCGCCGTCGCCTCGGCGTTGGGGCAGGCGGCCGACGCGGTCGTCGTACGCGACTCGGGCGCGGCGGTCGACGCGATCGGGCACCTCAAGAGCGAGGACCTGGGAAGGGCCGGGTTGTTGTTCCCGGTCTCGGCCGACGACGTCGCCAAAGCGCGCGAGGGCTGGCCGGCCTTGCCGGGCGAGGTGTCGTACGCCGTTGACGTGGTGGAGGCTCCCCAAGACCTGGCCGGCGCGCTCGACCGGATGCTGTTCAAGGTGGCCGTGGTCGACGACCTGGCGGCGGCGCGTTCTTTGGTCTCCGCGCTGCCCGACGTCACCGCCGTGACGCAGGAGGGCGATGTCTTCGGAGCGCATTTCGCCTCGGGAGGCTCGTCCAGCCAGCCGTCGCTGCTGGAGATCCAGGCCGCTGTCGACGAGGCTGCCGCTGCGCTGGCCGAGGCGACCGCGTCGGGCGAGCGATTGGGCTTCGAGATGTCGCGGTTGGACGCCGAGCGCCTGGACGCGCAGAAGCGGGTCGACGTAGCGCTTGCCCAGTTGCACGAATCCGACGCCACCTTGGCTGCGGTCGCCGAGGAGTTGGGACAGTACGGCTCGCAGGCCCGCTCGGCGCGCGCCGAGGCCACTCGGCTCGCCGACGCGATCCGAGCCGCAGAGGAGGCCCGTGATCGCGACCTGGCCGGACTGGCGGATCTGGAGCAGCGGCTCACCACGGCCGAGGAGGCACCGGACGAGGAGCCGGACACCGGCGAGCAACAGCGACTGACCGAGGCTGCCAGGGCGGCTCGGGGTGGCGAGATGGAGGCGCGCCTGCAGTTGCGTACGGCCGAAGAACGCGCTCGCGCCCTGCACGGTCGCGCCGACATGCTGCTGCGCAATGCCGCCGCCGAACGCGAGTCGCGCGCCAAGGAGGCAGCGCGCCGCGAACGGCTGATCCGTGAGGGTCGTGCCGCTCAGGCGGTGTCGCAGGCGTGTCGCGTCGTGCTGGAGCGACTGGACCGTTCGGTCGAGGCCGCCGCGGTGGAACGCGCCCGGGTCCAGGAGTCGCGTACCGAGCGTGAGCAGGCACTGTTGGAGGCGCGCGCATCTTTGCGTGACCTGGGCCGTGAGCACGACGAACTGGTCAACTCTGTGCATCGCGACGAGTTGGCGCGCACCCAGCAGCGGATGCGGATAGAACAGATCGAGGACCGCGCACTGGAAGAGCTCGGTCTGGAGCCGGAGGGCCTGATCGGTGACTACGGCCCGGACCAGCGGGTGCCGTTCGTGGGCGAGTTGGCAGAGGGCGAGGACGAGCCTGAGCCCCTGCCGTTCGTACGCGAGGAGCAGGCCAAGCGGCTCAAGGCCGCCGAGCGCGATCTCAACCTGCTCGGGCGGGTCAACCCGCTGGCATTGGAGGAGTTCACCGCGATGGAGGAGCGGCACAAGTTCCTCACCGAGCAGCTCGAAGACCTCAAGCAGACCCGCAAGGATCTGCTCGACATCGTCCGTGAGGTCGATGCCCGCGTCGAGCAGGTCTTCACCGAGGCGTACGCCGATGTCTCCAAGGCTTTCGACTCCACCTTCGCGCGTCTTTTCCCGGGCGGCGAGGGGCGCCTGGTGCTCACCGATCCGCACGACATGCTCGCGACCGGGGTCGAGGTCGAAGCCCGACCGCCGGGCAAGAAGGTCAAGCGGCTCTCGCTGCTCTCAGGTGGCGAACGCTCGCTGGTGGCCGTGGCCTTCCTCGTCGCGCTCTTCAAGGCCCGTCCGTCGCCCTTCTACATTCTCGACGAGGTCGAGGCTGCGCTCGACGACACCAACCTCGGACGCCTGCTGGAGATCTACGAGGAGTTGCGTGAGAACTCCCAACTCCTGGTGATCACTCACCAGAAGCGCACCATGGAGGTCGGCGACGCCCTCTATGGCGTCACCATGCGCGGCGACGGGGTGTCCGCGGTGATCAGCCAGCGCCTGCGCGAGAACGTCTGACCCTCGCGGGGGGCTCCTGACGGCCCGTCCCACGGTCGAAAGAACTGCGGCCTGGGTCTGGCCCAATGTCAGTCGCGGGCTGCCCGCGGCCGCAGTTCTTGGGTGACTCTGGGCCTCAGCCGCCGGCGCGCAGCACCGCGTCGTACGCCGGGAGTGTCAGGAAGTCCGGGAAGTCGGACGCCAGCGCCGTCTGCGCGAACAGATCGCGAGCCGTCTCCCACTGCGCCAGGGTCTCCTCGGAGGCACCCTGCACGCGGGCCGCGGCGACGAGGGCGTCGTACTCCGACGCGACGATCTGCAACACGAGTTCGCGCGTCACGGTCTCGCCGGACGCCAAAGTCGCGCCGTTGAAGATCCACTGCCACACCTGCGAGCGGGAGATCTCGGCCGTGGCCGCGTCCTCCATCAGGTTGTGCAGCGCGGCGGCTCCGTTGCCGGAGAGCCAGGCCTGCAGATAGGCGATGCCGATGTTGACGTTGCCGCGCAGGCCTTCGAGCGTACGTTCGCCGGGAGTCGCGGAGACCGACAAGAGGTCCGCAGCGGAGACGGAGACGGTGTCGCGCTGACGTTCGGCCTGATTGGTCGCCCCTTCCAGCACGTTGTCGAACATCTCCAGGCACAGGGGCACGAGGTCGGGGTGCGCGACCCACGAGCCGTCGAAGCCCGCCTGAGCCTCGCGGGTCTTGTCCTCGCGCACCTTTGCGAACGCGCGTTCGTTGACCTCGGCGTCGCGTCGCGAGGGGATGAAGGCGGCCATGCCGCCGATCGCGTACGCGCCGCGCCGGTGGCAGGTCTTCACCAGCAGGTCGGAGTACGCCGCCATCATCGGTGCCGTCATCGTCACCGCGTTGCGATCGGGCAGGGTGAACTCCGATCCGGCATCACGGAAGTTCTTGATGATCGAGAACAGGTAGTCCCAACGTCCCGCGTTGAGCCCGGCCATGTGCTCGCGCAACTCATAGAGGATCTCGTCCATTTCGAACGCTGCATTGATCGTTTCGATGAGCACCGTCGCGCGGATCGTCCCGTGGGGCACGCCGAGCGCTGCCTGGGCGTGGGTGAAGACGTCGTTCCACAGCCGCGCCTCCAGGTGTGACTCCATCTTGGGCAGATAGAAGTACGGCCCCAGTCCACGCGAGATCAGCTCGTGGGCGTTGTGGAAAAAGTAGAGCCCGAAGTCGACGAACGCCGCGACCAGGGGAGTGCCATCGAGGGTCAGGTGCTGCTCGTCGAAGTGCCAGCCCCGTGGACGAGGCAGGATGACCGGGACCGAAGAAGGGTCCTTGAGTGCGTACGACTTGCCCTCCGGCGAGGTGAACGAGATCGTCCGCCGCACCGCGTCGAAGAGGTTGACCTGGCCGCCGATCACGTTGACCCAGTGCGGGGTGTTGGCGTCCTCCAGGTCGGCCAGCCAGACCTTGGCGCCGGAGTTGAGCGCGTTGATGGTCATCTTCCGCTCGGTAGGCCCGGTGATCTCGACTCGGCGGTCTTGCAACGGCGCCGGCACAGGCGCGACCTTCCAGGCCCCGGCACGTACGTCCGCGGTGGAGGAGAGGAAGTCCAACGTGCCCGTCCGCGCGATCTCCTGACGCCGGGCGACTCGCGCCTGCAGCAGTTCGTCGCGGCGTGCACCGAACGTCCGTTGGAGATCTGCAAGGAACGCGAGCGCATCAGGGGTCAGGATCTCGTCGCTGCGCTCCACGCGCGGGCCGGTGATCTGGATCTCACTCATGGGACCGATACTCCCACCATGAGTGTGAAGCAGCCACCGACGCGAGAGGCGTACGCCGCCTGGCGTACCGCCACCACCAGATGGGCCGACATCGACGTCTATGGCCACCTCAACAACGCGCGCTACTTCGAGTTGATCGACACGGCTGTCAACGCCCACCTGGCCGAGGCCACGGGTGTCGACATCCGTACGTTGGACGCCATCGGGGTCGTCGCGGAGGTCGGCTGCCGGTACTTCGCCGAGGTCGGCTACCCGGACCCGGTCGAACTCGGGCTCGCGGTCGAACGCGTCGGCACCACGTCGATCATCTACCGGATCGGCATCTTCCAGGGGCGGGAGACGGCGAGTGCCGAAGGCCGCTTCGTGCATGTGTACGTCGACAACACCGACCCGGCGCGCCCTTCGACACCGATCCCGGTTCAGATCCGAGAGGTGGTCGCCGCGCTCCCGACGTACGAGTGACGTCCCCCACGTCGGACGCGACTCGCCGGGCAACGAATCGCGACATCTCGCCCTCGTCTGCCACCGTGGGGACATGACTGCCCTCGTGATCGCGATGCTCCTCATCGTCCTGGTCTCCGCGGCCGTCGTCGTGTACGTCGCCTACCCCCACCGCGGTGAGCGGATGCCGGTCGTACCGCAGATCGGCGACGCGATGAGCAAGGCCGTCGACCAACTGCCGACCGTCGATCAGACCACCGACTGGCCCGCGCCTGCAGAGCCTGGGGTCAAGAGCAGCGCGCAGTCGGGCTTGCACCGCTCCTGACCGGGCGCCGTTGCTGCCGAGCGCGCTCTCGTGCCGCGCGCGTGAAAGACTCGCCGCATGGGTGACTGGCTCTATCTGATCATCGGCATCGCCGTCGTCGGCGTGCTTCTTCTCGTCGGACTGGTGACGAGTGGTCGCCGCAAGGCGCCGCCCGCCCCGACCCGTGGCACGGACGTCATCGTCACGCCTCCGGGCGACACGGAGATCGAGGCTCCCGAGCAGCCGACCGACGTTGTCGAGCCGGTCACGCCCACGCTGGAGAGGCCGGAGAGCACGGCCTCTCGCCTCGTCCGCCTGCGCCAGCGTCTCGCGGGGTCGCAGGGCACTTTCGGTCGTGGTCTGTTGTCGCTGCTGAGCCGCGACCGACTCGACGAGGACACCTGGGAGTCGCTCGAAGACACGTTGCTGACAGCCGACATCGGCGTCGCACCGACGCAGCAGGTCGTCGAGAACCTGCGTACCCGGCTGCGCGTCCAAGGAGACAAGAAGCCCGACGTACGCGGAGTGCTGCGCGAGGAACTCGTCTCTTTGGTTGATCCGTCGATGGATCGCCGCCTGCAGATCTCGGGCACCGACGGCAAGCCGGGCGTCGTACTCATCGTCGGCGTCAACGGCGCCGGCAAGACCACCACGGTGGGCAAGATCGCGCGCATCCTGGTCGCCGAGGACAAGTCCGTCGTGCTCGGCGCGGCCGACACGTTCCGCGCTGCGGCTGTCGACCAACTCGCCACGTGGGGCGAGCGCGTCGGCGTCGAGGTGGTCCGCGGCGAGGAAGGTACGGACCCCGCCAGCGTCGCCTTCGACGCGGTCAAGGAGGCGGTCGCTCGCGACGTCGACACGGTGATCGTGGACACCGCCGGGCGCCTGCAGAACAAGGCCGGGCTCATGGACGAACTCGGCAAGGTCAAGCGTGTCATCGAGAAGCAGGCACCGGTCACCGAAGTGCTGCTCGTCCTCGATGCGACGACCGGGCAGAACGGCCTGATCCAGGCCAAGGTCTTCTCCGAGGTCGTCGACGTCACGGGCATCGTGCTGACCAAGCTCGACGGCTCCGCCAAGGGTGGCATCGTGGTCGCGGTGCAGAAGCAACTCGGCGTACCCGTGAAGCTCGTCGGTCTCGGTGAGGGCCCCGACGACCTTGCGCCCTTCGACCCCGAGGCCTTCGTCGACGCGCTGCTCGGCTGAGCGCCCATCGCTGCATGGTTTCGAGACGCTCGCTCCTCGACCACCGGCCAACCGTGGGGTAGTTCAGTACGAAATGGTCGCGATCCTTCGTCCGCGACGACCATTTCCGCACTGGACTACCCGGGGTGCCGACCGCTGGTTGAGGAGCGCCGAAGGCGCGTCTCGAAACCAGGGCGTAACACGACGCCGCCAGCGTTAGCGTGCTCGCAACACGAGACGTCGTACGCCGAAATCTTCGGCACGCAGAGTTCCACCCATCCGGGAGGGACCGCAGCCCGACAGCGTCGTCACTGCTTGCGCCTCCGATGAACCTTGAATCTCTGGAGGTCTCGTGGACGGCTATTACGCGTGGATGCTGGTGTCAGCCTCGCTCGTCCTGATGATGACGGTGCCCGCGTTGGCACTGTTCTACGGCGGCATGAGCCGCTCGAAGTCCGTGCTCAACATGATGATGATGTCGTACGTCTCCCTGGCGATCGTCGGCATCGTGTACGTCCTGTGGGGCTGGTCGATGTCGTACGCCGGGACCGACGTCGCCGGCCTCTTCGCCAACCCGTTCACCGCGTTCGGTCTCAAGGGCGTCGGCGCGGAGAGCTATGTGTACGTCGCATTCCAGCTCACGTTCGCGGTGATCACGGCTGCGCTGATCAGTGGTGCGATCGCCGACCGGGTGAGGTTCTCGGCCTGGCTGGTCTTCTTGCCGATCTGGATCACGATCTCCTACTTCCCGCTCGCACACATGGTCTGGGGCGGTGGCTTCCTCTCGGCTCTGAGCGAGAGCGGCCTCTCGGCCAGGCTGTTCGGCTTCGCCGACGGAGTCGCCAACGTCATACCCCAGGACTACGCGGGCGGCACGGTCGTGCACATCAACGCCGGCATCGCCGGCCTGGTGCTCGCGCTGGTGATCGGCAAGCGGCTCGGGTTCGGCAAGGAGCCGATGAAGCCGCACAACCTCACGCTCACCATGATCGGCGCTGGCCTGTTGTGGTTCGGCTGGTTCGGCTTCAACGTCGGCTCGATCGTCTTCGTCGCCGGTGACGGCGGGGAGAAGGACATCGCCCAGTTCATGTCCGAGACCGGTGTCACCTGGCTCAACACGACGCTGGCCACCTGTGCGGCGATGCTGGGCTGGCTCTTGGTGGAGAAGTTCCGCGATGGCAAGGCGACGTCGTTGGGCGCGGCCTCGGGCATCGTCGCGGGACTGGTGGCGATTACGCCTGCCTGCGGTGCCGTCGACATCTATGGCGCGCTGCTCATCGGGGCACTGGCGGGCGGGCTGTGCTCGTACGCCATTGGCCTCAAGCACCGATTCGGGTTCGACGACTCGCTCGACGTGGTCGGTGTCCACCTGGTCGGCGGTCTCGCGGGCACGATCCTGATCGGTCTGGTGTCGAGTGCGGCAGCGCCCGGAGGCGTGGATGGGCTGTTCTATGGCGGCGGCGTGAAGCCGCTGATCGTCCAGGTGCTCACGGCGCTGTTCGCGATGGCCTGGTCGGCGATCGCGACGCTCGCGGTCGCCCTCCAGATCAAGTACGCGATGGGCTGGCGCATCCACGAGGACGCCGAGGCCGAAGGCATCGACTTCGCCGAGCACGGCGAGTCGGCGTACGACCTCAGCCCGGTCGGGGGACGACGCGGCAGCGTGCTGGCCCCGTCGACCGGAGTGCTCAACGTCAAGGAAAACAAGGAAGAGGTCAGCGCATGAAGTTGGTGACCGCGGTAATCAAGCCGCACAAGTGGGAAGACGTACGCGAGGCGCTGGAGACCTTCGGTGTCACCGGGATGACGGTGTCGGAGGTCAGCGGCTATGGCCGGCAGAAGGGCCATACCGAGGTCTATCGCGGCGCGGAGTACGACATCGCGCTCGTGCCCAAGATCCGCATCGAGATCGTGGTCGACGACACCGATGTCGACGACGTGGTCAACATCGTGGTCAAGTCCGCGCAGACAGGTCGGATCGGTGACGGCAAGGTGTGGGTCGTCCCGGTGGAGACGGTGGTGCGCGTACGCACCGGCGACACCGACCACGCCGCGATCTGAATCCCCCCATGACCGCCGCCGAACGCTCCGCCCGGACACACCAAGCCGACCACCTGTGCCGGCAGGCGTACGAGGCCGCGTTCGGCGGCGATCAGGGGGGTTCAGCCTTCCTCGCGGTCGGGGGCTACGGCCGTGGCGAGTTGGCCCCGCACTCCGACCTCGACGTGGTGCTGGTCCACCTCGACCACGTCGATCCCACCGGAGCCGCCGAACGGATCTGGTATCCGTTGTGGGACTCCGGCACCCGACTCGACCACTCCGTGCGCTCGCTCGCACAGATGACCGAAGCGGCGCAGGCGGACGTACGGGTGGCCCTCGGCTTGCTCGACGCCCGACATCTGGCCGGGGACCCCAATCTCACCCTGCGGCTGCGTACGCAGGTGCTCGCCCAGTGGCGTGCCCAGGCACGCGCCCGGCTGCCCGAGTTGCGTCGCCTCACCGAGGCTCGCCACGAGTTGGTGGGCGAACTCGCGCACGCCTCGGTGCCGGATCTGAAGGAGGCGTACGGCGGCTTGCGCGACGCCACCGTGCTCAAGGCTCTCGTCGCGACCTGGCTCGTCGACGTCCCCCACGTCGAACTCGAGCGATCACGGCGAGTCTTGTTGGACGTACGAGACGAACTGCATGCCCTCACCGGGAGACCGCACGATCGGATTGCGGGGGAGTTGTGGCCCGATCTCGCCCAGCGGCTCGGCCATCCCGACGCGCTCGCGGCGCAACGTGCGGTACGTCTGCACGGCCGCCGGATCACTCATCTGTCCCGACTCACCTGGCGTCGCGTCGACGCGGCCCTCGGGCGGACCGTCGCCTCCTCGAAGCGCCAGCGTCCAGGGCCGTCGATGACACCTATCGCCCCGGGAGTCGCGGTCGCCGGAGGGGAGGTCGTCCTCGAAGCAAAGGTGCGCCCAGGCGACGATCCCACGCTGCTGTTGCGACTCGCGGCCGTGGCATCCGAACGTGACCTGCCGCTGAACCCTGCGGCCGTCGCGCGCCTGGTCCAGGAGGGGACGCGGCTGCCGGACCCGTGGCCGGACGAGGCCCGCGACCAGTTCGTACGCCTGCTCGCCGGCCCCGGCCTCATCGCCGTCTGGGAGACCCTGGACGAGACAGGGGCGGTCGACTCGTTCCTGCCTGACTGGGAGCGGATCCGGCTGTTGCCTCATGCCTCCCAGATCCACCGCTTCACCGTCGACCGTCACGTGGTCGAGACCTGCGCCGAGGCGGCGCGCCTGATCCGTCAGGTCGCGCGTCCCGACGTGTTGCTGGTCGCGGCGCTGCTCCACGACATCGGCAAGGGCGAACTCACCGAGCATTGCGCGGCTGGGGAGCCCATCGCTCGCAGGGCCTCGACGAGGATGGGCTTCAGTGCGGCGGATGTGGAGCGGATCGCGCTCCTCGTACGCCACCACCTGCTGCTCGCCGACCTTGCCACGACCCGTGATCCGGACGACCCCGCCACGCTGGCCGCGTTGGCCGAGGCGGTGCCTGACGTGGAGACGCTGTCCTTGCTCGCCGCGCTCACCGAAGCCGACGCCAGGGCGACATCGCCGCAGGCATGGAGCACGTGGCGGGCGAGCCTGATCCGGAAGCTGGCCGCGCAGGCTGCGGGCCATCTGGTCGCTCCCGGAATGCGCTCGACCGCGACGGTGTCGCTGCAGGTGCCGGCCGCTGTGCGGATCGACCCGGCGTACGTCGACCTGGATCTCGTGGCCGTGCCGGGTGGCACTCGGATCACCGTGGTCGCGCAAGACCGGCTTGGGCTGATGGCTGACGTGGCTGCCTGTCTGGCGCTGCAGCGGACCTCCGTACGCGCCGTGCGGGCGTGGAGCCAAGGTGACATCGCAGTGTCGAGGTGGGAGGTGGCCGACGACCACCTGGACGCCAGGATGCTGCGCCAGCGCATTGAGGCGTTGCGTGCGGGCACCCTGGATGTTCGTGCCCGGCTTCGTGACAACTCGACGGTGGGCTTGCCGCCCACCGTGGCCGTGACGAGCAACGCGTCGTCCGACTCGACCGTGCTTGAGGTGCGCGCCCAAGACCGGCCCGCCGTCCTCTTCACGGTGCTCGACGTATTGGCGCAGATCGGTGTGAGCGTGCGCTCGGCGCACGTCGACACGCTTGGCCCGCAAGCCGTCGACGTCTTCTATCTTCAGGAGGAGTCCGCGGGGGCGCTCAGCGAAGAGCGGGCGGTGCGCGCGGCGGCCGTCGTGCGCCGTGCCCTCGGGGGTTGAGCGGACCGTGGTGCGCTCAACCCCCGGCGAGCCGGGTGCTTAGCGGCCCGATCGGGGGCTGAGTTGGTCGTGCGCGTGTGTCTCGGGTGCTGGAGCGGACTGTGGTGCGCTCAACCCCCGGCGAGCCGGGTGCTTAGCGGCCCGATCGGGGGCTGAGTTGGTCGTGCGCGTGTGTCTCGGGTGCTGGAGCGGACTGTGGTGCGCTCAACCCCCGGAAAGGTCGGGCGCGCGGGCGCTCACACATCCACCACCACCGCCAGCACGACGAGCGACAGGCTCACGGACACGCAAGGCCCCCACCACCCGTTGAGCAGCAACAATGGCAGGGCCGTCAGCAACCAGACATCGAAGCCGCGCAGCAGGCTGCTGAACAAACCGGTCGGTACGGCACCCGCCGGAGTCGACACCATCGGCTTGGCGTAATCAGGCGCCGGGGAGGTCACCCATCGTGTCGCCGCCGAGAGTGCGGATAGCGCGACCGCCGCAGCGAGCGCCCAACCCTGGGCCGGTGTCCAGGAGTCGAGCCACGACGGCGCCGCAGCCGCCGCGAAGCAGATCAGCAGTAGGCCGGGATTGATCACGTGCTCGGTGAGGGCGGCGCGCCCGGAGAAGGGCAGCATCCGGATGAGGCTCGGCCCCCGGGAGAGCACGCGCAGTCCTGCGAGCAGGGGAACTGCCGCTACGAAACCCACCAGCGCGGCCACCACCGGTGTGAGCCGGCCGGCGCCGGCAGCGCCAACGGCGTACGGCACCAGCAGCGACCCCGCCAGGACCAGAGCCGGCTGCGGACTGCGCCGAAGCCGCACCAGGTCGCGGTGCCACAAGGCTGCTGCGCCGCGCCAGCGACCGGGTCTGCTGATGACGCGAGCCGCGGAGTTCCAGCGTCGATCCAAGAGGACGTCGAAGAGCAATCCGAGGTCGAGTGCGGCCAACGCGCCAGACAGGCTGGTGAACAGCCGCTGCGTGATGGCCAACACGCGGCGGTAGGAGGATGCCAGCGCCTGGTCGGCCCGCCGGGCGAACATCACCGCGAACACTGCTGTTGCGCCCACGAAGCCGGCAGCGATCCAGGTGGCGTGCGCCCAGTCGAGCCGGATCCCACCTGTTGCCGCCGCCCCGAGAATCAGCCACAACGCGAGCGACGAGGCCCACCAGATCCCGTGTGCGACTCGCGAACTCGAGAGTTGGCTCACTGCGGCCAGCCCGACCAAGCCGGTGGACAGGAGTCCTGTGCCGACCGCCACTGCGGACCCCGTCACCGGCCCAGTGGCGCCGAAGAGGATGATCGGCACGGGCACGAGAGACCCAGCAACCAGGGCCAGCAGCAGGGCGCGTACGAGCGCCGGTCGCAGCAAGGACCTGCGGTCCACGGGCGTGCTCAGCAGCCAGGTGGCTGCCGCGGGCGGACAAAAGATCGGGCCGAGCAGCCGAGCCGCTCCCAAGACCAGCACCCCGGTCGCGAACACACTGAGCACCGGAAGTAGCCCACGAGCATCCGCACATTGCCGATCGCACGTCGCATCCCAGATGTCACGCAGCCCGAGCAGCGCGCTGACTGCCATCGAGCCCAGCACGAGCGCCGAGAAGATCACGGTGTACGCCTCCGAGATCGCCTCGCCCCAACCCAGATCCGCCCGCCCGCGTCGCCAATGACGGATCTCCGAGCGCAGTTCTGCCGCGCTCGCAGCGAGGGCGACCTCGCTCATGTTGCGTCCGAGATCGGTTCTGCCTGCTCGGAGGCTTTGCGGCCGAGCGTGATGACCCGGTCGCAGACCTTCTCGACCAGCGCCTGGTCATGACTGGCCAGCAGCACCGCGACACCCTTGGCCTTCTCGGCGAGCAGCCGATCCCCAAGCCACGCCACGCCCTCCACGTCGAGTCGTTGCTCCGGCTCGTCCAACACCAGCACACGGCGCGGGCGTACGAACACCGATGCCAACAGCAACCGGCGCCGTTGCCCAGAACTCAAGGTGGAGGGGAGTTGGCCGGACACCTCGACCAGGCCGAGTTCGTGCAGCACCGCGTCCACGATCGGCTCGGGATCGTCTGACCCGTGAGCGCGCGCCATCAGATCGAGGTGCTCGACCACCGACAGGTCAGGAAAGAAGTCGATGTCATCCATCAACACGGCCAGTTTGCGGCGGATGTCGGGATGCCGCTCATCGAGCGTGCTGTCGTCGAGCACGATGTCGCCGCCGGTCGGCTCCTGCAGGCCGCAAATGCACCGCAGCAGGGTCGACTTCCCCGAACCGTTGGGGCCGACCAGGGCCACCGCTTCACCGGCTTCGACCTCCACGTCGATGGCGTCGAGGATCGTACGATCGCCGTACCTGACCGTGATCGCACGCGCGGACAGCAGGGGCGTCACCTGGATCTCAACGCTTCTTGATGCGCGCCGCGCGCGGCGTGCCGTCGGGATTGCGAAGGATGCGTACGCGGTCGTCCTCGTCGTCGTCCGGGGTCCGGGTTACCGGACCCTGGTTGAAGTGCTCCTTGATATCGCGCTGCTGGCGCGCCTTGCCCGGATCGAAGACATCGATCATGTTGCCGAAAGCGTCGCCCAGACCCGCCGATCCTGCGCCGGCGTTGCGGATCATCCGGCCACCGAGCGCTGCGACGACGATCAGGCCCACCACAAGGAAGGCGATCGCGAACACCAGAGCCAGCACAGGTCAAGGCTAGGCTGTTCCCTCAAGTCCACTGCACCCTCAGCCGTTCGGGATAGATCACTTGTTCGCCACACTCTCCGACCGTCTCGCCGACACCTTCAAGAATCTGCGAGGCAAGGGCCGTCTCTCCGAGGCCGACATCGATGCCACCGCACGCGAGATCCGGATCGCGCTGCTCGAAGCAGACGTCGCGCTGCCGGTCGTCAAGGAGTTCGTCGGCGCCATCAAGGAGCGCGCCCGCGGCGAAGAGGTCTCCCAGGCGCTCAATCCCGCCCAGCAGATCGTCAAGATCGTCAACGAGGAACTCGTCGAGATCCTGGGTGGCGAGACCCGTCGACTCCGTTATGCCAAGACCGGCCCCACCGTCATCTTGCTCGCGGGGCTTCAAGGTGCGGGCAAGACCACCTTGGCGGCCAAACTCGCGCTCTGGCTCAAGGGCCAGGGCAAGACGCCGGTCCTGGTGGCCGCCGACCTCCAGCGCCCCAACGCCGTGCAGCAGTTGCAGGTCAACGGTGAGCGGGCGGGCGTACCCGTCTTCGCTCCCGAGCCCGGCAATGCGGCAGGGATCGAGCACGGTGGCGACCCGGTCGCCGTAGCCCGCGCCTCCATTGAAGAGGCCAAGCGCAAGCTCTACGACGTCGTGATCATCGACACCGCGGGTCGTCTCGGCGTCGACGCGGAGTTGATGAAGCAGGCCGCAGACATCCGCGACGCGGTCCAGCCCGACGAGGTGCTCTTCGTCGTGGACGCGATGATCGGTCAGGATGCCGTCAACACGGCGCTGGCCTTCCGCGACGGCGTCGGCTTCGACGGTGTCGTGTTGACCAAACTCGACGGTGACGCGCGCGGCGGTGCGGCGCTGTCGATCCGCTCGATCACCGGTCAGCCGATCATGTTCGCCTCCGCAGGGAGAAGCTCACCGACTTCGACCTCTTCCACCCCGACCGGATGGCCGGCCGAATCCTCGACATGGGCGACATGCTCACCCTGATCGAGCAGGCCGAGAAGACCTTCGACCAGGAGAAGGCACTCAAGGCCGCGCGAGAAGCTCAGCGGCCAGGGCGGCGAGTTCACCCTCGACGACTTCCTGGAGCAGATGCAGCAGGTACGCAAGCTCGGCTCCATGCAGAAGATCATGGGGATGTTGCCCGGGATGGGGCAGTTCCGTGAGCAGTTGGAAGGCTTCGACGAGCGCGAGATCGACCGCATTCAGGCGATCATCTTCTCGATGACCCCCGGCGAGCGGGCCAACCCCAAGATCATCGACGGGTCCAGGCGCCAGCGCATCGCCAAGGGTTCTGGGCGCACCGTCAACGACGTCAATACCCTTGTCGATCGCTTCTTCGAGGCCCGCAAGATGATGTCGTCGTTGGCGCGTGGCGGCGGCCTTCCGGGGATGCCCGGGATGCCGGGCATGCCGGGCGCGGGTGGTGGTCGCGGCAAGCAGAAGGCCAAGCAGAAGCCGGCCAGGGGGCGTCGAGTCTCCGGCAACCCCGCGAAGGCGGCTCAGGCCGCCAAGGCCGCACAGGAGAAGGCTGCCCAGGAGAAGGCAGCCAACCCGTTCGGCAACCCCGGTGGCGAGGAGATCGACTACGCCAAGGCTGCCGAGCAACTCAACCTGCCCAAGGGCTTCGACAAGTTCCTCAAGTGACGCGGCTGCTGATCATCGACGCCGCCAACGTCGTCGGCGCGCGTGCCGACGGCTGGTGGAAGGACCGCGCCGGCGCCGCCGCGCGACTCCACGACGATCTCCTGCACGCCGACCTGCCGCACGAGGAGGTCACGTTGGTGCTGGAAGGTCAGGCCAAGCAGGGCGTACGCGCCGGAGGTGCTGCGTCGTTGCGGGTCGTACACGCCTCCAAGGACGGCGACTCCGAGATCGTGCGCCAAGCGGAGTCGGGCCATGCCCGCGGCTGTCGGGTGGAGGTCGTGACCGCCGATCGAGCCCTCGGCGCCAACCTGGCTCGCTATGCCACCACGCTCGGCCCCACCTGGTTGCTCGACCGACTCTGATCTGGTGACTACGGTCGGAGCATGAGTGCTCTGCGATTTCGCGGCCCGATCCTTCCCGACGGCGAGTCTCGCGACCTCTACGTCGTCCGCGGCACGATTACGTACGAACCCCAACCCGGCGCTGAGACGGTCGTCGAAGGCTGGATCGTCCCTGGTCTCGTCGACGCGCACTGCCATCTCGGCCTGGACGACTTCGGCCCCTCGACCGTCGACGAGACCGAAGAGCAGGCGATTGCCGATCGCGACGGGGGAGCGCTGCTGATCCGGGACGCCGGCTCGGCGGCCGACACTCGCTGGATCCAGGCTCGCGACGACCTGCCTCGGCTGATCAGGTGTGGTCGCCACATCGCCCGCAGTCGGCGCTATATCCGCCACTACGCGTGGGAGGTCGAGCCCGAGGAGCTACCCGCGTACGCCGCGCAGGAGGCGCGCGCCGGTGACGGCTGGATCAAACTCGTCGGCGATTGGATCAGCCGCGATGAGGGCGACTTGGCGCCGAGCTTCCCCGCCGAGGCTTTCGCTGCGGCCATCAACGCCGCGCACGCCGAGGGCGCCAAGGTCACCGCGCACTGCTTCGGCGCCGGGGTCCTGCCCGGTCTGATCGAGGCCGGCATCGACTGCCTGGAGCATGGCACCGGATTGTCGGAAGACCTGATCGACGCGATGGTGGCGAGGGGCACGGCCTTGGTGCCCACGATCATGCAACTCGACAAGTTCCCCGAGCATGCCGCCGCGGGTGCGGAGCGGTTCCCCGTCTACGCGGAGACGATGACCGACCTCTATGCCCGGATGCCCGCCACGATCATGTCGGCGTACGAAGCCGGCGTGCCGATCTACGCAGGCTCGGACGGCGGCGGCATCAGCCGGCACGGCAACATCGCCGGTGAGGTCGAGGCGCTGCACCGGATCGGAATGCCCGCCGCTGATGCTCTGGCCGCCGCCTCCTGGCGTGCGCGCGAGTGGCTGGGGCATCCCCTGCTCGGGGAGGGGGATCCAGCCGACTTCGTGGTCTATCGCAGCGACCCGCGCGCGGATCTGTCGATCCTGCGGGCGCCGTCAGCCGTGGTGCTGCGCGGTCAGGTCGTCGCGGGCGGCTGAGCGCGACTCTCGTACGGCCGCGAACGTCCAGATCTTGTTGAGTACGAACGACAGCGGCGTGATCAGCCCGATCACGATCAACTGAGCCCAATACAGACGCGTCAGCCAGATCGAGGAATCGTCGAACAGATCGTGGGGTAGGGCCAAGGGTGATCCCCGGTGCATCAGCAGGGTCAGCAGCAGCAGGCCCACCCCCTGCGTGAGCAGGCCGACCGTGAGGAACGGGACGTACTCACGCCACCAACCGGCTGCCCCCGATGACCGGAACGTCCATTGCCGGTTGAGTTGGAAGTTCCACAGGTTCGCCACGAAGAAGGCGACGGTGGAGTACGCGTGGTACCACCGCACGTGGAAGTCGGTGGGCCGCAGCGACACGACGTCGGCCTCCGCGTCCGGACCGAACTGGTTCACCAGGATCACCACGAGCAGGTTGACCAGCACACCGCTGGCGCCGACGGCCGCGAAGCGTGCCAGCAGGATCCAGTTGCGGCGGTGCAGCCGGCTTCGCAGGCTCGTCACGCGACCTTCTTCGGACGGCTGAAGAAGAGGATCAGGAGGACGACCAGCCAGAGGGCGCCGATGCCGCCGAGCAGGAACGTGCCGACGATGCCGGCGAACATCCCGCCGAAGAACGAGGCGAAGCGCGGCGCCTTCCCGATCTCGACGTCCCCTCCGCCGTCGGCTTTGCATGTGATTGACACCGCGGTGGAGTGCGGCGTGAAGGTCCAGGCTCCGCGCATCTCGACGGAGCCGAACGTACGCGTGTAGCCCGCCAACGGTGTCGCCATCGTCAACTCCTCGGCCGACTCCAAGTCGGTGATCGTGCAGTCGGCGCTTGACTCGACGAGTGGCTCCCACACCATCCGTGGTTCGGTGCCCTCCAACGCGATGGGATGCGGCTGACCGTCACGTGCGACCCGGGCGTCCGTGTGGCTCATCCCTTTGAGCAGCAGCACCATCATCACCACGAAGACGGTCACCGCCAGGGCAAGCATGATCGCCGGACCGAGGAACCACTTGACGTTCGGACGGAACTTCACGGGTGGGGCTGGCGTGTAGGACACCCGCACATCGTGCCCGAGGTGTCGCGAGTTAGTCCGACAACTCTCGGATGGGCACGTCGGCGGCGGGTTGGTAGATGACCAGCGCGCAGTTGGACTTCACCAACTCTTCGCCCACTTGCTGCCCCGTATGACGATCGAACACCCTGCGCCAGATCTCGTTGCTCCGAAAGACCTCGCCGTGATGGCGTACGAACTCCTCGCGCCGGGCCTCGACCTTGTAGGAGTGCGCCGGAGTCCGATCGGCGAGGAGTTCCCCGTGCAGATAGCGCTCGCCGACGCCCACGCGAAGCGCGAAGGTGAGGTCGGTGTCGTTGCGTACGACCAGGTCGACGTAGTTGTAGACGATCGAGCACCCCACCCCCCACGGCAGCACCCGGCCGGCGTCAGGGAACGGGTCGAAGGAGTGCTCCGAGCGTTCGACGATGGTCAATGGCGAGTGCAGGAACATCCAGTGCAGCAGGTTCGCCAGTTGACAGATGCCGCCGCCGACACCCGCTTCGGCTTCACCGTTGGAGAGTTTCATCCCGTCGACATAGCCCTTGCGGCGGGTACAGTTCCCGACGACATGGTTGAACGAGAAGGTCTCGCCCGGCGCGATCACCACGCCGTCGACCTGCGCTGACGCGAGCCGCAGGTTGGTCACCTTGCTGTGCTGCAGGTGCATCTGGTCGGGGTCGAGTTCGCGCAACAACAGCGAGGCGTGCCGCTTGATGCGTACGGGGGTCTCGCTCTCGGCCTTGCCCGCCCAGCGCACCCGTCCGCTGACACCGTCTCGCAGCCACAGGACGCGACGTTTGGCGCGCAGCACCCGCATCGCGACGGGGAAGAGCCAGGGGTGGCGCTGCGTCAACCGTGGCGGTGCGCTCAATCGCGGCGGGAGGGTGAACTGGCTCACGCTCCCATTGACGCACATTGGCCACATCAGGTTGCTCACGTTGCGGATCTCGAACCCGTCGAAGCCCAGCGCAGGGGTTGTTGCACGGGCTGTGCCCCGGGGCTTGTTTTCGCGGCGGCCCCACGCCGGAGCAACCGGCGGCGGATGCGCGTGACGCTGATGGGAAGGCTGACACACGTTTGCACTGTTGAGTAAAAACTTAGTCAACATTCCCGCAATGCCTTGTCAGAGCGGTGCGGGTCTCACCAAGATGGCCGCAGGGCCACCTGGGTGCTGGGGTTTGAGGTGTTGCCGACGGATGGGTGGGGTCATCCGATCGGGGCGTGGACACGCAGGGATGCGGACTGTCCGCTGCGGCCACGACGAAGTGGGGGCTTCACGTGTCTGAACAATTGCAGGGAATTTCACGACGCAGACTGGCGCAGGGGGCGGCTTGGGCCGCGCCGACGATCGTGTTGGCCACCGCCGCGCCTGCACTGGCTGCCAGCGATATGCCGGCGTGCCCAACGTGTCTCAACGCCGGTGTCGGTGGCCTCTTCACCGCGCAGGCGATTGCTGCTCTTGGCACTGCCAACGTCTCGGGCACGTCCGGGTTCAACGTCGACTCGACCGGCTGCGACCTGAGCCTGTTCGTGCCGACGTACACCACCGCCGGACTCGGCGGCACCATGACGTGGTCGGACGGCAGCACCACCGCTATGTCGGCGGTCGCGCTCGGGGGCGGCACATTGGGCCAGATCAGCGCGATCAGTGGCAACTACACGACCAACAACGCGACGTTCCCCGACGGGTTCTACGGGGGGACGCTCGGCAAACACCCGACGAAGTTGTGCTTCGACGTGCAGATGTTCTTCATGTTGATCGGGATGATCCCGATGCCCGCATGCAACTACCGCATCTGCTACGACATCTGCGGAGTCGTGGGTGTTGGAGTCATCGGCTTCGGCACCGGGACGGTGAACTGGACC
This sequence comes from Nocardioides sp., assembly GCA_037045645.1. Lineage (NCBI taxonomy): Bacteria > Bacillati > Actinomycetota > Actinomycetes > Propionibacteriales > Nocardioidaceae > Nocardioides > Nocardioides sp. Next base: position 994,616 of record JBAOIH010000001.1, read on the forward strand.
GGGACCTTGTGCAACGGCACGGTCACGCCGCTGTAGCCCGGTCAGGTCGCGGGCGCCCCGGCGATTTTTGAGGTGCGCCACCCCTGAGGCCCGGGGTTGAATGCGGAGATGAGCAACCTTCTCCCCATGCTGGATTTGCGTGTCGTCGCCGGCGACCTGGAGTTGCGGGGGATCAGCGACGACGACCTGGGCGTGCTTGCCGACGTCGCGCTCGGCGGAGTGCACGACCCGGCACGTACGCCGTTCACTGTGCCGTGGACCGATGCGCCGGCTGAGGAATTGCCGCTGCGCTTCGCGCAGTACCACTGGCGTACGCGTGCCGACTGGTCACCGGATTCCTGGGCGCTCAATCTGGGTGTCTGGCTGGACGGACGTTTGCTCGGAGTGCAGGGCTGCACCGCGTCCGACTATCTGGTCACGCGAACGGCCGAAACCGGGTCCTGGCTCGGACGGGCTGCTCAAGGCCGTGGAATCGGGACGCGGATGCGACAGATGCTGTGCGCGTTCCTCTTCGACCACCTTGACGCCGCGGTCATCACCTCGGGCTACTTCGTCGACAATCCCGCGTCTGGAGCGGTGTCGCGCAAGGTGGGCTATCGCGAGAATGGTGTCGAACGGCGACAACGTCGCCCCGGTGAGCTTCGCGTCGTGCCAGCACATGGTGCTGTCGCGTGACGATTTCGTACGGGGGGAGCCGATCGAGGTGCACGGGCTGGCCGCTTTCCGGCTCTCGATCGGCCTCGATTCGGACTGACTCGCCTGCTCTGGCACAATCGCGCGTTGAGTCGTGGCGTCGTACGGACCCTCTCACCCGGACGGCGCAGCGCCCCTCGAGACCACCGACGAAGGTATCCCCACCTGGGTTCGGTGCCTCATCACGTACACAAGATTCCAAGGAGACACCCACACGTGTCCGTCAAGATCCGTTTGAAGCGCCTGGGCAAGATCCGGGTGCCGCAATACCGCATCGTCGTCGTCGACTCGCGCAAGAAGCGCGACGGTCGCGTCCTCGAAGAGATCGGCAAGTACCACCCCAAGGAGGACCCCTCCTATATCGAGGTCAACTCGGAGCGGGCGCTGTACTGGCTCGGTGTCGGCGCGCAGCCGTCCGACCCGGTGGCCGCGATCCTCAAGGTGACCGGCGACTGGCAAAAGCACAAGGGTGAGCCCGGCGCTGAGGGCACCCTGAAGGTCAAGGAGCCCAAGCGCTCCAAGCTCGACATCTTCAACGAGGCGCTGGCCCAGGCGGCCAACGAGCCGAAGACCGAGGCCGTGACGAAGAAGTCGTCGAAGGCAGCCCAGAAGGCCGAAACTCCGGCCGAGGAGGCGCCTGCCGTGCCCGCCGACGAGACCCCCGAGGGTGCTGCCGAAGCTGCTGAGGCCGCTGAGGAGATCACCGCCGAGGACGCCGGCAAGAGCGAGTCGTGACCATGCTTGCCGAAGCGCTTGAGCATCTCGTCCGGGGCGTCGTGGACAACCCCGACGAGGTGAGCGTGCGTGACAAGCAGTTGCGTCGCGGCTCAGTGCTGGAGGTCCGGGTCAACCCCGCCGACCTTGGCAAGGTGATCGGCCGCAACGGGCGTACGGCCACCGCGTTCCGCACGGTCATCTCGGCCCTCGCGGGCCGTGACGGCGCGCGGATCGACTTCGTGGACGTGGACCGCGGCCGTTAGGCCGCGGGGAGCGGAGACGAACAATCGGGCTCAGCGTGGACGTGGACCGCGGCCGTTAGGCGATCGCAAGACAGAACGGGCGTCACCTTCGGGTGGCGCCCGTTCTGCTTTCTGCAGCTGTTGGAGTCCCCGGCTGGCCGGTGACTTTCACGGTTAGTAACCAATGCATCGGTTACACACCATGAGACTCCCCGGCCAGCCGGGGACTCCAACAGCGTGGTGCGCCCCGATGCACACCCCCGCACCCAGGAGACTGGACCCGTGGATCTCGTCCTGATCAGACACGCCCAATCGAGCAACAACCACCTCTGGGCCCAGACTGGGGGCACCAGTGGTCGCGACCCCGAACCCGATCTCACCGAACTCGGCGAGCAGCAGGCCGAGGCCCTGGCGCAGTGGGCGCGATCGTCCTGGTTGGCCCCGCGCGCGATCTATTCGAGCCTGATGACTCGGGCGCTCCGCACCGCAGCGCCTCTGGCGCAAGCCCTTGATGTGGCGCTGATCGGTCACAGCGCGGCGTACGAGGTCGGTGGCCCCTACGTCGAGGACGATGAGGGGGTTCGCCGTCACCACCCGGGCATCGGCCGCGACGCGGCAATCGGTCTGGCGCCGACGCTGAGTTGGCCGGACGACGTTGAGCCGGGCTCGTGGTGGTCGGGGCCGGTGGAGGACGGCGCGGATGCCGTACGCCGGCGCGCGGCCAACGTGATCGCCGACCTGGATCGCCGACACCCGGGAGAGCAGCAGGTGGCGCTCGTGACGCACGGCTTCTTCACCCAGTTCCTGGTCCAGAGCCTGCTCGGGATCCCCGACATGACGGGATGGATCCGGATCAACAACACCGGCGTCAGTCGCATCCACGTGGACGGCACGGTCCGCATCGCCGTCGACATCAATCGCCTGGATCACCTGACGGGCGACCAGATCACAGACTGACTAGGCTGCGGTGCGTGGATCCGGTCGAGGTAGTGGTGGGTCGCGTCGGCAAACCGCATGGCCTTCGCGGTGAGGTGACGATCGACGTACGCACCGACGAGCCCGACGCGCGCTTCGCGCCCGGAGTGGTGCTCAGAGTCGAGCCCCCGCGCGGATCAGCCTGGTCGGCCAGGACCGTCACGGTGACCAGCACGCGATGGCATCAAGGGATTCTGCTGGCCAGGTTCGAGCAGGTCGCCGACCGCACTGGGGCTGAGGGCGCGCGCGGGCTGATCCTGTACGCCGACATCCCCGCTGACGCGACACCCGAGGACCCCGACGAGTTCTACGACCACCAACTCGTGGGGCTCACGGCGTACGACCTGGACACCGACACGGTGCTGGGGACTGTGACAGCGATCGCGCACAACGCGGCCCAGGACCTGCTGACGATCCGTACGCCCGACGGTCGCGACGCCCTCGTGCCGTTCGTGACCGCGCTCGTGCCCGAGGTCGACGTTGGAAACGGCCGCATCGTGATCGCGGATCGTCCGGGCTTGGTGACGCCCTTCCCCGAGGACTGAGGCGACGTGCGCATCGACGTCCTCTCGATCTTCCCGGACTATCTGGCACCACTGAAACTCTCGTTGCCGGGCAAGGCGATCGAGTCTGGCCTCCTCGAACTCCGTGTGCACGACCTTCGTGACTGGACGACTGATCGCCACCGCACCGTCGACGACACGCCCTACGGCGGCGGCGCGGGCATGGTGATGAAACCCGAGCCCTGGGGTGCGGCGTTGGGTGAGGTTGCAGCCGGGGCGACCATCATCTTCACCACCCCCGGTGGCGCACCCTTCACCCAAGCGATGGCGCACGAACTCGCTACTCACGACCACCTCGTCTTCGCCTGCGGGCGCTATGAGGGCATCGACCAGAGAGTGATCGAACACGCCGCCACGATCGGCGAGGTCCGCGAGATCTCGCTGGGCGACTACGTGCTCAACGGCGGAGAAGTGGCCGCGTTGGCGATCACCGAGGCGGTCGTACGTCTGCTCCCGGGATTCATGGGCAACGCCGAGTCGCTGGTGGAGGAGTCGCACGAGGACGGGCTGCTCGAATACCCCGTCTACACCAAGCCCGCCTTGTGGCACGGCCGCGAGGTGCCGTCCGTCCTGCTGAGCGGCGATCACGGGCGCATCGCCGAGTGGCGACACGAGCAGCGGATCAGGCGTACGGCCGAGCGTCGCCCCGACCTGGTGCCTGCCAGCCAGGTCTCAGGCGAGTGGGCCATCGAGTCCGCGCACCCGGCCGACGCGCCCGAGTTGCTGGTGCTCCAGCGTGCCTGCTGGATGCAGGAGGCGCTGGCCAACGACCACCTCGGCATCCCGGCGCTGCACGAGGATCTCGATGACGTACGGGCGTGGCTGGGCGTGTGGAACACATCGCTCGTACGCGTGGCCGGACGCCTCGTGGGCGCTGTTCGGGCGCGGCTGGTCGAGGACGCCTGGGACATTGGTCGCATCATGGTGGCCCCGGACCTGCAAGGCCGCGGTCTGGGTCGAGCTTTGCTGGAGCACGCCGAGCGACAGGCGCCGCCGACGGCACGTCGGCTCGTGCTCTTCACCGGTGCGCGCAGCGAGCGCAACATCCGGATGTATCGCAAGGCCGGTTATCGGCCCGTCCCTGACGGCCAGAGCCCCGACGACGGGGGCCGTTGGGCCGGGCGCGTCCTCCTGGTCAAGCGGATTTCTCGCTGACGCCTGTCCTCTGGCAGACTTCCGCCTTGGTCCACACCAGTGCTGAGATCGCCCGGAGACACGCCCCGGGGATCGCCGAGCCGCACCTGCCACAGGGGGCGCGCCGGCCGGCCGTCACGGAGGACCGCACCACCGTACGCAACTATCCGCGAGCGACCTGTGGCGATCGCGAGGAGCAGATATGAACCCGCTCGTTTCCGAGATCGGTGCCGCCGCGAAGCGCACCGACGTCCCCGACTTCCGCGCCGGCGACACCGTCAAGGTCCACGTCAAGGTCATCGAGGGCAGCCGTTCGCGTGTCCAGGTGTTCCAGGGCGTCGTGATCCGCGTGCACGGTGCCGGTGTCGGACGCACCTTCACCGTCCGCAAGGTCTCGTTCGGCGTCGGTGTCGAGCGCACCTTCCCGCTGAACTCCCCGATCTTCGAGCAGATCGAGGTCGTGACCCGCGGTGACGTACGCCGCGCCAAGCTCTACTACCTGCGCAACCTGCGCGGCAAGGCTGCCAAGATCAAGGAGCGTCGCGAGGCGTGATCGGACGGCCTGCGTTTAGGCTTCCTGCGTGACTACCGAAGACCGCGAAGACCTCCCCGCTCAAGAGCAGGAGGATTCGCGGTCTTCGCATTCCAACGGCGAAAGTCGGGACAAGGAACAGCTCCCGTTGTGGCAGGAGACGATCCTGCTGCTCGGAGTGGCTTTGGGTCTGGCCATCCTGATCAAGGCCGTGCTCGTCCAGGCGTTCTACATCCCTTCGGAATCGATGGAGCCCGGGCTGGTCAAGAACGACCGGATCCTGGTGCAGAAGGTCTCCTACTGGGGCAGCGCGAGCCCGCAACGCGGTGACGTGGTGGTCTTCAAGGATCCGGGCGGCTGGCTGCCGCCCATGCCGAAGACCGGTGCGCGTGCCGTGGTCACCAACGTGATGGCCAAGATCGGGCTCTATCCCGAGGGCGGGCACTTGGTGAAGCGCGTCATCGGTGTCGCGGGCGACAAGATCAAGTGTTGTGACGCCAAGGGACGCATCATGGTCAACGGCACCCCGCTCGACGAGGGGTCGTACGTCAAGGTCGACGACCCCAACACCCCCGAAGACGAGGACGGTCAGTGCCGGGGCCCGATGAAGGGCACCTGCAAGTGGACTGCCGGACCGGTCCCGGAGGGTCACCTCTTCGTGATGGGCGACAACCGGGCACATTCGGCGGACTCGAGCTATCACCTGTGCGCGCCGCAGGCCACCGACTGCGTCGACAGCGATGCGTACGTCCCGGTGGGGGACGTCGTCGGCAAGGTCTTCGTCGTGTTGTGGCCGGCCAACCACTTCCGCTGGGTGACGCGTCCCGACGACTTCACCGAGGTCACCAGTCCTTGAGCGACCTTCCCCGCGGAGCGACCGTACGTCGTGACTCCGGGATCTATGGCTACGAGCGCGCGCTGCATCGCGTGGGCATCGAACCCGTCGCGGGTGTCGACGAGGCCGGTCGTGGTGCATGTGCGGGTCCGCTCGTCGCCGGTGCGGTGATCCTGCGGCCGGGCAAGGCCGGACAGATCCCTGGCCTGGCTGATTCCAAACTGCTGACGCAGGCCGCGCGAGAGCGCGTCTATGCCCAGGTCGTACGCCGGGCGTTGGCCTGGTCGGTCGTCTCGGTGTCGGCCGCAGAGTGCGATCGACTCGGCATGCATGTGGCCAATCTGGAGGCGCTGCGCCGGGCGGTGGCACTGCTGGGCACCCGGCCGGCGTACGTGTTGACCGACGGGTTCCCCGTCGACGGCTTCGACGTGCCGGGGTTGGCTATCTGGAAGGGCGACCGGGTCGCCGGCTGCATCGCGGCCGCCTCGGTGATCGCCAAGGTCACGCGCGATCGGCTGATGACGCACGCCCACGACGACTTTCCCGACTGGGCGTTCGATGTGCACAAGGGCTATATCACCGACCTGCACACCGCGCGGCTGCTGGCCCACGGGCCCTCGGCGATCCACCGCTGGCGCTTTGTCAATGTACGTCGAGCCGCCGGACTCGAGGTCGAGTCGCTAGATTCGACCACTGCGGATGTGGGCACTGCGGATGCGGGGCCGCGAGCGTCCCAAGATCACGAGCAGAGGCTGGAGAGATGAGCACCGAGGATCTCGAGAAGTACGAGGCCGAGATGGAGCTGACGCTCTATCGCGAGTACCGCGACGTCGTGGGCATCTTCAAGTACGTCGTGGAGACCGATCGTCGCTTCTACTTGTGCAATCAGGCCGACATCAAGGCGCGCACCGAGGCCGGTGACGTGTTCTTCGAGGTGACCATGACCGATGCCTGGGTCTGGGACATGTACCGCCCGGCGCGATTCGCCAAGAACGTGAAGGTGCTGACGTTCAAGGACGTCAACATCGAGGAGTTGTCGCCGTCGGAGATCGACCCACCGAAGGCCTGAACTCGCCACTTCCTCTCCACAGGCAGCTCTTCACGCCACGTTCTCCACAGGCGTCGACCTGATCACCTCCCAACGTCGGTCCGTGCCGTCATCGTCGTGTCTCGAAGGAGGTCACGATGGAGACTTCGAGGACGGCGGCGCGACGCAGCGCTTTGGGCCGATATGGAGAACGGGTCGCGGCACGGCATCTGGTCGAGGCCGGCATGACGGTGCTCGATCGCAACTGGCGCTGCCGCCAGGGTGAGATCGACCTGGTCGCACGCGAGGGCGAGGTGCTGGTCGTGTGCGAGGTCAAGACGCGTACGTCGGACGCCTGCGGCAGCCCGCATCAAGCTGTGACCGAGGACAAACTCGCCAGACTCCGCCGCCTTGCGGCGGCCTGGGTGGCCGCGCACCAGGCGAAACCGCAGGGGATCCGCATCGATCTGGTGGCCGTGATGCGACCGCCCAAGGGTGCCGCGGTCATCGACCATGTCAGGGGGTTGGGCCAATGAGCGTCGCGACCACCAAGTGCGTGAGCCTGCGCGGCACGATGGGCCAACTGATCGACGTGCAGGTCGACGTGTCGCCGGGGATGGTGGCCACCGTGATCAGTGGCCGCGCCGACCCGACCTTGAGCGAGGGACGGGATCGGGTTCGGATGGCGGTGATCAATTCCGGTCGCAAGTGGCCCAACGAGCGGCGTACGACCGTGTTGTTGGCTCCGGCAGAAGTCCCGAAATCGGGCACCCACTTCGACCTCAGCATCGCGATCGGCGTGCTGGCCGTGACCGATCAACTCAAAGGGGGGCGTTTCCACGACGCCGTCTTCATCGGCGAACTCGCCCTCGACGGTGGCCTGCGATGCGTCCCCGGCGTCTTGCCGATGACCCTGGCAGCCGCGTCCCAGGGCATCCGTCGGGTGTACGTGCCCGAGCCGCAGGCGGCCGAGGCGGCATTGGTGCCGGGCATCGAGGTGTTCGGGATGCGCAGCCTTGCCCAAGTCGCGGCCGAGGTGTGCGGCGAGGAGGTCCCCGAGGCCGCACCGATTGCGCCGCTGACCGCCCAGCCCCTGCTCAGATGGCAGGGACAGGACCGCTCCGACTCCCTGGATCTTTGCGACCTGGAGGGCGTCAGTGACGCCAAGTTCGCCCTGGAGGTGGCCGCGGCTGGTGGTCACCACCTGATGTTCACCGGCCCGAAGGGCACCGGCAAGACGTCCCTGGCCGAGCGACTCCCGGGTCTGCTACCGGATCTCAAGCCGGAGCAGGCCCTCGAACTCTCGGTGATCAACTCACTCTCCGGCACCTTCCAAGCCGGTGCCGGGCTCCCGACCAGACCACCGTTCACCGCACCACACCACCACGCCTCCCGGACCAGCCTGCTGGGTGGCGGCAGCGGGAGGGTGCGGCCCGGGGAGGTCAGCCGGGCACATCATGGCGTGCTCTTTTTGGATGAATTTCCGCTACTGGCCACGGACGTGATCGAGGCCTTGCGCCAGCCGTTGGAGAGCGGTGAGGTGACGATCGCCCGGGGGGAGGAGTCCGCGACCTATCCGGCTCGCGGGATGGTGGCCTTGGCGTGCAACCCGTGCCCGTGTGGGGAGTGGAACGCCGAGCCGACCAACGACTGCACGTGCAGCAGGGTGCAGCGACGCGACTATGCCCGCAAGCTCGAAGGCCCGCTCATCGATCGGATCGACATCGTCAGGCAGGTCCACCCGGAGCCGACCGGTTTCGGTGCTCACTCGGGCCCGCGGCCGGAGGGCAGTGCGCGCGTGGCGCAGCGGGTGCTGGCGGCCCGACAGCGTCAGGCCGAGCGGTATGCCGGGCACGGGTTCAGTCTCAACGCGCATGTGCCGGCGTCGTCGATCGAAGAGCACTGGCCGATTTCGGCACCGGCGAGCCGACGTCTCGACGAGGTGGCCCGGTCCGGTCGACTGAGTCGTCGTGGGCTGGTCCGAGTCAGCAGGATCGCCTGGACGCTCGCGGACCTGCGCGGGATCGAGCGTCCAGGACTGGCCGAGTTGGACGTGGCGTTGGCCCTGCGGCTGGGCGATCCCCTCGCGGACACCACGTTCAGGAGAGTGGGATGACACCCTCACACGCTGAGCGTTGCGCTCGTCTTCGGCTGCTGCGCGCCGCCGACGTCGGAGACCTGCGGCTGCTGGAGCACGTACGCGAGCGCGGCGCCGAGGAGATGGTCGGACTGCTGCGCGCCGGGTCCCGGGCGTCGGCCGCGTCGGCCGAGGTCGTGGCCAGGCTCGACGCAGTCGATCCCGAGTCAGAGATCGCGGCCGGTCACGCCCTCGGAGCACGTTTTGTGATTCCCGGTGACGCCGAGTGGCCGAACCGACTCCATGACCTTGCGCGCATCACCGTCACACCACGCAAGGGCGGGGTGCCGCTCGGGCTGTGGGTGCGTGGTCCGCTTGGTCTCGATGAGTTGGAGCATTCGCTGTCGATCGTCGGCACCCGAGCCGCTACGCCCTATGGCACCTCGGTCGCCGCTGAGATCGCCGCGACGTGTGCCAGCGTGGGTCTCGTCGTGGTGTCCGGGGCGGCGTTCGGCGTGGACTATGCCGCGCACCGAGGAGCGGTGACCGTCGGTGGGCACACCGTCGCCGTGCTCGCCTGTGGTGTCGACAAGCACTATCCGGTCCAGCACGAGGAGATGCTGGAGCATCTGGCCCGCACGAGCGCTGTGGTCTCCGAAGCGCCCTTGGGCGCGCACTGTCAACGGCAGCGGTTCCTGGCGCGCAACCGCATCATCGTGGCGCTGACGCAAGGCACCGTGGTGGTCGAGGCGGCCCTGCGCAGCGGTGCGCTCAACTCCGCAGAGTGGGCCGACAAGTTGATGCGTCCCGCGATGGGAGTCCCAGGTCCGGTGACGAGCGGCGTGTCGTCGGGCGTCAACGACTATGTGCGCAACGGCAAGCTCACGCTCGTCACGCGCGGAGAGGAGGTGCTCGAACAGGTGAGCCCCATGGGGGTCGCCTTGCTGGCGCAACGCCGCGGTGAGGAGCGGGCCTATGACGCCTTGGACGAGGATCAGCAGAAGGTGTTCGAGGTCTTGCCCGCGCGCGATGCGCTCGATCTCGTCAGCATCGCTCGTGAAGCGCTGATGGACCGCGACGACGCTGCGTTCATCCTGGGTGAGCTCGCACGTGGGGAGTGGGTGATCAACGAAGGCGACGACGCCAACGGGCCCTGGCGGATCACTTCGCCGGGAGTGGCGGATCGGGCGGCGTCTTGAACGACGACGAGCCGCGTGGGCTGGTTCGGGTGCGGTGTTGCGCCCGGGTGAGGAGAGCTTCGCGGCGTACGGTCGGGGCGTGAGTGAACCGACCGAGTTGCCCGAGCAGATGGCTCAGGTGCTGGGGGAGTACGAGCGCCATCTGCGCCGTGAACGCGACCTCACCGACCACACCGTGCGCGCCTACGTGGGCGATATCGCCAGCTTGCTGGATCACTGTGCCAGGCTGGGCCACACCGACGTCGGGTCCGTCGACCTGCGCGCCCTGCGCAGTTGGTTGGCCAAGCAGCAGTCGATGGGCAAGGCGCGCACCAGCCTGGCGCGGCGGGCGACGGCGGCTCGTGTGTTCACGGCATGGCTGGCGCGCACCGCACGCATCGCGACCGACGTCGGGGCCCCACTCGGCTCGCCCAAGGCCCACAAGACCCTGCCGGGAGTGCTCCGCGTCGATGAGGCCGAAGCGCTGTTGACCGCCGCGACGGCTGCGGCCGAGGACGGTCCGGTCGGACTTCGCGACGCGGCGATCTTGGAGTTGCTCTACGCGACCGGGATCCGTGTCGGCGAACTCGCGGCCCTCGATATCGACGACGTCGACCGTGGTCGCAACGTCGTACGCGTCTTCGGCAAGGGCCGCAAGGAGCGCACGGTGCCGTTCGGCACGCCTGCGGCAGGCGCCCTTGACCGTTGGCTCTCCACCGGCAGGTCGCAGTTGCGCCGCGAAGGCTCCGGCCCGGCCCTCTTCCTGGGGGCTCGAGGTGGCCGGATCGACCAGCGTGCCGTACGCGGTCTCGTCCACCGACGACTGGCAGACGTGCCCGGTGCGCCCGACCTCTCTCCGCATGGACTGCGGCACTCGGCAGCGACGCATCTGCTTGAGGGTGGTGCCGACCTGCGTTCGGTCCAAGAACTCTTGGGGCACTCCTCACTCGCGACGACGCAGCGTTATACCCACGTCTCCACCGATCGGTTGCGTCGCGCCTTCCAGCAGGCCCACCCGCGCGCCTGACGTCGGGGCAGTTGCCCAGCCCCGAGCCGAGCGTGGCAACGGTCGAGCCGAGCGTCCTTGTGCGCCTGGGAGACGCGGCACCGGCTCGTCACGCCACAGCGGCAGCAGCCTGATCGGCCCGCCGCCCACCAGCCGCAGCGGATCCAAGTAGGTATGGTCGCGGACCCATCCCCAATGCAGACACGAGGCCGGGAAGCAGTGTGATCCCACCCGTTCGAGGGCACCGATCACGGTTCCAGCGGGGATCCGATCGCCCACTGAGACCGAACCCAGCACCGGTTCGTACGTCGTCCGCGTGTCGCCGTGATTCACCGTCACCGTGCCTCGACCCGCGATCCTGCCGACGTGACTGACGGTGCCGGGCAGGGCGGCGCGCACCGGTTGTCCGAATCTGCCCGCGAGATCCACGCCACGATGGCCAGGGCCCCACCGGGTCACGGGTGCGTCGAAGACCGCCACCACCTTGGGCGTCGGCTGCAACGGCCAGACGCCGACCGGGTCGAGCTCGGCAGCCCCGCTGGGGATTGCCACCCACGCAACGGCGGTCAGGAGCACACTCAAGAGCACAGGGAGAAGTCGAAAGCGCATCGTGTCAGCGTGGGGCAGATCTCGGTGTGGCGCTCGTGGTCCTCACGCGCCTGTGGACAACCGGTCGGCAACGCGGTCCTGTGGAGAAGAAGTGGCTCTCCCGCGATTCGTCAGGGCGGCGATACCGGGACTAATCTTCTCGGAGCGGAGCTCCCAGGAGTTCCGACTTCGCACGTGCACAGACCGCGACGTGACTCCCTGGAGTCGCGATCGCCCGCGGGCGTCGTTCCTCGGTCCGGCTTCACAGCCGGTCGGAAGGCGTGTGTGCGTCAGGGCCGAAGGCACCCCGCCGGAGGCAACGAACTGAAAAACTACGGAGCACGTGACCCGGCTCGTCCTCGTACGCAAGGACGAGCACACCGGCGAGCGCCTCCCCACACCAGGAGATTCACCATGGCAGTCGTCACCATGCGCCAGCTGCTCGAGAGCGGCGTCCACTTCGGTCACCAGACCCGTCGTTGGAACCCCAAGATGAAGCGCTTCATCATGACCGAGCGCAACGGCATCTACATCATCGACCTGCAGCAGTCGCTCGCCTACATCGACCGGTCGTACGCCTTCATCAAGGAGACGGTCGCCAAGGGCGGCACGATCATGTTCGTCGGCACCAAGAAGCAGGCCCAGGAGGCCATCGCCGAGCAGGCGACTCGCGTCGGGATGCCGTACGTCAACCAGCGCTGGCTGGGCGGCATGCTCACCAACTTCAACACCGTGCACCAGCGGATCAACCGCCTCAAGGAGCTCGACGAGGTCGACTTCGACAACGTGGCCGGCTCGGGACGCACGAAGAAGGAACTCCTGCAGATGAAGCGGGAGCGCGACAAGCTCGACAAGACCCTCGGCGGGATCCGTGAGATGACCCGGACGCCCTCCGCGGTCTGGATCGTCGACACCAACAAGGAGCACCTCGCCGTCGAAGAGGCGCGCAAGCTGCGCATCCCGATCGTCGGCATCCTGGACTCCAACTGTGACCCCGACGAGGTCGACTTCCCGATCCCGGGCAACGATGACGCGATCCGCGCCGTCGGTCTGCTCACCCGCGTTGTCGCCGACGCGGTCGCCGAGGGCCTCGTGGCCCGCTCCGGGGCGAAGGCCGCCGAGGGCGAGGAGTCCGTGGGCGCCGAGGAGCCGCTGGCCGAGTGGGAGCAGGAGTTGCTCACCGGTGGCGCCGCTGACGCTGCTGTCGAGGCCACCGGCGGCGACGCCGCTGCCGCCGACGCGACCCCTGCCGCCGAGTCGACCGGCGCTGCCGGTGAGTCCACCGAGGCCGCGCAGGCTGCCGACGCTGCCAGCGACGAGGCGGCCGCCCCCGTGGCGTTCGCAGCGGTTGCCGGTGAGTTCGGCGAAGACTCCGCCGCCGCCAACGAAGACGGTTCGGCTCCCGAGGGCTTCACCATCAAGGGCAACAAGAACTCGATGAAGTTCCACGCCGAGTCCAGCCCGTGGTACGACCGCACGGTCGCTGAGGTGTGGTTCCGCACCGTCGAGGCCGCCGAAGCCGCCGGCTTCGTCAACGCCGAGAAGCCGGCCGAAGACTGATCACCGTGTAGCCGGCGGCGTGGCGCAAACGCCCGCCGCCGGTCACGTTCAACCCCCGATTTCCCAGGAGGAAACATGGCTATTACCGCTGCCGAAGTCAAGCGGCTCCGCGACCTCACCAGCGCGGGCATGATGGAGTGCAAGAAGGCGCTGACCGAGACCGACGGCGACTTCGACAAGGCTGTCGAACTGCTCCGCGTCAAGGGCGCGGCCAAGGCCGCCGCTCGCGGCGCCGAGCGTGAGACCGCTGCCGGTCTGGTCGCCACGTCGGGCAACGCGCTGGTCGAGCTCAAGAGCGAGACCGACTTCGTCGCCAAGAACGAGGACTTCGTCGCCGCTGCCCAGCGCATCGCCGACGCCGCCAACGCCGCGAAGGCCACCGACACCGAGTCGCTGAAGTCTGTCGAGCTCGACGGCAAGACCGTCGGTGAGGTCGTCGAGGACCTCGCGATCAGCATCGGCGAGAAGATCGAGCTGGGCGGGGTCGCGTACTTCGACGGTCCGGTCGTCACCTACATGCACAAGCGTGCCGCCGACCTGCCCCCCGCGGTGGGTGTGCTGGTCGAGTTCGAGGGTGACGAGCAGGCCGCGCGCGCCGCGGCCATGCAGATCGCGGCGATGAGGGCGCAGTACCTCACCCGCGACGAGGTGCCCGCCGACCTGGTCGAGTCCGAGCGCTCGATCGCGGAGCAGAAGACCCGCGAGGAGGGCAAGCCCGAGCAGGCGATCGCGAAGATCGTCGAGGGTCGCCTGGGTGGTTTCTTCAAGGAGATCGTCCTGCTGGAGCAGGAGTCGGTCACCGAGGCCAAGAAGTCGGTCAAGGCCGTCCTTGACGAGGCCGGTACCACCGTCAAGCGCTTCGCCCGCTTCGAGATCGGCGCCTGACGCACTCAGGCACGCACCCGAGCGCGTCAGCGATGATGAGAGCTGTGGAAAGGGGGCGGTACGACGAGAGTCGTACCGCCCCCTTGCGCATCCCGGGTCGACGCCCGATAGGTTCTTCCTGATCGAGACGCGACCACGGCGAAAGGCCCTCGGTGACGGCATACAAGCGAGTCCTGCTCAAGCTCTCCGGTGAAGTCTTCGGTGGTGGTGCCGTCGGCCTCGACCTCGACGTGATCAACGGCCTCGCGGGAGAGATCGCCGAGGTGGCCAAGGCTGGCACCGAGGTCGCGATCGTGGTCGGCGGCGGCAACTTCTTCCGCGGCGCCGAGTTGCAACAGCGAGGCATGGAGCGCGCCCGAGCCGACTACATGGGCATGCTCGGCACGGTGATGAACTGTCTGGCCTTGCAGGACCTGATCGAAAAGCATGGGGTCGAGACCCGCGTCCAGACTGCTATCACGATGGGTCAGGTCGCCGAGCCCTATATTCCGCGCCGGGCGATCCGGCACCTGGAGAAGGGGCGCGTCGTGATCTTCGGCGCCGGCGCCGGCATGCCGTTCTTCTCCACCGACACCGTGGCGGCCCAGCGTGCGCTGGAGACGCGCTGTGAGGTCATCTTGATGGGCAAGCAGGGCGTCGACGGCGTCTTCGACTCCGACCCGGCGAAGAACCCTGCGGCCGTGATGTTCGACCGGCTGACGTACGACGAATACCTCGCGCGCGACCTCAAGGTCGCCGATGCCACCGGCATCGCCATGGCACGCGACAACAACCTCGACATGGTCTTCTTCAACCTGTCGACGCCGGGGACGATCCGGCGCGCGGTGCAGGGTGAGAAGATTGGCACATTGGTGAGCCAAAGTGCCTGAGCGCTGACGGTCCACCGCCACCAGAGCACGACGACACAAGCAGGAGCAGACCCGTGATCAACTCCATCCTCAACGAGACCGACGACAAGATGGACAAGTCGGTCGAATCCACCCGCGAGGAGTTCTCCGCGATCCGGGCCGGCCGCGCGAACCCCAACATGTTCTCCAAGATCAACGTCGACTACTACGGCACGCCGACGCCGTTGCAGCAACTCGCGTCGTTCAGCACGCCCGAGGCGCGCATCGTGCTGATCGCCCCGTACGACCTCTCGCAGATCGGTGCTGTCGAGCGCGCCATCCGAGACTCGGATCTGGGCGTCAACCCGGCCAACGACGGCAAGGTGCTGCGCTGCGTGTTCCCCGAACTGACCGAGGAGCGCCGCAAGGAGTTCATCAAGGTGGCTCGCGCCAAGGCAGAGGACGGCCGAGTTGCCGTACGCAACCTGCGCCGCCACGCCAAGCAGGCCATGGAGAAGCTCGAGAAGGATGGTGACGTCGGCCAAGACGACGTCACCGGCGGCGAGAAGCGACTCGACGCTTTGACCAAGCAGCACACCGACAAGATCGACGAGTTGCTCAAGCACAAGGAAGCGGAGTTGCTGGAGGTCTGAGGCCTCGGACATCTTCATGACCACCACACCCTCTGTCCCCGCCCAGAAGGACCACGGCCGGGCCGGGCGCAACCTGCCCGCGGCGATCGGCTCTGCCGTCGTACTGCTGGGCGCGATCGCGGCCTCGCTCTACTTCTGGAAGACCGCGTTCATGTTCATCGTCGCCGCGGCGGTGGTGATCGCGGTCTGGGAGTTGCGCAAGGGGTTCCTCGCCAAGGACATCGACCTGCCCGAACAGCCACTGATGGTGGGTGGTGTCGTGATGGTGATGGTGGCCTACTTCTTCGGCTCTGCCGCCGTCATGACCGCCACGGCCGTGACCGGATTGTCGGTCATGCTGTGGCTGCTGCACCGAGGGGTGGAGGGATACGTACGCACTGCGACCGCGAGCGTGTTCACGCTGATCTATGTGCCTTTCTTGGGGTCGTTCGTGGCGCTGATGTTGGGTGAGGGGGGTGCCACTGACTTCGAACGCTGGGACGACGGCGTCAAGGGGATCATCACCTTCATCCTGGTCACGATCGCCAGCGACATCGGCGGGTATGTCGCGGGCGTGCTCTTCGGCAAGCACCCGATGGCTCCGGTGATCTCGCCGAAGAAGTCATGGGAAGGATTCGCCGGGTCGGTCATCTTCTGTGTCGCTGCTGGCTGGGCTCTGGTGGAGTTTCTCTTCGACGGGCCGATCTGGGTAGGCGTGGCGCTCGGCTTGATCGCGGTCGTGATGGCCACCTTGGGCGACCTGTGCGAATCGGTGATCAAGCGCGACCTCGGCATCAAGGACATGAGCCACATCATTCCCGGCCACGGGGGCCTGATGGATCGGCTCGACTCACTGCTCGCGACCATCGCGCCGATCTGGCTGCTGCTGCACTACACCGTCTTCGCCTCATGAGTCTCTATCTGGTCCGCCATGCCCGGCCGATCATCGACCCGGAGCGCCCGCCCGAGCAGTGGCGACTCGACCCGGCGTACCTCGGCGATATCGAGGCGATCCGTCCCCGGCTGCCGCGCAAGGCGTTGTGGGCCTGCTCGCCGGAGCCCAAGGCGGTAGACACCGCCCTGCTCCTGGGAGCCAAGCGGCCCCGCCAACTCGAAGAACTCCGCGAGGTCGAGCGCACCTGGATCGACCCGGCCGACTTCGAAGATGCCGTCCGGCGCAGCCTCGCCGATCCTGATGTCGCACCGGTCGAAGGCTGGGAGACCGGCCGCGAGTGTCAGACCCGCATCACGCAGGCCACGCGAGACCTCCTCGACGAGGCCGGGCGTGGGCACGTGGTATTGGTCGGCCACGGGACCGCGTTCACGCTGCTGGTCGCAGCACTCACCCAGACGCCGCCCGACATCCGCCGCTGGCGCTCCCTGGTGATGCCGGACCTGATCCGGGTCGACTGGCGCCAGATCGTCCGTCCGAGTGAATAACCGTCGGCGTCTCGGAATGGTCCTGATGTGACACCCTGCTGAGCATGAGCCAGCAACCGCCGAACGGCCCTGACTACGAAGGCGGCTCTCAACCGCCGGTTCCGCCCCCGGGGGATCCGGCGTACGGCGGGCCGAGTGGTCCGTACGGTCCCGGGTACGGGGGCCCGAGTGGCCCGAGTGGCCCGTACGGCGTGCCACCGGGGGCGGACCCGATCAAGCCCTGGCCGGTGATCCTGGGGGTGCTGCTCGGCGCCGTGGTGAGTTGGGTCTACCTCGCCGTGGTGCTCTTCGTAGGCTTCGCCCGCTCCTACGACGCCAGCTCTCAAGGTGAGGAAGCCGGGATCTGGTTCGCCGGGGCTTTGATTCTGGCCGTGCTCCCGATCATCGCGGCGATCGTGCTGCTGTGCATCCGGAGGACCCGTCAGCTGGGTGCGGGCTTCGTGATGGGCCTGTGCATCGGCACCATTATCGGCGCAGGAGTTTGTGCGCTGCCATGGTTCGCCATGTTCATGCCGGTCGCCTGATGTACCCCACCCTCGCGGAAGTCCCCACGCACGGGCTTTTCGTCGCTCTCGGCATCGCGGTGGCCGCGCTCGTCTTCACCGTCGAGGCCCGCCGGCGGGGCGCGACCGACGAGAGGATGCTCTACATCGTGATGGGCGCGCTGCTGGGCGGCGCGATCTTCATGCGCCTGGGCACCTGGGCTCAGCACCTCGACCCGAGCGCGAATGCCTCACTGGTGGAGCAGTGGGTCCGCGGCAACCGCTCCATCCTCGGCGGTCTGGTCGGGGCGTGGCTGGGTGTTCATGTCGCCAAGTGGGTCGTCGGCTATCGGGCGAGGACCGGAGACCTCTTTGCTCCGGCGGTCGCCGCGGGGATGGCGGTCGGAAGGATCGGCTGTTATCTCAGCGAAAGCCCCGCAGGCCGGTCCCTGCACTGGACTTTCCTCGCCGAGAGTGCCTTCCACGCGGTCGCGTTCGTCGCCTTGTGGTGGTGGCTGCGCCACCGTGACCTGCCGCCGGGGGAGACGTTTGTCTGGTACGTCGCGGCGTACGGTCTCTTCCGCTTCGGCATCGAGTTCTGGCGCGGCAACGAGGTCGCGTGGCAGGGCCTGACCCGTCCGCAGCTCTTCTTGGCGGTGACGATCCCGTTCGTGCTGGCCAGGATCTGGTGGCGGTGGCGCCGTGACGTCGAGACCACCGCACCGACGACCCAGGAGGTCCCTGCATGACGACGACCCGAGGCGCCGGGATGCCGCTGCGCGGCGACCGGATCCACCGCTATGTCAACGCGTTCTGCCCGCTGTGTCACGAGGAGCACCCTGAGCGGCCGCTGGCTGACGTACGCCGCCTCAGCGGTTGGCTCGCCGAGCGCGACGGCCGGATCTGGCTCGAGCGTGGGTGCCCCTACCACGGCCTGGTCCGCACGCTGTATGACGAGTCGCCGGAGATCTTGAGCTATCTGGAGGAGTGGACCGCGCCGACGAAGATCCACGAACCCGACATCCGTGGCAACTTCGCGCCGATTCCCAGTGCGTACGCCGACGGCCTGCCGGAGATGCAGACCCAGCACACCTGCATCCTGCTGGAAGACCTGCTCGACCACTGCAACCTCAAGTGCCCGACCTGCTTCGCCTCCTCGGCTCCCGCATTGGCGTCGGTCGCACCGCTGGAGCAGGTGCTCGCCAACATCGACACCCGGCTCGCGCGGGAGAACGGTCGCCTCGACGTCGTGATGCTGTCGGGCGGTGAGCCGACGCTCTATCCGCAGCTCGCCGAGTTGCTCGACGCGCTGGTCGCGCGGCCGGTCGTACGCATCCTGCTCAACACCAACGGACTCGCGATCGCCCAGGACGACGACCTGGTGGCACTGCTCGCGAAGCACCGCGAGCGGGTCGAGGTCTATCTGCAGTACGACGGGGAGACCGCCGAGGCGTCGGCGTTCCACCGCGGTGCCGACATCCGGCGCTTCAAGGAGCAAGCGATCGAGCGACTGTCGGTGGCCGGTGTTTTCATGACCTTGACGATGACGGCGGCGTTAGGGGTCAACGATGACGAGATCGGATTCGTGGTCAAACGCGGCCTCGACACGCCCTACGTCGGTGGGGTCACCATCCAGCCGGTCTTCGGCTCGGGTCGCTCGGCTGGCATCGACCCGATGGACCGGCTTACGCATACCGGGGTGCTCGCCCGGTTGGACGAGCAGACCGCCGGTGCCGTCACCTGGCGGGACCTGACCGCGCTGCCGTGTTCGCATCCGCACTGTTGCTCGGTGGGCTATCTGCTGCGCGACGACTCCGGCACCTGGCGTTCGCTGGTCTCGCTGATCGGTGTGGAGCGACTCAAGCAGTGGCTCGATCTGGAACCGGACGTGCTCGCCAATCGGATTGCCGACGACGCGATCCCGGCATCGCTGAAAGAAGCCGTGAAGGACTCTCTGCTCGGCCTCTTGTCGGAGCAGTCGTCGTTGTCGCACCCGAGGATCGGCAACATCTGGCGCGATATCTGCACCACTTGCGACCTCGGGATCGGGACCCTGACCACCCTGGCGGCCAGTCGGCTGCCCGGGCAGCATCAGCGGCTGCGCAAACTGCTGGGGGAGCGGGTGCTGCGGGTCACCGTGAAGCCCTTCATGGATATGAACACCCTGATCGAGGAACGGCTCACGCAGTGCTGCGTGCACGTCGGCACGGTCAACTCGCAACCTCACGACGACGGCACCCCGGTCCACCAGTGCGCGCCCTTTTGCGCCGTGCAGGCCTGGCAGCCCTTGGCCGTACGCCGCCTCTCGACCGCCACGGGGACGGGCGCGGGCGCAGAGCCGGTCACTCCATGAGCACGCCGATGGGTCACGAAGACCCGCCGAGGGGTCACGAACTCACCGATCCGCGGCTGGTCAGTCCTGATCGCGTCGTCCCCGGCGCCGAGCCGGCGTACGACCCGCTGCGGCTGTGCGTGTTCGCGACCGTTGCGCTGCTCGGCTGGATGCTGGGACCGGTCGCCCTGGTGGGGTTTGCGGCACTGGGATTCGTCGGCTATTGGCGTGCCCGGCGTGCCGGCCTCATGACCTCGAGGTGCAAACTCGGCGACACCCGACTCGTACTGCTCTATCTCGCGGCGCTGATCGTGGGCGGTGTCGTCGGTGTGGTGCAGGGTTGGTTCGTCTGGACGTGAGACGCTAGCGCCATGACGACGGAGCAGTCCGCCCCGCCGCAGCAGGCGGCCGTGGAGAAGCACACCTGGCCGCGCGACCACCCGATCTTCATCGCCATCACCGCGTTCTTCGCCGGGCTGGCATACACCTGCCTGGTGCCCGCGGCGTACGTCGGGCTGACCCGGGTTGCCTTCGACCAGGACACCGCAGACAGGCTCTTCCCTTTGCTCGCGATCTTGTTGGCGTTGCCGTTGGCGCTCCTCGTGCCAGCGCGCACGCGATGGTTCGCCAGGCACTTCCTGCTGGGGATGTTCGTCACGTCGATCGTCATCGTCGGCGTCTCCGCGCTCGTGCTGTGGCTGATGATGGCGCGCGAGGGCTGACGTGACCGAACCCAAACAACTGCCTCTCGTCTTCGAGGCCCCCAAACGCGGCAAGCCGCCACGGCACCTGGCCGACCTGACGCTAGACGAGCGCGTTGCCGCGCTCACCGAGGCCGGGCTGCCGGGCTTTCGGGCAAAGCAACTGTCCAACCACTACTTCACCCGCCTGGTCGACGACCCCGACCAGATGACCGACCTGCCCGCGGGTCAGCGCGACGAGATGGTGCACACTCTGCTGCCCAACCTGATGACCGCCGTACGCACCCAGGAGGCCGACGGGGGCACCACCCGCAAGACACTGTGGCGGCTGCACGACGGCGCGCTGGTCGAGTCGGTGCTGATGCGGTATCCCGGCCGGGTGACGATGTGTGTGTCGTCGCAAGCCGGGTGCGGGATGGCGTGCCCGTTCTGCGCGACCGGACAGGGCGGCCTGCAGCGCAACATGTCGACCGCCGAGATCGTCGAGCAGGTGATCGCCGGTGCGCGTGCCCTGCATCGCGGTGAGGTCGCCGGGGGCGACGGACGCGTCACCAACGTCGTCTTCATGGGCATGGGCGAACCGCTGGCCAACTACAACGCGGTGATCGGCGCCGTACGCCGCCTCACCGATCCGGGGCCGGCCGGTCTCGGCATGTCGGCGCGTGGCGTGACCGTCTCGACGGTCGGCGTCGTGCCCCGGATCAACCAACTCGCCGACGAAGGCATCCCGGTCACCCTGGCGCTCTCGCTGCATGCTCCCGACGACGAACTGCGCGACGAACTCGTCCCGGTCAACACGCGTTGGAAGGTGGAGGAGGCCGTCGCCGCGGCTTACCGCTTCGCCACGATCACCAAGCGGCGCGTCTCGATCGAATACGCCATGATGCGCGGCATCAACGACCAGGCCTGGCGTGCCGACCTGTTGGCCGACGTACTCCTGCGCGGAGACTGGGGCTGGGTCCACGTCAACCTGATCCCGCTCAACCCCACGCCTGGCTCGAAGTGGACGGCCAGCGACCCGGCCGACGAGCGAGAGTTCGTACGCCGCCTCGAAGCGCGCGGCATCCCGACCACGGTCCGCGACACCCGCGGTCGTGAGATCGACGGCGCGTGCGGGCAGTTGGCGGCGGCCGAGTAGGCACCTACGCGTCGCGGCACCCGTCCACGAACTCCACGAAGTTGTTCGCCATCACCTCGGATGTGAACTCCGCGAGGATCCATCGCTCGTCATTGACGTAGGTAAACAAGGCGAAGACTTCGCCGTCGGTGCTCGGCACGGCCCAAAGGCGTGCCGAGCCATGGGCTCCCCCGGTGACCCGCACTGCGGGGTCAGGGTCGTCGTTATCCTTTAAAGCGCAAACCCACTCGACACCAGGGTGATCGTTGGCCTCTTCGCCTCGAAGCCCGAGGCCTTCCGCGACGGTTGCTCCTCCGATACGAGCAAACTCGTCTGCGGTGAGGATACGGTCGATGCGCTCAGCGGCGAGACTCGCGATCTCCTCGCTCTCGAACCACGCCATCACGTCGAATTCCGACATCGACTGGTTCTTGTAGACGAGGAGGGGCGGGTACTGATCGGGGTCTTCTTGAACGACGATGCCAAGGAGAGCCTTCGTATCATCCTCTTCGTTCACCCATCGCCATTTCCCAATGTAAGTGCTCATGAGCAGGACACTGCACTAAGCGACCGACAGTCGTAACCAGAGCGACCCGGCAAACAAGCGAGCGATCGCGTGTCAGTCGCGGGGAAGTTCGTTGCGACGCAGGCGTCGGTTGGCTCCGAGCTGCGTCGCACGCTCACGGGTTCCTTCGCTGCTCTCCCTGCCTGCCTTGCCAGGAGCAGGACACAGGGCAAGCGCGCAGGAGTAGGTCGTGCCGCAGGGTCAGGGAGCCACGTCGCGCCCATCGGCGAGCAGCGCGACCGCGTCGTCGACACCCTCGACAAGGTGGACGTACGACTCCATCGCCCGCCCGCGAGCCAGCGTCTGGAGCAGCGGCCAGACCGGCAGGGTCTGGGTCCAGAACTCGTGCCCCACGAGGATCATCGGCGTCACGCGTGACTCGTCTGCGTAGTAGTTCTCGCAGGCGTCCTGGAACACCTCTTGGATCGTGCCCGCCGCGCCGGGCAGGAAGACGATCCCGCCGTCGCAGATGTGCAGCAGGATCGCCTCGCGCTGGGCGTTGCGGAAGTACTTGGCGATGGCCGTGGCGAACACGTTCGGCGGCTCGTGACCGTAGTGCCACGTCGGGATGCCCAGGCTGTCGTGCGGGTCGGGCACGTCGACTGCCAGCGTGGATCGGACCCAGGCATCGATATCGGGCCGAAACGACGGGACGGCGGCCAACTCCGCCAGCGCCTCATCAAGGGTGGCCACATCGTGTCCGGCCAGCCGCCCACCCAGGTTGGCCGCCTCCATCGCGCCCGGACCGCCGCCAGTGGCGACGACGGTGGCGGTGCCGAGACCGTGAGCGAAAAGCGCTGCGTCAACATACCTACGACTCCCACGCTCAGCGGCGTGCCCTCCCATCACTCCGACGAGCCGGCGCCCGCGGATCCATGCGGTCAGGGCCTCGTCGATCGCGTGGTCGTGCAGCACCCTGGCCAGCGCGTCCGGCTCGGCGTAGGGAAAGCGAGACCAGGCGTACGCGCGAGCGTCCAGCGAGTCGGCGTACGAACCTCCCGCGAGCACGCTGTCGTAGAGCTCGCTCGCGGTGTAGAGCGTGCTTCGCTGAGGATCGACGGGCGCCACGGGGAGACGATAGCCACGCGAGGCCCAACTCAACGCCCCGCGAGGCCCAACTCAACGGCTAGAAGGCGTGGGCGACCAGATGGGCGTACGTCTCCTCGGGGTCGACGTCCAGACCTCGTGCGCCGAACCAGCCACACACGTTGGCCACGTCGCGGTGCAGGAAGTCGAAGCCTTGCGGATTGCCGACGAGGTCGACGATCTGCGGCAGATCAATGATCACCAGGCGTTCGCCGGTCGCGAGGATGTTGTATGCCGAGAGGTCCCCGTGCACGATTCCCTCCTGCGCCATCAGGGCAAGCGCGTCGACAAGTTGATCGAAATAGGCACGCAAGAGCACCGGCGAGGGACGCGTCTGCGCCAGCCGCGGCGCCGACTCACCCTCGGTGTCGCGCACCCACTCCATCAGCACCTCGGTGCCGTCGATCTGCACTGGGTAGGGGACTGGTGCACCGAGGCGCCACAGCCGAACGAGCGCGTTCCACTCCGAGGTGGCCCACTCATACTTCGCGACCTCGCGCCCCCAGTTGGACTTGCGCTTGAGGGCACGTTCGTCGCGTGAGCGCTTGACCGAGCGGCCCTCGGTATAGGTCGCGGCGCGGTGAAACGAGCGATGGTCGGTGTCGCGATAGCGCTTGGCGGCCATCACCACCGACGTGCCGAGATGCGGATCACTGCGTTCGAGCAGGAAGACATCGGCTTCCTTGCCGGTCTTCAAGATGCCGAGTTCGGTGTCGATGGCACCGCGCGAGATATCCACCCAGTCAGGTCGCGGCTCGGGGCCGCGACACAGCGGGTCGACCTCCCACCAGGTGCTCCAGCGTTGGGTGGACTCGTCGAGTTCGTCATAGGGCCGGAATTCGAACGTGAACTCCGGGTCAAGCGAGGGGAGCGGCTCCCCGTACGCCTCGTGCGTCAACGTTGCTCCAAAGAGAAGTGATGGATGACATGCAGGGCATGTCGAGGACATTGAGGGACATGTCGCGACTCCTCTCAGACGGAAGGAATCCTGATCCTGCTCACAAGCATGGTTGTGTGCAACTGAATATCGGCCGATGCCCCTATGCTCCCGGCGTGAAGAAGACTCTCGCGACCCTGGCCGCAGCCACCATGATCGCGACCCTGGGCGCCCAGGCGCTGGCAGCGCCCGCGCGTACGTCCCTCGACCCCTACTTCCCCCTCGACGGCAACCCGGGGATCGACGCGCTGGGCTACCGGGTGAAGGTGGCCTACGACTTCGACTCGCGCGTGCTGCGCGGCACCACGCGGATCCGGCTCAAGGCGACCCAGGACCTGTCGGCGTTCAACCTCGATTTTCTCCTCGACGTCGACAGTGTGCGCGTCGATGGAGCCAAGGCTGCCTTCCAACGCCAAGGCACTCACGAACTGACGATCACACCGGCGACCGCGCTGGCTGCAGACAGCACGCACACGGTGGTCGTGCGCTACGCCGACCGGCCCGGGCGACACCACTACGCCGGGGAGCAGAACTGGAACGCGAACCGTCGCGAAGTGGTGGCGATCAACGAGCCGCACATGGCGCCGTGGTGGTTCCCGAGCAACGACCACCCAAGTGACAAGGCGCTGATGGACATCACGGTCGCAGCACCCGCCGGAATGCAAGCCATCGCCAACGGGCGCCAGGTCTCTCGCAAGAAGCACGGCCAGAAGACACTGTGGAGGTGGCGTTCGTCCCAGCCGATGGCCACCTATCTGGCCTTCTTCGCACTCGGTCATTTCCAGATCGAGCGCGGCACGGACGCGGGCGTGCCGTGGGTAAACGCAGTGTCGCGCGGGCTCGGCAAGACGCAGAGCAGATTCGCGCTCAAGTGGTTGCGGCGCACTCCCACGATCTTGCGTTGGCTGGTCAAAGAGCTTGGCCCGTACCCGTTCGACTCAGCCGGTGGCCTTGTGACGTCCCTCGGCTTCGGCTTTGCGCTTGAGAACCAGACTCGGCCGGTCTATCCCTGGGCCGGCACCGAGGACTGGCTGCTCGTCCACGAGTTGGCGCACCAGTGGTTTGGCGACTCGGTGTCTGTCAGCAAGTGGCAAGACATCTGGCTCAACGAGGGATTCGCCACCTACGCCGAACAGCGCTGGGCAGAGACCCACGGGGGAGCGACCGCCGACAAGTGGCTGCGCCATCAGTACGAGGTGCTCAGCGCGGGCAACGAGTGGTGGCGGATCAGTCTGGCCGACCCTGGAGCGGAGAACATCTTCGAATCGGCTATCTATCTGCGCGGCGGGATGGCGCTGGTGGCGTTGCGTCGCGTGATCGGCCCCGACACGTTCGCGAACCTGCTGCGGACCTGGGTGTCCGATCACCGACTGGGACACGGCACGACCGCGGAGTTCCAGGCTCTGGCCGAGCAGGTGTCCGGGCAGGACCTCGACGCGTTCTTCGCCGTGTGGCTGGCGGGCGCGACCCCGCCCCCCGACACCGCGGCGTACGGCCTGGGCTAACTGTGGTGGATCTGGTGCACCTGGTGCATCACATCCACCACAGTCCTGGCGGCGTTCGTTCAACTCGCCCTGTCGAACCAGGCCGACACGTCACACCCCGGACCGCAAGCCTGCGGGCGGCGCTCCCAGCCCCGACGGGCCAGGAGCACCGCGATCTTGCCGGCGGTCGAACACGGCCGCTCGTAGACCTGGCCCCAAGAGATCCGCCGGGTGTCGAAGCCCGAAACCGCCGCATCCAGATCCCGCTCGAAGTCTCGCTCTCGGTCGGCGACCGAATCATGGTCGAGCCTTCCGTCGAGTTCGATCAACAAGTCGAAGTCGTAGGCCGCGTCGCGATAGAGCAGTCCCTGAGTTGATGTGCCGGGGAGTTGACGCGAGGCGACCGGCAGCCCGTGCGCTCGCTCGACGAGGGTCAAATAGCCATGCTCCAGAACCGAGCACGTCCCCTCGTCGATGTCCTTGAGCACCGCGGTCAACCACGCGCGGCGGCTGGCTCGTGGTCGCGCGTCGAGGACTTCCAGCAGGCGACCCGCGGTCGTACGCCTGCCCTGCACCGCTCTGCTCAGCACGGCGATGGCGTCGAGGTCTGTCGCGCTCCGGATGGCGACCTCGAGCGCAGCATCGTCATAGCGCATTCTCGGCGGCCCGAGATTCCATTGGACTCGCTCATGGAAGCGAGGGACCCGATGCACCTGCACGCCGAGGGGTGCGACGACGTGGCGCGCCCGGTCGACTCCGACCTGGAGCAGCGCTGCTGAGTCGCCGCGCCGACCCGGACCCTCGTACGCCCGCAGGGCCGAACCATGCACCAAAGCGGCGGGCCACACCGCGAGTACGCCGGCCCATGCGGATTGCAGCCACGATGGCTCACCCGTGTGATCGAGGTAGACGCCGGGATGCACCCGGTTGAGCAACCGGTTGCGCACGAGCCGCTGCACATCGGCCGGCCGATATCCGCATTCGTCGAGCTGGGCTCGTCGCACCACGCCAGCCTGCTCGCTGAGCAGTGTGTCGAGTTGAGGCCGAAACTCCATCTCTGGAGCCTGCGCAGCCGAGCCGGAACTAACCCACCGAGAGATCACCCTGTGGAAAACGAGGAGTGTGGTGGATCCGACGCACCAGGTGCACCAGATCCACCACACTCCCGCCGTTGGCGCGCCAGATCAGGCTTTGAGTCCGCTGCGGACTCAAAACGCCAGCCGGCCAGACCCAGACTCAGACTCAGACTCAGGCCGATGGCCCATGGCCGATGGCCGATGGCCGGTGCCGCAGCCGCACCGACAGGCAGGTCACGCAACCTTCGAGTTTCTCGAACTCGCTGATGTCCACGGCGATCACGTCGAGCCCGCGATCCTCGAAGAGTGCGCGTGATCGAGGAGCCGCAGCCGACATCAGCACGCGCTCGCGACCATCGGCTCCCGCTCCGAGGAGCACCACGTGTGCCCCGGGCTCCTCGGGCATGCCGACGAAGGAGTCCCACACAGAGGGATCATCTACGACCGGCGCATACCCGATCACCGTGCCGTCCGGCAGTGCCGTGACGGCCGACTTCAGGTGCAGGACGCGTGTCAGCGAGACCGTGATCACCGCAGCGCCGAGCGGAGCAAGGTGAGCGGCCAACTGCGCGATCCCTTCGGGATTCGTACGCCCGCCGTGCCCGACCCACACGGTGCCGTCGTACTTGAGCACGTCACCACCGTCGAGTGTGCCCGGGGTCTCGATCCGCGCGATCCGGTAGCCGAGCGAGCGCAGGGTCGCTTCGGTCGCCTCCACCTCCGGCTTGCGCTCGTCAGCTCCTGGACGGGTGATCACGGCCAGATCGCCGTACATCACTACCGTGTCCTCGACGAAGGCCGCGTCCGGGCAGCCGTCGGCCGACGGCACCTCGATGGTCTCCCAGCCCGCGTCCTGGAGAGCGCTGACGTACGCCTCCCACTGTGCGAAGGCCAGGTCCACGTCGACCGGCGCGCGTTCGAGATGGGTCAGCAGGCCCTCGGCGAGACGAGGGGAGGGGCGGCGTACGAGGGCCTGGCGATTGTCCATGCGCCCATCGTGCCGCGTCCGCATCACCGCGGACTAGTGTCCACCGACCAGTGGCGCCATCAGCCGGGCCAGCACCGAGCGGCGGCGCGTCAACCGCTCCTCCGCGTCGGCGAGAGTCATCGCCCGCAGACCCGTGTTGACCCCCAGCCAGCGCAGTGGTTCGGGCTCCCAACGCGGTGAACGATGCCCGACCCACGGCAGCCTGGTCAGCTCCGAGGGGCGGCCCAGGATCAGGTCGGCCAGCGTCCGGCCGGCCAGGTTGGTGGTCGTCACCCCGTCACCCACATAGCCACCCGCCCACGCGATCCCGGACCCGCGATCGAGACCGACCGACGCGATCCAGTCCCGTGCGATGCCGAGCGGGCCGCCCCAGGCGTACTCGATCCGGGCTGACGACAGCGCCGGGAAGAGGTCCACGAGGGTTGAACGCAACGACGCGAACACGCGGGGCTCGCTGTCGTACGACGCTCGCACCCGCGAGCCGAAGTGATAAGGCGCGCCACGACCACCGAAGACCATCCGGTCGTCGGCCGTGCGCTGGCCATAGATGATCAGGTGTCGGTGGTCGGAGAACGTCTCGCGACGGGCCAGTCCGATCTCGTCCCAGACCGCGGCGGGCAGTGGCTCGGTCGCGATGATCAGCGAATACACCGGTGCGATCGCGCGCCGTGCCCCCGCCAGCGACGGCGTGTAGCCCTCCGTCGCCCGCACCACCACCTCGGCCTTCACCGTGCCGTGCGCCGTCACGGCGCGGCCGGGCTCGATCGCGGTGACGCGGGTGCGTTCGTGGATTACGCCCCCGCGAGCCTCCACAGCCTCGGCGAGCCGGGTCGCGAGCAACAACGGGTGGATCGCGGCACAGTGCGGGGTGTACGTCGCCCCGAGCGTCTTCGACGCGCGCAACCGGGCGCGGGCCGAGGCAGCGTCCAGCAGGATCGGATCGTGCAGACCCCACGAGCGGGCGTACGCCACCTCGTCCTCAGCGCGCCGCAGTTGTGCGCCGCTGCGCGCCAGCACGATCGTGCCGCCCCGCGCGCACGGCACCCCCCATGAGGCGCAGCGAGCGGTCACCTGGTCGACGGAGTCCACCATCGCGTGGTGCAGGCCCAACGCGGCCGCGCGCGAGGAGGAAGGCAGCGCCGCCATCGTGGTCAACGAAGCGGGGAAGAGCGCGGAGGCCCAACCGCCGTTGCGTCCCGAGGCTCCGAAGCCGACGCGTTCGGCCTCCAACACCATGATCCGCAAAGTGGGATCCTGCTCCAGCAGTGACAACGCGGTCCACAGGCCCGTGAAGCCGGCTCCTACGATCGCGACGTCGCAGTCGCGATCACCCGACAGCGGTTCGCGCGCAAGATTGGGCAGGTCCGGGTGCGCGGACCACAGCGAGGTCAGCGCACGCCCCAGGAGTACGTCTGCTTGACCAACTGCAGATACATGAACGTCTCGGTGGTCTCCACGCCCTCGATGGCGCGGATCTTGTCGGAGATCAGGGTCAGCAGCGCCTCGTCGCTCTCGCAGACGGCCTCGACCAGCAGGTCGTACTTGCCTGCCGTCACCACGACGTAGTCGACCTCGTCCAGGTCGGCGATGTCGGCCACCACGCGTGACAGCGAGCCTCGCACGGTCACCCCGATCATGGCCTGCCGGGCGAAGCCGAGCTCGAGGGGGTCCGTCACCGCGACGACCTGCATCACGCCGGCGTCGGTGAGTCGCTGCACGCGTTGCCTGACGGCGGCCTCGGAGAGGCCGACCACCTTGCCGATGGCGGCGTACGAACGTCGACCGTCCTGTTGAAGTTGCTCGATGATGGCCTTGGCGACGTCATCGAGATGGGGTCGGGAGCGCTCAGGCACGGTGCCATGGTGGCACATTCGACGACCCCACCTTCGAAATCGTTACTTTTCCCAAACGATCACTGCGGAATCCTTGCCGTGACGGGGGTCACGTGCGACGATCCAGCCCAGACTGTCCGAGGCCACCTGTTCGTGAGGTTCAGGAACCCGGCCCGGCCACTCGGGAAAGGGTTGGGCATGGGGAGGCTGTCGCGCCGCACGTTGCTTCGGGGCGCGGGTGGTGCCGCCTTCGCAGCCGGCAGTCTGGCGGCCTTGAAGTTGCCGTTCTTCGACACGCCGAGCGGGGTGCAGGATCCCGCCAAGTGCATGGCCAGGGACGTCTCCGAGTCCAGCAAGAGGCTCATCGTCAGCAACTGGCCGGCGTACATCGATCCGCGCAAGAAGCAGAACGGCACGTTCCAGACCTTCATGCGCGAGACCGGCATCGACGTCACCTACAACGATGACGTCAACGACAACACCGATTTCTACGCCAAGATCAAGAACCAGTTGAGTTCGTGCCAGCCGGTCGGCCGCGACATCATGATCGTCACCGACTGGATGGCCGCGCGCCTGATCGACCTGGGCTGGATCCAGCCGCTGGACCTGTCGAAACTGCCCAATGTCACGGCCAACCTGCTGCCGACGCTGAAAGGCAAGGCTTGGGATCCCCAGGACAACCACCACGTACCGTGG
The DNA here is from genome assembly GCA_037045645.1 of Nocardioides sp. Classification (NCBI taxonomy): domain Bacteria; kingdom Bacillati; phylum Actinomycetota; class Actinomycetes; order Propionibacteriales; family Nocardioidaceae; genus Nocardioides; species Nocardioides sp. Next base: position 1,024,823 of record JBAOIH010000001.1, read on the forward strand.
CAGAGCGGGTTCACCGGAATCGCCTACAACTCCAAGGTCACCGGTGAGGTGAGCAGTTTCGCCGAACTCCTCGATCGCAAGGACCTCAAGGGCAAGGTCACGTTGCTCACGGAGATGCGCGACACGATGGCGTTCGTACTCAAGGTGATCGGCGCGGACCCGGAGAAGTTCAACGACGACGAGTGGAAACAGGCCATCGAGCGGCTGGAGAAGGCGGTCAAGGACGGTCAGGTCCGGGCGTTCAACGGCAACGACTACCTCAACGACCTGGCGTCGGGCAACACGGCAGCATGCGAGGCCTGGTCGGGTGACGTCATCGTCACCCAACTGGAGAACCCCGACATCAAGTGGGTGCCGATGCCCGAGGAGGGCCTGTCGTTCTGGTCCGACAACATGATGATCCCCAACATGGCCAGTCACCAGGCTAACGCCGAGAAGTGGATGAACTTCTATTACGAGCCTGAGATCGCCGCGAAACTGGCGGCCTGGAACTACTACATCTCCCCGGTCGAGGGTGCCTTGGAATACATGAAGAAGATCGATCCTGAGGCGGCCGAGAGTCCGCTGATCTTCCCCGACAAGGAGGTCTTGGCTAACACCTTCGACTTCATGGCACTCGACGACCGACAGACCACTGAGTACGAGAGGGACTGGGCCAATGTCCAAGGCGGCTGACGAGATGGAGTCCAACACCCGCGACGGGTCGTACGCAGGGCTGCGGATGCGCGCACTGACCAAGGAGTTCGCCAACTTCACGGCCGTACGCTCCCTCGACCTCGACATTCCGGCGGGGTCGTTCTTCGCGCTGCTCGGGCCTTCTGGTTGTGGCAAGACGACGACGCTGCGGATGGTGGCGGGTCTGGAGACTCCGACGTCTGGCTCGATCATGCTCGGGGATCAAGACATCACCTACGCCAAGCCCTACCAGCGCCCGGTCAACACCGTCTTCCAGAACTACGCGCTGTTCCCGCACCTCGACATCTTCGAGAACGTCGCGTTCGGGCTGCGTCGGCGCAAGGTCAAGGATGTCGAGACGCAGGTCAAGGAGATGCTCGACCTGGTCGAACTCGGCAGCCAGGCTCGCAAGAAGCCGGCTCAGATGTCAGGTGGTCAGCAGCAGCGGGTCGCGCTCGCGCGCGCGTTGATCAACCGGCCCGAGGTGCTGCTGCTCGACGAGCCGCTCGGTGCGCTCGACCTCAAGTTGCGCCGGGCCATGCAGATCGAGCTCAAGCGGATCCAGACCGAGGTCGGTCTGACCTTCGTCCACGTCACCCACGACCAGGAGGAGGCCATGACGATGGCCGACACCATCGCGGTGATGAACCACGGCGTGATCGAACAGATGGGCGCTCCCGAAGAGCTGTACGAGAACCCGCAGACGACCTTCGTGGCGAACTTCCTCGGTCAGTCCAACCTGATCGAGGCCGATGTCAAGAACCGTTCCGCCGACGTCGTCACGGTCGACATGCACGGCATCGACGTCTCGATCCCGGCCCAGCGGGTGCACGCCGAGGGCGACCAGGGGTGGGTCGGCATCCGACCCGAGAAGGTGCTGATCGGCGACGAGGGCGAGGCGCTCGACGCACCGGGCAACACCGTGCCCGGTGGTGTGGTGACCGACGTGTCGTTCGTCGGGGTCAGCACGCAATACCTCGTACGAATGCCGTGGGGCCAAGAACTCCAGGTCTTCGAGCAGAACACCGGTCGCCGCCGGATCTTCGCGGTCGGCGACAAGGTGGAACTGTCCTGGCGTCCTGAGTACGCCTTCCTCCTCGACCACGCCCAGGACGCCAATGCCGGCGCCGACCTGGGTGACGACTGAGGAGTAGACCATGGCCGAGATGGTGCGCCGCCGGGGGAGGACCGGCTATCTGCTGCTGATTCCTGGGCTGGCATGGCTGATCATCTTCTTCCTGATCCCGTTCTACTCCCTGGTGGCTGCCAGCCTGTACGGCCCGAACGGGTCGGACGTGCGCGGCTACAAGATGACCTACCACTGGCAGAACTACCGGCAGGCGCTGATCGACTACGGCAAGCCCACCGGCTACGACAATGTGCAGGTCTGGCTGCTCGCCTTCCTGCTCGGCTCGGTTGTCGCTGCCCTCCTGGTGGTGCTCTTCGGGCGCTGGGGACTCGGCCCCGCAAAGCATCCCGAGATCACGGGTCGAGTTGCTGTCTCTCTGGCTGCCAGCATCGTCGTGGTGGGCCTCGTGATCGCGTTCTTCCTCTACCCGCTCCTGCACGGCATCGCCGGCTCCAGGGGGGAGAACAGTCTCAGCCCGTTGCTGCGTTCGCTGGTCTACGGCGCCATCGCAACGGGGCTCTGCCTGCTGCTCGGCTTCGTGCTGGCGTACGCCATCGCCTTCAAGGCGGGACGCTGGAAGAACCTGATGCTGGTGCTGGTCATTGCGCCGTTCTTCACCAGCTTCTTGGTGCGTACGTTGTCGTGGAAGTTGTTGCTCGGAGACGGCGGCTGGATCGTCGGCACCCTGAAGGCGTTGCACATCCTCGGCGCGGACGGACAACTGCTCTACACCCCGATCGCGGTGATCGCGGGGTTGACCTACAACTTCTTGCCGTTCATGGTGCTGCCGCTCTTCGCGAGCCTCGACAAGATCGACTACCGCCTGATCGAGGCGTCGCGTGATCTCTACGCCAACCCGATCGTCGGCTTCTTCCGCGTGACCTGGCCGCTGGCGCTGCCCGGCGTCATCTCCGGCACCCTGCTCACCTTCATCCCGGCGGTCGGCGACTACATCAACGCCGAACTGCTGGGTTCCACCAAGACCCGGATGATCGGCTCGGTGATCCAGAGCCTGTTCACCGACGCCAACGACTACCCGGCAGCCAGCGCGCTCTCGGTGATGTTGATGGTGCTGATCGTCGGCATGGTCTTGGTCTATGTCCGCCGCGCGGGAACGGATGAACTGCTGTGAGGTGGCTACGCGAACGGATCGTGCTGATCCTCGGACTGGCGGTGTTGTTCTACACCTTCGTGCCGATCTTCGTGGTCGTGCTGATGAGCTTCAACAAGCTCCCCAGCGAGCAGAGCAAGATCTATGCGTTCAACAAGTTCACCCTCGACAACTGGCTCAACCCGTGCGCCGATCCCTCGATGTGCAGCGCGCTGGTCAAGAGCCTGGAGATCAGCGCGTTGGCGACCCTGGTGGCGACGATCCTGGGCACCTTGATGGCGTTCGCCCTCGTACGCCACGAGTTCGCCGGGCGCTCGCTGATGAACCTGACGATCTTCATGCCGATGGCCTCGCCCGAGATCGTGATGGGCTCCTCGCTGCTCGCGCTCTTCGTCGCCTCGGGCTTTGCCGGCCAGTTGGGCTTCTGGACGATCCTGATCGCGCACATCATGTTCTGCCTGTCCTTCGTGGTGGTGACGGTGCGAGCTCGCTTGGCCGGCATGAACGACACGCTCGAACAGGCCGCGATGGATCTCTACGCGACCCCGGCCCAGACCTTCTGGAAGGTCACCTTCCCGCTCGTCTTCCCCGGCATCCTGGGTGCCGCGTTGCTGGCGTTCTCGCTGTCGTTCGACGACTTCATCATCACCAACCTCAATGCGGGCAACACCACGACCTTCCCGATGTACGTCTGGGGTGTCGCGCGCAAGACCGTGCCGATGCAGATCAACGTGATCGGCACCGTGATGTTGCTGATCTCGATCACGATCGTGCTCATCGGCGAGGCCAACAATCGGCGGCGGCAGCAGGCGAGCTGACATGTCACACCCGGCTCTGGCCGGAGCCAAGGCGGGGGTCTACTGGCTCGATGATCCGGCGCGCCCCGAGCCGACCCCGCCACTGCGGGGCCATCGCCACGGCGATCTGGTGGTCGTGGGCGGAGGGTACGCCGGTCTCTGGTCGGCTCTGCGCGCGGTCGAGCGCGAACCAGGCCGCGACGTGGTGGTGCTGGAGGCGGCTCAATGCGGGTGGCAGGCGTCGGGGCGCAACGGCGGCTTCTGCTCGGCCTCCCTGACCCACGGGTACGCCAACGGGGTGGAGCGCTGGCCCGACGAGATTGACACGCTCCAGAAGATGGGTGCGCGCAATCTCGACGAGATCGAGGAGACCCTCGAACGTTATGGCATCGACTGTGGGTTCGAACGCACCGGCGACCTGATCGTGGCCACGCAGCAGCACCAACTGCGCGATCTGGCTGACAGCGTCGAGGAGTTGCGGGCGGCCGGGCAGGACGTACGCCTGCTCGACGCCGCCCAGACTCGCGCCCGGATCGACTCCCCGACGTTCTTGGGTGCCTTCTTCGACCCGGAGGAGACCGCGTTGGTGGAGCCGGCTCGACTGGCCTGGGGGCTGAGGGAGGCCTGCCTGCGCGCGGGCGTACGCATCTTCGAACAGACTCCCGTGACCGGCGTGCACACCGACGGCGCCGGTGTCGAGGTGACCACGCGGGGTGGTTCGGTGAGTGCTCGTCAGGTGGTCTTGGCGACCAACGCGTTTCCGTCACTGTTGCGTCGACTCCGCCTGATGACGGTGCCGGTCTATGACTATGTGCTGATGACCGAACCCTTGTCGCGGGGCCAGCGAGACGCGATCGGCTGGCAGGGGCGTGAGGGGCTGTCCGATTCGGCCAACCTGTTCCACTACTCCCGGCTCACCCGCGACGGCCGGATCCTGTGGGGTGGCTACGACGCGGTCTACCACTTCGGCTCGCGAATCGACCCGGCGCTGGAGTACGACGGGCGCACCCACGACCTGTTGGCCCATCAGTTCTTCGAGACGTTCCCGCAACTCGACGGCCTCGGCTTCAGCCACCGTTGGGCGGGCGTGATCGACACCTGCACCCGCTTCACCGCCTTCTACGGCACCGCGCTGGGCGACCGGGTGGCGTACGCCCTGGGCTTCACCGGTCTGGGTGTCGGCGCGACCCGCTTCGCCGCGGATGTGATGCTCGATCTGCTCAGCGGGCACGAGACGGAACGGACCGCGCTGCGGATGGTGCGCGAGAAGCCGCTGCCGTTCCCGCCGGAGCCGTTGCGCGCATTCGGCATCGGCCTGACGCGGCGAGAACTCGAACGATCCGACAACAACGCGGGCCGCCGCTCGCTGTGGCTCAAAGGGCTGGACGCTGCCGGCCTGGGCTTCGACTCCTGAGAGGAACCGACGATGAACGACCTGATCACGCATTGGAGTGGTGGAGCGCCGTGGACAGGCGCCGGAGAGCGGCGCGGAGACGTGTACGACCCCGCGACCGGGCAGGTCACGCGCGAGGTCGCGTTCGCGAGCAAGGCCGACGTCGACGAGGTGGTCGCCCAAGCGGTGACGGCCGGGCAGTCGTGGGCGCAGACGTCGCTGTCGGGGCGTACGTCGGTGTTGTTCGCCTTCCGTGAGGCGTTGTCACGGCGTCGCCACGAGTTCGCCGCCGCGATCACCGCCGAGCACGGCAAGGTGCTGGACGACGCTCTGGGGGAGGTCCAACGCGGTCTGGAGGTCGCGGAGTTCGCCTGTGGTGCGCCGCACCTGCTCAAGGGTGCGTTCAGCGAGCAGGTGTCGGGCGGAGTCGACGTGCACTCGATCCGGCAGCCCCTCGGTGTGGTCGCGGTGATCTCGCCGTTCAACTTCCCGGCGATGGTGCCGCTGTGGTTCGTGCCGATCGCGATCGCGTGCGGCAATGCGGTCGTGCTCAAACCGTCGGAGAAGGACCCGACCGCGTCGGTGCTGCTGGCGCAGTGCTGGCAGGAGGCGGGACTGCCTGCGGGTGTCTTCAACGTCGTGCACGGCGACAAGGAAGCCGTGGACTCGCTGCTCACCCACCCCGACATCGCTGCGGTGTCCTTCGTCGGTTCGACCCCGATCGCGAAGTACGTCTACGAAACCGGCACCGCGCACGGCAAGCGGGTGCAGGCCCTCGGCGGCGCCAAGAACCACATGGTGGTCATGCCCGACGCCGACCTGGAGGCTGCTGCGGATGCGGCCGTCTCGGCTGGGTTCGGCTCGGCGGGGGAGCGGTGCATGGCGATCTCGGCGCTGGTGTGTGTCGACCCGGTCGCGGACACCCTGGTCCCCCTGATCGCCGAGCGGATGGCAGGTTTGCGTACGGGCGACGGTCGCCGAGGTTGTGACATGGGCCCACTGGTGACCGGCGCCCACCGCGACAAGGTCGCGTCGTACGTCGAGGGTGGCGCCGACTCCGGCGCCGAGTTGGTGGTCGACGGTCGCGATGTCGAGCCCGACGGCGAGGCTGACGGGTTCTGGCTCGGGCCGACGCTCTTCGACCGGGTCCAGCCGGGGATGGCGCTCTATGACGACGAGATCTTCGGCCCGGTGCTGTCGGTGCTCCGCGTGGGTTCCCTCGACGAGGCGATCGAGGTGGTGAACGCGTCGCCTTACGGCAACGGCACCGCGATCTTCACCGCATCAGGTGGCGCCGCACGTCGCTACACCCACGAGGTGAGCGTCGGGATGATCGGCGTCAACGTCCCGATCCCGGTGCCGATGGCGTACTTCTCCTTCGGGGGTTGGAAGGACTCCCTCTTCGGCGACACCCACGCGCACGGGATGGAGGGGATCCACTTCTTCACCCGAGGCAAGGTCGTGACCACCCGGTGGTCCGAGCGCAGTTCGGGACTGGATCTGCAGTTCCCACAGAACCGGTGAATCAGTTCTGAAATCAGTTCTGAAATCAAGTTCCGGGAGGGCGACTCGATGTCACCCTCCCGGAACTGGCCCCCACGTCGCTCCCCACGGCACGTGGACTCATCCCACCCCTGGCCCGGTTGTCCTCACATCAGCGCTGCCGCCTTGTCGAGGACCGTACGCAAGATCTGCTCGATCTCGTCGAAGTGCTCCTGGCCGCACACCAGTGGCGGCGACAACTGGATCACCGGGTCGCCTCGATCGTCGGCACGGCAGTAGAGCCCCTCGGCGAGCAGTTGCTTGGAGACGAAGCCATAGAGGATGCGCTCGCACTCTTCGGCGTTGAAGGTCTCCTTGGTGGTCTGATCCTTGACCAGTTCGATGCCGAAGAAGTAGCCCTCGCCGCGCACATCGCCCACGATCGGCAGGTCGCGCAGTCGTTCCAGAGTCGCGCGGAACGCCACAGAATTGGCCTGGACGTGGTCGAGGATCTTCTCGTCTTCGAAGATCTGCAGGTTCTTCAGTCCCACCGCGGTGGCCACCGGGTGCCCGCCGAAGGTGTAACCGTGCGCGAACACTTCCGCACCCTTGGAGAACGGCTCGAAGAGCCGATCGGAGGCGATCATCGCGCCGAGCGGGGCGTACCCGGAGGTGATGCCCTTGGCGCAGGTGATGATGTCGGGTTCGTAACCGAACTTCTCGGCACCGAACATCGTGCCCAGCCGGCCGAACGCGCAGATCACCTCGTCGGAGACGAGGAGGACGTCGTACGCGTCGCAGATCTCGCGGACTCGCTGCCAATAGCCGGGCGGGGGAGGGAAGCAGCCGCCTGCGTTCTGCACCGGCTCCAAGAACACCGCGGCGACCGTGTCCGGGCCTTCGTTCTCGATCGCGACCGCGATCTGGTCGGCGGCCCAACGGCCGAACGCCTCGGGATCGTCGGCATGGATCGGTGCTCGATAGATGTTGGTGTTGGGCACCCGGAAGGTCGAGGGCACCAGCGGCTCGAACTGCTGTTTGAGGCTGGGCAGGCCGGTGATGGACAGCGCACCCTGCGTGGTGCCGTGGTACGCGATCGCCCGGGAGATCACCTTGTGCTTGAGCGGCTTGCCGGTGACTTTGAAGTAGTTCTTGGCCAACTTCCACGCCGACTCGACCGATTCGCCACCCCCGCTGGTGAAGAAGACGCGGTTGAGTGAGCCCGGAGCGTGGGACGCGATCTTCTCCGCCAACTCGATCGCTGCCGGATGGGCGTACGACCACAGCGGCATGAAAGCCAACTTCTTGGCCTGGTCGGCGGCGACCTGGGCGAGATCCTCACGTCCGTGGCCGAGTTGGGACACGAACAGTCCGGCGAGCGCATCGAGATAACGTCGGCCCTGGACGTCGTAGACATAGACGCCTTCGCCGCGCTCCATGATCGGGATCTCGACCGAGGCGTCATGGCGGGAGAAGTGCAGCCAGAGGTGATCGTGCGCAGCGCGCTGCAGCCGCTCGTAGTCGTGGTCGGACATGGCCTCGGGCACAGATGCTCCTGATGCAGGGGTACAGTCCACGCAATCCTGCCCTCAATGGCGACAGAAGGCAAGGAATTCGCAGTTGCAGAACTAGAATCCGACGAAATCCGCAGTGCTTTCCGAAGGATGGTAGGAATCGCTGCATGCGACTGCACTTCCACAACGGTGCGCTCTTCGACGGCCACCGCCACCATGACCACGCGGATCTCTGGGTCGAGGACGGGGTGATCGTCGCCGCACCCGGCGGCCCCGCGGACGAACGGATCGACCTCGCCGGCGGGTTGGTGGCGCCGGGTTTCATCGATGCCCATGCGCACCCCGTGCAGGGCGGTCTGGAACGGTTGCGATGCGACCTCTCGGGCGGCTCCACGCGCGATGACTACCGGGCCGCGGTCAAGGCGTACGCCGATGCGCACCCCGACGCCGAGTGGATCCTGGGTGGTGGCTGGGCGATGTCGGCGTTCCCCGGCGGCACCCCGAGCCGGGCGGATCTGGACGACCTGGTGCCGGACCGGCCGGTCTATCTGCCCAACCGCGACCACCACGGCGCCTGGGTCAACAGTCGCGCCCTCGAACTCGCAGGAGTCGACACCTCCACTCCGGATCCGCCTGATGGCAGGTTCGAGCGTGCTGCGGACGGCACCCCGACCGGCACCCTGCACGAAGGAGCGATGGCGGCAGTCGCGCGCCTGGTGCCTGCCGAGACCGACGACGACTTGTATGCCGGTCTCCTGGAAGGCCAGCAGTATCTCCACTCGTGCGGTGTCACCGGTTGGCAGGACGCGATCATCGGCAAGTACGCCGGCCACGGCGATCCGGCAACTGCCTACACCCGCGCAGTTGCCGAGGGCACCCTCACCGCCGAGGTGGTGGGCGCCCTGTGGTGGCGCCGCCGCGCGGGCGTGGAGCAGGTCGAGGAGTTGATTGCCCAACGTGCGGCGATCTCCAGTGCTCGCTTCCGGGCAACGAGCGTGAAGATCATGCAGGACGGTGTTGCCGAGAACTACACCGCCGCCATGAACGCGCCCTATCTGGATCGGTGTGGCCATCCGACCGACAACCGTGGCCACTCGTTCGTCGAGGCCGGTGCGCTTCGAGAGGCGGTCACGGCCCTGGCTGCGGCTGATTTTCAGGTGCACGTCCACGCGATCGGGGATCGCGGCGTACGCGAGGCGCTCGACGCCTTCGAAGCCGCGGCCCGCCCTGACCTGCTCCCGCACATCGCGCACCTGCAGGTGGTGGACCCGGTCGATGTGCCGCGCTTTGCCGACCTGGGCGTCACCGCCAACATGCAGATGTTGTGGGCCTGCCTGGAGGACCAGATGGCGGAGTTGACGATCCCGTTCCTCGGCCCGGAGCGCAGCGCCTGGCAATACCCCTTCGGGGCGCTGCACCGCTCGGGCGCGCCCCTGTGCGCGGGGTCCGACTGGCCGGTGTCCACACCTGACCCATTGCAGGCGATCCACACCGCGGTGACGCGGCTGTCGTACGAAGAAGCGACACCCGAGCCGTTCCTGCCTGAGCAGGCGTTGCCCTTGGAAGTCGCGTTCGCCGCCTACACCTCGGGCTCGGCGCGGATCAACCGGAGCCGGGCAGGAACGACGAACCCGGGCCGGCCAGCCGATCTGGTGGTGCTGGATCGGGATCCCTTCGCAGCGCCGATCGAGGAGATCGGGGCGACCCGGGTGGTGTCGACCTGGATCGGCGGTCGTCCGGTCTGATGGCCGAAGGTTGTCCCCTACCCGGGCGCAGGGCAGAGCACTAGGCTCCGCGAGATGACGGACCAGACCTTCCGAAACTTCATCGACGGCGAATCGGTGCCCGCCGCGAGCGGCGAGACCTACGACGTGCTCGACCCCACGACCGGGGAGGCGTACGCCACGGCACCGCTGTCCGGCCCCGAAGATGTCGACCGGGCGTACGCCGCCGCGACCCGCGCCTTCGAAGGCTGGGGGCGTACGACTCCCGCAGAGCGGCAACGGGCGCTCTTGCGGATCGCAGACGCGTTGGAGGCGCGCGCCGACGGGTTCGTCGCCGCCGAGGTGCTCGACACCGGGAAACCGGTGGGCCTCACCGCCGACGAAGAACTCCCACCGTGCGTGGACCAGTTCCGGTTCTTCGCCGGCGCTGCGCGGGTCTTGGAGGGCTTGTCCGCCGGGGAATACCTCAAGGACCACACGTCGTACGTCCGGCGCGAGCCCATCGGCGTGGTCGGCCAGGTGACTCCCTGGAACTACCCGCTGATGATGATGATCTGGAAGATCGCACCCGCACTCGCGGCGGGCAACACGATCGTCCTCAAACCGTCGGACACCACTCCGGCCACGTCGCTGATGCTCGCCGAGTTGTGTCAGGAGTTCCTGCCAAAGGGCGTGCTCAACGTGCTCGCGGGTGATCGCGAGACAGGCCGCGCGGTCGTCGAGCACGACGCGCCTGGGCTGGTGGCGATTACGGGGTCCGTACGAGCCGGACTGGAGGTGGCCGCCTCGGCGGCGCGCAAACTCAAGCGCGCCCACCTCGAACTCGGCGGCAAGGCGCCGGTGGTCGTCTTCGACGACGCCGACCTCGAGAAGGCGGCAGCAGGCATCGCGATGGCTGGCTACTTCAACGCCGGGCAAGACTGCACGGCCGCGACCCGAGTGCTGGCCGGGCCCGGCATCCACGACGACTTCGTGGCCGCCCTGGCCGAGCAGGCCCGCAACACCAAGACCGGGGCACCTGACGAAGAGGGCGTCGACTACGGCCCGATCAACAACGCGAATCAACTTGCCCACGTGTGCGGCCTGGTCGAGCGACTTCCCGACCACGCCAGCATCGCGGCGGGCGGACGACGCCAAGGCGACCGTGGCTACTTCTATGAGCCGACGGTCTTGTCGGGGCTACGCCAAGACGACGAGCAGATCCAGACCGAGATCTTCGGGCCGGTGATCACCGTGCAGCGATTCAGCGACGAATCCGAAGCGGTGCGCTGGGCCAACGACGTCGACTACGGATTGTCGGCCTCGGTGTGGACCCGCGATCACGGTCGGGCCATGCGGCTGACCCGTGATCTCGACTTCGGCTGCGTGTGGGTCAACACCCACATCCCGTTCCTGTCCGAGATGCCCCACGGCGGCTTCAAACACTCGGGCTACGGCAAGGACCTGTCGAAATACGGCCTTGAGGACTACACCCGGATCAAACACGTGATGCACTACATGGGAGAAGACTGAGATGAGAATCCTGCTGGTCGGAGCCGGGGGAGTCGGGGCGGCGTTCGCCGCGATTGCGGCCCGCCGCGACTTCTTCGAGGCGATGGTCATCGCCGACTACGCCCTGGAGTCGGCCGAACGTGCCGCGGCGATCGACGACCGGTTCACCGCAGCCCAGGTGGATGCCTCGTCGGCCGAATCCGTCGCTCAGTTGTGCCGCGACCACGAGATCACTCACGTGATGAACGCCGTGGACCCGCGCTTCGTGATGGGCATCTTCGAGGGTGCGTACGCCGCCGGTGCCGACTATCTGGACATGGCGATGTCACTCTCGCGACCGCACCCTGACGCGCCGTACGCCAAGTGCGGCGTCAAGCTCGGCGACGAACAGTTCGCAGTCGCGTCCGAGTGGGAGGCTGCCGGTCGGCTGGCGCTGGTCGGGATCGGCGTCGAGCCCGGACTCTCGGATGTGTTCGCGCGCTATGCGGCCGATCACGACTTCTCCGAGATTGACGAGCTGGGCACCCGTGACGGCTCCAACCTCACCGTCGAGGGTTACGACTTTGCGCCGTCGTTCTCGATCTGGACCACGATCGAGGAGTGCCTCAACCCGCCGGTGATCTATGAGAAGGCGCGCGCTGACGTGGACGGCGGCTGGTTCACCACACCGCCCTTCTCCGAGCCCGAGGTCTTCGACTTCCCCGAGGGGATCGGACCGGTCGAGTGCGTCAACGTGGAGCACGAGGAGGTGCTGTTGATGCCGCGCTGGGTGGATTGCAAGCGGGCGACTTTCAAGTACGGCCTGGGCGATGAGTTCATCGAAGTCTTGAAGGTGCTGCACAAGGTCGGGCTCGACAAGACTGAGCCGGTCCTGGTCAACGGAGCCGAAGTCTCACCGCGCGATGTCGTGGCAGCCTGCCTGCCCAACCCCGCCACTCTCGGCCCGCAGATGAAGGGCAAGACCTGCGCAGGTTTGTGGGTGACCGGCACCGGCAAGGACGGTCAGCCTCGTTCGACGTACTACTACCACGTCGTCGACAACGAGTGGACGATGGCTGAATACGGCCACCAATGCGTGGTGTGGCAGACCGCGATCAACCCGGTGGTGGCGCTGGAATTGCTCGCCACCGGGGTGTGGAGCGGGGCAGGCGTACTCGGCCCGGAGGCCTTCGACGCCGTGCCGTTCTTGGACCTGCTCACGGCCTACGGTTCCCCGTGGGGCGTCAAGGAGCTGGACCCCGCCTGAGGCGAGTCAGCCGAAGGGCCCCGACCCGGAGGGGGTCCGCTCGCGCGAACCCCCCCACCTGGTCAGACGCGGTTGAGGATGAAGATGAGTAGCGCGATGATCAGCAGTGCGCCGACGATCGTCCAGATCAATCCGGACCCTTGCATGGTCTTTACCTCCGGGGAACGTTGGCGTCACCCGATGTGACGCCTGCCCGGAACGTAATGCGACATAAGGCTCCCCAGGTCCACCCCGAAGGGGGGAATCCCGAACCCGCCGAGGGGTCACAAGATCTCGCCGAGGGGTCACGAAGTCGCGGCAAATGCCTCCGCGACCACGTCGAATGCTTCCTCCAACAACTCGTCGCTGATCGACAGCGGTGGCAAGAAGCGGAACACGTTGCCCCACGTGCCGCAGGTCAGCGTGACCACGCCAGCGGCGTGGCAGCGCTTGTTGATCTCGGCCGTACGAGCCGCGTCGGGCTCCAAGGTGCCCGGCTTGCACAACTCGATCGCCATCATCGCGCCGCGACCACGGATCTCGGCGATCACCGGGTGCTCGACCTGCAACGCCTCCAGGCGGCGTCGGATCAGCGACTCGATCGCCCGCGCACGAGCGTTGAGGTCATGGCTCTTCATCTCCTTAATCGCGCCGAGCGCAGCCGCGCAGGCGATCGGGTTGCCGCCGTACGTTCCGCCAAGGCCGCCAACATGCACCGCGTCCATGATCTCGGCGCGGCCGGTAACCGCAGCCAACGGAAGACCACCCGCGATGCCCTTGGCGGTGGTGATCAGGTCGGGCACGACGCCCTCGTGGTCGCAGGCGAACCATTCACCCGTACGCGCGAAGCCGCTCTGGATCTCGTCGGCGATGAAGACCACGTCGTGGTCGCGACACCAAGCAGCAAGCGCGGGCAGGAAGCCTTCGGCAGGAACGACGAAGCCGCCCTCGCCCAAGATCGGCTCGATCACCACACAGGCCAGGTTGCTGGCGCCGACCTGCTTGTCGATCGCATTGATCGCGCGGGCTGCGGCTTCCTCGCCCTTCATGGTGTCGCGCAGGGGGTAGGACAGCGGGACGCGGTAGACCTCGCCCGCGAACGGGCCGAAGCCTTGCTTGTAGGGCGCGACCTTCGCGGTCATCGCCATGGTGAGGTTCGTACGCCCGTGGTAGGCGTGGTCGAAGACGACGACGGCGTCCTTGCCGGTCGACACGCGCGCGATCTTGACGGCGTTCTCGACGGCCTCCGCGCCGGAGTTGAACAGCGCGGACTTTTTCGCGTGGTCGCCGGGAGTGAGTTCGGCCAGTGCTTCGCACACGTCGACGTACGCGTCGTACGGCGTCACCATGAAGCAGGTGTGGGTGAATCGGCGCACCTGATCGGCCACGCGCTCGGCCACTGAGTCGGCAGCATTGCCGACCGTGGTCACCGCGATGCCCGAGCCCAGATCGATCAGCGAGTTGCCGTCGACATCGACCAGGACGCCGCCGCCCGCAGCCTCCACGAAGACCGGCAGACCGGTCCCGACGCCATCGGCGACGTACTGCTTCTTGCGCGCCAACTTCTCGACCGAGACGGGTCCGGGGATCTCGGTGACGAGCCTGCGCTCCTGGGGAAGGGACGGGCCGCCGGGGGTAGTGCTCTCGCTCATGAGCGCACTCTAGGGCTCCGCCGGCATCGATGTCCGCCCGTCGCGGATTCGAGTCATTTTGGCGCAATGGCGTAGCGCTCTAGGGGCGCGCGCGGCAGGCTGTGCCTATGGGCGACTACCAGGAGATGTACGACCGATCGATCGCGGATCCCGAGAGTTTCTGGGGTGAGCAGGCGGGGCTGATCGACTGGATCAAGAAGCCACAACGCGTGCTCGATGCGGACAATCCGCCATTCTATCGCTGGTTCCCCGACGCCACCCTCAACACCTGCTACAACGCGCTCGACCGGCATGTGATCAACGGACACGCCGACCGCACTGCGCTGATCTACGACTCGGCAGTGACGGGCACCAAGAGCAGCCTGACGTACGCCCAACTCCTCGAAGAAGTCGCGGCCTTCGCGGGTGTCCTGCGCGCGCTCGGGGTCGAGAAGGGCGACCGGGTCGTGATCTACATGCCGATGATCCCCGAGGCGGTCATCGCGATGCTCGCCAGCGCCCGCCTCGGCGCCGTACACAGCGTGGTCTTCGGTGGGTTCGCGCCGCACGAGTTGGCCGTACGCATCGATGACGCCCAGCCCAAGGTCGTCGTCACCGCCAGCTGCGGCATCGAGCCCAGTCGCACGATCGAATACAAGCCCTTCGTCGACAAGGCCCTCGACCTGGCCGAGCACAAGCCGGGTGCCGTCGTGCTCAAGCAGCGCCCCGAGGTCACTGCGCAGATGCAGGATGGGCGCGACCTCGACTGGGATCTGGCGATGAAGGCCGGGCGTACGGATCCCGCCCCCTGCGTCGAGGTCGCCGCCACCGACCCGCTCTACGTGCTCTACACGTCGGGCACCACCGGCAAGCCGAAGGGCATCGTCCGCGACAACGGTGGCCACGCGGTCGCGATGGCGTGGTCCCTGCCCAACATCTATGGCTGCGGCGAGGGCGACGTGTGGTGGGCCGCCTCCGATGTCGGCTGGGTCGTCGGACACTCCTACATCGTGTACTCGCCCCTGATCAACGGCGCGACCACCGTGCTCTACGAAGGCAAGCCCGTGGGCACCCCCGACGCGGGTGCCTTCTGGCGGGTGATCAGCGAGTACGGCGTACGCGCCCTCTTCACCGCCCCCACCGCGATCCGCGCGATCAAGAAGGAGGACCCCGGGGCGGCGCTGCTGGCCGACTACGACCTCAGCACGCTGGAGACTCTCTTCCAGGCCGGTGAAAGACTCGACCCCGACACGTACGAATGGGCGAGCGCGAAGCTGGGCGTGCCAGTCGTCGACAACTGGTGGCAGACCGAGACCGGCTGGCCGATCGCTGCAAACCTGCGCGGCCTGGCTGAGGAAATGCCGATCAAGGCGGGCTCGCCGAGCGTGCCCGTGCCGGGGTACGACGTGCAGATCCTCGACGAGCACGGCCAACCGGTCGGTGCCGACACCGAGGGTGCGATCTGTCTCAAACTGCCGATGCCGCCAGGCACCCTGCCGACCTTGTGGGGTGATGATGACCGCTACGTCTCGTCGTACCTCTCGGCGTTCGACGGCTACTACCTCTCCGGCGACGGTGGCTACGTCGACTCTGACGGCTACCTCTACGTGATGGGGCGTACGGACGACGTGATCAACGTCGCCGGGCACCGACTTTCGACGGGGTCGATGGAGGCAGTCATCGCCCACCACCCCGACGTGGCCGAGTGCGCGGTCATCGGCATCGCCGACACCTTCAAGGGCCAACTGCCGCGCGGGTTCATCGTGTTGAAGACCGGCGTCGAGCGCGATCCCGATGACATCCGTGCCGAGTTGGTGAAGATGGTCCGCGAAGAGATCGGCGCGGTCGCGGCCTTCAAGGAGGTCGAGATCGTCGGCGGACTGCCCAAGACTCGCTCAGGCAAGATCCTGCGCAAGACGATGCGCGAGATCGCCGACGGCAAGGACGCGGTGGTGCCGTCCACGATCGAGGACGAAGGGGTGCTCGACCGGCTGCGGCCGGTGTTGCGCGGGGATGGGGAGTGAGGCGGACTCACGCTCCCACCTTCGCGGATGGCGGTCACGGCGCCGATGGCATTCGTCAGGCGTCGACGACCAGCACCGGGCTCGGGTCGAGGGTGACTCGAACCCGATCGCCGGGGGAGAGTTTGTTGGCCAGCGAGGAACGCATCTGGCACATCACGTGCTGACCGTCGCCGAGATCGGCGTACACCCGCGAGATCGGCCCGAGGAAGCCGACGGAAGCCACCGTGGCCGGACCGTCGGGAGCGGCCTCCAACGTGATCGCTTCGGGGCGCACCATCGCGACTCCTGAAGCGACCGATCCGTCCAGCGCCGGGACCTGGCTGCCCAAGACGCTCGCCACACCACCGGACACGGTGGCTGGCAACTTGTTGTGCAGCCCCACGAACTCGGCGACGAACGCGGTGGCCGGCTGGGCATAGAGCTCGGCCGGGGGAGCGAGTTGCTCGAGACGACCCGCGCTCATCACGCCGACCCGATCGGCGACGGCGAGGGCTTCTTCTTGATCGTGGGTGACGAAGAGGGTCGTCGTGCCGATCTCCAACTGCACCCGCCGGATCTCGTCACGCAGTTGAGCCCGCACCTTCGCATCCAGCGCCGACAGCGGCTCGTCAAGCAGCAACACCGACGGCTCGATCGCCAGCGCACGAGCCAAGGCGACGCGCTGCTGCTGGCCGCCGGAGAGTTGGTGGGCATAGCGGTCGGCGTGCTGGTTGAGCCCGACGAGTTCCAGCATCTCGCCCGCACGCTTGCGCCGCGCGGCACCGTCCTGCCCGCGCAGTTTCAACCCGAAGGCCACATTGTCGATCACCGTCATGTGGGGGAAGAGCGAGTACGCCTGGAAGACCATCCCCATGTCACGCTTGTTGGCCGGCACCCGGGTCAGATCGCGCCCGCCCACCGACACGGTGCCCGAGGTCGCGGTGTCGAGGCCGGCGAGGATCCGCAGCGCGGTGGTCTTGCCGCAACCCGACGGGCCGAGCAGCGCGATGAGTTCGCCGGGCTCCATGTGCAGCGTGAGGCCGTCGAGTGCGCGGACGGGGCCGTACACCCGAGTGAGGTCGGTCAGTTCGACTGCGAGGCCCAACGTGGAGTCGGTCATCAGGATCCCTTCTGGTGCCGGCGACGCTGGTCGGCGAGCGTGAGCAGGAGCAGCAAGAACGCGACCAGAGCCATCGACGCCAGCGCGGCAGCCATCGAGGCCTGCGGGTACTGCTTGTAGACCGCCACCATCTCGACCGGCAAGGTGTCGAAGAGCAGCAGCGAACTGAAGACGTACTCACCCATCACCAACGCCACCGAGATGAAGGCGGCCGACAGCACGCCGCTGATGATGTTGGGCATCACGATGCGGGTGATCACGGTCAACCAGCCGGCGCCGAGTGAGCGCGCGGCTTCGGCCAAGGTCGTCACGTCGATCGCGGCAAGCGCGGTGTCGACGGCGCGATAGGAGTAGGGCAGCACCAAGATGATGTACGCAAACGTCAGCGTCAGGGGTGAGCCGCCGAGCAGGTAGTAGACCCAGTCGTAGACGTTCTTGATGCCCACGACGATCACCAGCGCCGGGATCGTGAGCGGGAGCAGACACAAGAACTCGACCAGCCGGTTGACCTTGGGCACCCGCAAGCGGATCCAGATCATCGTGGGCACGAGCAGTACGACCATCCCGACCACCGTGAGCAGCGCCAGCAGCAGTGAGGCGATGATCGAGGAGCGCAGGTTGCGGTCGGTGATCATGAACTGCCAGGCGTCCAGCGTGCGTCCTTCGGCGGTGCCGCGGGCCTGGAGGCTGAAGTCGAGCAGCGCCAGCAGTGGCACGAAGAAGTATGCCGCGAAGGCGGCCAGCAAGAGCGCGCGTACGACCCGAAAGCCGGTCGAGTGGGTCACTTCATCCACCTCCCGGCGCGGCGCAGCAGCAGGGCGTACCCCGCCATCACGATCGCGACCACGACGATCATCTCGAGCGCGAGCGCGAAGCCGAAGTTGCGACCCGTCAGCAGCACCTCACTGGTGATCGCCTGCCGGATCAGCAACGGCACGATCGGCTGGCCCTGGGAGACCAGGACCGCCGCGGTGGCGTACGCCGCGAAAGCGTTGGCGAACAACAGCAGCAGCGAGCCCAGGAAGGCGGGGGTGAGCAGCGGAATGCCCACGTGCCGCCAGTATTGCCAGTTGTTGGCGCCGAGGTTGACCGCAGCCTCGCGCCACTCCTGACGCAGACCGTCGAGGGCTGGGGTGAAGACGATCACCATCAGGGGGATCTGGAAATAGACATAGACGACGATCAGACCCGGCAGGGAGAAGAGCCAGCCGCTGCCGAAGATGTTGAAGTCGCTCTGCTCCAGGACCCATGCGGTGATCAGGCCGACGGGGCCGATGGTGGCGATCCACGCGAATGCGAGCACGACGCCGCCGAACTGCGCCAGCACACCGGAGATCGACAGCGTGATCCGCTTGAGGAAGCTGTCGGGTCCGGCCGAGACGATCAGGTACGACAGCAGGGCGCCGAGGAAGGCACCGATCAGGGCGGTGCTCGCGGAGAGGATCAGCGAGCCTTTGAGCGCCGACAGCGCCGCGTCGCTGCTGAGCGCGCGGATGTTGGCGGTGGTGAAGGCCCCGGTCTCGGCGTCTTGGAAGGCGCCGATCGCGACCGTGACCGTCGGCACGATCAAGAAGATCGTGAGGAACAAGAAGAACGGGACGAGCGGCAGCAGCCGACCGAGGAGTCCGCTGACCGCGGATCCTCGACCGGACTGCTGCACGCTCGTCGTCGTCATGTGACTACTTGATCGCCTTCGACCAGTTGGCCGCGAGGAACTCTCCGGCGGTAGCGGTCTGCTCGTTGGTCGGGATCACCGGCTCGCCCTCGACGGCCGGGAGTGCGTCCCAGAGCTTCTGGTCGATCGTGCCGGCCTCGGCCATCGCGTCACCGCGAACGGGGCGAGCGCCGCCCTTGAGCCAGAGGTTCTGGCCCTCGTCGCTGTAGAGGAACTCCTGCCACAACCGTGCGGCAGCCGGGTGCGGTGCGTCGGCGTTGATGGCCTGGAAGTAGTAGCCGGCGATGACCGACTCCTTCGGGACGATGGTCTTCCACGTGTCGACATTGGCCGCCGCAGCAGCACCCAGGTAGTCCCAGTCGATGACGACCGGGGTGGTGCCCTGCTCGATGGTGGCCGTGTCAGGGTCGACCGTCAGGAAGTTGCCCGCCTTCTTGAGCTGCTTGAAGAACTTCACACCGGGCGCGATGTCGTCGGCCGAACCGCCGTTGGCGATCGAAGCCATCATCACACCGGAGAAGGCCGCACCGGCCTGGGTCGGGTCACCATTGAGCGCGACCTTGCCCTTGAATTCCGGCTTCAGCAGGTCCTTGACCGAGGTGATGTCCGGAACCTTCGCGGAGTCGTAGCCGATGGCCATGTAGCCGCCGTAGTCGTTGACCCACAGGCCGTTCTCGTCCTTGAACTGCGCCGGGATCTCGTCGAACGTCTCCACCTTGTACGGCGCGTACATGTCGGTGTTCGCCAGCGCCACCGACTGGCCGAGGTCGAAGACGTCGGGCGCGGTGTCCTTGCCCTTGTTCTGCTCTGCGGCGTTGATCTCGTCCTGAGAGGCGGCGGTCGGCTGCTGCGACTCGACCTCGATGTCGTACTTCTTCGAGAAGGTCTCGATGATCTCGCCGTAGTTGGCCCAGTCCGGCGGCAGGGCGATGACGTTGAGCTTGCCCTCCTCCTGAGCGGCCTTGACGAGCTCGTCCATGCCACCGAAGTCCTCGGCCGACGTGGCCTTGGCGGAGTCGACGCCCGACTCGGTCTTGGTGTCTCGCTCCTTCTCCGGCGCCGCGCAGGCCGCCAGGGAGAGCATCAGGGTCGCGCTGGCCAGTGCGGCCAGCATCCGACGGGTCTTCACAATCGCCTCCAGAGTGGAATTAGCCGCGCAAGGAACGCGTGGCACCCGAAAACTAGCCCGTCTCGGCCCGTTGTGGTGCAGAACCCAGGGAGCGGGATGGCAACGAATCGGTGACAATCTGGGGGTGACTCGTCGCGATCTCGTCGTTCTCGGTTCAACCGGCTCCATCGGAACGCAAGCCCTGGACCTGGTCCGTGCCAACCCAGACCGCTTCCGGGTCGTCGGCCTGACCGCGGGTGGCGGCAACCTCGAACTCTTCGAGCAGCAGGTGGCCGAATTCGCGCCGTCGTATTCCGGGCTGGGGGAGGAAGGCTCGGTCGAGGCTGCAGGTCTGGACGTGCATACCGTGCTCAACGGCATCACCGGCGCGGTCGGGCTGCGGCCCACCATTGCGGCGCTAGAAGCGGGCAACGTCTTGGCGCTGGCGAACAAGGAGTCGCTGATCATCGGCGGCTCCGTCGTGACCTCCAAGGCCGCCGAGGGACAGATCGTCCCGGTCGACTCCGAGCACAGTGCGCTCGCGCAGTGCCTACGCGCAGGTCGCGCCGAGGAGGTACGCAAGCTCGTCCTCACCGCCTCGGGTGGGCCGTTTCGTGGTCGTACGAGGGACCAACTCCTCGACGTAACCCTTGACCAGGCGCTGGCGCACCCGACCTGGGCGATGGGCCCGGTCGTGACGATCAACTCCGCGACCTTGGTCAACAAGGGCCTGGAGGTGATCGAGGCGCACCTGCTGTTCGGGCTGTCGTACGACCGGATCGAGGTCGTGGTGCATCCCACGAGCGTGGTGCACTCGATGGTGGAGTTCTTCGACGGGTCGACGTTGGCCCAGGCCAGTCCGCCGACCATGCTGATCCCGATCGCGCTCGGTCTGGCCTGGCCCGACCGCGTCCCCGACGCGGCGCCCGCCGTCGACTGGACCACCCACCAGCGGTGGGACTTCTACCCCCTTGACGACGAGGCGTTCCCCGCAGTCGCCCAAGCCCGTCGCGCCGGAACGCTGGGTGGCACCGCGCCGGCGGTGTACAACGCCGCCAACGAGGTGTGCGTACAGGCCTTCGTGGACGGCCGGGCCCGCTTCGTCGACATCGTGCCGACCGTCGCCGCCGCGCTGGACGCGCACGAAGAGGCCGCCTCGACAGCCACCGACGACGTACGCTCGGCGCGGGACCTCACCGTCGACGACGTCCTGGCCGCCGATGCCTGGGCCCGCGCCGAGGCGGACCGCCTGCTCACCCAAGGAACCTGATGACCGCCCTGCTCTACACCCTCGGGGTGCTCGCTTTCGTCTTCGCCATCTTGGCCTCGATCGGAATTCACGAACTCGGCCACATGATCCCGGCCAAGAAGTTCGGGGGCAAGGTCACCCAATACTTCGTCGGCTTCGGCCCGACGGTGTGGTCGAAGAAGGTGGGGGAGACCGAATACGGCATCAAGGGCGTCCCGCTCGGTGGGTACGTGAAGATCGTCGGGATGCTGCCGCCGGAGAAGCGCGACCAGCGCGCCGGCGTACCCGCACGCGACGAGGACGGCAACCTGCTCCTTCGCGAATCCAATACCGGCATGTTCGGCCAGTTGGTCGCCGACGCGCGCGACGCCGAGTGGGAGCACATCAGGCCCGAGGACGAGCCCCGCTTGTTCTACAAGATGTCGTGGTGGAAGAAGGTCGTCGTGATGGCGGGCGGCCCGACCACCAACATCTTGATCGCGTTCTTCGTCTTCTGGGGTGTCTTCGCGCTCTACGGCGAGCGGTCCTTGCAACCCGATGCAGGACGCCCCGTTATCGAGACGGTGTCGCGGTGCGTGCTGCCGTACGCCG
The DNA here is from genome assembly GCA_037045645.1 of Nocardioides sp. Taxonomy (NCBI): domain Bacteria; kingdom Bacillati; phylum Actinomycetota; class Actinomycetes; order Propionibacteriales; family Nocardioidaceae; genus Nocardioides; species Nocardioides sp. The sequence goes on from JBAOIH010000001.1 coordinate 1,046,741, forward strand.
AGAGCAACCGCTCGTGCACTCCCGACGACCCGCCCACCCCGGCGTACGAGGCGGGTCTGCGTCCCGGGGACGTGGTCACCTCCTTCAACGGCACCGCCACCAACTCCTGGGACCAGTTGCGTGAGCTGATCCGCGACAACGCCGACGGGCGCGCCGTGATCGGCTATGAGCGCAACGGCCAGGCGCGTGAGGGCACCACCAACACCACCGTGCAGGCCCGCCCCACGTCCGATACCAACCTGGATCTGACTCAGGTCGGCTTCCTGGGCGTGACGCCGACCAGTCACGTCGAGGTGGAGAAGGGCGGTCCGCTCTTCACCCTCGATCGGATGGGCACCATGACGGTCGAGAGCGTCAAGGCGCTCGCGACTCTGCCCGTGAAGGTCTGGCATGTCGGGTTGGCCATCGTCGGTGTCGAGGAGCGTGCGATCGACAGCCCGGTCAGCGTTGTCGGTGGCGGCCGGATCGCCGGTGAGGTCGCCTCGGCGGACCAGATCGGCGTCTCGGACAAACTCGTGACGCTGGCGATGCTGGTGGGCGGCTTCAACCTCTTCATCGGCCTGTTCAACTTCTTGCCGCTGCTGCCACTCGACGGCGGCCACATCGCGGGTGCGCTCTATGAGGCCGTACGCCGAGGTTTCGCCAAGTTGCGACGCCGTCCCGACCCCGGCTACGTCGATGTGGCCAAACTGCTCCCGGCGGCATACGTCGTCGCGGGGCTGCTGCTGGTGATGGGTGTGGTCCTGATCGTGGGCGACCTGGTGGTCCCCGTCCAACTCGGCTGACGCTTCGCCATTCCGGTGAAGTCGGCGCCCCCGGATACGCTGGAGACATGAGTACGTCCGTCGGTCTTGGCATGCCCGCACTCCCGCCCCCGGTCCTCGCGCCGCGTCGCCAGACCAGGCAGATCCAGGTGGGGTCGGTCGGGGTCGGCAGCGACCACCAGATCTCGGTGCAGTCGATGACCACCACGTTGACCGCCGACGTCAACAGCACCTTGCAGCAGATCGCCGAACTCACCGCCGCAGGTTGCGACATCGTCCGGGTGGCCTGCCCGAGTGCCGACGACGCCGAGGCGCTTCCCGCGATCGCCAAGAAGAGCCAGATCCCGGTGATCGCCGACATCCACTTCCAGCCGAAGTACGTGTTCGCGGCCATCGAGGCCGGTTGCGCTGCCGTACGCGTCAACCCGGGCAACATCAAGAGATTCGACGACCAGGTCAAGGAGATCGCCAAGGCCGCCAAGGACCACGGCACCTCCATCCGGATCGGCGTCAACGCCGGATCGCTGGACAAGCGCCTGATGGAGAAGTACGGCAAGGCCACCCCGGAGGCCCTGGTCGAGTCGGCGGTCTGGGAGGCCAGCCTGTTCGAGGAGCACGACTTCCACGACTTCAAGATCTCGGTCAAGCACAACGACCCCGTGGTGATGGTCCGGGCGTACGAACTGCTCGCCGAGGCAGGCGACTGGCCGCTGCACCTGGGCGTCACCGAGGCGGGTCCGGCCTTCCAAGGCACGATCAAGTCGAGTGTGGCCTTCGGTGCCCTGCTCAGCCAAGGCATCGGCGACACCATCCGCGTCTCTCTCAGCGCGCCCCCGGTCGAGGAGGTCAAGGTCGGTCTGCAGATCCTGCAGAGCCTCAACCTGCGTGAGCGCAAACTCGAGATCGTGTCCTGCCCCAGTTGCGGACGAGCTCAGGTCGACGTCTACACGCTGGCCGAGCAGGTCACCGCGGGCTTGGAGGGGATGGAGGTCCCGCTTCGGGTGGCGGTGATGGGCTGCGTCGTCAACGGTCCCGGCGAGGCCCGGGAGGCCGACCTGGGCGTGGCATCGGGCAACGGAAAGGGTCAGATCTTCGTCAAGGGCGAGGTCATCAAGACCGTGCCCGAGTCGCAGATCGTGGAGACCCTGATCGAAGAGGCGATGCGGATCGCCGAGGAGATGGAGTCGGTCGAGGGCGCCGGCGCCGAGGTCACGGTCGGCTGAACGGCAACCGCAGCGGCTGGCGGTAGACAGTCGACTTCGTGAAGGGTGTCGCCCGGTCACAGGTCGTGCCCACGCAGCGTACGAGTGCCTGCTTCTTGCGACCGATGGTCTCCAGGAGCAGCGCCTTGTCGGACTCCCAGCGCACGGTGCCGAACACCAGCGGGGCGTCGTAGGACGCCTTCAACCGGCCCTTGGCGGTGTGTACCGAGATCCGACCGGGGCCGAGCCCGTCAGCCATCAGGTGCATGGTGGCCACGCGTCGACCGTTGGGCGACATCGTGACGATCGCGTCGGTGCACGACTTCCAGATGGTCTGCTTCGGGGCACTGACCGGCACCAGTCGAGAGCAGCCACCGTCGTAGACGTCCTTGGTGAATACCGCCATCCGGTCCTGGGTCAGGTTCGCCCAATAGGCGGGCAGCTTGCTCACCCTGCGCACGGCGTCGGTCGAGATCGTCCACTCCCACGTCCCGACGACTTCGGATCCCCAGGCGGTCAGCAGCACCCGGTCTCCGGCAGCCGTCTCGACGGAGGCGTACGGGATCGCGAATCGCTTGCGGGCCACTTCCGCGCCGGTGGCGGTGTCGAGCACCACGACACGGGTGCGGTTGCGCCCCGCCCGCTGACGTAGCAGGTGGGCGCCGTCCTCGCTGAGGTCGGCTTGATAGAGGTCGTCTCCGGTCGCGATCACGGTCTGTGTTCCGGTCGGGGTGACCCGGCGGATGTCCACACTGCCCTGGTCGGTGCTGGTCAGCACGATGTGGTCGGCGCCTGCCGCCCCCAGGTAGGTGCCGTTGCGGGGCAGGGTGATCCGGGTGTCGCCGTCGACAAGGGTCCGGCCCGACACGTACGGCACTGCGGGCGCGGCGCCCTTGTCGAGTTGTGCGAAGTCGAGGTCGACGAGCGGTGCCGCCGCCACGGCTGCCGTACCCATGAACGTCACGGCCGCAAGCGCCGTCACCGCGGTGACTCGGCGACGAGTGAGGGGCATCCGGATCATCTGAACAACTCCCGAAGATAGGTGGCGCGGGCAGCCCTGGCACGGTCCAGGGACCTTCTACCAGCATTACGCCGCACGGGGACATGAGGTTGCCTCTCGCGCCCACATTTCTTTCGCGTCCCCGACTAAGGTCGCCCACGTGGAGACGATGACCTCCAGGGGCGTACGCGTGCTCGACCGAGCCGACGTGGCGGACTTCCTCGTGCTCACCCAGCGCGACCCGGTGGTCAACGTGTTCGCCGAATACCGCGCCCGCACCACCAACCTCGAGCCACGGTGGCTCGGTGGCAAGGTGCTGGGGCTACGCGACCTCGACGGCACCCTCGGGGCCGCGATGCATGTCGGTGCCAACCTGGTGCCGGTGTCCTGTTCGCCGGAGGCGGCGCGCGTCTTCGGCCGGTGGCTGCGACGCCAGCCCAGCCAGGTCTCGACGATCTTCGGCCGTGAGCCCGTCGTACGAGCATTCTGGGACGAGGTCGCACCTACCTGGCTCTCGCCGCGGGAGGAGCGTTGGGTCCAGCCCCACCTCGAACTCGCTGCGGACCCCCTCGTCGCGCCAGATCCGCTCGTGCGGCGCAGTGTCCCGGAGGATTTCGACCAGCTCTATCCGGCCTGCGTCGCGATGTACACCGAGGAGGTCGGGGTCTCGCCGGAGCTTCAAGGCACGCGTGAGCTGTATCGGGCCCGCGTACGCCAGCTGATCAGCCGAGGGTGGTCCTTCGCGCGCTATGAAGACGGTCGGCTCGTGTTCAAGGCCGAGATCGGCAGCGTCAGCACCCATGCGGCGCAGATCCAGGGGGTGTACGTGCCCGAGGACCTGCGCGGTCGGGGGCTGGCCACGGCGGGAATGGCGGCGGTAGCCAGACTCGTCCGGCGAGACATCGCCCCGGTCGTGTCGCTGTATGTCAACGACTGGAACATCGGCGCGCGACGGGCGTACGAACGGGTCGGGTTCCGGCAGACCGCAACCTTCGCGACCGTGATGTTCTGAGCGCACCTGCTCACCACAAAGGGGACGGCCCCGGTCGAAACCGGAGCCGCCCCCTCGGGTCGAAGGTGATCAGGGAACGATCGTCACCGTGATCGGAGTGCCGATCAGGTAGTCGTCGGCCGACGAGCCTGCGGTCGGGGTGTAGAACGCGCGGACCTCGTACGTGCCCGGCACGAAGTCGGTGAAGCAGCTCTTATAGGTGAAGTCGAACGTGCCACCCTCCTCGATGGCGTCCATGCACAGGTAGTCAGGACCGGAGATGCCCTTGGTGTACGGCGCCTTGTAGATGTCGACCCAACCACCGGTGCTGCCCGGCTTGCCCTTCCAGGTCACGGTGCCGCTGTAGTTGAACAGCTCGCCTGTGCTCATGGAGTAGGTGAAGGCCGTGGCGTTGGGCTGGATGCCACCGCTGTAGACGGTGAACTTCTTCTTCGCCGAGATCTTCTTGCCCTTGACCTTGGCCTTGATCCGGTACTTGCCGACGGCCAGCTCCGTGGGCAACTTGAACTTCGCCTTGCCCTTCTTGAGCTTCTTGACGGCGAACTTCTTGCCGTTGGCCGAGAGGACGACCTTGCCCTTCTTGGTGGCCTTGGTCTTGAACACGCCCTTGTCAGGCAACTGCTGGTAGTGCTGGTAGCCGCGGGCGAACGACAGTGAACTGGTGGCCTTCGCCTTCGCGGCGGTCCCGGTCGTGGGAGCGGCATTCGCGCCACCCGAGATGAGGACCGGGCCGGTGAGAGCGGCCGCGACCATGGTCGCGGCGACGGCGGCGGTGAACTTGCGCATGGAGTCTCCTGACTTGCGTGAGCATCGGGGCGCCTCGTTGAGAGGGCCTGTGTGCTTCATTGCCTGCTGCCCGCGTGGTTAAACGGCGCTGGCCGAGGAATCCCGTTCGATCTGTCGGTGCCGCCGCAGTTAGCCTTGCGCCCGTGACTGCTCGCATGCTCCGGATGTCCCAGTTGTTCGTGCGCACCTTGCGCGACGACCCGAACGACGCGGAGGTGCCCTCGCACAAGCTCCTGGTCCGCGCGGGCTACATCCGGCGTACGTCACCTGGCATGTACACCTGGCTGCCGCTCGGGCTGCGCGTGCTGCGCAACATCGAGCAGATCATCCGTGACGAGATGGACAACATCGGGGCCCAGGAAGTGTCGTTCCCCGCGCTGCTGCCCAAGGAGCCCTATGAGGCAACGGGCCGCTGGACCGACTACGGCCCCAACATCTTCCGGCTCAAGGACCGCAAGGGTGCCGACTACCTGCTCGGGCCCACGCACGAGGAGATGTTCACCCTCGCGGTCAAGGACCTCTATTCGTCCTACAAGGACCTGCCGCTGTGGATCTATCAGATCCAGACCAAGTACCGCGACGAAGCACGCCCCCGCGCGGGTCTGCTGCGTGGTCGCGAGTTCGTGATGAAGGACTCCTACTCCTTCGACGTCAGCGACGAGGGTCTCGACGCCTCCTATCAGGCGCACCGCGAGGCGTACGTCCGGATCTTCGACCGGCTGGGCTTCGACTACGTGATCGTGAAGGCGACCTCGGGGGCGATGGGCGGCTCGGCGAGTGAGGAGTTCCTGGCGACCGCCTCGGTCGGTGAGGACACGTACGTTCGGTGCAGCAACTGCGACTACGCCGCCAACGTCGAGGCGGTGCAGGTGCGCCCGCCTGCGGAGATGGCGTACGACGACGTTCCCGCGATGCACGCCGAAGACACGCCCGACTCGCCCACGATCGAGTCGTTGGTCAATCTGCTGAACACGAATTTCCCCCGCGAGGATCGTGCGTGGGAGGCCGCGGACACGTTGAAGAACGTGCTGGTGATGCTCAAGCACCCCGACGGCACCCGTGAGCCGCTGGCCATCGGTGTTCCCGGCGACCGCGAGATCGATCTCAAGCGACTCGAGGGCCAACTCGAACCCATCGAGGTCGAGGCGATGGACGAGGCCGAGATGCGCAAGCACCCGACCTTGGTGAAGGGCTATATCGGACCCACTGCGCTCGGCAGCGAGTCGGTCTCAGGCATCCGCTTCCTGGTGGATCCCCGACTCGTGACGGGCAGCCATTGGGTCACCGGCGCCAACGCTCCCGGTCAGCACGCCCTCGACGTCGTGGTCGGGCGCGACTTCACTCCCGACGGCACCATCGAGGCCGCGGACGTGCGCGAGGGTGACGAGTGCCCGCGGTGCTGGTCGGAATTGGGGGGCACCCTGCATACCGCGCGCGGCATCGAGATGGGCCACATCTTCCAATTGGGTCGCAAGTACGCCGACGCCCTCGGGCTTCAGGTGCTCGACGAGAACGGCAAGCTCGTGACGGTGACCATGGGGTCGTACGGCATCGGCCCGTCACGTGCGGTCGCCGCGATCGCGGAGAACACCCACGACGAGCTGGGATTGTGCTGGCCGCGCGAGATCGCGCCCGCCGACGTACACGTGGTCGCGGCAGGCAAGGACGCCGCGATGTTCGAGGCGGCCGAGAAGCTCTCTGCCGAACTCGTCGCCCGCGGCCTGACGGTGATTTACGACGATCGTGCCGGCAAGGTGTCTCCGGGTGTGAAGTTCAAGGACGCCGAGTTGCTCGGCGTGCCGACGATCGTCACGGTCGGCCGCGGCCTGGCCGACGGCAACGTCGAGGTGCGCGACCGCAAGTCGGGGGAGCGTACGGAGGTCTCCGTGGCCGAAGCCGCCGATCACATCGCGGCGCTCCCGCGGACCTGATCCCCACGTCGGGCGAGCTCAGCCCCCGTTTTGTCCGCTCAGCCCCCGGTTCGCCGGGGGTCGAGCGGACCGCGGTGCGCTCAACCCCCGCCGAGGCCCGCCGGGCCGAGGCCCGCCGGGCCGGGCCGGGCAGTAACTTGGCCTCCCATGAGCATCGACGCGGTGATCTTCGACTGGGGCGGCACCTTGACCCAATGGCACGACGTGGACTTCCACGCCGAATCGCTGGCCCTGGCGCAGGCGGTGATCACCACGCCGACACCCGACGACGACCACCACGCCCATGCCGCGCGACTGCACAACGCGGGCAGCGTGATCTGGGGCCGCAGCCGCGACCACCAGCAGAGCGCCACGATCGCGGACCTGTTCACCGAGGCCGGTCTCGAACACGACGAGGAGTTGCTCCAGGCGTACTTCGACTTCTGGCAGCCCCACACGCCGACCGACCCGCAGGTGCGTCCGTTGTGGGAGTGGCTGCACAACCAAGGCATCAAGGTCGGGGTGCTCTCCAACACGATCTGGCCGCGCGCGTGGCACGTCGGTTTCTTCGAGCGCGACGGGGTCTACGACCTGGTCGACGGTGACGTCTATACCAGCGAGATCGCGTGGACCAAGCCCGACGAGCGGGCTTTCCGGGCCGCGATGGACGCTGTGGGAGTGACCGACCCCGAGCGCTGCGTCTACGTCGGGGACCGACTCTTCGACGATGTGTACGGCGCCCAAAGCGCAGGCCTGCGGGCGATCCACATCCCGCACAGCAACATCCCTGATGAGCAGCGCGGCCACACCGAGGGCGAGCCGGATGCGGTGGTGCGCGAACTGAGCGAGATCGTCGACGTGATCGAGGCGTGGCGCGGTTAGGCGTACTCCGACAACCCGGGCAGCGCCGTCGGTGCCTCCCCGAGAGTGGTCAGGCGTACGCCCGTGTCGAGCAAGGCGTCCGCCGCGGCCAATCGTTGGTCGCCGACGGTATTGGCCACCAGGTCGGCGCAGATCTGCGCGCAGGCGTTCTCGATGTCCACCGCAACCGAACGCACCCCGGCGACAGTGTCGGTCGGACCTGACACGGCGTACGCCACCTCGGCCGCCACCGGTGTTTCGCCCAGGGAGCGCAACACCGCAGTAAGCGAATCGCGCCGCGCACGATGCCAGTCGTACGCCTCCACCAGTTGGGCAGACAACGCCGGCTCCGCCGATGCGGACGTACGCCCACCCAGCACGCCGTAGAGATACAAAGCCGCATGCTCAGCGCTCAGAGCGCGCTGCAACGCGTCGACGGTGGTCATGGCCCCTCCCGGAGAGCGGTGATCGCCTGGGCCGTGCCAGCTCGGATCCCGGCGAGCAGGCGCGCGAACTCCCCGCTGCGCACTGCGACAAGGCGCAGCGCCGTCGCCTCGATGAGGTCCTGCTCGGCTTGCAACGCGGCGGCGTACGCCCGGCGTGGCCGACCGGCAGCAGTGACCGGCGTGGGGTCGGTCTCCGACGGCCGTCCCGCCCCGTCGAGCACGTCGAGATGTTGCCGGTGCGCGCGCAGCAGCGGAGCGACCACGCGTCGCAAACCAGGGTGTCGAGTGCGTACGTCCTGCAGCAGCGCCACGAGAGCCAAGAGATCGGCGCGGGTCTGGTCCAGAACCTCCAGATCGGCGTCCTCGCTGGTGGTCGTCGGCGCACCACTGGTGGGCGCGGCGCTCGGCTCCGGGCGCTCGAACTCGCACCCACCCGTACCGAGCGACAGCATCGCCAGTCCGCCGAGCAACGCCGAGCGGCGAGACACGGGAAGGGTGGGCGGCACGCGTCGACCCTATCGATCCCGGGCGTCTCACCTTGCGCTTCCCCCGGCCGCTAGGGTGGCCGGAACAACAGCACAGGGAGGGACCCATGACGCGCGCCGACCAACTACGCGACGAGATCGAGACAGCGCTCATCGGACCCCTGAGCACACTCGGTCTCGACGTCGAAGCCGTCGAGATCACGCCGGCCGGGAAACGCCGGATCCTGCGCGTCGCCGTCGACGGCGACGGCGGAGTCACGCTCGACACCGTCGCGGATGCCACCCGCATGGTCTCCGACACCCTCGACTCGTCAGACGTGATGGGGGAGCAGCCCTACACGCTCGAAGTGACCTCGCGCGGGATCGACCGTCCACTCACTCTTCCGCGGCACTGGCGCCGCAATGTCGACCGACTGGTCAAGGTGACCTTGGCCGGGGGCGACACCTTCACCGGACGCATCGAGAAGTCCGACGACACCGGCGCCACCTGCGACGTCGAGGGCACCCGCCGCACGGTGTCGTACGACGAGATCGCCAAGGCGCTCGTCCAGATCGAGTTCAACCGCAAGTCGGAGGATGACCACTGATGGATATCGACCTGAGCATCCTGCGGATGCTGGAGCGCGAGAAGGAGATCTCCTTCGATGTCCTCGTCGAGGCGATCGAGCAGGCGCTGCTTACCGCCTACCACAAGACGCCCGGCGCCTCGCCGCAGGCGCGAGTCGTCCTCGACCGCAAGTCCGGACGAGTGACCGTCCTCGTGGCCGAACTCGACGACGAGGGCAACAAGATCGCCGAATACGAGCACACTCCCGACGACTTCGGCCGGATCGCGGCGACCACCGCCAAGCAGGTCATGCTGCAGCGGCTCAAGGACGCCGAGGACGAGGTGAAGTTCGGCGAGTTCTCCGGCAAGGAGGGCGATCTGATCTCCGGCACGATCCAGCAGGGTCGCAATCCCGACGACGTGATGATCGATCTCGGCCGGTTGGAGGCGCTGCTGCCCTTGGGCGAGCGGGTGCCCGGCGAGCGGTATCAGCACGGCACTCGGATCAAGACGATCGTGGTCTCGGTGCGCAAGGGCATGCGCGGTCCCCAGGTCACGCTCTCGCGTACGCACCCCAATCTGGTCAAGAAACTGTTCGCGTTGGAGGTCCCCGAGATCGCCGACGGATCGGTCGAGATCGCGGCCATCGCCCGTGAAGCCGGGCACCGGACCAAGATCGCCGTCACCTCGCACGTGGACGGGCTCAACGCCAAGGGCGCATGCATCGGACCGATGGGTCAGCGCGTACGCAATGTGATGGCCGAACTCCACGGCGAGAAGATCGACATCGTCGACTGGCACGACGATCCCGCCCGGCTGATCGCCAACGCACTCTCGCCGTCTCGGGTGACCTCGGTCGAGATCGTCGATCTCGAGGCGCGCTCGGCGCGGGTTGTCGTACCCGACTTCCAGCTTTCGCTGGCGATCGGCAAGGAGGGCCAGAACGCCCGGCTCGCGGCTCGCCTCACCGGCTGGCGCATCGACATCCGTTCCGACGAGGCGCCCGCCCCCATCGACGAATGAGGCGCCGGGGCGATCGCGCCCCAGCCCACCAGTTCGATATCCCGTGGCGCGACACGCTAGACTGCCACAAGTGGTTCGCACCTCGGATTCCCCTGCCCGGACGCCAGTCCGGACCTGCATCGGGTGTCGGGAACGGGCCGCGAAAAGCGAGTTGTTGCGGGTGGTCGCCGGCACGGACGCGCTCGGCCGCCCGGCCGTCGTACCCGATCCGGATGCCATCTGGCCAGGTCGTGGGGCGCACCTGCATCCCACGAGCGCGTGTTACGACCTCGCGGTGCGCCGGCGGGCGTTCACCAGAGCCCTTCGGGTTCAGGTGGGGCTGGCCAGCGAACCGGTGGGCGAGCACCTGCGCTCGCAGTCAACGAAAACGAACACCGACCAGGACTGGAGCACCAGCTCATGAGCACTCGATGAGTACCTCGAAATGAGTGTGCAACACCCCCACTAACGGTCGCCCCGAAACATGCCCAGACATGAGGGTCGGCCAGAAGGAGAAACGTGGCTAAGACCCGAGTGTCAGAACTCGCCAAGGAATACGGCATCACCAGCAAGGAGGCGATCAGCCTCCTCGGTGAGCTCGGTGAGTTCGTGAAGACAGCGTCCAGCAGTGTCGAACTGCCGGCCGTGATGAAGTTCAAGAAGGCTTACGGCGACGACCTGCTCGCCAAGCAGGCTTCCGCAGGTGCCGCCCCGGCCGCAGCCGACGCGCCCGCGCCGGCAGCATCCGGCTCCCCGTCTGATGCCGCATCTGATTCCGGCACGCAGGCGGCTGCGCCGACCCCCGCTCCGACGCCTGCGCCGGCCGCCGCTCCCGCCAAGCCGGCCGGACCGCGACCGGGTCCGCGACCCGGTCCGAAGGCACCGGCCGCAGAGCCGACGCCCGAGCCTGCGCCGGTCGTGGAGACCCAGCCGGAGCCGGTCGTGGAAAGCAAGCCCGAGCCGCCTGCGGCGACGCCACCGGCTGCTGCGGTCGAGACGGACGGCTCTCCCAAGCCCCCCGCGCCCCGCCCCGTCGGACGCCCTGGTGCTCCGCGCCCGGGCAACAACCCGTTTGCCTCCTCGCAAGGTATGGGTCGCCGACCGGCACCGCAGCCGGGGGCAGAAGACATCCCGCGCCCGCCGGCCGCCCGTGAGGGTGGCGCACCGGGTCGCCCGGGTATGCCTCGCCCCAACCCGGCGATGATGCCCAAGTCCCCAGCCGCTTTCGGCACCGGCCCGGCCGGTCGCCCCGGTCGTCCCGGCGCAGGTCCTGGCCGTCCCGGCGCTCCGGGGCGCGGTGCCCCGGGTCGTCCCGGTGCTGGGGCGGGTTCGGGTGCTCCCGGCCGCGGCGGCTTCGGCGGCGGTCCTGGTGGCGGTGCCCCCGGTGGTGGCCCCGGCGGTGGCCGTGGTCGTCCCGGTCAGCGTGGTCAGACCCAGGGTGCCTTCGGTCGCCCTGGTGGTCCGTCGCGTCGTGGCCGCAAGTCCAAGCGGGCTCGTCGTCAAGAGTTCGAGCAGATGGAAGCGCCCACGATCGGTGGCGTGCGCGTGCGCAAGGGCAACGGTGAGACCGTACGCATGGCGCGCGGCTCGTCCCTGACCGACTTCGCCGAGAAGATCAACGTCGACGCCGCTTCGCTGGTGCAGATGCTGTTCTCGCTCGGCGAGATGGTCACCGCGACCGAGTCCGTCAACGACGAGACCTTGGAGTTGCTGGGCGAGGAGCTCAACTACGTCGTCGAGGTCGTCTCGCCCGAGGACGAGGACCGCGAACTGCTCGAGTCCTTCGACCTGGAGTTCGGTTCCGACGAAGGTGACGAGGCGGACCTCGAAGTGCGCCCGCCGGTGGTGACCGTGATGGGTCACGTCGACCACGGAAAGACCAAGCTTCTCGACTCGCTGCGCAACGCCGACGTCGCCAAGGGGGAGGCCGGTGGCATCACCCAGCACATCGGTGCCTATCAGGTGCACGCAGACGTAGACGGCGAAGACCGTCCGATCACCTTCATCGACACCCCGGGTCACGAGGCGTTCACCGCCATGCGTGCGCGTGGTGCGCAGGCGACGGACATCGCGGTGTTGGTGGTCGCGGCAGACGATGGCGTGATGCCGCAGACGGTGGAGGCGCTCAACCACGCCAAGGCCGCCGGTGTGCCGGTCGTGGTCGCGGTGAACAAGATCGACAAGCCCGATTCCGACCCGACCAAGGTCCGCGGTCAACTGGCCGACTACGGCCTGGTGCCCGAGGAGTACGGCGGCGACACGATGTTCGTCGACGTGTCGGCGAAGTCGCAGCTCAACCTCGACAAGTTGCTTGAGGCGATCGTGCTGACGGCCGACGCGTCCTTGGACTTGCGCGCCAACCCCCACCAGGACGCCCAAGGTCTGGTCGTCGAGGCGCACCTCGACCGCGGTCGAGGTCCGGTCGCCACGATCCTGATCCAGCGCGGCACGCTGCGTGTGGGCGACACGGTCGTGGCCGGTCCGGCCCACGGTCGCGTACGCGCCATGCTCGACGAGCACGGCAACAGCATCGATGAGGCGACCCCGTCACGTCCGGCGATGGTGCTCGGTCTCACCGCGGTGCCGGGTGCCGGTCAGAACCTCCTCGTCGTCGAGGACGACCGCACCGCTCGCCAGATTGCCGAGAAGCGTGAGGCCCGCGAGCGCGCCGCCCTCCAGGCCCAACGTCGCGTACGCCGTACGCTCGAGGACTTCATGGCCTCCATGGAGAAGGGCGAGAGCCAGGAGCTCAACCTCATCCTCAAGGGCGACGTGTCCGGTTCGGTCGAGGCGCTCGAGGACTCACTGGCCAAGATCGACGTCGGCGACGAGGTGTCGCTGCGCGTGATCGATCGCGGTGTTGGTGCGATCACCGAGACCAACGTGATGCTGGCCGCGGCGTCCGACGCGATCATCATCGGCTTCAACGTCCGCCCGCAGGGCAAGGCAACGGAGTTGGCCGACAAGGAAGGCGTGGAGATCCGCTACTACAGCGTGATCTACCAGGCCATCGAAGAGATCGAGGCCGCGCTCAAGGGCATGCTCAAGCCCGAGTTCGAGGAGTCGACCCTGGGCCAGGCGGAGATCCGCGCGATCTTCCGCTCGTCCAAGATCGGCAACATCGCGGGCTGCATGGTCACGTCGGGTCTTATCCGCCGCAACGCCAAGGTGCGGGTCATTCGCGACGGCGCGGTCGTGGCGGACAACCTCGACCTGGCCTCGCTCAAGCGGGAGAAGGACGACGCGTCCGAGGTCCGCGAGGGCTTCGAGTGTGGTCTGGTGCTGCGCAACTTCCAGGACATCAAGGAAGGCGACATTGTCGAGGCCTTCGAAATGAAGGAGATCCCACGGTCGTGACCACCGAGACCGCCGGCACGCACTGCGCTGCGTTGTCGGCGGTCGCGGGCCGTCCACCGGTCGCGGGCACCTCACACCATCCACACCACTCACGAAAGAAGACGAGCGATGGCCAATCCTCGTGTGCGCAAGATCGCGGATCGCATCAAGGTGATCGTGGCGGAGATGCTGGAGCGCAGGATCAAGGATCCTCGTCTTGGTTTCGTGACCGTCACCGACGTCCGCGTCACCGGCGACACCCAGCAGGCAACGATCTATTACACGGTCCTCGGTGAGGACGAGAGCATCGCCAGCACGGCTGCCGCGCTGGAGTCTGCCAAGGGGCTGCTCCGCTCCGAGGTGGGCAAGCAACTCGGCATGCGCCACGTCCCCGCGCTCACGTTCGTGGCCGACCAGGTGCCCGAAGAGGCGCGCGCGATGGAAGAACTCCTCGCGCGGGCCAAGGCCCACGACGACGAGTTGGCGGCCCACCGCGGCACCACGTACGCCGGCGACGAGGACCCTTACAAGAAGCCACGCGAGGTCGCTGACGACGAGGACGACCTCGACGATCTCGATGACGAACGCTGAGCCGCGTCCTGGGCTGGTCATCGTCGACAAGCCCGCGGGCATCACGTCACACGATGTGGTGGCACGCGTACGCCGACTCGCGGGCACCCGCAAGGTCGGGCACGCGGGCACACTTGACCCGATGGCGACGGGTGTACTGGTCCTCGGGGTCGGCCGGGCGACCCGCCTGCTCGGTCATCTGATGCTCACCGAGAAGGCGTACGCCGCCACGGCCCGGCTCGGTGTCGCGACGACCACCGACGACGCGGAGGGTGAGATCACGGCCACGGCGAACACCAGCGCGATCTCCGAGGATGACGTACGCGCGGCCTTCGCCGCCTTCGTCGGCGAGATCGAGCAGGTTCCTACGGCCGTTTCGGCCATCAAGGTCGACGGCAAGCGGGCGTATCAGCGCGTACGTGACGGCGAGGAGGTCGTACTCAAAGCGCGTCCGGTGACGATCCACGACCTCGAGGTCTACGACGTCGTCCTGGGTGCGGATGTCGTCGACGTGACGTTCACCGTGCGGGGCTCCAGCGGAACCTACGTACGCGCATTGGCCCGCGACGCGGGCGCGGCTCTTGGTGTCGGTGGACACCTCACCTCGCTGCGTCGCACTGCTGTAGGAAGCTTCGACGACTCCCTGGCCAGCACCCTCGATGACCTTTCCGAGGACTTCCGCCTGCTGTCGATCGCGGACGCGGCGCGGGCCAGCTTCGCGTCGTACGACCTCGACGAGAAGCAGGCGGGCGACGTACGCGTCGGGCGCCCACTCGCGCTCTCCTTGCCGGATCTGGCGCCTGTGGCCGTATTCGCACCGGACGGGGAGTTCCTGGCGTTGTATGCCGCTGCCGGTGCGGACAGCGCGCGTCCCGTGGCAGTGTTCGTCGGCTGAGTCCGGATCGGTGAGCCGTGGAGTCTAGGATTTCGGCCGTGCAACTCGTGCGCTCCCTCGACGACATCCCGGCAGACCTCGCCGCGAGCGTGGTGACCATCGGCAACTTCGACGGCGTACATCTGGGTCACCAGCACGTGATCTCGCTGGCGCGCGCGCAGGCCGACGCCCTCGGCACCGACGTGGTCGCGGTGACCTTCGACCCCCATCCGTTCGCGGTGCTGCGCCCGGAGCACGCGCCCGTGATGCTGTCCGAACTCTCAGAGCGCGCCGGACTCCTTCGTACGGCCGGGGCAGATCACATTCTGGCGTTGCCTTTCGACTCCGACATGGCGGCGTGGTCTCCGACGGACTTCGTCGATCGGGTCCTGGTAGCCGGACTGCGTGCGGTGGTCGTCGTCGTCGGGGCAAACTTCCGGTTCGGTCGGCGAGCGTCCGGAGACGTGAACACCTTGAGTGCGCTGGGGGAGGACCGCGGGTTCCGGGTCGTGGCGGTGCCTTTGGACGGCGGGCCGCAGGTCTGGAGTTCGACGTACGTCCGCAACTGCCTGGCTGCCGGAGATGTGGCGGGTGCCGCCGAGGCATTGGGACGCCCGTACGCCGTGTCCGGTCCGGTGATCCGTGGCGACCAACGTGGGCGCGAACTCGGCTATCCGACCGCCAACGTCGCGTTCACCCCGGGGCTCGCCGCGCCGGCCGACGGCGTGTACGCCGGGTGGTTGACGCGCCTCGACACCGGCGAGCGGTTCCCGGCGGCCATCTCGGTGGGCACGAACCCGACCTTCGAGGGGCACCGCAAGCGCCGAGTGGAGGCGTACGCCCTCGATCGAGATGACCTGGAGCTCTATGGCACCGAGGTTCGCGTGGAGTTCGTCGAGCGCCTGCGCGGGATGGTCGCCTTCGACGGCGTCGAATCCCTGCTGGACGCGATGGCCGACGATGTCGCGCGAGCTCGCCAGATCTTGAGCGGTCCGGCGTGACCCTCTCGCCGCAGGAGCGGTGGTTCGTCGACAGAGGGCTGGCCTACTTCGCCGATCCCGTACGCGCCACCGTGTGGCGGCGGTTGGCCCTGCCGCGGCTGGTGCCCGCACTGCTCGTGCTCTTTCTCCTCTCGGTGTCCGCCGGGGTCCTCACCACCAAACTGATCCCCGGCGAGCAGTTGGCGTGGGTCGGTTTCACCGTGGGCGCGCAGTTGTTCGGCGTGCTGTGCCTGGCGTACGCACTCTTCGCGCTCCGGGCCGGCAGCATCACGCGCTGGGCTATCGGTCGAACCTTCGACAGCCTCTGGCAGCTCTATCCGCTGGTGACCAAGGCGCTGCCGATGCTGCTCGTCTTCATCACGTTTCTGTTCATCAACACCGAGGTCTGGCAGGTCGCCACAACCCTCAACGCCTCCACGATGGCGAGCGTGGTGTCGACCTTCGCGCTGCTGGCGGTGCTCTTCCTGTACGCCAGGCTGGCCAAAGTGGTCGGTCACTATGACGACAAACTTGATGGGCAGCGCGTCTGTGACGCGTGTGCCGGGACGCCCTTCGAGGCGTACGCCGACCTCGACGAACAACCGGGCATCGACGAGCCACTGGACCGCTTGGAGCGCGCCAACCTGGTGCTCGCGATGCTGGTCACCCAGGTAATCCAGGTGTTGCTGCTGTCGTTGGCAGTGATGGCGTTCTTCCTCCTGTTCGGCATGCTCACCATCAATGCCGACGTGGTGAAGTCGTGGACCGGGCACCCGCCCACGCCGATCCTGTGGGGACTGCTCAACCAGGAGATCCTGCGGGTCTCGGTGTTTCTCTCGGGGTTCGCCGCGCTCTATTTCACTGTCACGGCCGTCAACGACGAGACCTATCGACAGGAGTTCTTCGGGTCGCTGGAGGACGAGACCGAGCAGGCGCTGGCCGCGCGCGAGGTGTATCGGGCGATCCAACGCGCCGACTGACCTGTCGCGTGTGCTCTGCGGAATGTGCTCGACCTGTCGCGTCTGCTCTGCTGCTCTGCGGAAAAGCCGAGCATTAGCGACAGGTCGGCCGGTGGCGACGTGCTCGCACGCGACTCGTTCGTGCTCGGCAATGACAACACCGAAACGAGCCAGTCGATGTGGGCCATGCTCCGGCGCCGCAGAGGGCTGCCTGCCCGAATAGCGAGGGCTTATGGCGACCTGATCCCGTGGCCGGTGAAGTTCGAGCATCGCTGGGAGTAGTCCGTACTCATGTTGCGCCAGGAGAGCCGACGCCGACAGGATCTTCCTCTGACCGACGAAAGGCGGAGCACTTGCGGCGTGGAAAGAACGCCTGGCTGGTCCGATGTGCCAGCGAGACCCCGGGATCTCATCCGAGTCCCGACATGAACGTATGAACAGCGGCGCCTTGCGTAGGAGCCGTGAGCGATTGATCTACAGCGTGGATACGCGAACCGGGACGCCATTAAGGGCGTTGTTGCCCGAAATGTCCAGTCGCTGCGGATCGGTCAGATCGTTGATCGACACGCCTGGCGTCTTCGCGCTGCGTGACATCAGCACGCCCGCAAGGCCATGGCCATAACCATGGGGCAGCGACACCACGCCGCGCATCATGTCCACGTTGGCTTTCGCCTCGACTTCGACTGCACCGACACGAGAAGCCACGCGTACGACGTCGCCATCGGCTGCACCGGTCTCGGCGAGGTCATCGGGGTGGATGAAGAGTTCGTGGCGAGTTCGACCCCGGGTCAACCGGTCGGAGTTGTGCATCCACGAGTTGCAGTCCTGCTTGTGACGGCGCCCGATCAGCACAAGCCCGGCAGCGGGGGAGTGCGTACGCAAGCGGTCCAGGTCGGCGATGACGACCGGAGGGGCAAGATCGATGCGCTTGTTCTTCGTCTGCAACCGCGCGGGCATCGCATCAGGGCGCAGCGGCCCGAGGTCGATGCCCTGTGGCCGCGAGCGCAGCTTCTTGAGCGTGATGCCCGAGCCGGTCTGACGCAGCAGCACCGTCAGCATCCGCGTCGGGCTGATGCTGAGTCGCGCCGTGCTGATCGCGCGCGCCTTCAGCGCGGGCTTGCGATCGAGTCGCTTGATCGTACGGAGCGCGATCTCGCGATAGATCTGCCAGTCATGGCGCTGGTCGGCTTCCTTGGCGAAGACCGCCTGGGTGAAGCGAGCGGTGTCGCGCACCGCGAGCGCGTGGAAGACCAAGTCGTAGTGGTCACGCTCCAGTGCCGTGGTCGGCGGCAGAATGACGTCTGCATGGCGGGTGGTCTCGTTGACATAGATGTCGATCGACGCCATGAAATCGAGGTCACGCAGAGCCTGGTCGAGCCCGGCTCCGTCCGGCGTGGACAGCACCGGATTGCCCGCCATCGTCAACAGCGTCCGGATCTGTCCGTCTCCGGGTGTCTCGATCTCCTCACGCAGCACCGAGACGGGAAGTTCGCCCAGCGCCTCAGGCGCCTGGCGTACGCGCGAACGCCACTTGTCGTAGTGGCCGCGCCCGATCAGTCCCTTGCCGACCACGTCGATCGCGGGCCGGGTGAACATCGCGCCGCCGACCCGGTCCAACTTGGCGCCCACGATGTTGAGGCAATTGATCGCCCACTGGCAGATCGTCCCGAACTCGCCGGCCGACAGCCCGATCCGTCCGTAAACCACGGCTTCTGGAGTCGTGGCGAACTCGCGGGCAAGTCGGCGAATGTCGTCGGCGGGCACGTGGCTGTGTCGTTCGGCGAGTTCGGGAGTGAAGTCCGCGACCGCCGCTTCGAGAGTCGACAGGTTGTCGAGGTAGTCCGGCGGCTGCGCCATTCCTTCGGCGAAGATCACCTGCAACATCGCCAGCAGCACGAATGCATCGCTCCCGGGACGTACGAAGTGGTGCTCGTCGGCGACCTTCGCCGTCTCGGTGCGGCGAGGATCGAAGACGACCATCCGACCGCCGCGCTTGTGCAACGCCCGCAACCGGTTAGGGAAGTCGGGCACGGTCATGATCGAGCCGTTGGAGGCCATCGGGTTCCCCCCGAAGACCAAGAACAACTGCGTACGGTCGAGGTCCGGGATCGGCAACAGCAGCTGGTGGCCGAACATCCAATGCCCCACGAGCTGGTGGGGGAGTTGGTCCACGCTGGTGGCGCTGAACGTGTTCTTCGTACGCAGTGCCTTGATCATCCCGACGCCATGGGTCATCGAGCCGAGGCTGTGCGCGTTCGGGTTGCCCAGGTAGACGCCGATCGCATCCGGACCGCGGCTGTTGATCGCCTTGGCGAGGTTGTCCGCGACCAGGTCGTACGCCTCGTCCCAGCCGATCTCCTCCCAGCGTCCCTCCTCGGGTGACCCGACCCGCCTGACGGGGCGCTTGAGTCGGTCCGGGTCGCTGAAAACGTCACCGATCGCGACGCCTTTGGGACAGATGTGCCCACGCGAGAGCGGGTCGGCGTCGTTGCCTCGTACGGCCACCACCTCGCGCGGCTCGGCGCGCACCGTCAACCGGAGTCCGCAGATCGCCTCGCACAGATTGCAGACACCGATCACGGTGCGCTCTCCTGTGTTCGTCATAGGACTCATCATGGTCCACGTCGGTGACTAGACACCCGGTTTGGTCGCTCAGCCCCCGGATCTCCGGGGGTTGAGCGGACCACAGTCCGCTCGACCCCGGCCGACACGCCGGTTCCGCTGCGCGCACTACTGCGGAATCCGCACTACTCTCTCACGCATGGATACCACCCAACTCCTCAAGGGAGTGCTCGACCTGGCGGTGCTCGCCGTGGTCGACGCGGAGGACGGTTACGGCTATGACGTCGTACGCCGCCTGCGCGCCGGCGGGCTCGCTGATGTCGGGGACGCCTCCGTCTACGGCACGCTCCGCCGGCTCTATGCCGCCGGAGCTCTCACCTCGTACGTCGTTCCCTCCGAAGAGGGGCCGCACCGCAAGTACTACGGCATCACGCCGACCGGCCGAGACCAACTCAAGCGGCAACGCGATGACTGGCAGCACTTCGCCGACACCGTCTCAGCTCTGCTCGATTCCGACCTGACCACCAAGGGAGTGCCCGCATGAACGACACCATTCCGCTCCAGATCCGTCCCGACGTCGAGCAGTTCGTCGCGGCAGTACGCCAGCACTTCGCCGACCTGCCGAGCGAGGAGGTCGAGGACCTGCTGTCGGGGTTGGAAGCCGATGTCTCCGACTGGGTGGCGGAGGAGGGTCCGCAGGTGCTCGGCGATCCGGAGGTGTACGCCACCGAGTTGCGCGCCGCAGCGGGGCTCCCGGCGTACCAGCCCACCCGAAGCAGCCGGGACCTCTCGCCGAAGGCGCTCTTGGACGCAAGTGCCACCGGGTGGGCGCGGCTGCTCGACGCGTTGCCAGGCGACTTTGGCGCAGTGCTGCGCTCGGCTCGTCCGGCGTGGTGGGTGCTGCGTGCCTGGGTGGCCGTGATGCTGGTCAGCAGTCGCATTTGGGACGTGTGGCAGCAGGACGTGCCCTATCTGCCGACGCCCAGTGCAGGACTCGGCGCCGCGTTGGTCGCGATCGCGGCCGTCGTCAGCATCCAACTCGGCCGCGGCAAGTTCTGGCCCGGCACCAAGGGCACCGCTGCCCGGGTCGTGCTGCTGGGCCTGAACGCCTTCGCCATCGCCATGACCCCTCAAGTCGTCCAGAGCGTCGAATACACCGCCCAGAGCCAGTACGAGCGGATGACCGACGACACCTACGGGCAGAACGCCCTGATCAGCCCCGGGTATGGCGAGGTCTGCAACCTCCAGCCGTACGACTCCAGCGGCCAGCCGCTCTACGGCGTGCAGCTGTTTACCGAGGACGGGCAGCCTCTCAACGTGAATTGCTGCTGGGAGCAGCACGCCGCCTGGCAGTTGGGTGACGTGGCGCGGCGCAACGTCTTTCCGCAGGCGGAGATGGTCGGCGCGGGCGATCGCAGGTTTGCCAAACTGCGCCGCCTCACCGTGCCCGCCGTGACTGCGCCCAGGGGTGTCGAGGTGCCTGAGGGGACTGCGATGCAGTCGGAGGAAAAGAAGGCCCAAAGGAAGGCCCAAAAAAAGGCCCAGAAGAAGGTCCAGCGCAAACAGTCCTGACCCGGCAAGGTGGAGGATCACGGTCACCCCATGCCTGTGATCCTCCGCCTTGAGGATTTGCTGCGATGTCGAGAGCAACCTTCGCCCACGTCTGGGCGTGTACCCCCATGTGATTGGAGCAGCGCCCGTGGCGCCACCCGCGGCGGATGACTTCGAGGAGTACGCCGCCTCGGCCGGTCCGCGTCTCAAGCGACTCGCGTTCCTGCTCACCGGTGACCTCCACCAAGCCGAGGACCTGCTGCAGACCGCACTGGCCAAAACCATGGTGCGCTGGTCCAAGGTGCGCAGCTATGACCAACCGGATGCGTTCGTACGCCGGGTCATGGTCAATCAGCGCACCTCGTGGTGGCGCCGCGGCGCCACGCGCGAACTAGCGACCGAGCAGATGCCCGAGGTCACTTCTGCGTGCGGAGCCGAATCCGTCAACGACAGCCTCGCGCTGCTCGCCGCGCTCAAGGAACTGCCAAAGCGGCCGCGAGCTGCGGTGGTGCTGCGGCACTGGTGCGACCTGTCCGAGGCCGAGACCGCGCGCACCATGGGGTGCAGCGTCGGCACCGTGAAGAGCAACACCAGCAAAGGCCTTGCGCGGCTGCGTGAGTCCTTGGCCGACTCGTTCGAAGGAGAGTTCTGATGAGCCGCGACCTCTTCGACAGGCCGGCCGCGCTGGCCGATGCCGAGGCCCGCCCTGACCGTCTCGACGGCGTACGCACCAAGGCGCGCGCGATCACGCGCCGACGCCGGCTCGGTGTGGCCACCGCGGTCGCTGCTGCCGTCGTCCTCGGGGGAGTGGGAGTGCTCCAACTCCAAGACCGCGGCGACCGGGTGACGGAGGTGCCGGTGGCCACCGGGTCTCCCGCGCCGACCGACACGAGCCCCCAAGTCGAGATCGGCGTGACGCCACTGGACGCCACTCACTTCAGGGTTGCCTACACAGTGCGCGGCACCGCGCACGCGTTTGTCCCCGGTCGTGGCGACGCTGGTCCGCTCCTGCCCGGCACGTTAGGGCTGGACGACTCGGCGCTGGTGGGCGGCACCCGCGTCTACGTCGACGGCACCGAGCAGATCGGCTCTGACGGGGGAGACATCAAGTGTGTGGCGGGGACGCCGACCGTGGCGTTTGACGCCAGATGGGGTGACTCGTCGGACCGAGCGGAGCACTTGATCCTCGAAGTGGCCCGCGCCGGGACGTACGACGTACGCGTTGAGGCGACCTATTGCGGTGCCGGCGGGAAGATCGAGACCGCAGCCGCCGCGGTCCAGGTGACGACGCAGGAGCAGTCCGCGACTGTGACGGCCGAGATCAAGTCCGACGTCGATGGCGATGGTCGGCCCGACCAGGTGCGGACGACCGAGGTCGCCAACGAGGGCACAGGGGAGAGCGACAACAACGCGGTTGTGGTCACGACTGCGACCGCAAACACGATCAGCGTGAGCACCGGCCCGGGGTTCTCACTCACGGGCCTACAAGCCGTGCAACTCGACGACGGCGGTATGGAGATCGTGGCCGTGCCGGACGGCGGGGATAGGGTGCCCACCTTCGTGGCGACCTTCGTCAAGGGTCGCGGACTGGTCCTCGTCAAGCCCGTTGCGGGCAGTCTTGAGAGCGCCCCTGTGCCCTATCTGCGCGTCACGGGCGTCGTCGACGGAGAGTTACTGACCATCCGTACGACAGCCAAACTCGACGACCTCGATCCAGCCGGTGACAACTCCGTCGAGGTCTCCCGGTGGTCGTTGTGGACCGAAGCCCTCGGACTGCGCCCGGAGGGGATCGCCGGTCAGTGCATTGCGGGCACGGATTGGCGGACAGTCCATCCCTGCGAATGACGCCCATCGGGGTGGTTTGCCTTGGTTATCGGTGGGCATAAGTTGGGGCGCCCTCCAGGGCGGAGGGGTTTTTGAAAGGAGTCTCACCGTGGGTTACGGACTCGGCGTCTTCCTCGCGGCCATCGGCCTGATCCTCATCTACGCGCTCCAACTCGACATCCCCGGCATCACCGACGACACCCTCGGCTGGATCCTGGTCATCGCCGGTCTCCTGATCGTGCTCCTGACCGCCATCCAGATGAACAGCCGCCGGCGCGTGACCTCCAGCGCCACGACCACCGACTCGGCTGGGCGTCAGGCCACGAACCGAGCGTTCCTCGGACGTGCCTCCTCCGGCGGTCTGACACACGCACTCCGCGGGGCCCACTGGCGATTCGGCGCCGGTGGGCCTTGTGCAATTCTCGGACCGGCTCACGGCCCACGCTCGCGATTCGGAGGGCCGCGTACGACGCTGCTAATCTCACCCGGTTGCCCGAGTCGGGCGACACGCCGTACGAACGGCCGCGGATCCAAGTGCCCCGGTGAACAGGCCCGGGCGCGCCGCGCAACGAGAACCGAGAGGAGCCCCGTCATGTCACTTGGCACGGACGCGGAGACCAAGAAGAAGATCATCGCCGAATACGCCACCACCGAGGGCGACACCGGTTCCCCCGAGGTCCAGATCGCGCTGCTCACGCACCGCATCAGCCACCTCACCGAGCACCTCAAGCAGCACAAGCACGACCACCACACCCGTCGTGGTCTGCTGCTGCTCGTCGGCCAGCGTCGTCGTCTGCTCAACTACCTGCAGAAGACCGAGATCGAGCGGTACCGCTCCATCATCGAACGCCTCGGCCTGCGTCGCTGAACGACGTCATAGCGGGCATTGGCGGCGTTATCGTCGCTTGACGACCTTCTAGGTCGCCTGCGCTCCTCTGCCTTGCCACTGCCCGCACTGACGCCGTTCAGCCGAAGAGTTTTTGATTTCAAGCTTGCGGCTGAGTCGAACCCGCGAGGTTCGGCGACGCCACTTCGCCACTCACGCTGCAACTGGCTAGTGTGAGGCGTACGACAACTCAATATCCACAGATCCAGGAGCGCACCGCCCGTCCAGGCCCGGTCCTCGGTAGTGGTTTTCAGGTCCCTCAACACGGGGGAGCTGCGGACCTCGATCGAAGACCGGCTCATCATCACAGCGGCGGCGCGGGATCGCTCCGTGCACAGAAAGATGAGCACTTTGAGCTCTGAACCCACCATCTCCGCAGTCGAGACCGTGATCGATAACGGCAAGTTCGGCACGCGGACCGTCAAGTTCGAGACCGGGCTGCTGGCCCGCCAGGCCGCCGGTTCCGTGACGGCCTACCTCGACGACGACACCATGCTGCTGTCGGCGACGACGGCGTCGAAGTCGCCCAAGGACCACTTCGACTTCTTCCCCCTCACCGTTGACGTCGAGGAGCGGATGTACGCCGCGGGTCGCATCCCCGGCTCGTTCTTCCGTCGCGAGGGCCGCGCGTCCGAGGACGCGATCTTGACCTGCCGCCTGATCGACCGCCCGCTGCGCCCGACCTTCAAGAAGGGCCTGCGCAACGAGGTCCAGGTCGTGATCACCGTGCTCGCACTCGAGCCCAACACCCCGTACGACGTGCTCGCCATCAACGCCGCGTCGATGTCGACCCAGCTCTCCGGCCTGCCGTTCTCCGGCCCGGTCGGCGCCACCCGCGTCGCCCTGATCGAGGGCCAGTGGGTCGCCTTCCCCACCCACAGCCAACTCGAAGACGCCGTCTTCGACATGGTGATCGCCGGTCGCGTCACCGACTCCGGTGACGTCGCGATCATGATGGTCGAGGCCGAGTCCACCGAGTCGACCTGGAACCTCGTCCAGTCCGGCACCCAGGCTCCCACCGAGGAGATCGTGGCCGGCGGCATCGAGGCCGCCAAGGTCTTCATCAAGCAGCTCTGCGACGCGCAGTCCGAGCTGGCCAAGGAGGCCGCCAAGCCGGTCGGCGAGTTCCCGGTCTTCCTGGACTACCAAGACGACGTGTACGCCGCCGTCGAGGCCGCGGTCAAGGACCAGGTCGTCGCCGCTCAGCAGGTCGCCGACAAGCAGGACCGTGAAGCCGCCGTCGACGAGGTCAAGGGCATCCTGCTCGACACCCTCGGCGCCCAGTTCGAAGGTCGCGAGAAGGAGATCGGCGGGGCGTTCCAGGCGCTGAACAAGAAGGTCGTACGCGAGCGCATCCTGCGCGACAAGGTCCGCATCGACGGTCGCGGCCTGGCCGACATCCGTCCGCTGCACGCCGAGGTCGGCCTGATCCCGCGCGTGCACGGCTCGGCGCTGTTCGAGCGTGGCGAGACCCAGATCCTCGGCGTCACCACCCTCAACATGCTCACGATGGTGCAGAAGCTCGACACCTTGTCGCCCGAGACCGAGCGTCGCTACATGCACAACTACGTGTTCCCGCCTTTCTCCACCGGCGAGACCGGTCGTGTCGGTGCTCCCAAGCGTCGCGAGATCGGCCACGGTGCCCTCGCGGGCCGTGCGCTGATGCCGGTGCTGCCCACCAAGGAAGAGTTCCCGTACGCCATCCGCCAGGTCTCCGAGGCGATGGGCTCCAACGGCTCCACCTCGATGGGCTCGGTCTGCGCGTCCACCATGTCGCTGCTGCACGCCGGTGTGCCGCTGCGCGCCCCCGTCGCGGGTATCGCGATGGGCCTGGTCTCCGGTGAGATCGACGGCAAGACCGAGTACGTCGCGCTGACCGATATCCTCGGTGCCGAGGACGCCTTCGGCGACATGGACTTCAAGGTCGCCGGGACGCGTGAGTTCGTCACCGCGCTCCAGCTCGACACCAAGCTCGACGGCATCCCGGCCGAGGTGCTGGCGCAGGCGTTGACCCAGGCTCGCGACGCTCGCCACGCCATCCTCGACGTGATGAACGAGGCGATCGCCGCCCCCGAGGAGATGAGCGTCCACGCGCCGCGCATCATCGCGATCAAGGTGCCGGTCGACAAGATCGGCGAGGTCATCGGCCCCAAGGGCAAGGTGATCAACCAGATCCAGGACGACACGGGCGCGACGCTGTCCATCGAGGACGACGGCACGGTCTACATCGGCGCAACCAACGGCGACGCTGCCGAGGCGGCCAAGGCCGCGGTCAACGCGATCGCCAACCCGACCATGCCCGAGGTCGGCGAGCGCTACCTCGGCACGGTCGTCAAGACCACCAACTTCGGTGCCTTCGTGTCGCTGATGCCGGGCAAGGACGGGCTGCTGCACATCGGCAAGCTCCGCTCACTGGCCGGCGGCAAGCGGGTCGAGGCCGTCGAGGACGTGCTGAGCGTGGGTCAGAAGATCCAGGTCCAGATCGGTGAGATCGACGACCGCGGCAAGTTGTCCTTGATCCCCGTGGTCGAGGAAGCCGAGGGCGGGGACGCCGCTGACGAGAGCGCGGACAGCGCCGAGTGACCTCGAAGAAGTCCACCAAGACCGGCCGGCAGGCGACTGCCGGCCGGTCTTCGGTTTCCGCCCTGTCCTCGTCACAGCCCGCCGGCAGCACCCGTACGCTCCAACGCCTCCTCGATGACGAGGGCCGCGTCGTGTCGCGGGTACGCCGCACCGTGTTGCCCTCCGGGCTGCGGATCATCACCGAGGACATGGCAGGTGTACGCTCCGCCTCCGTCGGTGTCTGGGTAGGCGTCGGTTCGCGCGACGAGTCACCACGTCTGCACGGTTGCTCGCACTTCCTGGAGCACCTGCTCTTCAAGGGCACTCCCACGCGCAGTGCCCTGGAGATCTCGGCAGCCCTGGATGAGGTCGGCGGCGACTTCAACGCCTACACCGCCAAGGAGTACACCTGCTTCCACGCACGAGTTCTCGACGAGGACCTGCCCGTCGCCTTGGACGTGCTGGGCGACATGCTGACCTCGTCGGTGATCTCGCCGGCAGATGTCGAGGCCGAGCGCGAGGTGATCCTCGACGAGATCGCCATGCACGACGACGATCCCGATGACGTCGTACACAACCTCTTCGCCGCTGCAGCGTGGGGAGATTCCCCGTTGGGCCGCCCCATCGCGGGCACGACCACGTCCATCGAAGCGCTGACGCGCGAGCAGATCGTGCGCTTCTATCGTCGCCACTATGTGGCCGCCAAGATGGCGATCTCGGTAGCGGGCAATGTCGATCACGACGCGGTCGTACGCCAGGTGAAGCGTGCGTTCTCGGGCCATGGCTTCCTCAACACCGTGGCGGACCCGTCCACACCTCGCGTCGTGGCGAACGCGCGCCCTGTCGCCCGGGCCGAGGCCACGTCCACCCGTGCTTTCGAGCAGGTAAACCTCGTACTCGGGATGCGCGGGCTCACCCGCTCAGACCCTCGACGCTTCGCGTTGGGCGTACTCAACACGGCTTTGGGCGGCGGCACGTCCTCTCGGCTCTTCCAGGAGGTACGCGAGCAGCGCGGGTTGGCGTACGGCGTCTACTCCTTCGCCACCTCGCACGCCGACGCCGGGATGGTCGGGGTGAGTGTCGGCTGCTTGCCCAGCAAGGTGGAGGCGGTCCTCGACGTGGTGCGAGCCGAGCTCGCCAAGATCGCCGCGGACGGGATCACCGAGGACGAACTGCGGCGCGGCCAGGGCCAACTCACGCGCGGTCTGATCATGGGCATGGAGGATTCCGGCGCCCGGATGAGCAGGCTCGGCAAGGCCGAGATCCTCGAGGATCGGCTGTTGTCCTTCGACGCCGTAGTGGCCGGCATCGAAGGTGTCACCCTCGACGACGTACGCGCGCTCGCCGCGGACCTGTTCGCCCGCCCCGAGGTGCTGGCGGTCGTCGGCCCCGCACGCTGACCTGTCGCGTCTGCTCCGCGCGAGGGCGCCGACCTGTCGCGTCTGCTCCGCGC
This sequence comes from Nocardioides sp., assembly GCA_037045645.1. Lineage (NCBI taxonomy): Bacteria > Bacillati > Actinomycetota > Actinomycetes > Propionibacteriales > Nocardioidaceae > Nocardioides > Nocardioides sp. Next base: position 1,074,313 of record JBAOIH010000001.1, read on the forward strand.
GAGGGCGCCGACCTGTCGCGTCTGCTCCGCGACTCAGCGGCGACCGATGATGCCGACGACCGGCGGTGCCTTCTGCTCGACGACCGAGACGCGGAATCCGCCCTGCTGCAGGGAGGCGGATGCCTTGCGCACGATATTGGGGACGAGCTCGGGGCGGTTGGCCTCATAGAAGAGGTAGACCGCGCCGCCCGGCAGCACCCGTTCGTGCAGCAGCGCGACCTCGTCGGAGCAGTCACGCACCCAGAAGAGGTTGACGTTGAAGGCGAAGACCTTGTTCAGCCGCTTGACCGGCACCCGCAAGGTCGCCAGATCGATCTGACGTACGGTCAATCGCCCGGCGTCGACGTACTTCTTGTTGCGACGCTTCGTACGGTCGACTCCCGACTCGCTGCGGTCGATCGCGAAGAGCTTCCCGGTCTGCAAGCGAGCACAGATCAACTCCGCACCCGCGCCCGGGCCGCAGCCGATCTCAAGCACGGAGTCGCTCGGCTGCACGTCCATGAGCTCGACCGCCCACCTGATGCGCGGCGGGATCTGCTGAAGTGGCATGGGGCCAAGACTGCCACTTGGCGATCCGTTCGTCAGGCACCGGCACTCCGGACGAGACGCGGGACTAGGTTTGCCCTGTGACTGAAGTGATGCGAGTGGGCGTTCTCGGCGCCCTCGGGAAGGTCGGGCGCGCTATCTGTGCTGCCGTCGAGGGGGCCGACGATCTGGTGCTGGCGGCAACGCTCGATGCAGGCGACAGCCTGGACGCGCTGCTGACCCAGGAGGTCCAGGCGATCGTCGATTTCACCCACCCCGATGCGGTGATGGCGAACCTGAAATTCTGCCTCGAGCACGATATCCATGCGGTGGTCGGCACGACCGGGTTCACCGACGAACGCCTGTCCACCCTCGAAGATCTCCTGCGCGAGCATCCGAGCACTGGCGTGCTGATCGCGCCCAACTTCTCGATCGGTGCGATCTTGATGATGCGCTTTGCCGAACTTGCGGCGCCGTTCTTCGAGTCGGCCGAGGTCATCGAGTTGCACCACCCCGACAAGGCCGATGCCCCGTCCGGCACGGCCGCGCGTACGGCCGCGCTTATCGCCGCCGCCCGCGAGCGTGCCGACCTGCCGACGCAACCGGACGCGACCTCCACAGGTTTGGAGGGCGCGCGCGGCGCCGATGTCGACGGCGTACGCGTGCACAGCGTGCGGGTGCGTGGGCTGGTCGCGCACCAGGAGGTGGTGTTGGGCACGCCGGGGGAGACCCTGACCATCCGGCACGACTCGCTGGACCGGATCTCGTTCGCGCCCGGGGTCCTCGCCGGGCTCCGGGCGATCGGCTCCCGGCCTGGGCTCACCGTCGGGTTGGACAAGTTCCTCGACCTGCCCTGACGGCAGGGTCTCGACCCTGCTCGACCGACCTGCGAGGTCAGCCCCAGCCCAGGGCGCGTACGGCGGCAGCCACCATCGCGGCCCCGAAGACGACCACGAGGAAGCCCTGTCTCAACAGCAGTGCCACCACCGCGAAGGCCAGGCCCGCGATCCGCGCGTCGAACTGCAACGACTGCCCATCGGCGAACACCTGCACCCCGATCAGCGCGGCCAGCAGCGCCACCGGGATCAGGTCGGCCACGCGCTGGACCAGCGGGTGTTCCAACACGGCCGCAGGCATCGCGAGGCCCGCGTACTTCAACAGATAACAGCCGACGCAGGCGATCAACAACGCGGTCCACGTCATCGGTCCGCCTCCTCGCCGTGGCCGGGCACGTCGGCAGGCCCGGGGATCTCGGTCGGATCCGGGGCCTTGGACAGCACGCCCGCGAGCAGCGCGACCCCTGCCGCGGCCAGCACCGGCACCCCGGCAGGCGTGAGAGGTACGACGCCCAGGGCGACCGCTGCCGCGACGACCGCGACGAGTTGATTGCGCCGGTCCTTCAGACGCGGCCACAGCAACGCCAAGAATGCGGCGCCGACCGCGGCGTCGAGACCGTACGTGCGCGGATCGCCGATCTGATTGCCCACGAGGGCCCCGATCAGCGTGGCGATGTTCCAGAAGACCAGGACGCCGACCCCGGTGGTAAGAAAGCCGGTGCGCACCGCCGGGACGCTTTCGCGAGTCACGCCCATCGCCGTGGATTCGTCGATCAGCAGGTGTGCCGCCGCGGCGCGTCGCCAGCCGTTCCAGCGCAACAACGGCGCCATCCGAAGGCCATAGAGCGTGTTGCGTGTGCCTAGCAGCAGCGCCGTGGCAGCTCCCGACAGCGGTGCTCCACCGGCGGCGGCAACACCGACGAGGGCGAACTGCGAGGCGCCGGTGAACATGACCAGCGACAGCACGCAGGTCTGCAACACCGAGAGTCCGGCGGCCACGGAGACGGCGCCGAACGAGATGCCGTACGTGCCTGTGGCGATCGCTACGGCCATGGAGTCCCGGATGATCGAGCGGCGCTGCCGCTCCCAGTCCGGCGGTGCGCCCAGCGGCAGCGAAGTGCTCATCCCACTCAGCCGATCCGGGTGTGCAGCCGCACCTGCTTGGTCTCGCCCCCCGCATCGTCGGTGGCCAGCGTGCGGTGGGCGCCATCGGGGGCCCAACCGGCCGATTCCAGGAACGTACGCATGGCGTCGTCCGTCGAGTCGACCCAGCACACTGCGCGCACGAAGCGGTCCGCCTGCAGGGTCTCCACGGCTGCCTGCACTAGCCGTGAGCCGTGCCCGAGACCGCGTTTGTCGGAGGCCACGGTCAGTTCGCTGACCTCGCCGTCACGCCCTGGTTCGCAGTCGGGATCGGCCGCAGGAGTCGTCAGGGTGAAGCCGACGATGGTGTTGCGTTCCAGGGCCACCAGGACGCGATTGCGGGCATCGCCGGGCTTGGTCAACGCCGCATGCCACTGCTCGGCAGGCACCGAGAAGTCCTCGGGGACCACGGCGCCGTAGCGTTCCCGCCAGGCTTGCGTCTGCAACGCCGCGATGGCGGCGCTGTCGTCGGACCAGGCGATCCGACACGACACGTCTGCGCTCACCGGGACTCCCCTCTTCGAGTGGTCTTCATGCGATGGCCGACTCGCTCGCGCGTTCCTCGGCTCCGTGGCCCACCGTGATCGAGCCGAGCATGGCCACGATCAGTCCGATCACGACCCAGGGTGTCCAGCCGTCGCGGATCCCATCGCCGAGCCAGAGTACGCCGACCAGGGCCGGTCCGACGGTCTCACCGACCACCATCGTGGCCGTCGAGACGGAGACGTCCGCATTGTCGAGGCCGCGCGAGTAGGCCCAGAAGGCGAACACCCCGAAGAGCACGGCCGCGATCGCTGCGAGGTAGCCGCCAGCGTCGAGCGGCCAGGCCTCCAGGCCGCGCACCGCGATGGCCACGCCGGCGTAGCCCAGACCGGCGAGCAGTCCGAGTCCCGCCCCCGATTTCACTACGCCTGACAACGTCAAGATGCCGAGCAGCACCGACCCGGCCAGGCACGCGGCTCCGTACGACCAGGACATGTCGGTGGACCCGGCGCTTCCGGCGCCTAGCGACAGCATCGCGATGCCGCCGACCACCAGGAGCAGGGCACCCCACTGGCCGGTGGCGACGCGCTCGCTGATCAGGCCCGCGCACAATGCCGTGACCGGCAGTGACATGGCGATGCCCGCCTGGGACAGATACAGCGGAAGCAGCCAGATGGAGACCGCGTGCAGCGCGAATCCGAGGCCGTACATCGCCAAGGTCAGCCAGATCAACGGTTGCCGTACGCCGTCACGGACGAAGGCGACCAGGTCGTCGGTGCCCGAGGGGAGCGTACGGACGGCACGTGCCTGCACGATCGCACCGATGCCGTAAACCAAAGCGGCCCCCAGCGCCGCGGCCAGCCCCGCGATGAAGGCGGCGTCGAAGTGGGCACCCACCGTCAGCGGTAGCGATCGGGAAGCGGCTGGCCGATCGTGACCTGACGCTTGGGCAGACGCAGGAATCGCACCTGCATGCCGCGCATCACCGCGTAGTAGATCGCGCCACGGGTGCTCTCGCCCGGGAATCGCTGCGCGAGTTCGCGGCGCAGCCTGATCCGGGTGAGCACGATGTCGACAATGCCGAGCAGCAACAGGCCGAACGTGATCGAGCTGCCGATCGATACCAGGTTCGGGCGACCTGAATAGCCGAACACCATCGAGATCAGCAGGCCCGGGATCAGCAACTCCAAGAACATCAGCTTGTGGTCGACCCAGTCGCGGATGAACCGGCGCATCGGACCGCGGTCACGGGCCGGCAGATAGCGCTCGTCGCCCCCGCGCATCGCCTCACGCGCCTTGGCGTTGCTCTCCTGCCGAGCGCGCTTGTTGGCCTCCGAGATCTCCTTGCGGGTCCGCGGGACCTTGGCGCGCGCCTTCGCGGCGGCCTCTGCCTCGCGGCGGGTCGGCGTGGGACGCCCCTTGCCGCCGGGTTTGGCGACGGACTGGGTGCTGGGGTCCGTGGTCTGCTCGGACTCTTTTTTGCGATTGAAGAACACGAAGACGCTTTCACTGAAGAGGTGCTTGGGCCTCAGCCTATCGCCGTCACCTCGGAACCCGGCCTCCAGACTTTCCCGCCGCCCACTGTCGGGCTCCTTGCGGTTCCGCCTAGGGTTGTGCGCAGCAGACGGGCCTACCGGCCGCGTCGTACGAACAGGCAATCCCGAGGAAGGCCACCCGCCCATGAGTCTCTGGCAGCGCATCACCATGATCTTCCGGTCGAAGGCCAACAAGGCACTCGACCGCGCTGAAGACCCTCGGGAGACGCTCGACTACAGCTATCAGCGTCAACTCGAACTGCTGGGGAAGGTACGCCGCGGTGTCGCGGACGTCGCGACTAGCCGCAAGCGTGTCGAACTCCAGGTCAATCAGCTCGAATCTCAGGCCCAGAAGCTCACGACCCAGGCCCAGAAGGCCATCGACATGGGTCGCGAAGACCTCGCACGTGAGGCGCTGACCCGCAAGTCCGGCCTCTCGGGGCAGATCGAGGGCCTGCGCGCCCAGCAGGCCCAACTGCAGGGCGAGGAGGAGAAGCTGACCCTGGCCCAGCAGCGCTTGCAGGCCAAGGTCGAAGCCTTCCGTACCAAGAAGGAGACCATCAAGGCCACCTATACCGCCGCCGAGGCGCAGACCCGGATCAACGAGGCGCTGTCGGGCATCGGCGAGGAGATGGGGGATGTCGGCCTGGCCATCCAGCGTGCCGAGGACAAGACGGCGCAGATGCAGGCGCGGGCCGGAGCCATCGACGAACTGATCGCCTCGGGCGCGCTCGACGACGTGACCGCCATCGGGGCCGGCGACGACATCGCGCGTGAACTCGACTCGATGAGTTCCGCCGCAGACGTGGAAGCCGAGTTGGCGCAGTTGAAGGGCGGCTCCAAGCCGGAGGCACTGACCACCTCCAGCGCCGGCGAGCCGATCCTCGAGGCCGAGGCGACCGAGACGGTCGAGGGCGAAAGCCGGCCGAACGCATGATCATCAGGATTCTGGGCGAGGGGCAGTTCGACCTTCCGGGCGAGGCGCTCGACGACATCAACCGCCTCGACGACGCGGTCGCCGCCGCGGTCAGCGCCGGGGACGAGGACGGCTTCGCGGCTGCCCTCGCGACGCTGCTGGAGGCCGTACGCGCCGAGGCCACGCCGCACTTTGCCGAAAGCCTCGACGAGTCCGACGTGATCTTGCCGATGGCCGACGCCACCCTCTCGGAGGTCGCCGACATGCTCAGCGACGAAGGGCTGATCCCCGGCTGACACCGGGATCGGCGCGAGGGGCAGGCGGAGTTGGCACGCACGAGGTTCGTCGGCGACACGGGACTAACCGTGCGCATGACGTCGGTGATGTTCATCCTCGGTGCGCTGTTCGTCGGGCTGATCGTGTCGCTGATGTTTCTGTTCGACCCTCGGTACGCGCCCTTCATCGCGTTGGTCGGGCTTGGCATCGCCTGGTGGCAGTGGTGGTCCTCGGACAAGGTGGCGATGCGGGCCATGCGGGCGCGTGAGGTCACCCCGGAGGAGGCCCCGGAACTTCACGGCATGATCGATCGGCTGTGCGCCTTGGCTGACATGCCCAAACCGCGGGTGGGCATCGCCGACACGCCGATGCCCAACGCCTTTGCCACCGGGCGCTCACCGGATCGAGCAGTGGTCTGCGTGACGACAGGCATCCTCGGTCTGCTCGACACCGAGGAACTCGAGGGGGTTCTGGCCCACGAACTCTCCCACGTGGCGCACCGCGACGTGCTGGTGATGACGATGGCCTCGTCGGCCGGGATCGTGGCCGGCATGTTGACCCGTTCAGCACAGTGGGGCGGGCTGGGCATGAGCAACCGTCGCTCCGGCAACAACGGGGGAGGCGCCCCCGCGTACCTCATCGCGTTGGCGGTCAGCCTCCTCGTGTATGCGATCAGCTTCTTCCTGACGCGACTGCTCTCGCGCTACCGAGAACTGTGCGCCGACCGATCAGGTGCCTACCTGACGATGAAGCCCGGTGCGCTCGCCTCAGCCCTGCAGAGGATCACCGGTGGCATCAACACCATTCCCAAACAGGACCTACGCGCCTCCAGCCCGCTGAACACGTTCTTCATCGCGCCGGCGATCTCCGGAGCGACCTTGCGCACGTTGACCTCGACGCATCCGTCGTTGGAGCAGCGGCTGGAACAGCTGGCCAGGATCCAGGCCGAACTAGGCCGCCCCGGTGTGTGAGTAGGCAACGACATGGGTTTGTGGCGCGACGTTCTCGGGCGGCGCCGGGAGGTGCCGCCCAATCTCGATCGGCTCTTTCTGGTGCCCTCCGCGGCTATCACGTTGGAGACCGCTCTTGGCCTGACACCGACCGGTGAGGGCTCGGTGTGCTTCCGTGCGCCGGGAGGCGCGGCGTACCAACTGCTCGAGCGTGACCTGGTGCAACTGCTCGGCGACGCCAGGGTGAGCAGCGTCCAGGATTCGTACGGCTTCACCTGGCTGGTGCTGCGCGGACAAGACGACGCCGACGGCACCCGCCTGGACTCTCTGTGCACCGACCTGCACGCGGTGAACACCACGTTGGAGAGTCAGGACTTCGACTCCGGACTCTTGTGCACGCTGGTGCTCTTCGCGGACCCGAGTGGTCGACGGGTGGGGCTGGTCTACCTCTACAAGCAGGGGACGTTCTATGCGTTCGCGCCCCACGGTCACGACGAGCGCGACAACCTGACCGAGATCCAGATCCGGGACGCGCTCGCCGAAGAGATGCCGATGGAGCCCGACATGGCCCGGTGGCTGGCCCTGTGGGGGGCGCCCGGGCTGTCCGGTTGAGGCCGCCCGGCCTGTGCCCTGCCGGTTTCAGTCGCGGTGGGACTTGCCCGGCAGCGCCAACATCCGGTCGAGAGCAACCTTGGCCTCGGCCTGAGTCGTCGGGTCCACCTCGATGCGGTTGACCACGACCCCGTTGACCAACGACTCCATCGCCCAGACCAGGTGCGGCAGGTCGATCCGGTTCATCGTGCTGCAATAGCAGACGTTGCGATCCAAGAAGACGATCGTCTTGTCGGGATGCGCGTCAGCCAGCCGCTTGACCAGGTTGAGTTCGGTGCCGATCGCCCACACCGAGCCAGCCGGAGCCGCCTCGATGGTCTTGATGATGAACTCGGTCGAGCCGATCAGATCGGCCTTCAGGACGACCTCGTGGGTGCACTCGGGGTGCACCAGGATGTTGATGCCGGGGTGCTTGTCTCGCAACTCGTCGACGACGTCGGGCGAGAAACGCCCGTGCACCGAACAATGCCCCTTCCACAAGATCATCCTGGCCGCCTGCAACTGCTCGGCGCTGAGCCCTCCGTGCGGCAACAACGGGTTCCAGACCACGCACTCGTCGAGCCCGATGCCGAGCTTGAGCACGGCCGTGTTGCGCCCCAGGTGCTGGTCGGGGAAGAAGAGGATCTTGGCGTCCGGCTTCTGCTCGAAGGCCCACTCCAGCGCGACGTCGGCGTTGGAGGACGTGCAGACCACGCCGCCGTTGCGACCGCAGAAGGCCTTGATGTCGGCAGAGGAGTTCATATAGGTCACCGGCACGACCGAGCCCTGCACGCCGGCGTCCGCCAAGGCGTCCCAGGCGTCCTCGACCTGGGTCAGCCGGGCCATGTCGGCCATCGAGCAGCCCGCCGCGAGGTCGGGGAGGACCACGATCTGGTCGTCCCCGGTGAGGATGTCGGCGGACTCGGCCATGAAGTGCACGCCGCAGAAGACGATGAACTCGGCATCCGGACGCGCCGCCGCGTCGCGCGCGAGTTTGAACGAGTCGCCGGTGACGTCTGCGAACTGGATCACCTCGTCGCGCTGGTAGTGGTGACCCAGCACGAAGACCCGTTCGCCCAGCGCATCCTTCGCCGCCGCCGCTCGCGCCACCAGGTCCGGGTCGGAGGGCGCGGGCAGGTCGCCTGGACACTCGACCCCGCGTTCGGAGTTGAGGTCACGACCCTTGCCCAAGGGCAGCAGCGGCAGATCCACGGTGCTCATGGTCGAATCCTAGGCGGCGGCACCGACCGTCGGTCCTGGGTCAGCCCCAGTGGGTGAAGTACGCGCCGATGAGCCCGGGCAGGAGCCCGAAGACCAACCAGGGCGAGAGCGGCGAGCGGCGGTGGATCAGCAGCGCCACCGTGACCGCCACGAAACCGAACATCGTGGCCACGACGAGGAGCCCGATCTTCACGCCGTTCGTGGCGTGATCGGCCGTGATCGCGACCAATGCGATGCCGAGTGCCAGATGCTCGATGGTGATGAAGGCCAGCGACGACAAGATGATCCGCTGGACGCGCTCGATGTTGGAATGGCGACGCACGGGGCGCGGCTGACCGGGCACCATCAGGTGCTTGCGTGGCGGGGGCGTCGAGGTGGTCACGGGTCTCACAGAAAGGTCGCGTGGGGGACGTACGGTGCGGGCACCGCGAGGTGGCGCACTGCAAGGAAACCACGTGGGTGGATCTCCAGCCGAACCGCCACCGCGATGTCCAGCGCCCAGGCGTTCGCGGGTGTGACATGTCCCATCTCCACGGCCCTGTCCGGCGCGGACGAGGCGAGCACCTCCCAGGTCAGCGCCGCAGCCGCTCGGCGACTCGTCGCCGCCAGGGCCAGCAGATTCCCGGTCGGGGTGGCGTACGCGTACCCGCTCCCACTCGACCGATCGATCACCACCAATCGATGCAAGCGCGCCAGCAACCCATGATCGGTGCCATGCGCAGCCCCGCGGGTGCGGCGATCGATCGAGTCCATCAACTCGAAGTCGCCAGGCCCCCCGTCTCGGACGTGGGCGATCCCGGCAGGCAACAGGGAGCGCTCGACGTGACCCCGAAGCGTGATTTGTGGGTGGAGGTCGAAACCGGCCTGACGATAACGACGCAACGCACCTTGATCCTGCGAGGCGTTGAACATGCCGCGCAGACAGCCCCGGCCGTGCGCCAGGGCCGCGTCCAGGAGCACCCGACCGACGCCTTGCCCCTGCGCACGCGGACTGACTGCGTACGACGCCAGGATCCACATGAGTTCGCGCACCATCGAGGTCGCGAAGCCCACGACCTCCCCTTGGCTCTCGGCGACCCAGCAGCCACCCGGATCGGTGGCCAGCAGGTGCGCGGTTCGCTCACGCCACACCTGTGCGCGATCCTGCGTACGCGGGGTCGGGTCGGGCCACGCACGTGCGTACGTCCGGCGGTCGACCTCCAGGTACGCAGCCGACGAGATCGCCTCACAGGCCGCGACATCGTCGCCGCGCATCGGCCGCACCACCAGGTCGCTCATACCGGGCAGCCTGTCAGGATGTGGGGATGCGTGTCCTGATCGCCCCCGACAAGTTCGCCGGCACGCTTACGGCGAACCAGGCTGCCGAAGCGATCGCGCTCGGCTGGGCCAGTCAGGCGCCCGGCGACGAACTGGATCTCGCGCCGATGTCCGATGGCGGGCCTGGGTTCGTCGACGTGCTGCACGCCGCACTGGGGGGCGAACTCCTGGCGACAGCCGTCCCCGGCCCCTTCGACGACCAGTTCGTCCCCGCCACCATGCTGCGCGTCGAAGACACTGTCTACCTCGAGTCCGCGCAGTCCGCCGGGCTGGAACTCACGGGCACCGAGCGCGCCGAGGAAGCCAGCAGCTATGGCGTGGGTGTCCAGGTGGCCTGGGCGGTGGGGCTCGGCGTACGCCGGATCGTCGTCGGCCTTGGTGGCACCGGGACCACCGACGGGGGAGCGGGGTTGCTGGGTGCTCTGGGTGCTCGCGCCGATGTGCCCCTCGATGAGGGCGTACGCGGGCTCGACGAGGTCAATGAAGTCGACCTCGCACCCGCTCTTGCGGCACTCCAGGACGTCGAATTGGTGGTCGCCTCCGACGTCGACAGTCCCCTCACCGGCATGTTCGGCGCAGCCAAGACCTTCGGCCCCCAGAAGGGGCTCGACCCGGACCGGATCGCCCCGGTCGACGCCGCGCTCGAGCGATTCGCCCAGGCGACGGATCGGCGTACGTCCCTCCTGCCGGGCGCGGGAGCCGCGGGCGGGTTGGGCTTCGCATTGATGGCGTTGGGGGCGACACGTGAGCCGGGCATCGCGCTGGTGGCCCGGGCCGTACGCCTGGCCGAGCGCGCTCGCGCCGCTCGGGTCGTGGTTACCGGGGAGGGCGCCTTCGACTTCTCCAGCCGTTCGGGCAAGGTGCCGTACGGCGTCGCGGAGATCGCCGCCGCCGCGTTGCGACCCTGTGTGGCGATCGCGGGCCGAGTCGACGTGGGCAACCGTGAGATGCGGGCGCTGGGGATCGAATCGGCGTACTCACTGACCGAGATAGTCGGTGCCGAGCGGGCCATGAGTGAGCCCGCGGAGGCGCTCGCGGAAACCGCGGCGCGGGTGGCGCGCTCCTGGTCGCACTGACCTGATTGCGACATGCGGGGAATAACCCGACGTGTGCGACCATTGGGAGAGGTAGTCGCAATCCAGTCGAGAAACTTCAGGGAGTCACCGATGACCGAGCAGGTCGAAACCGAGCGCCGCACCGACCAGATCAACCTGAGCCCGGTGGCGGCCGCGAAGGTCAACAGCCTCCTCGAGCAGGAGGGCCGCGACGACCTGGCTCTGCGCATCTCCGTGCAGCCGGGTGGGTGCAGCGGTCTGCGCTACCAGCTCTTCTTCGATGAGCGCACCCTCGACGGTGACGTCGTGACCGACTTCGACGGCGTCCACGTCGTGGTCGACCGGATGAGCGTGCCCTACCTCAACGGCGCGATGATCGACTTCGTCGACACCATCGAGAAGCAGGGCTTCACCATCGACAACCCCAACGCCACGGGTTCGTGCGCGTGCGGTGACTCGTTCCACTGAGTCAACGGCTTTATCAGCCGCTCTCGACTGGCCCAGCAGGATCGGGTCAGTCGAGATGCAATTCCAGAGCGTTCGCGAGCCGTACGGCGGCGGCGTCGATGGTGATTTCGCGCTTGGGCACCTCGCGCGGGTAGTCCTCGAAGTGGATGCTCGGCGCCGGGGTCATCACTTTGCGCGCCGCGCGGGCCAGGTGCGGCATCCGCGCCCCGAGGGCCTGGCAGTCGGCCGTCATCTCGGCGGGCGTGGACATCTCGTCGTAGATCCGGGGCATGGCATCGCTCATGGGCTCGACGATAAGGATTACCGACGAGTACCCGAAGGCGTACCGAAGAGTAGGTTGGCGTGTCGCGCGGACTAGGGGATCGCGCTGTCGACAAGTAGCGTGCTCTTACGTGTCGCTCTTGATCGCAGGCTCCATCGCAACCGACCACTTGATGACCTTCGGTGGCAAGTTCTCCGACTCGTTGATGGTTGACGCGCTGCACAAGCTCTCCGTCTCGTTCCTGGTCGACGACCTGGAGATCCGACGCGGGGGAGTAGCGCCCAACATGTGCTTCGGCCTGGCGCGTCTGGGCGTACGCCCCGTGCTGGTCGGCGCCGCGGGTGAGGACTTCGCCGACTACCGCTCGTGGCTGGAGCGGCACAACGTCGACTGCGCCTCCGTGCTGATCTCCTCCACCAAGCACACCGCGCGCTTCGTGTGTACGACCGACTCCACGATGGCGCAGTTCGCCTCCTTCTATCCGGGTGCGATGAGCGAGGCCCGGTTGATCGAGTTGGCACCGATCGTCGAGCGGGTCGGTGCGCCCGAGTTCGTACTGATCGGTGCGGACGACCCCGAGGCCATGCGTCGGCACACCCACGAGTGCCGCCAGCGCGGCTACGACTTCATCGCAGACTGCTCTCAGCAGTTGGCGTTCAGCGACGGAGAACTGATCCGCGACCTGATCGAGGGCGCCGCGATCTTGTTCAGCAACGAGTACGAGTCACACCTGATCGAGTCCAAGACCGAGTGGACCGCCGACGAGGTGCTCTCCAAGGTCGGCACCCAGGTCACCACGCTGGGCGCCGACGGCGTACGCATCCGTCGTGCCGGCCAGGACGACATCGTCGTGGCGGCTGTGCAGGATGTGACGGCCGTCGAGCCGACCGGTGTGGGTGACGCATTCCGGGCCGGCTTCCTGGCCGCCCTGTCCTGGGGGCTGGAGTCGGAGCGCGCGGCCGAGGTCGGATGCGTGCTCGCGGCTTACGTCGTGGAGACGGTCGGCACTCAGGAGTACGCGTTCACGCACGAGGAGTTCGTGGCGCGGGTGCGCAATTCGTACGGCGACGCGTCCGCCGAGATCATCGCCGCTCACCTCTGAGGAGTCCGCAGCGATCACCGCCGGATCGACGTCAGGACACGCGCCTGACCCGATAGCGCGCCACTCCGTCGAGGGCAGCGTCCTCTCCGAGGTACTCCTGGCCACGCAGGCGACACCATGCGGGGATATCGACCCGGGCCGCTGGATCCTCGGCGATCACGGCGAGCGTCTCGCCGACACCCACCTCGTGGAGGCGCTTGGCCAGCTCGATGACGGGCAGTGGGCAGAGCATTCCTCGACAGTCGAGTTCTCGTTCGGTCACACCCCGGCCTCCCTGCGCAAAGTGGCGATGACCTCGGTGACGGCTGTGCAGAAGCTGCGACTTGGGCACGCGTCGTAGTGCGGCCCAACGACACGCGTACGTTGCCGTGCGTCAGCGCGCCCATCGCGGCCAGCACATGGCTGGGCTCCAGCGAGGACGCGGTGCAAGCAGAGCCACTGGCGACGCCGAAACCACGGCGGTCGAGCTCGCGCACCAACGCCTCGCCGTTGACATAGAGCGCGGAGAACGTCACCAGGTGGGGGAGCCGAGCGTCTGGGTGCCCCACGACGTCGACGTCGGGCACCTGCGCCATCCGGGTGCGGATCACGGCGGTCAGGTCGCGCTGTCGCGAGCCGACCTCCTCGCGCTCCGACACGACTGCTTGGAGCGCGGCTGCGGCGGCGAGAGCGGCCGGCACATTCTCGAATCCCGTCGTACGCGGGTCGGCGCGATCGTCGTCGGGAAACGGCGGGCGCCAACGCGTCCGCTGCCGTACGAGCAACACCCCCACGCCCGCCGGTCCGCCCCACTTGTGCGCCGAACCGGCCGCGCTGGCCCACCCGGACGGCAGTGGGAGTCGTCCCATCGACGCACACGCGTCCAGGAACAGCGGCGCTGGTGACGACGCGGCCAACTCGGCGACCGGTTGCACGGTGCCGACCTCGTGATTCGCGGTCTGGCAGGCGATCACGTCCGCCTCGGCGGGCATCGCCGACAACACGACCCGGCCCTCGCGGTCCACCGGCACACTCGTCGGATCGCCGCCCCAACGCGCGGCGTGGATCACCGACGAATGCTCCACGGCCGTGTGTGCGATGACCGCTCGTCGGGCGCCCGGCCGGACCAGACCCAGCAGTCCCAGACGTACGGCATGGGTTCCGCTCGGCGTGAAGGTCACCTCGTCGGGGCGTACGCCCAGAGCCGACGCGGTGACCTCGCGCGCGTTGTCCAGCAGCAACCGCGAATCGCGTCCACGCCGATGCAGCCGACGCGGGTCGGCATAGGCGCGATCGAGCGCGGCAAGGAGGACTTCGCGGGCCGCCGGGTGGAGTGGTTCACCCGACGCGGAGTCCAGATCGACGAAGTCGCTGTCCACGTTGTGGAACCTACCGGTCGAATTCGTCCAGACCCGCACCCCCGGTCCCTCTTATGGGCCTGGATTCCGCTAGTCTGCGCAAGAGTTAGGGCCGTACGAGAGAGAGGCTCCCTGTGGGCGTGCCTGTGGGTGTGCAATCAGCCAAGGAGATGACTCGTCGTTGGCGACGCCGGAGCACGGCGGTCGTCATCGGATTGTCGCTGCTGTTGCTGGCTGGTTGCTCCGAGGAAGACAAGAACCAACTGCGTCATTACGCCTTCCCAGGCGATGACCCGCGAAACGCCACGGCGCAATCGCACTACATCTTCGACCTCTGGAAATGGGGTTGGATCGCAGCGATGATCACCGGCGTCATCGTGTGGGCGCTGATCTTCTACGCGTGCTGGGCCTTCCGCCGCCGCAGCGACGACGAGATCCCGGTGCAGACGCGCTACAACCTGCCGCTGGAGATCTTCTACACGTTGGCGCCGGTCATCATGGTCGTCGTCTTCTTCTTCCACACCGTGCAGGCGCAAAACGGCATCCTCAAGGATGTCGAACCCGACAACACCGTCGAGGTCGTCGGCTTCCAGTGGAGTTGGACGTTCAACTATCCCGATCAGCCAGCCGGTGAAGGCAAGAACATCTGGGAGTCCGGTGTGGCGGGTCCGCTGCCGACGCTCTACTTGCCGGTCAACGAGACCACGCAGTTCAACCTGAACTCGCCTGACGTCGTGCACTCCTTCTGGATCCCTGGCTTCCTGATGAAGATGGATGTCATTCCTGGCAAGGTCAACCACTTCCAGGTGAAGCCGCAGCAGATCGGTGAGTTCGCCGGCAAGTGCGCTGAGTTGTGTGGTGTCTCGCACTCTCGGATGCTGTTCAACGTCAAGGTCGTCTCGCGTGCCGACTTCGACGCCTACCTCGAGAAGCAGGCTGCGGCGGGCAACACCTCCGACGAGCCGATCCTCGGCAACCCGCACGTCATCACCCAGGCTGGGCTCAAGACCGACGAGTCAGGAGCAGAAGAGTGACCGCCACCGCTGCCACGCCGACCACCACGTCGGCCGCACCTACCAAGGGTCAGCAGGTCGTACGCCTGCTCACCACGACCGACCACAAACTGATCGGCAAGCTCTATCTGGTCACGGCCTTCTCGTGGTTCCTGATCGCCGGTGTGATGGCGCTGATCATGCGCAGCGAGTTGGCGTTCCCCGAGAACCAGCTCGTCAGCGACGAGGTCTTCAACCAACTCTTCACCATGCACGGCACGATCATGTTGCTGATGTTCGCGACGCCGTTGTTCTTCGGCTTCGCCAACGTGCTGATGCCGTTGCAGATCGGTGCGCCCAACGTCGCGTTCCCGCGCCTGAACATGCTGTCGTACTGGCTCTACCTCTTCGGTGGCCTGATCGCGGCGTCAGGCTTCCTGACCCCGGGCGGTGCGGCCAGTTTCGGCTGGTTTGCCTACACCCCGCTGTCGGATGCCGTACGTTCGCCGGGCGTCGGCGGTGACCTGTGGATCATGGGGCTGTGGATGGCCGGTCTCGGCACGATCCTCGGTGGCGTCAACTTCATCACCACGATCATCTGCATGCGAGCCCCCGGTATGACCATGTTCCGGATGCCGATCTTCACCTGGAACACGCTGGTTACCAGCCTCCTCGTGCTGATCATCTTCCCGATCCTGGCCGCCGCGTTGCTGGCCCTGGAGGCCGACCGCCAGCTCGGGGCGCACGTCTTCGACCCCTCGCACGGTGGCCCGATCCTGTGGCAGCACCTGTTCTGGTTCTTCGGTCACCCTGAGGTATACGTCCTGGCGATCCCGTTCTTCGGTGTGGTGTCCGAGATCATCCCGGTCTTCAGCCGCAAGCCGATCTTCGGCTACGTCGGCCTGGTCGGCGCGACGCTGGCCATCGCGATGCTGTCCGTGGCCGTGTGGGCCCACCACATGTTCGTCACCGGTTCTGTGGACCTGGCGTTCTTCTCCGGCATGACGTTCTTGATCGCGGTGCCCACGGGGGTGAAGTTCTTCAACTGGATCGGCACCATGTGGGGCGGCTCCCTGTCGTTCGACACTCCGATGCTGTGGACGGTCGGCTTCTTGACCACCTTCTTGTTCGGTGGTCTTACCGGTGTCATCTTGGCGTCGCCGCCGCTGGACTTCCACGTGTCCGACTCCTACTTCGTGGTGGCGCACTTCCACTACGTCGTCTTCGGCACCGTGGTGTTCGCGATGTTTGCGGGCTTCTACTTCTGGTGGCCCAAGATGACGGGGCGGATGCTCGACGAGAAGCTCGGCAAGATCCACTTCTGGCTGCTGTTCTTCGGCTTCCACCTGACGTTCTTGATCCAGCACTGGCTCGGGGTCGAGGGCATGCCGCGTCGTTACGCGGACTACCTGCCCAGCGACGGGTTCACGCTGCTCAACCAGATCTCGACGGTCGGCTCGTTCCTGCTGGCGCTGTCGTCCCTGCCGTTCTTCCTCAACGTCTACAAGTCGCGCAATGCGCCGCTCGTGGGCGTGGACGACCCGTGGGGCTGGGGACGCTCGCTCGAATGGGCCACGAGTTGCCCGCCGCCGCGTCACAACTTCCACACGCTCCCGCGGATCCGTTCGGAGTCGCCTGCCTTCGATCTGCACCACCCCGAAGTGGCTGCGCTCGAGTTGGAGCAGAACGACGCCGCTCGCCACGGTGACCCCGCGGACGCACCGGAGATGGCGGGCCGCGAGGACATGCTCGAAGGCCGCACCGGCCATGAGATCGCTGACGATTCGGAGGACAACCGCTGATGAAGATCGAGACCTGGATCTTCACGATCACCGCAGGATTCTTCCTGCTGGTCACCCCGGGGTACTGGCTGGCCACGGCCGCAAGCGCCGGTGAGCGCGGCGGTGCGCTCTCGGGCGGTGGCGACTGGACCGGCACTGTGGCACTCGCCATGACGTTCCTGCTCGCCGCCATGGTCGCTCTCTATCTGGGCTTCCATGCTCGTCAGATGGACGAGCGTCCAGAGGACAACAAGCAGGGCGAGATCGCCGACGGCGCTGGGGAGCTCGGGTTCTTCCCGCCGTACTCCTGGTGGCCGTTGTGGTGCGCGCTGTCGCTGGGCGTCATCGTGCTCGGCATTGCGGTTGGTGCCTGGTGGATGGTGATCATCGGCTTCGGTCTCGGTGGCCTCGCGCTCAGTGGCCTGGTGTTCGAGTACTACCGCGGCGAACACGCGCACTGAAACCTCATCGACGCAACGCCCGAGCTACGGCTCGGGCGTTGCGCATTTGTGGTGCGGGTAGGGCGTGGTCACGATGACCGCCCGGGCGCGCTGGAATCGGCGGCAGCGGCAACATCGCCGCCCGGTCGGCGTCAATCAAATCGCTCGGCGCGGCCTTGATCGTGCGGACCGTCCGGGCGTTCGCCTGGCCCAGCCAGTCGGTGAACTGGGTGTTGAAGTCGGCCGGTGAGGTGAACGTGCGACCTGGCATAAAGGAGGTCTCGAACCAGCCGTTGCGGCGTTCCACCACGCCCTTGGACTCAGGGTCTCGCGGCGGCAGCAACACGAGCTTGGTGGCCAGGGTGCCCATGAACGCGGCGACACCCTCGGCGCGACGTGGGCCGCGCCCGATGCCGGGCTCGTTGTCCCAGATCAGCCGCCGCGGGACCCGGCCCAGTTGCTGGATCAGCTCCCACGAGCCCAGCAGCAGGTCCTCGGTCTTCCGCGTCGGGATCATCCGTGCGGTCACGAACCGCGAATGTGCCGCAGTGATCACCAGCACCGGCAACAGCTTCGTGGTGCCATCCTCGAGCGGGATCTTCCTGGGCGGGAACCACAGATCGCACTGCGCCGCGTCACCCGCAGTCCAAGTGATCCGATCCGCGGGGTCGACGGGGCGGTGCTCGGGACGCAGCCGCCGCACGTTCTCGCTGAACCACCGGATCGAGCCCGTCCAGCCCACCCGCTCGGCCAGCACCGTGGCCGGCATGTCCGGAACCTCGATTAACAGCGCCCGCACGTGCGGCTCGTACTCCGTGAACGACGTCGGCCCCGGCGTCCGCACGTACCGCGGCGGCGCGTCCGAATTCACCGCCTTGATGACCGTGGTCCGCGAGATCCCCAGCCGCTCGGCGATCCGCGCCTTCGGCACCCCATCCGCAGCCAGCCTTCTGATCAGCGCCCAGTCCTCCAAAGTGATCACACTCCAATCGTTGAGTGCTCACTTTTCACCGCCGAAACTGTTCAGTTTTCGAGCGCCGCCGACAACTGGCAAGACGCCCGTGGAGGGGTCGGCACCATCTGGCGGGTTGCCCACGCGGACGATGCCAAGGACCGTTCGACGGAACGAAACGTCGAGAAGCCGGCGAGTTCGGTCTCGCGTCCCGGTTGGGTGATCCCCGTGGGCCTAGAGGCGGCAAGTGCGTCGGTGTATCGGGCCACGACCGACTTCTTGGAATCGATGAAGGAAGCCGCCATTCCACTGCGGGGTGCTCTGAGGCGTACTACGACCACACCCTGAAGCTTTCGGGCACCACTGCCACCTATCGCGCCGTCTTCCACAGCGACTGCGTCTACAAAGGGGTGACCACCATCTTGAAGGTCAGTTGGACACCGCAGTGAAACCACGCTGAGTCCAAAGGGATGAGGCGCAGAGGGGATGACCGAGCAGAAGAGCCCCGACAAGCATGAGGGGCGAAGCTCCAGTGGAGCCCGCCCCTCATGCTTGATCTGATCCGAGGTTCAGTGACCGCCTCGCAGCGGCACGTCGTCGGTGTTGCGCAGGTTGTGATCGTCGAACTCGTGACCGGCTGCGGGGTGGTCGAGGCCTTCCTGCAACTGGGCCTCGTGTTCGGCGTGGTGGTGCGCCTCCTCGAGTTCGGCAGCGGTCGGCTTGTCGACGTCGTCGCCGAACATCCGCTTGGAAAGCGTCGCCCGGATGCGCTGGCCGCGAGTGCCGGGGGAGGGGATGCCGTTGTCGTCGGTCTCCGACTCCAACGAATACACCTCGGGACGCTCGCGTGCGGTGAGGGTGTAGGCGCTCTCCTCATTGATCGGCAGGTGCCGCTCGGAGTAGCCGCCCTCGGCCGAGCGCATGATGATGCCGGTCTCATAGCCGTGCAGCAGTTTGTCGTTGTCCGCACGCTGCAAGGAGATGCACCAACGCTTGGTGAAGATGAACACGATCACCGGGATCACGAAGATCGCCACCCGCATGAAGTATGTGATCGAGTTCAGGCTGAGATGGAACTGCGTGGCCAGGATGTCATTGCCACCTGCGGCCCAGAGCAGGCCGTACAGCGTCACCATCGCGGCGAAGAACGCGGTCCGGTTGGGCGCGTTGCGCGGACGTTCGAGCAGGTGGTGGTCGCGCTTGTCGCCCTTGACCCACGCCTCGATGAACGGGTAGGCGAGGAACGCGGCAAACATCGCCACGGGCGCGATCTGGCCGGGAATCATCACGTTCCAGGAGATCGTGTGTCCGAAGATGTGCGTCTCCCAGCCCGGGAAGATGCGCAGCAGGCCTTCGGCCACACCCATGTACCAGTCAGGTTGGGAGCCGGCCGTCACCTTCGAGGGGTCGTACGGGCCGTACTTCCATACCGGGTTGATCGTCAGCAGGCCACCCATCAGGGCGGTGAAGCCGAACACGATGAAGAAGAAGCCACCCGCCTTGGCCAGGTAGACCGGGAGCATCGGGTAACCGACGACGTTCTCCTCGGTGCGGCCAGGACCGGCCCACTGCGTGTGCTTGTGGTAGACGAGCAGCAGCATGTGGGCGGCGATCAGCGCCAAGATCAGGGCGGGGATCAGCAGGATGTGGGCCATGTAGAGGCGCGAGACGATGATGTCGCCGGGGAACTCGCCGTCGAACATGAAGAACGACATATAGGTGCCCAGCAGCGGTGTTGCCTTGACCAGACCGTCGGCGATCCGCAGGCCGGTGCCCGAGAGCAGGTCGTCGGGAAGGGAGTAGCCCGCGAAGCCCTCCAGGATGCCGAGGAGGAGCAACAGTCCACCGATGATCCAGTTGATCTCACGGGGCTTGCGGAACGCACCGGTCAAGAAGACGCGCATCATGTGCACGAACATCGCGGCGATGAACAGCATCGCGGCCCAGTGGTGCATCTGACGCATCAACAGTCCGCCGCGGATGTCGAAGGACAGTTCGAGGGTCGAGGCGTACGCGTGCGACATCTCGACGCCGCGCAACTGGCTGTAGGAGCCTTCGTAGACGGTCTCACCCATGCTCGGGTTGAACCAGAACGTCAAGAACGTGCCGGTGAGCAGCAGGACGACGAAGCTCCACAGCGCGATCTCGCCGAGCATGAAGGACCAGTGGTCGGGGAAGACCTTGCGTAGGTTCTTCTTCATCATGCTCGCGAGACCGAGGCGGTCGTCGGCCCAGGTGGCGGCAGCGCCGGCCTTGCCGGGCTTGGTGGCCGTCGCGGCGTCGGTCGAGTTGCTCGTGGCGACCTTGCTGGTGTCGATGCGGCTCATAGCGAGTCCTTCGAGTCGCGCTCCCAGAAACTGGGGCCGACGGGTTCGTGGAAGCCTTCTGGTGCGATGAGGTAGCCCTCGTCGTCGACAGCCAACTTCAGTTGCGGCAACGCCCGTGCGGCCGGACCGAAGACGACTCGGCCGTTGTCGGCCAGGTCGAACGTCGACTGGTGGCAGGGGCAGAGCAGGTGGTGCGTCATCCGCTCGTTGAGCGCGATCGGGCAGCCCACGTGCGTGCAGATCTTGGAGTAGCACACGATGCCGTCGACGTCCCAGTTCTCACCGTCGGGACGCGACTTGATGTCCTTGGGGGGCATCCGCAGCAAGATGATCGCCGACTTGGTCTTCTCGACCAGGATGTCGTGACCGTGTAGGTAGTGCACGCCCGGACGCGGGTTGGCGACAGGGACCAACGGCTCCGGCTCGGCATTGACCAGGTCGCCGACCTCGAGGTCGCTGGGCTTGATCGGCGTGCCGACCACGTCGCGTACGACTCGCAGTCCGCCCTCGTCCCAGATCGTCTTGAGCAACGCGTCACCAGGCAGGGGACCGAGATCGCGCAGCATCACCAGCGGCGCGATACCCGCGAGGCCGACGGCGCCGAGCAGGGTGTTGCGTACGAGGGGGCGCCGACCGAGGCCGGACTCCTCGGCGCCGAGCTTGAGGATGTTGAGGGTTTCCGCGCGGTCCTCGTCCGACGACGCGGCCGGATGCCGCATTTCGACGATCTCGTGGTCACCCATGAGCTTGCGCGCCCACTGGATGATGCCGATGCCGATGCACAGGAACGCGCCGGCGAGCGTTGAGCCGAGCAGCACGTTGGAGGCACCGAGACCCAAGATGGTGTCGGGGTCCTCGCCGATCGCGAAGGAGAAGTAGCACACGACGAACGCGACGACGAACGCCATCGCGGCAAGGAAGAGCCCTGCGACCTGGCGCTCGGCGCGCTTCTCCGCGGCGCTGTCGACGTCGGTCGGACGCGGCCGGTGGGGCGCCAATCCCGGGTCGGGGATCGGTTCGGCGTGTTCGTTGCGGGTCACCACCGCCTTGTCGTGGTCGCTCACGCGTTCACCTCTTCAGTGTCGTTCTTGGAGGCACGCGTGGTGTGTGCCGCGATCCAGACGGCGAACCCCACGAGGCCGCCGATGCCGAACAGCCAGGCGAACATGCCCTCGGAGACCGGGCCGAGGCCACCGAGGCTGAAGCCGCCGTAGCCGGGGTTCTCCTCCAGTGATTTCAGGTACGCGATCACGTCACGCTTCTCGTCGGGCGACAGGTTGCCGTTGGAGAAGACGTCCATGTTGGACGGGCCGGTCAGCATGGCCTCGTAGATGTACTTGGACTCGACGCCACGGATCGTGGGGGCGTACCCACCGTTGGGCATTGCGCCGCCGGAGCCCTCGAAGTTGTGGCAGGCGGTGCAGTTGGTCAAGAAGATCTGCCCACCCCGCGTCACCGCGGCCTCCAACTCCTCGTCGCTGAGGCCGTCGGTGGAGTACTCGGAACCGTCCGGAATCGCCGGGCCGGGGCCGAGGGAGGCGACATACGCGGCCAGCGCGGCGATGTCTTCCTCGCTGTAGACCACAGGCTTGCGCGGCGCCTGGGCGTCGGGGCGCGCCATCGGCATCCGACCGGTGCCGACCTGGAAGTCCACGGCGGCGGCGCCGGCGCCGACCAGCGGCGGGCCGTAGTTGGTTCCCGAGACGCGCTGCTTGCCCTCGCCGTTGAGGCCGTGGCAGTACGCGCATCCCTGGATGAAGAGCTCGCGACCCTTGGCTACTAGTGCCGTGTCCGACTCGGCCTGCGTGGCCTGGGCGGGGGTGAACAGGGTGTAGAGCCCACCGGCCGCCACGAGGCCGAGCAACATCAAGATGAAGCCCGCGAAGCGGCCGCGACGATGACGGGAGATCCGTCCGGCGGTTCGGTTCAACAAACGCACGTCAAGTCCAATCTCAGGTGGGCTGCGAGGATCATTTGATCAGGTAGATGGCGGCGAACAAGGCGATCCAGACGACATCGACGAAGTGCCAGTAGTAGGACACGACGATGGCGCTGACCGCCTGCTCGTGAGTGAAACGCCGCGCAATATAGGTGCGCCCGAGCACGAAGAGGAAGGCGATGAGGCCACCGGTCACATGGATGCCGTGGAAGCCGGTGGCGAGATAGAACAGGGTGCCGT
Source organism: Nocardioides sp. (assembly GCA_037045645.1). Classification (NCBI taxonomy): domain Bacteria; kingdom Bacillati; phylum Actinomycetota; class Actinomycetes; order Propionibacteriales; family Nocardioidaceae; genus Nocardioides; species Nocardioides sp. Next base: position 1,097,001 of record JBAOIH010000001.1, read on the forward strand.
AGGCCGACGACGGGATCGTGAGGCCGTGGTGGACGAGTTCGGCGTACTCGAACGCCTGGCCGCCGATGAAGATCGAGCCCATGATGAACGTGAGGATGAACCACTCGCGCAGGCCCCACCCTGCGACCTTCCACACGGGCCCGGTGCGACCCACCTGGCCACGTTCAGCGGCGAAGACGCCGAGCTGGCAGGTCACCGAGGAGAGCACCAGGATGATGGTGTTGACCGAGGAGAACGGCACGTTCAATAGCTGAGTCTCCTGCGCCCACAAGGGCTCGCTCACCGAGCGCACGGTGAAGTAGGCCGCGAACAGTGCCGCGAAGAACATCAGCTCGCTGGAGAGCCAGATGATCGTGCCCACGCTGACCATGCTGGGTCGGTCGTGATGCCCGTGAAGTCGGGATGCCGGGAGAGCCGCTGCTGTCGCCACGGGCCTCATTATGACGATCCTTCGGCCCCTTGGCATCCCGACCCCCCGATTCGTGGACGTATCCTGGTCAGTGTGTGCCTTGGCCTGCCGTCGATGAGCCTGATCAGCCCCCTGCTCGCCTCGTCGGAGGCGGCGGGAGATCTCTCGCTGCCGCCCTTCACCTGGGGACGTGCGTTCACCGGTTGGGGTCTGGATCCCTACATGTTCGTCCTCACGGTGTGGGTCTGCGGGCTGTATCTGCTCGGGGTACGCACCCTGCGTGCTCGCGGTGACCATTGGCCCATCTCCAGGACCCTGTTCTTCTGCCTGGGGGGCATGGGGACGTTCTTCTTCGCGACCTCGTCGGGGATCGGTCGTTACGACACGACGCTGCTCAGCGCCCACATGATCCAGCACATGCTGATCACGATGGGTGCTCCGCTGTTGCTGGCGCTGGGCGCCCCGGTGACGCTAGCCCTGCGTACGTTGCCCAAACGCGGCCGGGCGGTGCTGCTGGCGGTGTTGCACTCGCGCGTCGCGAAGGTCCTCACCTTCCCCCCGTTGGTGTTCGCCCTGTTCGTCTTGAGCCCCTGGGCGCTGTATTTCTCCGGTTGGTACGAGGCCAGCTTGAACTCCGAGTACATCCATGAGATGACGCACGTGCACCTGATGCTGACCGGGTCGCTCTTCTTCTGGCCCCTGGCCGGGATCGACCCGGTGCCGGGCCGGGTGGGTTATCCCTTCCGCGTCCTGATGGTCTTGATGACGTTGCCGTTCCACGCGTTCTTGGGCATCACGATCATGGACCAGAACACCCCGCTGGCGGGTGACTACTATTCCGCGCTGCGAGAGGGACCGATGGGTTCCTGGCTGCCGCCGATGCTGGAGGATCAGCACTTGGCCGGAGGGATCCTGTGGGCCACCGGCGACCTGTTCGGCCTGCTGCTCTTCCTCGTGCTGTTCACCCAGTGGGTCCGGGCGTCGATGAAAGAGGCGGCGCGAGAAGACCGTCGGCTGGACCTCCTGGAAGCGCGGCATCGGTGAGTGGGCGGTAGCATGCCGGGCGTGAGTGACTCCGCGAATCCGCAGCCTCTCAAGGTGCTCGTCTACAGCGACGACGTGAACGTACGCCAGCAGGTGATCTTGGCGTTGGGCCGTCGTCCCCACCCCGACCTTCCCGAGGTCGAGTACGTCGAGGTAGCGACCGAGCCTGTCGTACTGCAGAACATGGATGCGGGCGGCATCGCCTTGGTGATCCTCGACGGGGAGGCCGTCCCCGCCGGCGGAATGGGCATCGCTAAGCAGCTCAAGGACGAGATCTACAAGTGTCCTCCGGTGCTGGTTCTGACCGGCCGACCCCAGGACGCGTGGTTGGCGACGTGGTCGCGCGCAGAGGCAGCCGTGTCTCACCCGCTCGACCCGATCCAGTTGGCAGAGACCGCGGTGGGCCTGCTGCGTTCACGCGTTCCGGCCACCTCCTGAAGACGTGAGTTCCACCTGGGCGGACATCCTGACCGCCTTGATCTCGCATGCGGATCTGCAGCCTGACCAGGCGCGCTGGGCGATGGGACAGATCCTGGAAGGCAATGCGACGCCGGCCCAGATCGCGGGCTTCGCGGTGGCGCTGCGTACCAAGGGTGAAGTGGCCGCCGAGATGACCGGGCTGGCCGACGCGATGCTGTCCGCCGCGAACCAGATCCAGGTGGAGGGCCGACTGCTCGACGTAGTGGGCACCGGCGCAGACCGTTCGATGTCGGTCAACATCTCCACTATGTCCGCGATCGTGGCTGCCGGTGCCGGTGTCACGGTGGTCAAGCACGGCAACCGGTCGGCGTCGTCGCTGTGCGGCTCGGCCGACGTGCTGGAGGCTTTGGGCGTACGCCTGGATCTGCCTCCTGAACGCGTTGGCGAGGTGGCGCGCGAAGCGGGCATCACGTTCTGCTTCTCGGCGGTCTTCCACCCCGCGATGAGGCATGCGGCGGTGCCGCGCCGCGAGCTCGGTGTCGGGACGGCCTTCAATTTCCTCGGCCCGCTGACCAACCCCTCGCGTCCCGCCGCTCAGGCGATCGGATGCGCCGATCCACGAATGGCGCCGGTCATGGCGCAGGTGTTCGCCGACCGTGGTGTCGATGCTTGGGTCTTCCGTGGGGATGACGGACTCGACGAACTCACCACCACCACGACCTCCCAGGTCTGGTGGGTGCACGACCACCAGGTGCAACACACCTCCTTGGAACCTTCGGTCCTCGGCCTGGCTCCTGCCACGACCGAGCAATTGCGCGGTGGTGACCCGGCTTTCAACGCGGAAGTGACCAGGCGGCTGTTGGCCGGCGAACCAGGACCGGTACGTGATGCGGTGCTGCTCAACGCGGGTGCGGCGCTCGCCGTCCACGGATCCCCTGACATCGCTCCTGCGGAGGCGATCGGGGCGGGCATTACGCGTGCTGCTGAGTCGATCGATTCCGGCGCTGCCGGTGAGAGCCTGGACCGGTGGATCGAGGCGACCACCGCCTGAACGGCGGTCGTGTCACAGGTCGAGGGCGTACGCCTCGCCATCGCGGCGAAACGCCTGCGGCAGCCGCGAGTAGTAGGGGTTGACCATGCCCGGCGGAGTCACCACACGGGTGAAGCCGCGTGCGCGCAATCGGTCGACACGCGACCAGACGAACTCGCCGGGGGAGAAGTCGCGGAAACGCGGCGTGACGTAGTCGAGTTGGACTCGCGCCACTTCGCCGTCGGGCCGGATCAGCACGATCCCGACGGTCTCGTCCCCGCGTAGCACCTGGAAGGCCAGGTCATCGGGCTGGGTGCCCGCGAAGCCCGGATAGAACTTGCGCAACTCGTCGAGGTGCACGTTCAGGAAGTGCTGGAAGTACGCATCGCGCGGGGCCACTTCCAGCACCTGGAAGGCATCCTCGTCGTGGCGTTCGCGCAGGAGCCGGACCAAGAAGAACAGATTGATCAGGCTGGTCGCCACGTTCATGCCGACCATCGGCCACACCTGGATCAAGGCATTGAAGGTTGCCAGAGAGATGCACGCGAGCAGGTTGAGCGCGCGCAACCGCAGGACCCGGGTTTGCAGCAGCGAATAGATCAGCAGGGCGCTGCCGCACCAGCCGAACAGAGAGAGCCAATTGTCGGCCAGCCATTCCACCTGGGCGAGATTAGTGGGCGTCCGGCCTGGCGGTCAGTATCGCCGCCGCCGCCAGTCGAGTCGGCGGGAACTCAGGCTCAGTCCAGCCCAAGCGAGAATGCGGCTTCGAGGTCGTGGCGCGAATAGGCGCGGAACGCGATGTGAGTCTCGGTGGAAAGCACGCCTGGGACCTTGTTGAGACGGTCGGCCACGACGCGTGCCACGTCCTCGTGCTGGCGGACCCGCACGAGTGCGATGAGGTCGATCTGTCCGGTGACGGAGTAGACCTCGCTCACCCCTTCGAGCGCCGCGATGCCCTCGGCGACCTCGGGAATGGACGCGACGTCGGCCTTCACGAAGACGATGGCGGTGATCATGGTCTCAGCCTAGTCATCGCACCGGCTGGTGGACCGTGGAGATCGCGCGCCGCTCGTCGAACGGCACCAGGCTGAGTCGGGACTGCTCGGTCGCGTCGTGCAGTGACAGGTGCCGAGCTGCCCCCGCGAGAGGGCAGGTCCATTCGCCGATCACGTCGACCAGGCGTACGCCCGGCGACTCCAGCCAGGCCAAGATCCGCTCGGTCTCCTCCGCGGTGGCTGCGGGCACAGGCCCCGGGCCGGCGGTGACGGTCTCAGCGCCCGCGCGCAGGCTCGCGACGTACGCGTGGGCGTCGGACGCGGGCGGGATGATTCCTGCGGCTGCCAGCCGGCCAAAACGGATGACGTGGACGGCCCAACGCCCCGAGTCGTCGCGCTGCGTCGCGATCAATTCGCTGCATTGCGTGAGCGCCTGAAGACGCTGCGTGCGCGACGCTGATCGGACGAAGGCCGCGAGGCGGTCGCGGTGCACTCGGGCCTCCTCGAAGCGTTCGGCGTCGGAGAGACGGGCCATCTTCCCCACGTGACTGTCCACAATCTCCTCCGGGTCGCGCCAGAGGGCACGACGCACCTGCTCGGTGAGGGCGGAGTAGGTCTGAGCGTCGGTGGACCCGTCGCACGGTGAAAGACATCTGCCCATCTCGGCCAGTACGCAGGCCGAGCGCGTCGGGGTCGCGGCGAGCCGGTCGGTGCATTGGCGGATGGGGAAGGTGTCGTGGATGGCGGCCAACACCTTGTCCGCGGTCTTGCGTGAGCCGAAAGGCCCCAGATAGTCCGCGTCGTCGTCGAGAACCCGGCGTACGAGTGAGAGGCGAGGCCAGGTCTCGCGAGTGAGCTTGATGAAGTGCACCTTCTCGGGGAAGCGCGATCGGCGGTTGTAGCGCGGCTTGTGCGTCGCGATCAGTCGCAGCTCGCGCACCTGCGCCTCCAGCGTGGTGGCGCACTCGATGCCGGTGACTCGAGTCGCGATCCCGACCATCTCGCCCATCCGGGAGCGGGTCTCGGAGCCGGTGAAGTAGCTGCGCACCCGGGTGCGCAGATCGCGTGACGTGCCGATGTACAGCACGCGATCCTGATCGTCTTGGAAGAGATAGACCCCCGGGGCGTGCGGTAGGGCCTCGGCGAGGTGGCGTTTGCGTCTCTGTGCGGGCGTCACGCGAGAGGTGAAGGTCTGCAATTCCTCCAACGTGTGCACCCCCAGTCCACCTAGGCGCTCCATCAGACCGTGCAGCACGTCGACGGTCGCGCGGGCGTCGGCCAGGGCGCGGTGATTGGGGGTCGTGGAGGAGTTGAACACCTGTGCCAGGGAGGAGAGCTTGCAGTTGGGCGCGTCGTCGCGGGTGATCACCCGTCGGGCGAGTCGGGCGGTGTCGAGCACTTCGAAGCGTGGCCAGGCGCGCCCCTGTTCCGCCGCGAAGTGGCGCAGGAAACCCACGTCGAAGGGGGCGTTGTGCGCCACCAGCACGCACCCTTGCGCGAACTCCAAGAACGCAGGTAGCGCACTCTCGATCCCGGGCGCGTCGTGGACCATCGAGTCGCTGATCCCGGTCAGCATCGCGATGAAGGGCGGGATCGCGCTGTGCGGATTGACCAGTGTCTGGAACTCACCGAGCACCTCGCCGCCGCAGACCTTGACGGCCCCGATCTCGGTGATCATGCAGCCCTGCTGCGCGGAGGCTCCGGTCGTCTCCAGGTCGACCACGCAGAACGTGATGTCGCGCAACGGACGCCCGAGTTCGTCGAGGCTCCGCTGGGGCTCCCAGCGAGCACGTACGGCGGTCGTCGTCATGACAACCGACGTTAGGTCCGAGCACCGACAAAGCCGCCGACACGCGGGCCGACACGCTGGCCGACACGCTGGCCAACCTAAATGTCGGTGCTCGATGACAGCGTGCCGGACATGGACACCACGACACCGGGGCAGACGCCCCCAGCCACACCGGAGCAGACGCCCCCAGCGCATGCGGCGCTCCACATCGACTGCGACACCTGCGTGGTGCGCGGCCTGGCCTGCCACGACTGTGTCGTGACGGTCCTGCTCGGCCCTCCGGAGGAGTTGAGTTTCGACGACGACGCCACCAGGGCTCTCGACGTACTCGCGGCGGGAGGACTCGTGCCACCACTGCGGATGGTCCATCCGGTCGCGTCGCCGCAGGTCGAGACGGCATGACTCGGGTCCTGACCCGAGTGTTCGTGCCCGGGTCTTCCAGCCCGGGTTTTCATGCCCTGTGACGCATGGTGTCGGTGTGATCTGTGTGACAGATTGAACGTGCGATCATCAGAAATTCCGGGGACACACGCCCATAACGACGCGATGAGTTGGCGCGCCCTTCCGCGGACGTTTAGCCTCGTGCGAGGCGCTCGTCCCAGTGACCCGCAAGGACCACGCGAGTGCCGCGCCGAATCCAAGACCCGCGACCAGTCGCGGATCACGGAACCGGGGAACCAACCACCCTGGGGTGAATCGACCAGGCCCGTGCGCGGGTCGGGCCGTAGGGCAGCGTCGTGCCCGAACCCGTCAGCTCACCCGGTAGGCGTACGACTGCAAGGAGTAGACCCGCTCGTGACTTTCCGCGATCGGTTGAGCACGCCGCGTGCTCGTTTCGCCATCGGTGCCCTCGGCCTCGCCGCAGCGGTCGGCTCGACCTTCGTGGTCGTCAACCCCGCCTCGGCCGAACCGTCGGTCGACCAGGTCAGCAAGCGCGTCGACACGCTCTACCACCAGGCCGAGGAGGCCCAAGAGCGCTATCACGATGCCACGTTGGAGTTGACCGACATCCAGCGCGACCTCAAGTCCCTCAAGGCCGATGAGCGCCGCCAGGCCGCGCGCCTCGAGCGCGCCCGTAGCGCCGTCGAGGACGCGATCGTGGGCCAGTACGAGGGGCAGAACCTCTCCGCGGTAGGCCAGGTCGTCGTGTCCGACGACCCACAGGCCTTCCTCAACCAGCTGTCCACGATGTCGGCCTACAGCGACTTCCAGGACCAACTGTTCTCCGAGTACTCCGTCGAGCTCAAGGCGCTCGACATTCGCCGAGACTCCACCGAGAAGCGTGCCGCCGAGGCTGCGGACGTGGAGCGCTCGCTGGCCAAGGAGAAGAAGCAGGTCGACGCCAAGTTGGCCGACGCCAAGGCACTCCTGGCCGATCTCAAGGAGAAGGAGCGCGCGTCCATCGTCTCGCGCGGCGGTTCTCCGATCGCGAGCAACATCGACGTGCCTGCCTCCGGTCGTGCCGGGATCGCGGTGCGCACCGCACTGGCGCAGGTGGGCGACGCCTACGTCTACGGTGCGATGGGGCCCAACGCCTTCGACTGCTCCGGTCTGACCATGTACGCGTGGGGCGCTGCGGGCGTCGGCCTGCCGCACTCGTCGCGGGCTCAGTTCAGCTCCGGCCCGCGGATCGCGGCCTCGCAGTTGCAGCCCGGCGACCTGGTCTTCTACTACAGCCCCATCAGTCACGTGGGGATGTACATCGGCAACGGGATGATCGTGCACGCGGCGAACCCGAGTTCGGGCGTGCTGGTCGCGCCGCTGTATTCGATGCCGTACGTCGGCGCGGTGCGCCCTGGCTGAGCACCGCAGTCGCTTGGCCGATCATCCGATTCGTTGGATGGTCGGCCTTTGCGTCCTTCTGGCCTTGATCGCCGGGGGGATCTCGTGGCGCGCCGCCGACGACCACGGCGACGTCGATCTGCCCGCCCCGCAGCTTCAGGAGTCGTTGTCGCAAAGCACGGTGCAGGCACTGCGTGGCTTTGCTCGCGCCGTCCGTACGCGAGACGCGCAGGCGGCCATCCGGTGGGGCGTACCCGACTCCTCGACCCTTCCGGACCTGGTGGACAACGCAACGGCGGCCCAGGTCCGCGGCTTCGCGCTGCGACTGATCGAGACGCGCACGCCACGACCCAACGGCAATTTCTCCGCCACGGTCGCGACGACGTGGGCGTACGCCGGCTTCGACAAGGCCATGGTGCGCACCGAACTCGACGCCAGGTTGCGGCGTACGCGTGACGGTGTGCGGTTGGTGGGTTTCGGTGGGGGTCCTGCGGCGTTGCCGGTATGGCTCGCCGGACCCGCGCAGATCCGGCGAGAGGGCGCGTTGTTGCTGGTCTCGCAGGCCACGCCCCACGCGACCGATGCCCTGCGGACCTACGCGCGCAGAGCCGTGCCGCTCGTCCGACGGATGCTGCCGGACTGGCCCGGGCGCCTCGTGGTCGAGGTGCCTGGTCGAGGCGGGCTCGCGGGTGCACTGGGTGCCGAGCCGGGGACCTACGACAACATCGCGGCGGTGACGGCCGCCCAGGACGGCTCCACTGCCCCGGATGCGCCGATCCACGTGTTCGTCAATGCCGACGTGCTGGGCAGGTTGCGCCCGGCCGGTGCCCAGGTCGTGCTCAGCCACGAAGCGACCCACGTCGCGACCCGCGCCGCAGGCAGCGCCCTTCCGTCGTGGGCGATCGAGGGGTTTGCCGACTACGTCGCTCTGCGTGATGTCGACCTGCCGTTGACCGTGACGGCCGGTCGGATCCGCGAGGTGGTGCGGCGGGACGGGCTTCCCGAGGCGCTGCCCGATGCGGCCGACTTCGAGCCCGGTGCGCCCGATCTCGAGGCGGCGTACGAATCCGCCTGGATCGCCTGGCGGGTCCTGGCCGACGCGCTGGAGGACGAGAAGCTGGTCGCCCTCTATCGGGAGGCCGACCGCAGCGGATCCATGGAGACATCCCTCTCCGCCGCCGGCATGCCGGCGGGAGACCTCACTGCCCGATGGCGGCAGGCCCTGGCAGAGCTCGCCTCATGAGCGCCAGGCGGTGGGCCTGGCTCACCCTGATCATCGGTCTCGCGGCCTTCCTGGTCGTGTTCTGGTGGCGGGTGCCCTGGCAGCCGGTGCCGGGAGGAACACCGGCGGCGGTGCCCGCGTCGGAGGTGTTCACCCGCGAGGAGATCGCGCGCGCTGAGCACTATTCCCGGTGGATCCGGGTCTGGTCGTGGTCCTCCCTGGTGATCAGTCTCCTCACGGTCGTGGCCCTGGCTCGCTCGCAGAGGCTGGGCGAGTGGCTCTCGCGCGGGCGATGGGCGCCGCGGGTCGCGATCGCCGTGGTGGTGGTGACGACCGTCGGCATGCTGACCACGCTGCCGACCGGACTGGCCGGATGGCGACTGCGGCGGATGCACGGATTGTCGACACAGCACTGGTGGGAGTACCTGCGCGACGACCTGCAGAGCACCGGCATCCAACTGGCGGTGCTGTCCTTGATGTTGATCGTGGCGGTGGGCTTGGCCCGGAAACGTCCTCGCGACTGGCCGCTGTGGGCGGGGCTGCTCGCGGCCGGGTTCGTCGTCGCAGGGTCGTACGTCTATCCGGTCGTCATCGAACCCGCGTTCAACGACTTCTCGTCACTGCCGGATGGCCCGTTGCGTACGCAGGTCTTCGAATTGGCCGACGCCCAGCACGTGGTGATCGAGGATGTCCTCGTCGCGGATGCGTCGCGGCGCACGACCACCCTGAACGCGTACGTGTCGGGCTTCGGCGCCACCAGGCGAGTCGTGCTCTACGACAACCTGGTCGAGGAGTTGCCCGACGACGAGGTGCTCGCGGTCGTGGCTCACGAACTGGCTCATGCGAGCCACGGCGACGTGGTGACCGGCACCCTGTTGGGCGCTGCCGGGACCTGGTGCGGAGTCGGGTTGCTCGGACTCCTCATGGGCGGCCGGATGTCGTCGGCGCGGACGGTGCCACTCGTGCTGGCGCTGATCGCGTTCGGCTCCCTGGCCGCGGCTCCGGTCGAGAACGCGATCAGCCGCAGACTCGAGACACGTGCCGACTACGAAGGACTGCTCGCCACCGGCGACGGCGCCCCGGTCGTACGCATGCAACGCCAGTTGGCGCTGCACTCCCTGGCCGATGCCACCCCACCGCGCTGGATGCACCTGTGGTTCGGCAGCCATCCGACGACCCTGCAACGGATCGCGCTGGCTCAGCGGTTCACGACCGAGCCCTGAACCAACTCACGGGCCAACTCAAGGGCCGCCTCACAGATAGAGCGCGGCGACGTCGTCCTTGAACTCACGCAGCACCACGTTTCGTTTGAGTTTGAGGCTGGGGGTGACGTGGCCGCGTTCCTCGGTCCAGTCCTGCGCCAGGATGCGGAACTTGCGGATCGACTCGGCCTTGGAGACAGACTCGTTCGCGGCGTCGATCGCCCCCTGGATCTCGCGGATCAAGGCGGGTTCGTGCAGCAGGTCCGCCGGCTCGGCCGACAGCCCGTTGGCCTTGGCCCAGGGGGCCAGGTGTTCCTCGTCCAGGGTGACGAGAGCGGCGATGAAGGGCTCACCGTCGCCGACGACCAGGCACTGCGACACCAGCGGATGAGCGCGTACGCGGTCTTCCAGGAGACCTGGCGCGACGTTCTTGCCGCCTGCGGTGACCAGGATCTCCTTCTTGCGGCCGGTGATCCGGACGAATCCCTCCTCGTCGATCTCGCCCAGATCTCCGGTGTGGAACCATCCCGCGTCGTCGAGGGCCTCGGCGGACGCCTCCGGATTGTGCCAATAGCCCGAGAAGACCTGCCCGCCCCGGAACAGCAGTTCCCCGTCGTGGGCTACGCGTACGTGCGTGCCGGGCAGCGGCCGGCCGACGGTGCCGACCTTCACCGCGTCGGGAAGGTTGACGGTCAGCGCAGCCGTGGTCTCGGTCAGGCCGTACCCCTCGAGAATGGTCAGCCCCACGCCCCGGTAGAAGTGGCCCAATCGCTCACCCAGCGGCGCGCCACCCGAGATGGCGTACCTGCATCGACCCCCGAGTGCGGCGCGGAATCTGCCGAAGAGCAGACGGGAGAACACGGCGTGCCGCGCGCGCACCGAGAGCGGCACCCGACCGGCCTCAAGGCCGCGTGAGTACGCGATCGCGGCGTCGGCCGCGCGTTGGAAGATCGCACCCTTCCCATCGGCGGTCGCGCGCTGCGAGGCGGTGTTGAAGATCTTCTCGAACACGCGCGGCACGGCGAGCACGAAGGTGGGCTGGAACTCGGCCAGGTCATCGACCAGGTTGCGGATGTCGGGTGCGTGGCGCACCCGCACCCGCTTCATCACGCAACCGACCTGGATGATGCGGGCGAAGACGTGCGCGAGGGGCAAGAAGAGCAGCGTGGACGCGTCCGGGTCGTCGAAGAGCACGTGGAGTTCGTCGGTCGCGACGGTCAGCTCGAACAGGAAGTTGCCATGCGTCAGGACGCATCCTTTCGGCCTCCCGGTGGTGCCACTGGTGTAGACGAACGTGGCGGCGGTCTGCGAGGTGGCACTGCGGCGGCGTTCGTCCCAGGTCGCGTCGGACACGTCGGCGCCGAGCCGAGACAACACCTCCACGGCGTTGTCTTCGATCGCCCACACGTGGTGCAAACACGCCAGGTCCGTCCGTACGCTCGTCACCTTGGCGGTATGGGCAGGGGTCTCCGTGATCACGGCCTTGGCCTCGGAGTCGCCGAGGATCCACGACACCTGCTCGGGTGAGGACGTCTCATAGATCGGCACGGTGACCGCTCCGGCGCTCCAGATCGCGTAGTCGAGCAGGGTCCACTCATAACGGGTGCGTGAGATGAGGGCCACCCGGTCCCCGGGCTCGATCCCGGAGGCGATCAGTCCCTTGGCGACCGCGCGTACCTCGTCGCGGAACTGCGCCGCGGTGACATCGGCCCAGCCGTCGCCGGCCGGCCCAGAGTCCGGCCCAGAGACCGGCCCAGAGACCGGCCCAGAGACCGGCCCAGAGACCGGCCCAGAGATCGGCCTGGAGAACAGAACGGCCTCGGGATGCTCCGAGGCGTTGCGTACCACCACGTCGGTCAGGTTCGCCGAGGGTGGGATCTCGTGGGTCAAAGGGTTGGCGAACTCGCGCACAGTTCCTCCGGGGATCACGACGGTGCCAGGCAACCGTGACAGTGTCGCAGGCGATCCCATGTCGTAGGGATGCCGGTCGCCCGGTGCGGGAAAGGACCGGGTGGCGCGGTAGTCTCCTTGGGCTGGCCCAGCGGATCTAGGTGGAGCACACAATGGCCGAACAGACTTCGTCCTCGATCGTCATCGAGGCGGAACCCGCCGACGTCATGGAGGTGATCGGCGACTTCTCGGCATACCCCGAGTGGGCCAAGGGCGTGAAGATCGCCGAGGTGCGCTCCGAGACCGACGGTTGGGCCGACCGTGTCCACTTCCTGCTCGACGTGCCGCCGATCCGAGACGAATACACGTTGGAATACCAATGGGACGGCTATGACGGGGTCACCTGGCGGCTGGTCGAGGGCAACGTGCTGACCCACATGGACGGGGCGTATCTGCTGCGCGACCTCGGTGGCAGCACCGAGGTCACCTATCGCCTGGCCCTCGACGTCTCGATCCCGTTGATCGGGATGATCAAGCGCAAGGGTGAGCGGATCATCATCGACACCGCACTCAAGGGCCTCAAGCAGCGCGTCGAGCGCGCCGACTGAGACTGGGCGAGGGTCGAGCGGAATTGGTGAGCGACGGACACGAGGAGGCCGCCGAAGGCGGTGCATCCCGTGACGAGGAGGTCGGCAGCCTCACCGATGAGACGCTGAAACTGTTCGGCGCTCTCTTCGACCAATCCGAGGGCTCTGCATTCGGTGCATCCTCGTGGGCGGACCGTGCCGCGGCCGCCGCGCATGACCTCAACGACCACATCGCCACGGGCAGTGCCGAATGTCGCGTGTGCCCCGTCTGCCGGGTCATCCACGCCTTCCGGGAGACCAGTCCGGAGGTGCGCGCGCACCTCCGGGTCGCCGGAGGCGCTCTGTTGGAGGCCGCGGCCGGCGTCTTGGCGAGCGCTCCGGATCTGAAGGAACAGCACGATGCGCGTCGCCGGGAGGCACGCCCCGAACCAGGTGACGAGGACGACCGGAGCGACGCATGACACCGCTCTGGGTGGGCGTCGATATCGGCGGTACGAAAGTGCTCGCGGCGGTGGTGGACGACCAGGGAAGGGTGGTGCGCTCGGCCACACTGCGTACGCCCGGTCGGCGGGTGGAGGTGGCCGTCGTGGAGGACACGCTGGTTGCTGCGGTGCGTGAGGTCGCCGCCGGAGCGCCGCTGCGAGGCGTCGGGATCGCTGCCGCTGGATTCGTGGATGCCGAGGGGGAGCGGGTGATGTTCGCCCCGCACCTGCCGTGGCGCGGCGAACGCGTACGAGAACGGCTGGCCGCTCGTCTCCAGACGCCTGTCGAACTCGACAACGATGCCAACTGCGCGGCGCTGGCCGAAGCGACGTACGGCGCTGCGCGTGGCGCACGTCTGGCCGTGATGATCACCCTCGGGACCGGCATCGGCGGTGCGGTGCTGATCGAGGGACGCGTGCTGAGGGGGGCGCATGGGATGGCCGGAGAGTTCGGCCATATGCAGGTCGTCCCCGACGGGGCGCCCTGCGAGTGTGGCAAACGGGGCTGCTGGGAGCAGTACTCCTCCGGCAACGCACTGGTGCGACACGTCCAGCAGGGTTGGGGCCGAGGTCCCACACTCCTGGAGGAGATGACCGAAGGGGACGTCACACGCCTGACCGGCCCGATGATCAGTCAGGCCGCTGCGGCAGGTGACCTGGTCGCCAAGTCCGCCTTCGCCTCGATCGGCGACTGGCTCGGCGTCGGAGCGGCGAACGTCGCCGCGGCTCTCGACCCCGAGGTGATCGTCGTCGGCGGCGGCGTCTCGGCCGCGGGCGAGCGGCTGCTCGAACCTGCTCGGGCGGCCCTCGCGCGATCCCTCGTCGGTGGCGACGCGCGCCCCGTGCCGCGGCTCGTGCCCGCCGAGTCCGGTCCTTTGTCGGGTGCCATCGGGGCCGCGGTGCTGGCTCGGACGCCTACGCTGGAGCAATGAACCCGCGCGAGGACGAACCCGACCTCGACCGCGCCTGGCGCGACATCGTCGACAATTTCGGGGAACGCGCCTGGCTGGAGGAGACCCCGGACCAGCCGACGCCTGAGCAGCCGACGCCCCACGACGCGGCCCCTCGCGACGAGGCTGGGTCGGGGCGCAACCTCTTCGAACCGGTGCCCGGCCTCGACATCTTCGCGCCGAAGTGGGACGACGACGAGGACTTCGTCCCGCCGCCACCGCCGGCGATGGTCCGGCCCGAGCCGCCGCGGCTGGTGGCGTGGGCGGGGGTCACCGTAGTCCCGTTGCTGATGCTCGCGCTCGCGCTGATCGGGACGACTCCGCCGCCCATGCTCGCGTACGCCTGCCTGGTCTGGGCCGTCGGCGGCTTCGCCTACCTGGTCTTCACGATGCCGCGCGGCCCGCGCGAACCCTGGGACAACGGGGCAAAGGTCTAACCGGTGACCCGGGCCACGAACTCCAGTGACTCGTCGAAGATCGCCTCGGCATCGTTGTCCAGCGTGGCCACGTGATAGCTGTCCTGGAGCAACCGCTCCGTGTAATCGCTGCTGGAGACGCTGGCACCGATGATGCGTGACGACGACGGATCCACCACGTGGTCGTCGATCGAGCGGAAGTAGAGGATCGGAGCCGTGATCCGCGAGAGGTCACCGCGCAACACCTTGTACGCCGAGAACATCGAGTCGGCCGCGCGCAGCGGGGTCTTCGGGTACGCGTACTCCTCTCCTCCGGGCTTCTTGATGTCGTTGCCGATGGCGGGGAACGCTGCCACGACGTGTTTGAGCAGCGGCAGCAGTTTGATGTCCTTGCGCTCGGAGTTGACCGCAGGATTGACCAGGATCACCCCCGCGATCCGGTCCGGGTGGTCGGCAGCGGTCCGCAGCGCCAGGGCGCCACCCATCGACAGACCGGCCACGACGACCTCGTCGTTCTCGGCCGCCAACTTCTCGAAGGCGCGGGTGATCTCGGCGTACCAGTCGGCCCAGCCGGTCTTGTTCATCTCCTGCCAGGTCGTGCCGTGTCCGGGCAGCCGAGGCATCTCGACGGCGTACCCCTGCGCAGCGAAGCGTTGCGCCCAAGGACGCACCGAATGTGGTGAGCCGGTGAACCCGTGGGACACCAGGATTCCGATTCGGCGACCGCCGGTCCTGGCCGGATCGGCGGGCGACGAGAACGGCTGGGCGTGCTCTTGGACATGATCGGCAATCGGCATGGCGCCGATTCTGCACTAGGGTCTATCCGTTGCGTAGCGCGCGGTGAAAGGTCGACAGCGTGTTCTATTGGTTCCTCAAGTGGGTGGCACTCGGGCCCCTGCTCCGGGTGATCTTCCGCCCGGTCACCGAGGGTGAGGAGAACGTGCCCGACAGCGGCCCGGCGATCCTGGCCAGCAACCACCTGTCGTACGCCGACTGGCTCTTCATGCCGCTGACCCTGCAGCGCCGAGTGACGTTCGTGGCCAAGGCTGAATATTTCACCACCCCGGGCATCAAGGGATGGTTCCAGAAGCTGTTCTTCTCGGGCGCGGGTCAGGTGCCGATCGATCGTACGAGCGCCTCGGCCGCCGAGGGCGCGCTCGCGTCCGCTACCCGGATCCTCGACGCGGGCGAACTCTTCGGCATCTACCCCGAAGGCACTCGCAGCCACGACGGTCGGCTCTATCGCGGCAAGACCGGCGTCGCGCGCTTGGCGCTGGAGACCCGGGTTCCGGTGATCCCGGTCGCGGTGGTCGGCACCGATGTGGTGGCTCCTCCCGGCAAGAAGTTCGGGTCCTTCACCCGTCCCGTAGTCCGCTTCGGCAAGCCGTTGGACTTCTCCCGCTACGAGGGCCTGGAGAACGACCGCTTCATCCTCCGCTCGATCACCGACGAGATCATGTACGAGATCATGCGGCTGTCCCAGCAGGAGTACGTCGACCTTTACGCCGGCCGGGCCAAGCAGTTGGCCCACCAGGCGGACAAGGAGGCCAAGGAGGCCGCTCGCAAGGCCAAGGCCGAGGCGAAGGCCGAGGCGGGCGACACCAGCGACGACGACGAGGCGAGGAAGGCGTCCTGAGCGCCGCGGCGCCCACGCGTCCCGAGACGGTCGTCGAGGACCGCCTCTTCGACGCCCTCGCGGTGCTGCGCTTGGTGCTCTTGGTCCACACGGCCGCGCTGACGGTCTGGCGGTGGGCCAACTTCGAGCGTCAGGGCCTTACCGTCGCCTGCCTGATCGTGTTGTGCGCCTGGACGTTCTTCGTGCTGTGGGCCTACCGCAGCAGGACCAGGCGAACCTCGGCCCTGTTGGTCGCCGACCTGACGGTCGCGGTCGCGATGCTGTTCTCGACTCCGGTGCTCAAGGGTCCGGACTTCAATGCCAGCTTCCCCGGCTTCTGGGTGGTGGGCGCCCTGCTCGCCTGGGCGGTGCAATGGCGCTGGCCGGGCGGCCTCGCCGCCGCCGTGGTCATCTCGGCTGTCGACCTCGGCGTACGCACCCACCTGGCCCAACATGACTTCGCCAACGTGTTCCTCCTGCTGCTCGCGGGCGCCATGGTCGGCTATCTGACGGACTCGCTGGTCGCGATGGCCCGAGCGCGTGAGGAGGCGCTGCGGGTTGCCGCGGTCGAGCAGGAGCGGACCCGGTTGGCGCGGGCGGTCCATGACGGAGTGCTCCAGGTCCTGGCCCTGGCTCAACGACGAGGAGGCCAGCCCGGTGGTGACAGCGAACTCGGCGCCCTGGCCGCCGAGCAGGAAGTGCGGCTGCGGGCGTTGATCCAGAGCCAGGACTCTCTTGATCACGATGCCGCCGATGCCGACCTTGCAGTGGCGTTGCAGGCGATGGCCGGACCTCGAGTCAGCGTGGCCGTGCCGGGCGAGCCCGTCGTGCTGGATGCGGGGCGTACCTCCGAAGTGGTCGCCGCCGTCGGTGCCTGTTTGGACAACATCCGCCAGCACGTGGGATCCGAGGCGTCGGCCTGGATCCTGTTGGAGCGCGAGGCGGATCAGGTCGTGGTCTCGATCCGTGACGAAGGGCCTGGCATCGCCGAGGGGAGACTCGCGGAAGCTGCCTCGCAGGGTCGCCTGGGCGTACGCCAGTCGATCCGGGGTCGGATCGAGGATCTGGGTGGCACCGCCGAGGTGACCAGCGGTGCGTGGGGCACGGAGTGGGAACTCGTGGTCCCGCTATGACGATCCACTCGGGGCATCCCTTCGCCACTCCGGAAGGCGACCGCGACCAGGTGCGAAGGTTGCGCGGCGCGCTCGGTGGCGCCGTGACGCTCTGGGCGGCAGGTTCGGGCGACGCCGCAGCCGTGCTGACCGTCACCTCCCTGCTCGTCGCGCCAGGAGATCCGGCACGCCTCGTCGCGCTGCTCGACCCCGACTCGGACCTGTGCGAACGACTGGGGGAGACCGGTCGTGCCGTCGTCACTGTCCTGGACTGGGCACAGCGAGACCTCGCGGACATCGCTGCCGGGGTGGCTCCGGCACCCGGTGGTTGGCGTCGCTTCGCCGAGTTCGAAGACACCGACTATGGTCCGCGGCTGCGCACCCTCGATACGTGGTGCCTGGTCTCGCTGGAGAGCGAGCGTACGGTCGGTTGGTCGCGCGAGGTGACCTGCGTGATCGAGGCCCTCAACGTTGGCGCGGGAGCGCCGCTGATCCATCGCCGCGGGCGTTATCAGCGCCCGGCTCCCGAATGACGGATTTGGCTAGGCTCGGCCCATGGACGAGGAAACCAAGCCGTTGCGGGTGATGGTGGTCGATGACCACCCGATGTGGCGCGACGCGGTCGAACGCGACCTGATCACTGCCGGATTCGATGTCGTCGGAGTAGCCGCGACCGGAGACGAGGCAGTGGCCCGACTCGGAGCCGTACGCCCCGACGTGCTGGTGCTGGACCTGCAGCTGCCTGGGCGAAGCGGCGTCGAGGTGACCCAGGCCGCCGCCGAATCCTGTCCGGACACCCGGGTGCTGGTGCTGTCCGCGTCCGGCGAGCACTCCGATGTGTTGGCGGCGGTCAAAGCGGGGGCCACGGGCTACCTGGTCAAGTCGGCCTCCAGTCGGGATCTCATCGAGGCCGTACGTCGGGTCGCCGAGGGTGTCCCCGTCTTCACACCCGGCCTCGCGGGCCTGGTGCTGGGGGAGTTGCGGCATGCGGACGAGAGCGACGACTCCGCGCTCACGCCGCGCGAGATCGAGGTGCTCAAGATGGTCGCCAAGGGGATGTCGTACAAGCAGATCGCCGAACGACTTGTCCTCTCGCATCGCACCGTGCAGAACCATGTGCAGAACACCTTGCGCAAACTGCAGTTGCACAACAGGGTGCAGTTGACCCGCTATGCCATCGAGCAGGGTCTCGACGACGACTGAGACGGTCGCGCTCGCCCGCGCCAACTCCCCTCCGAAGGTCGGGGAGGCATCAACGGCGGAAATGGGAGAGAATAGGGCGAGCCTTCGGGCAACCAATCGAGTCACTGGTGCGTCTGCATGGGTGCAGGCTGTTCTCCCAGACGTCGCACTACCCCCATCGATTTCGCAGGGCCGAGGAAGGAGACGAACGAAAATGCGCCGAGAGTACGACCGCAGATTCGACGCCTTCGTCGACTCCACCCGCGACCGGGCCTATCGCACGGCCTTCGCGGTGACGCGTGACGCCGAAGCCGCACGCCTGGCTCTTCAGGCTGCGTACGCCGACGCGTACGCCGGCTGGCGTCAACTGCGGCGCCAGGAGAATCGCGAGGTCGAGCTTCGTCGCCTGCTGGTGCAGCGCCTGCTGACCCGTCCCGGACGCCCGCTTGTGCCCACCCCCAGAGCGGCAGCGCCGGACGAGCAGGTCGTCGACGTCGACACCGTCTGGTCGGCGTTGAAGGAAGTGTCGACCGAGCACCGATTGCTCCTGGTGATGGCGCACTACGAGAATCTCTCCCTGGAGGACATGGCGGCTGCCTGCGGGATGTCGCGCGAGGCCGGTCAGGCACGGTTGGCGGAGGCCATGTCGGCTCTGCGTCAGGTTCTGATCGCCCCGGCCAAGCCGACCCGGCAGCGCGTATGAGCCTTCGGCTGACCGTCCGGGAGACCTTCGAACGTCACCTCGGAAGCCTCTCGGCGCCTTCCGTTGACCTCGACGAGATCCGCAAGGCGGGGATTCGGCCGCGCCGGATGCGGTTGCTCGCCATGGCCTTGGCGACGGCCGCAGTCGTGGCCTGCGTGGCGCTCGTGGTCGCGGTGACCCAGCGCCCTCCGGCGCCGACACCAGAGCAGACCGAACTGCCCGTGCTCAACTTCGCCGGCGGAGCCCGCGGCTTCTTCTCCGACGACGAGATCTATCTGGGTGGAGAACACTTCGATCGCGCCCTGGTCAAGGACCTGAGTTCGGCTGCCGTGCCCACCCTGTATGGAGTGGTGTTCTTCAGCGACGACCAGGCCGTACGAATGCTCAGCCAGGACGGCTCGGTGAGCACTCTCGCAGCCGCGCCCGCGCACCCCGCCGAATTCACGCCGTCGGTCGTGTTCGATGCCTACCGACCCGATCTGGCGTGGGTCACCCGCAGTGCCAAGGGCGTCTCGGTCTCGGTCTATGGGCTCTCCGGATCGGCTCGACTGATCGGCAGTTATCCGGTGCCGTGCTCGGGCGATGCCTGCCAGGACGTGCAGGTGGTCGGCCTCGATTTCGGCCACGTCTTCCTCGACACGCCGTCCGGATCTTTGGTCTTGACCCCGGCTGACGGCCCCAGAGCGCGCTGGCGTCCGGTCGCCGACGCTCCCGTTCTCGACGTACGCAACCGCGTCGTGCTGCTCCAGGGGCAGGGCCGGATGGCGTTGCGCGGTGACTCCGGTCTTGATCGCCAGTGGCGCGCGGCCGCGGCGGCGACGGAGACGTCCAGACTGACCTTCGAGGGAGCGCGCCAGACCGACGGCACCTTGTCGTTGCGCCCCACCCAGACCCGGGTCGCGCCGCTGCCTCTCGCGGTCCCGTCGGCCGAGGGCACAGAAGTGACGCTCGACAGCGATGGCTCGGCCTTCATCGGACAGCCCGAGGGCGACGGGGTGCGCTATTGGGATTGCGACCCGGCAGGCATCTGCTATCAGGTGGGCTTCGTCGAGGGCAAGACCAAGCCCGAGTTCCTCGGCCAGCGTCGATGAACGACGCGCTCCTCGCGCTGGCAGACGATCTCTATGCGTTGCCGCCGGGTGAGTTCACCGCGGCGCGGGACGCCTTGGTGCGAGAGCACCGGGCCGACAAGACGTTCGCGGCGGCGATCAAACGGCTTCCCAAAGCATCCGTGGCCGCGTACGTCGTCAACCTCCTGGTGCGTCGCGAATCCGAGCAGGTCGGTCAGATCCTCGACATGGGGGAGTCGCTGCGCGAGGCCGCGGCAGCGCTCGACGGTGAGGAACTGCGAACCCTCACCCGCCAGCGGCGAGCACTCACCGCTGCGGTCACCGCTATCGCGCGCACCGTCGCGGGGGAGGCGGGCGTGAAGGTCAGCGACGCGGTGGCGGATCAGGTCGAATCCACTCTCACCGCAGCCATGCTCAACGCCGATGCGGCGGCTGCCGTACGCAGTGGGCTGCTCACCGGGGCGCTGCGAGCCACCGGTCTCGACGACCTCGACGTGGGCGCCGTACTGGCGATTCCGGAGGCGCTGGGTTTCGCGGCGCCGGCACGGGCGGCCGCACCGGTCGCGAGGCCACAGCTCACGATCGTGCCACCGCCACCGGGGCCCGACCCGGCCGAGGTGAAGGCTGCGCACCAGCGGGTCCGCGAGGCCGACCAGGCGCTGCGTGCCGCGCAACGCGCTGTCACCCGCGCCGAGGGCCAACTGTCGCAACGACAGGCGGCCGTCCTGCAACTGGAAGCCGAGATCGAGGAATTGCGTGCAGAACTGGTCGGCCGTGAAGCAGCAGCGGATCAGGCGGATGCGGCGCTCACCCTGGCACAGACTGGAGTCGACGATGCCGTGGCCGAGGTCGCCCAGCGCACGCTCGACAAGGAGACGGCCGACGCCGCGCTCGCCGACTTGATCGGTGGTTGAGGAGGCGCGTAGCGCCGTCTCGAAACCACCCTTGCGTGCCCGGTGGTTTCGAGACGCTCGCGTGCGCTCGCTCCTCAACCACCGAATTGGCGACCCCGGATCGGTGGTTGAGGAGGCGCGTCGCGCCGTCTCGAAACCACTCCTGGGTCAGGTCGCCCAGCCGAGGCTGCGGGTGACCGCCTCGCGCCAGCGCGCGTGTGCGGCGTCGACCTTGGCCCGATCACCCGCCGGTGTGAACTCCTGATCCAAGGCCCAGGTCTGGCGCAACTCGTCGGTCGACGACCACACCCCGGTGCCGAGGCCGGCCAGGAAAGCCGCCCCGAGCGCGGTGGTCTCGACAAGCTTCGGCCGTTGCACGGGGACGCCGATCTGGTCGGCTTGCAGTTGGCACAGCAGGTCGTTGGCCGAAGCCCCGCCATCCACCCGCAGCGCCCCCACCTTGGGCATCGTGTCGAGCACGTCGCGCACCTCGAAGGTGATCGCCTCCAGGGTCGCGCGGACGATGTGGGCGCGGGTCGTACCCCGGGTGATCCCGATGATCAGGCCGCGTGCGTGTGGATCCCAATGCGGGGCACCGAGCCCGGTCAGCGCAGGCACGAAGACCACGTCGCCGCTGTCATCGACCGTACGCGCGATCGCCTCGGTCTCGGCGGCCGAGCCGACGATCTGCAGTCCGTCCCGCAACCACTGCACGGCGGCACCGGTCACGAAGATCGCGCCCTCGTTGGCGTACGTCATCTCCCCGTCGGGTGAGCGCCAGGCGGCGGTGGACAGCAGACCCGCCTCGGAGCGCTCGACCTGCGTGCCGGTGTTGGTCAGGATGAACGAGCCGGTGCCGTAGGTGCACTTGGAGTCCCCGACGTCGAAGCACGTCTGGCCGAAGAGGGCAGACTGTTGGTCACCGGCGATGCCGGCGATCGGGAAGCTCGAGATCGAGAAACGTACGCGGATCGGTCGTCGCGACCTCGCCCCAACTCGCTACCACCTCGGGCAGGCAGTCGCGGGGTACGCCGAAGAGTGCGCACAACTCGTCGGACCACTCGCCGGCCTCCAGGTCGAACAGCAGCGTGCGTGAGGCGTTGGAGACGTCGGTGACGTGGTGCAGTCCGCGCGTCATCCGCGCAATCAGATAGGAGTCCACCGTGCCGACCGCGTAGCGGCCCTGCTCCACCAGCGCCCAGGTGTGTGGCTCGTGTTCGGCCAGCCAGGTGAGCTTGGTGCCGGAGAAGTACGGGTCCAGCCGCAGCCCGGTCAGCAGCGAGACCCGGTCTTCGTGGCCCTCGTCGCGAAGCCGGTTGCAGATGTCGGCCGTACGCCGGTCCTGCCACACGATGGCGCGTCGCGGGGAGCCGAGCGTCTCGCGATCCCACAACAGGACCGTCTCACGCTGGTTGGTGATGCCGATCGCCTTCAGTTCGCCGGCGTCGACCTTGGTGAGCACCTCGCGGGTGGACTCCAGGGTTGCCTGCCAGATCTCTTCGGGGGAGTGCTCCACCCAGCCGGGCTTGGGGAAGTGCTGGGCGAACTCCTGATAGCCCTTGGCCGCGATGCGGCCGTCGTCGCAGACCACGACAGCGGTGACCCCGGTCGTACCTGCGTCGATCGCGAGCACGCTCACGGCTTCTCCTCCCCACGCAGGATCGCCAGCACCCGGCGGTCGATCCATTGCCCCGCGGGATCGACCCGCATTTCGTAGTTCTCGGTGCCGACCCACGCCCACAAGTCGTCGTGTCCCGCGGCATTGACCAGGCTGATGATCTCGTCATGGAGCGCGGGCGTGATCGCGACGCGTTCCTCGTCCGTGGACGCGGTCAGATAGAGGTCGTTGAGGTCGAGCAGGCGGCTCAACTCGGTCACCGGGTCGGCGTGATCGTCCACGCGCAGGTCGACGGCCACGTCGTCGTTGCCGCCGTAGCCTGCCTCTTCGCGTACGACGAAGAGTGCGGCGGCCTGCCGTCCGCGCTTGTCGCCACCGGCCTGGTCGCCTGCGGCGAGTGCGGCCAGCAGACGCCGGTCGAGTGTCTGCCCGGCGCTGGCGTGCCAGGCGTCGAGCATCGCGTCGACGACATGCTCACCGGCCAGGATATTGCCCTGGATGGCGACTCCGTCGGCCGTACGCGAGCCCGCCCAGTCGAAACACTGCGTGCCCGTATGCGAGGCGGCGTTGCCGTCCGAGTCGACGATGCCGACCTGCCGATGCTCACGTCCGGGGTCCTCCTCGAGGAGACGCTGCAATGCCACCTCCGCGTTCGCGCCCTCGTCGAGGTGGGCCAGCGCGAGCCCCTTGTACGCCACGTTGGCGTCGGCCTGGGTCGCGATCGCACCAACACCGGCGACAGCGGCCGGTACCGCCGAGCCGACAGCCAGAAACTTCGACGCCACCGCGACGCCCCACGACTCGCCGTCGTCGGATCGCGCCACGATGGAGAAGGTCATGCGGACTGCCCGATCTTCTTCAGCAGCTCCTGGAACCACGGCTGGGACACGTCGAAGGCCTTGTGGCCCGCCACGCGTTCGAACTCGACGGCACGCAACTCGTCGCCACGTTCCTCATCTTGTCCGATCAGACCTGGCTCGCCGCGCATCGCGGACTCGACGGCCAACTCTGCCATCTCGCGGATCAGCGCGAGGTCGGTGTCGTTGGCGCGGGCCGACCGGGAGAAGTAGCCGGACTTCTGCACCATCTTCTTCTCCGCCTCGATCCGCTTGGCGAACGAGTCGGCGAAGTAGCGACCGGGGTTGATCGTGTCCAACTGGACGTGGCCGAACGCATCACGTGCGACCTCCTCGCCCGACGCCTCCAGGCTCGCGATGATGTCCTCGACCCCCGCGCCCTCGGCGAGGAAGATGTTGACGCACCCGATCTCGTCCATCACGGCCTTCAGGCGCTCGGCCTCAGCGTCCAGGTCGATGTGCGTCTCGGGCACGTACACCGCGTGGATCGCCCACCTCTGTGGCGTCAGACCGATCTCGGGCAGCCACTCCTGCTCGGCGTGCCAGGCCATGTAGTCACGAGCGGCGGCCGCCGTGAGCCAACCGCAGGCACGGCCCATCACCTCGTGCACGATCAGCATCCGCGGGCTGGAGCCGTGCTCGGCCAGGATGTTCTGCGCGAACAGCGAGGCCTGCTCGGCCGCCGTCTGCGCACCCAGGGACTGACGGATCGGCACGATGTCGTTGTCGATGGTCTTGGGCAGACCGACCACGGTCAGATGTGAGCCCTGCTCTTCCAGGTACGCCGCGAGGTCGGCCGCCGCCGTGTTGGTGTCATCGCCGCCGATGGTGTGCAGGATGTCGATCCGGTCCTCGCGCAGCCGACGAGCGGCCACCTCGAGGGCGGTCTCGTCGGGACCGATCAGACCGCGCTTGCGGCAGTCCGCGTCGTTGGTGAGCTTCACGCGGCTGTTGCCGATGGGGCTGCCGCCGAAGCGATGCAACACCGCGGCGTTGGCACGGACCTCGGGTCCGATCTCCACCGAATTGCCGGTCAGCAGGCCGTGGTAGCCATGTCGGTAGGCGATGATCTCGACGTCGTGGTCCTGCGCGTCGTACGTCTCGATCAGAGCACCGATGGCGGAGGAGAGGCATGGGGCGTAACCGCCCGCGGTCAGGAGGGCAACTCGCTTGGTCACGACTCCACCCTAGTTTCGTACGGGCGTGGCGCGTGACAGGGGTGTGTGATCTGGGACACGATGAGCCGATGAGATCGGTCTAGACCGGTCGCAAACTCGGAGTGGAGGCAAGCCATGAGCGCAACCGCAGATGTCGAACCCGATCTGAACGGTCCCGAGCCTGACCTCAAGCGGGTGATGGGTCCCAAACTGCTGCTTCTCTTCATCATCGGTGACATCCTCGGCGCCGGCGTGTACGCCGTGACGGGCCAGATGGCCGGCGGTGTGGGCGGGATGGTGTGGCTGCCGTTCCTCCTGGCCTTCGTGGTCGCCACGATGACCGCGCTGTCGTACCTGGAGTTGGTTACCAAGTACCCGCAGGCGGCAGGGGCGGCGCTCTACACGCACAAAGCCTTCGGGATCCACTTCGTCACCTTCCTGGTCGCCTTCGCCGTGGTCTGCTCGGGCATCACGAGCGCTTCGACCTCGGCCAACGTGTTGGCCCAGAACCTGATGGGCGGACTGGAGGTCAACGGCTGGATCGATCAGGTGCCGGGGACGGGCACCATCATGGCGATCGCAATGGGCTTCATGATCCTGCTCGCACTGATCAACCTACGTGGTGTGGGCGAGTCGGTGAAGTTCAACGTCATCCTGACCCTCGTCGAGATGACGGCACTGGCCATCGTGATCCTGGTCGGCTTCTATGCGATCGCCCGCGGCGACGGGGACTTCAGCCGCGTCGTCGTCTTCGATGACCTGCAGGACAAGGGCATGTTCATGGCGATCACCCTTGCCACGTCGATCGCGTTCTTCGCGATGGTCGGGTTCGAGGACTCGGTCAACATGGTGGAGGAGGTCGAGAAGCCGGAGCGGATCTTCCCGCGCACGATGCTGACGGGCCTGGGTATCGCGGTCATCATCTACATGCTGGTGGCGGTCTCGGTCGTGGCCGTGCTGTCCCCAGGCGAGTTGAAGCAGATCAACGAATCGGAGGGCCGAGCCCTCCTCGAAGTGGTCAGCAAGGGCGCGCCCGACTTCCCGATCGACAAGATCTTCCCGTTCCTGGCGGTGTTCGCGGTTGCCAACACCGCGCTGATCAACATGCTGATGGCAAGCCGTTCTGCTCTACGGCCTGGCCAACCAGGACGTGCTCCCGCGTACGCTCGGCAAGGTCTCGCCCAACCGACGTTCGCCCTACATGGGCATCCTGTTCAGCACCCTGCTGGCGTTGGGCCTGATCTGGTATGTCGCGACCCAGTCGGATTCTCCGGTCGTCAGCCAACTCTCGACGACGACGGCACTCTTGCTGCTTGGTGTCTTCACGGTGGTCAACATCGCCTGCCTGGTGCTGCGCCGCGACACCGAGACCGAGGGCTTCTTCCGCTCGCCCGGACCGACCCCGCTGCTCGGCGCGATCTTCTCGGTGGCGCTGATCTTGATCCCATGGGGTGAACGCGACCCGATCGTCTACAAGATCGCCGGCGGCATGTTGGCCATCGGCGTGGTGCTGTGGGCGATCACCTGGCTGACCAACCGTGGCGTACGCGCGAAGAAGACCGGCTTCCGCGACGTCGATCATCTCGGCGGCTGACGGCGAATCGAGGAGGGCGGGGAGCGCGCCGTACGCTGGTGCGGTGCTGCTTCCCGACGACTCTGGGTCCCAGATCCCCGACTTGGCCACGCTGCACGGCCTCGGCGCCGCTCAGCAGCCCCGCTACCCCGACTCCGCCGCCGTCGACGCCGCCGTGTCCCGGCTGCGGACGATGCCGCCGCTGGTGTTCGCGGGCGAGTGCGACGAACTCACCACCAAACTCGGTGAGGTGGCGCAGGGCCGCGCGTTCCTGCTCCAAGGCGGCGACTGCGCCGAGACCTTCGCGGGCGTGACGGCCGACAACGTACGCAACAAGCTCCCGAGTGCTCTTGCAGATGGCGGTCGTGCTGACGTACGCCGCGTCGGTGCCCGTGGTGAAGCTCGGCCGCTTGGCCGGGCAGTATGCCAAGCCGCGATCGTCTGACCACGAGACCCGCGACGGCCTCACGCTCCCTGCGTACCGCGGCGACGCCGTCAACGGTTTCGACTTCACCGCCGCGGCCCGTGAGCCCGATCCTCAGCGCTTGCTCGACGTCTACAACTCCTCGGCCGCAACCCTCAACCTCGTGCGCGCATTCGTGACCGGCGGCTATGCCGATCTGCGTCAGGTGCACACCTGGAACACCGATTTCGTACGAGACTCGGTGGCCGGACAGGCGTACGAGAAGGTCGCGAGCGAGATCGACCGGGCGTTGCAGTTCATGGCAGCGATCGGCGCTGATCCCGACGAGTTCCACCGGGTCGACTTCCACTCCAGCCACGAGGCGCTGCTGTTGGAGTACGAGCACGCGATGACGCGGATCGACTCGCGCACCGCATTGCCGTACGACGTGTCGGGTCACTTCCTGTGGATCGGCGAGCGCACCCGTCAACTCGACGGCGCCCACATCGAGTTGCTCTCGCGCGTGCGCAACCCCATCGGCATCAAGCTCGGCCCGACCACGACGCCGGACGACGCCCTTGCGTACGCGTCGAAACTCAACCCGGAGAACGTGCCGGGACGGCTCACCTTCATCACCCGTTTCGGCGCCGGCAAGATCCGTGACGCCCTCCCGGCGCTGGTCGAGAAGGTCAAGGCCGAGGGCATCTCGGTGGCGTGGGTGTGCGACCCGATGCACGGCAACACCTTCGAGGCGTCGTCGGGATACAAGACCCGTCGTTTCGAGGATGTCATCGAGGAGGTGCAGGGCTTCTTCGACGTGCACCGCGCGCTGGACACCTGGCCCGGCGGCGTTCACGTCGAGCTCACCGGCGACGACGTCACCGAGTGCGTCGGTGGTGGCGAGTCGCTCGACGAGGCAGCACTGGCCCATCGCTATGAGTCGGTGTGCGACCCGCGACTCAACCGCGTGCAGTCCTTGGAGTTGGCGTTCCTCGTCGCACAGATGCTGCGCAAGGCCTGACGTACGCGCGTTCGTGACCCCTCGGCGAGAGTTTGTGACTCCTCGTCAGTCGGCGACGCCGCTGACCGCGATCTCTGCGATCGCGGTGAAGTCGCGCGGGTTCACCGAGCCCGGCGAGGAGACCGACACGATGCGCAGTTGCACATCGGCGGTACGGGTGGGAGTCACGTCGAGAGCCTGGTAGCCGGTGGCATCGATCAGGGTCTGCGAATAGGTCTCGCCGTTGATCAGCCATTCGACGGCGAGGACGCGACGGTTGGAGTGATACCAGTCGTAGTCGGTGCCGCTGGTGCTCGTGGTGGTCTTCGCCCAGCCGTTGATGATGCCGACCGAGGTCACGTCGACCTCCTGAGGGAAGCGCAGGGTGATCGTGCTCCCCGTGGCATCGCCGCTTTGGCGCCACGCGGTCTCGGGGTCGCCGTCGATGAGGTTCTCGCCGCCGAAGGTCACCTGGGTGCCGTCGACATCGTTGTTGGGCGGTGCGGAGCCGGGCACCTCGGCGGTAGCGAGTTCGGCGATCGGAGACGGATCGGCCGTAGGGCCGGTCTCTGCCGACTCGGACGTCGTGGGTTCGCTGTCCTGGGTCTGTTCGGAAGCCTCGGGTTCGGTGGCCTTGGTCGGTTCCGTCGACGTGACCGAAGTCTTGTCCTTGGCCTCGGGCTTGCTGGGCGCGGGTGCCTGGGTGATCAGGAAGGCACCGAGCAGGAAGGTCGCGACCAGCACTCCGGCGACGACGGCCCACGCGATCCACGCCGGCGCGCCAGGGGACTCGTCCCAATCCACGTCGTCGGTCCACGAGGTCGCGCGACCGCAATTGGGGCAGGCCTCAGCGTCGTCGGGGATCGACGTCGCGCAGGTGCGGCACTCGGTCATGGGGCTCCTTGCTCACCGGGTGCGGACACTCTAGGGGACCATGCGACGTCAGGAACGCACCCGTGTCCCCGCATCGACTCGACCCACTGCGGCGGGCAGTTTGCGACAAGCCGTGGCCAGGTCGCGCAGGTCACCGCCGAGGAGCGCCTGGGGGCCGTCGCACAGCGCGACCTCGGGCTCGGGGTGGACGTCGACGATGACGCCGTCGGCGCCGACCGCGATCGCGGCGCGCGACAACGGCACGACCAGGTCCTTGCGTCCGGCCGCGTGGGACGGGTCCACGATCACCGGCAGGTGGCTGCTGGCCTGGATCACCGGAACGGCGGAGATGTCCAAGGTGTTGCGCGTACTCGGCTCGAACGTCCGGATGCCGCGCTCACACAGCACCACGTCGAGGTTGCCGCGCTGGGCGATGTATTCGGCCGCCATCAGCCACTCCTCGATCGTCGCGGTCATCCCGCGCTTGAGCAGCACCGGCTTGCCCGCCTCCCCGGCTGCCTGGAGCAGGCCGAAGTTGGCCATGTTGCGGGTGCCGATCTGCAACATGTCGGCGTATTCGGCGACGATCGGCACGTCGCGGGCGTCGACCACCTCGGTCACGACCGGCAGACCGGTGGCTTCGCGGACGTCCGCCAGGATCTCCAGTCCGCGCACGCCCAGGCCCTGGAACGCGTACGGCGAGGTGCGCGGCTTGTAGGCGCCGCCCCGGATGATCGTGGCGCCGGCACCTTGTGCCATCCGGGCCGCTTCGAGAGTCTGCTCCGGCGTCTCCACCGCACACGGACCGGCGATGAAGGTGAAGGTGTCCGGACCGATCGGCACCCGGTGGCCGGCTCGCCCGACCCACACCGTCGAACGGTCCGGATGGTGTTGCCGTGAGACCAACTTGTAGGGGTCGCTGATCCGATGGACGTCCGCGACACCACGCAAAGTGCGCAGGTTGAGGTGGTGAAAGGAGTCCACGTCGCCGACCAGACCGATGATGGTCCGTACGACGCCCTTGGAGACGAAGGCCTCGCCGCCGACTCCTTCGACCTTGGCGACGACTGCCGCGACATCCTCGTCGGTGGCCTCGGGGCTCATCACGATGACCATGGGGGTTCCTCTCGTTCGTGGTCCGGCCCGGACGCACGAACGCCCCGGTCGGACCGGGGCGTGTGGGGTGTCGGATGCGTCAGTGAACGACCGGCACGGGTGCTCCCGGCAGGTGTCCGAAGAAATAGCGACGCATGGGAGGACCCTACGACCTCGCCCACGACGCGCGCGTGAGGATCCAGGATGCGGACGAGCAGGACTCAGACGAGATAGAGCGTGATGGTCGAACCCTTGGGCACCATCGCCCCCGAACCCGGATCGCTGCCCGAGACATAGCCCAGGCCGAGATAGATCGCCGACGGCTCGGTGCGTACGACGAACTCGAGCGCCTCCAGTTTGGCCGTGGCATCGGCCACCCCGCTGCTCTTGAGCCCGCCCGGCACCTCGATCAACTCGGGGCCCTTGGACACCGTCAACGTGACCTCGTCGCCCTTGTGCAGCGTGCCCGAGGCGGGGGTCTGCGAGATCACCTTGCCTTCGTCGACGGTGTCGGAGAAGACCTCGTCCGTCACCGTGACTACCAGCCCCTTGGCTTGCATCGCCGAGGTCGCGCGCGCGGCGTTCTTGCCGGTCCAGTCCTTGATCGAGATGGGCTTGGGACCCTTGCTGACGACCAGATCGACGGCCGTCCCCGGGCGCAGCGTCTTGCCTGCGGGCGGGATGCTGCGAATCACCTGGCCGGCGGGGATCTCCTCGTGCCAGCGTGCCAAGGATTTGCCGAAACTCAGGTGGGTGTCCTGGAGCGCGTCTTGGGCCGCGTCCTCGGTCTTGCCCTTCAGGGGTGGGACGTCGTACCTCTCCTTGCCCAGCGACAAGATCAGCGTGACCGTGCCGTGGTCGAGCACTCGGGCGCTGGGCTCCGGGTCGGTGCGGAGCACCTGCCCGGCCGGCACGGTCTCGGAAAAGTCGGGGGGCCCCTCGCGGCCCTGGAGCCCGGCCTTGGCCAACTTGGCGTCGGCCTGCTGTGCCGTCAGTCCCAGCAGGGCCGGCGTGCTGGTGTAGCGCGCCACCGCCCACCAGTAGCCCGCGCCGGTCAGACCGGCGATCAGCGCCAGCATCAGCAGCAGCACGATCGGGCCGCGCCGTGATCGACTGCGCGGTTGGACGACGACCGAGCGCGGGGGAGACGGAGCCCGGCCGGTCGGGTGCGCCACGGGGCGCGGCGACGCGGGAACGACCTCGTGGGCGTCCTCGCGCGACGTGGCCTCGATCGTGGTGGTGTGCTCGCGTGGGACGGGCGGGGCGATCTCGGGCTCCCGTCCGGAGAAGAAGGCCGCTTCGGGAGCGGCGACCGGGATGGTGTCCTCGGGCCGATGGGCCTCGCCCGAGTCGACGCAGACCGGACGCGGCCGCAGGTCGGCGGTCAGGTCGTCGTCGGTCTCCACCCCGTCGCGCAGTGCCTGGGAGACCCGCCGCACCAGATGCAGGAGTACGCCCGCATCGGCAGGTCGCTGGGTCCGGTCGCGTGACGTGGCGCGGGCCACGAGAGCATCGACGTAGTCGGGGATGTCCTCGGCGACGGTGCTGGGGGCGGGCACGTCGGCGTGGACGTGCTTGTACGCCACCGCGATCGGCGTTTCTCCCTCATGCGGCTTCTGGCCGGTGAGCAGTTCGAAGAGCAGCACCCCGAGCGCGTACACGTCGGCGCGTTCGTCGGCTTTGCCGTCGGTGACCAGTTCGGGCGCCAGATAGGACACCGTGCCGATCAGGACGCCGCCGGTGACCGTGTGCTGGGTGTCGGCGCTGATCGCCTTGGCAAGTCCGAAGTCTGCGACCTTGACGACGCTGCGATCGTCGGAGACCAGGACGTTCTCGGGTTTGACGTCGCGATGGATCAACCCCGCGCGGTGGGCCGCCGCGATGGCGGATACGACGGGTTCGAGGATCGCCAGCGCCCGAGTGGGTGCCAACGGGGCGCTGTCGGCGATCACGTCGCGCAGGGTCTGGCCGGGTACGTACTCCATCGCCAAGAAGGCGATGCCCTCGTCGGTGCCCTGGTCGTGGATCGCCACGATGTGGGGATGGGACAGCCGTGCTGCCGAGCGCGCCTCGCGTACGAACCGGGCCGCGAACTCCGCATCGTCACCCAAACCCGGGTGCATGATCTTGACCGCGACGGTGCGGTCGAGGCGGATGTCGGTGCCCAGGTAGACACTTGCCATGCCACCGCGGGCGATCCGCTCGCCGAGCAGATAGCGCCCCTCCAGCGTGCGGCCGGTCATCGCGTCCGGTCGCGCCACAGTGGTGTCACGTCGTGACTGCACGCTTCGACCTCCTGCCCGGCGGGGAAGACGCCGGCGACTCCTCGCGATTCTACGGACCGGCGCCAGCCAGATGGCGTTGCGCGACACCCGGCGTGGCGCGTGGCAGAGTTCGGGCCATGAGTGATGCGGTGCCGCTGTCGGAGGTCGACCTCGCCGAGCGGGTGGAGGAATGGATCGATTGGGCCGAGGCGGCTCGCCAACTCGGTGTCACCGTCGCCAAGGTGCGCACGATGATCCGCGATCACGAACTCGCCGCCGCGGTGCCTTTTCACCGCGCAGGACAGCAGGTGCCTGCGCTGTTCCTCAGCGACGGCCTCCCGGTCAAGGGCCTGGCGGGACTGCTGACCGTGCTCCACGACGCCGGTTTCGACGATCGGGAGAAGATCGCCTGGATCTTCGAGGACCAGGACCTGCCCGGTCGACCGATCGACGCGCTGCGCGAGAACCGCGGCTCCGAGGTCAAACGCCGTGCCCAGGCGCTCGGTTTCTGACCCGTGACCGATCGGAAGTCCTGGGCGATCCTTGCGCTAGCCGCCCTGGTGCTGGGGCTGTGGTGGTGGAGTCAGCAGGGTGGCGAGGAGCCCGTACGACAAGACGTCCGCGCGTCGCATTCGACGAGTCCCACTTCGGGTCAAAGCGGTGAAACCGACCCCGAATCCGGGCTGGCCTGGATCGAGGAGTCCGCACTGCCGGACCAGGCGCGTGACACGTTGGCGTTGATCGACGAGGGTGGCCCGTTCCCGTACGACAAGGACGACGACACTTTCGGCAACTTCGAGGGCATCCTGCCCGACCACCAGCGCGGCTATTACCGCGAATACACCGTGGTGACTCCCGGATTGAGCCATCGCGGCGCCAAGCGGATCGTGACCGGTGACGGTGGCGAGTTCTATTACACGGCCAACCACTACCAGAGCTTCGAGAGGATCAGGCGATGAGCGGTCTGGCGGGGATCTTGGCGCGACGTCGTGCGCCTGGCATCTATCTGTGGCACAGCGCCTACAGCGCCGAGGAGATCCGGCACACCGTGGAGCACGCCGGACAGCATTTCGCGCACGTCGACGGGTGGCGCGGTGACTCGAAAGCCGACTTCCTCGCCGCGATCGGGCAAGCCCTGGATTTCCCTGACTATTACGGACAGAACTTCGACGCGTTGGCTGACTGCCTGCACGACGTCGCGGCCGACACGGTGCTGCTCTGGGACGGTTGGGGACCGCTGGCGCGTGAGGACGAGCGCGCCTTCTCGGTCGCGCTGAGCGTGCTCGGGTCGCGCGTGAATGCCGACCGTGGGGGAGCGTTCACGGTGTTGCTGCGCGGCGACGGACCAGAGTTGCCGGGCATCGAGGAGTTGGACTAGTCAGACGGTCCGGTCCGTCACGGTCGCGGCGAGTTCTCGCAAGACGTCCTTGGCGCCCGCGTCGAGTTCGGCCTGCGCCAGCGCGCTCAGTGCGCGGTCGGTCAACGCCGCGATCGCATCCTCGACGGCAGCAGCCGCGCCCGCGTCGACGATGATCCGCCGCAGTGCGGCCACGTCGGCTTGTCCCAACTCGGTGCCGAGCGCCCGGTTGAGCCGGTCGCGATCCGAGGGGGAGGCGCCGTCGAGAGCCAGCGCGACCAACACGGTGCGTTTGCCCTCGACGAGGTCGTCTCCCGCCGGCTTGCCGGTCTCGTCGGGGTCACCGAAGACCCCGAGCAGGTCGTCGCGCAACTGGAAGGCCTCGCCGAGCGGAAGGCCGTACGCCGTGAGGTCGCGCAGCGCCTTCGGCCCGCCGCCCGCTAGCGCGGCGCCGATGTGCAGCGGCCGTTCCACCGAATACTTCGCGGACTTGAATCTCAGCACCCGCATCGCCTCGTCGACGTCGCTGTGTCCGCGCGCCTGCACGGATACGTCCAAGAACTGTCCGGCGATCACCTCGGTCCGGGTGTGGTCGAAGAGTTCCAAAGCGGAGGCCACTTCGGCGACCGGCAGCCCGCACAGACGCAGCAACTCGTCTGCCCAGGCCTGCAGGAGGTCCCCCAACAGGATCGCCGCGGCGGCGCCATAGCCGGTCGAGTCTCCGGGCCAGCCGGCGCCCGCGTGCTCCTCGGCGAAGAAGCGGTGCACGGCCGGGCGGCCCCGGCGGGTCTCGGACGCGTCCATGTAGTCGTCGTGGACCAGCGCGCTGGCATGCAACAACTCCAGGGATGCGCAGGCGCGCACCAGCGCGTCGGTGTCGACCGGCTCGGGCCGTACGGCTCGATAGCCCCACCAGCAGAAGGTCGCACGAAAGCGCTTGCCGCCCGCCACCGCCTGCCTGGCCTGTGCCAGCAGGCGTTCGGCGTCCGCGCCGAGCGGACCGAGCCGCTCGGCCTGACGGTCCAAGAACGCGTCGAGTTCGGTCTGCACGGCCGCGGCGAAGGCGGCGGGATCCCAGTCCGTCACCTCGCCGACCCTAGTGTGTGACCCTTTCGAAGGTTGGACAGCCTGTGTTTCGTCCTGCGCAACACCTAGGCTTGCGCAACGTGACTCCTGGAATCGGCCGCAGCATCCGCGAACTGCTCGACAGCGGTGAGCGGTCGTTCTCCTTCGAGTTCTTCCCGCCCAAGGACGCCGAGGGTGAAGAAGTCCTGTGGCGCTCGATCAGCGAGTTGGAGCCGCTGAAGCCGACGTTCGTGTCGGTGACCTACGGCGCCGGAGGATCGTCGCGCGACACGACCGTACGGATCACCGGTCGCATCGCTCACGAGACGTCGATGGTGCCGGTCGCGCACCTGACCTGCGTCGGCCACACCAGGGCCGAGATCGAGGAGATCCTTGATCAATATGCCAACGCCGGGGTGCGGCACCTGATGGCGTTGCGTGGCGATCCGGCAGAAGGCCCGCGCGCAGAGTGGACGCCCACCGAGGGTGGGTTGACGTACGCCAACGAGCTGGTCGAGTTGGCCGCCAATCGCGGAATCTTCCGCATCGGGGTGGCTGCCTTCCCCGAGAAGCACCCGGCGTCGAGTTCGCTCGACCACGACGCCGACGTGTTGGCCGCCAAGGCAGCGGCAGGGGCCGAGTTCGCGGTCACCCAGATGTTCTTCCGGGCCTCGGACTACTTCGACCTCGTCGAGCGGCTGGCCGAGCGCGGCGTGGACATCCCGATCGTCCCCGGCATCATGCCGATCCTCAACATCAGTGCCATCCAGCGGCAGGGTGAGTTGATCGGGACGGAGGTGCCGGCAGAGATCGTCGCGCGCATCGGTGCTCACGAAGGCGACGCCGCTGCCATGCGCGCCGAAGGCATTCGGGTGGCAGTCGAGCTGTGCGAGGAACTGCTCGACGGTGGTGCGCCCGGCCTGCACTTCTATACCCTCAATCGTTCCAAGGCGACCCGAGAGATCCTCGAGGCGCTGCGACTCGGAGTCTGAGGAGGCCGCTATGGACGCGACCGTCACCGTCACGGGGATCGGTCAGGCCAGCGCGGTGCCCGATGAGGCGACCGTACGCCTGGCTGCGGTACAGCGGGCCGCTAATGTGGGTGAGGCTTTCGCCGTGGTGAGCACGACGGTCGACACGATCGTCGAGATCGCGCAGCGTCACACCGAACGCACCCGGATCTCGACCCGGGACCTGGTGGTCTGGCCGGCGCACGACAACCAGGGTCAGCAGGTCGGGTGGGAGTGCCGACACAGTCTGAGCGTGACCCTGGCGGACCTGACCCAGGCGGGAGCGTTGATTACCGAGGTCGCCGCCGAAGTGGGGGAGCGGATGGTCATCGACGGCGTCGGGCTGTCGGTCTCGGATCCCTCCGCAGCGCTGGCGCGAGCCCGCGATGCGGCCATGAATGATGCCCGCGAGCGGGCCGAGCAGTATGCCCAGCACGCGGGCCTGTCGGTCGGGCAGGTGCTGCGCGTGAGCGAGGGTCCGGGGCACGCCGAGGCGCCCGTGGCCTTCGGGGGCGCCGAGCGGATGATGGCGATGAAGGACGCTTCGCTGGAGCCCGGCGAGCGCCAGGTCCCGGCCAGCGTCACGGTGACGTGGGCGCTGCTCTGACCTGGGGTCAGGCCGGCCCGATCACCTGAGCGACCAGGGCCGCTGACAGCCCGACGGCTGGGACTCCGGCTCCAGGAGTTGCGTGCGCACCAGCGGCATAAACGCCCGGGATCGGCGTACGCGGACCCAGCCGTGCGGCTACCGTGCCGCGGCCCTCCCACCGCACGCCCATCGGTGAGCCGGCGAACTGCTCGACCTGTTCACGGGGGGTGTGATCGAGGCGGCGTACGACCTGAGCTCGGACATCGAGACCGCCGCGAGCCAGGGCACGCAGCAGGTCCTCACCCAGCATGCCGCGGACGTGAACGGTCCAGGCGTGGTGCCCCTCGGGGGCTTGGCCGCCGGTGCGTACGGTCAACGTCGGGTCACCGTGCAGTACGACCTCCGCCGGCAGGTCGGGCACCTCGCCCTCCAGGCCCAGGAAGCACACGGTCGGGGGGAGCGCGGGCATCGTCTTGCGTACGGAAGGAGCCAGCGCGGGCACTCGGCGGGGATCGATCGCGACCACCACAGCGTCGGTGTCGAGGTCTCCCTCGCTGGTGTGTACGCCGACGGCGCGACCGTCCCGCACGGCCACGTCGCGTACGTCTGTGTTCAAGCTGATCTTGACCTTGCGGGTGCTCAGGCGCGTGACCAGGGCGTCGGTGAGCGCGGAGAGGCCGAAGGATCCGGCTGGACCGGGGATCGTCCAGAGGCCGAAGTTCTGCTCCAGATAGGCCGTGAGCCCGACCCACGCGGGGACGTCGCGCGGGTCATGACCTTGGGAGACGGCGTCGTAGGTGGCCAGGTGCTTGAGCCGCTCGTCCTTGAATGTCTTGCGCAGCCGTCTATGCAGGCTGGTGCGCTCGCGCAGGATCGCGGTCGCCGCCCGCTCGGCGTGGCGGGGATCGTACGGCCTCTCGTAGTAGTCGCGGCGCAGCGTGTGCCACACGTCGGCGAAGGAGTCGACGTACGACAGCCACGCGTCGCCCGCGCTCGTGGCTGCTTGCACCGCGTCGTACTGGCCCGCTCGGGTCTCGCCGGGCAGGGCGATCACGCTGCCGTCCTCGAAGCGGTGCTCGCGGATGATCGGCACGGGGACGAGGTCGAGTTCGCGTTCCAACGGGCGGCCGGACTTGCGGAAGAGATCGCGTACGACCGCCGGCAGGCCGGTGGTGGTCGGCCCGTTCTCCCAGGCGAAACCACCCTCCATGGTGCGCGACATCGCGCCGCCGAGGGCTCCCGAACGCTCCAGGAGGGTGACGTCATGGCCGAGTTTGGCCAAGCGGGCGGCACTGGCGAGTCCGCCGAAGCCGCCTCCGAGCACCGTGACGCGCATCAGGTGGCCAGTTGCGCAGGGTCTTTGCGCTTCCAGCGCCGCCAGCCGCGACGGATGAAGCGGGCGAGGAAGAACAGCCCGATGAGTCCGATCAGCAGCAGTGCTCCGGCAATGCTCGCCGCGATCTGGGGGTGATTGACGGCCAGGCCCACGACGCCTAGGACGGCGACGTCCTCACTGACACTGGCGACGAAGTTGGAGGCAGGCTCGGGGGAGGCGTTGATCGCCAGTCGTCCACCGGACTTCACCAGATGGGACAAGAAGGCCGCCAGACCACCGGTGACACCGGCGACGGCGTCGTTGAGGTTGCCCGCCTCGCCAGCAAGCAAGACGCCGATCACCGCGCCGACCGTGGGGCGGATCGCGGTCGAGATCGCATCCCAGGTCGAGTCGAGGTAGGGGATCTTGTCGGCGATGAACTCCATCGCGTAGAGGAACGTTGCGGCGCCCAGGACGTCCCAGCGTTGCAGAACGTCGGGAATCTCGGTGAAGTTGTTGAGGCGGTCGGCGACGCCGAGCACCAACACGACGAGGTAGGCGTTGAGGCCGCTGGCCCAACCGCTCGAGAAGACCAACGGCAAGGTGCCCATGGTGCTCACTTTCTGCTGCGCCGCCTGCGTGGCGGCGTCGAGAGGAAAACTACCGCCGTGCCGGCGCTATTCCGGGCTCTTCGCCCTGTCAGGCTACGTCGATCTCGACGGCGTCGGTCATCTGCTGGAGTTCTTCGTACGTCGTGGAGAAGACCGCCGCCGGGTGGCCGGCCGCGGCCCAGATCTCGTCGTACTGCCGCAGCCAGGGGTCGAGATAGGTCGCGATCGGGGCGGGGTGCGCGATGGGAGACACCCCGCCGATGACCTGCCCGGTGTGCTGCTTGACGAACTCAGGGGTGGCGCGAGCGAGCTTGTCGACGCCGATCGTGGCGGCTGCCTTCTTGGTATCCACGCGATGCCCGCCGGAGGTCAGGATCAGGATCGGCGTGCCATCGGCGTCGAAGAGCAGGCTGTTGGCGATCGCACCGACCGCGCAGCCCAAGGCATCGGCGGCCAGAGCCGCAGTGTGCACGGAGTCGGGAAGGATGACGACCCGTCCGGTGCCGCCCCGTAGGCTGTGCTCGGTCTTGAAGCGGGTGATCGCCTGGTGCTCGCTCATGGCATCGGACCTTAGTGAAACTTCCTCGCGAAAGTTGTGGTGGCCACAGATGGCGCAGTCGCGTCCCGCATCCGTACGACGTGTGGTCGCCTTGGTGTACGCGATGCTCGGCCTGCTGGCCGTCGGAACGGCGCTGACCTTCGTGTATCACGAGCAGTTGATCTTGTCGTGGGCCGAAGGCAACGAGGCGGCACAGACCATCTTGCGCGACGGTGGCATCGAGGCACTCGAACGCAGCGCGATCCACGTGCCGGGCTTCTCGGCGTTGGCGATCACCTCGTGCGTCACCTACGCGATGCTGGCCTGGGTGCTGGTGGCGTTCCTGCTCGGTCGCCACCACTGGGCGCGCTGGTCGCTGGTGGCGGTGATGGGATTCACGGCCTTTATGGGGGCGCTCGGTCTGGCGCAGTCCTTGCCGGTGCCTTTCGTGATCGTGTCGGCAGCCGGGGTCTTGATGGCGCTTGCGACGATCTTCTTCCTCTTCCGACGCGACCTGGGCGATTATCTGCGCCTGCTCTGAGGGGCTGCGGAGGGTAAGCGATTGCGACTAAAGCATGGCTTCCGGTCCGGGGGGTGAGCGTACGCTCACGGAACCGAGCAAACCCATTCGCGCCCGTGAGGTATGGAAATGGCGAAACGACACCAGGTCGGAAGACACTGATCCAAGAGAGTTGTCGGCCACAGAAAATCGAAACCCTTGGCGCGCCACTGAACGTCGCCACGATATTGCCCATATCTCCCCAACGCGCCAGTCGGGCTCGGGCCCCAAAAATGGTCTACTTGAACTGCTGGTGGGCAAGAATAGGAATATTCGCTACATGCGGGGTAATTGGGTGTTTCAAAGATGGCAATATTGAATGTCTTTACGCGTACCCGAGTTCCAACAAGGACAATCCCACGACGTAGGATAGAGGAGAATCGTGGAATTCAAGTCATTCAGCCCCATCCTTGCCGCTGCCAGTGTCGCCTTGGTGCTCTCGGGAGGCATCGCCTTAGCGACGACGCTGCACTCCTCGACTTCTGAGGCGACCGCTGCCACGCCTGCGCGCGTCGTGTCGAGCATGAGTGAACTTGCCGTCGCCGCCGAGTCCACCTTGGGCCAGACGATTGTGAAGTGGTCGGATGGCTCGTCTCGTGCGCAGCTCTATGACGGCGATGCTCGCGGACTCTCATCCTCGGAGTTAGATCAGGCTCGGGCTGCCGCCGTCTACTACCGCACGTCTGACGGATCGCACACCTGGGAATACGTCACCGGTGTGGCGGTCGATCGGCCGACCGAGCCCATGGGTTGTCCATCCCTGGGGTCGAATGGACCGCTTTTCGAATGCGAGGAGAGCGGATCGGTGGCCGACGGCACCTATACCCGCACCACCAGCACGTTGTCGATCCGCGTGGGTGGCACCGACAAGGACCCGCTCTTCACGACGACCGAGAATGTGCAGGAGCAGGTGCGAGAACATCCAGAGGATGCGCGCCTGATTCGCGAGGTCCGATCGTTTCGCGAAGGCAGTTATGTGAAGGTGGCGGAATTCGTCTACGGCAGTGAATCACTCGAACTGGCTGATGCTTTCCTGCTCAATGCAGCGGCAATGCAAGACATCGTCTCGGCCGACG
Organism: Nocardioides sp.; assembly: GCA_037045645.1. Classification (NCBI taxonomy): domain Bacteria; kingdom Bacillati; phylum Actinomycetota; class Actinomycetes; order Propionibacteriales; family Nocardioidaceae; genus Nocardioides; species Nocardioides sp. The sequence goes on from JBAOIH010000001.1 coordinate 1,136,754, forward strand.
AGTTGAATCTTCGTTTGCCGACTTCACTGTCGGCTGATTGAGCCTCGCGTCCACCGGTTGATCGGGGGTGGATCTCACCTCGGTTGCGCCAAAGAACTGCGGCCTTGGTGACCCCAGCTGCGCGGGATGCTCTCCCGGGGCCGCAGTTCTTCGAGCCCGGGGGACGGTCGGTTAAGGCTGCGCTGAGCGATTGAGCGTACGTCGTCTGGGCCGAGGGCAGCCGAAATGTCGGTCCTCGGTGCTGTGATCAGTTTCGATCTTGCGTCATTCGAACAGATGTTCGATACTGGATGCAGGGAGTCGAGGCCGGTGCGGCATGAGGAGGAGCGATGAGGCGGTACGAGGATCTGGTGGAGGTCCGGCGGGGAGTCGTCGGCGGGGCCGTGGGCGAGCCCGGCGAGGAAGGACCGGCGCAGTTCTTGTGGCGAGGGCGGCTGTGGAAGGTGCGCACGGTGCTGGCGCACTGGGTGGAGACCGGATCGTGGTGGCACTCCGACCGAGTGCGGGCCGTGGTGGGCAGCGACGACGCTGAGTTGGCTGGGGAGTCGGCTGGCTCGACCGATCTGCTCGCGGAGCGGGAGTTCTGGCGGGTCGAAGCCGGTCGCGGAGAAGGCGACGGCGGCGTCTTCGACCTGTCCTTCTCCTGGGACGAGGGCAGTTGGCAGCTCGTCGGCTGCGTGGATTGAGGCAGATCGCGATGTCCGATTTCCAGAGTCCACACAACCTCCCGGCGAGCACCCACTCCTATCTGGCGCGGGCGGCTGAGTCGCTGCACGAGGCCATCACCAGCACCGACGTGCCGACTCGCTATGCCTGCGCCCATGTGGCGGCGCTGCGGGCCGCGGCCGCCCTGCTGGCGGCCAAGGCGCGCCCGGCCGCCGGTCGCCGACGCCCTCAGAAGAACGCCTGGGTGCTGCTGGCCGAGGTCGCCCCCGAGCTTTCCGAGTGGGCCGGCTTCTTTGCTGCCGGGGCGGGCAAGCGTGCCGCTGCGGAGGCGGGTTCGACCCGGGCGGTCTGCGAACGTGAGGCCGATGACCTGGTCCGTGACGCAGACCGGTTCCTCTCAGTGGTCGAGCAGCAACTCGGGATGATGCCGCACGTGGCTTTGCCGGCACAGATCGCGGTGCCGTCGCGCACCGCCTGATCTGGGGGATCGACCATGGACCCCTTCGTGCATCTGCACGTCGCCTCGGGCTATTCGCTGCGCTATGGCGCGTCGCATCCACGCACGCTGGTCGAGCGCGCCGCGGAGCAGGAGATGGACACCCTTGCCCTCACCGATCGCGACGGCACCTATGGCGCGGTGAAGTTCGCCCGGGCCTGCTCGGCCGCTGGCATCCGGCCGGTGCTGGGCGTGGATCTGGCCTATCGCCCCGCTGGTCTCGACCCTTCGACTGGGCTCAGGACGAACTCGGCTCGACCACCTGCATCGGGTCGTGCTGCACCAGTGCGCGGCGGGGCGTTTCGTGATCTGTCTTTCGAGCAGGGTGGGCTGCCGCGGGTCACGCTGCTCGCTCATGCCGGTGGGCCTGGTGGGGGACGTGCGGGCTGGGCCGCGATCTGTCGACTCGTCTCGGCGGTCCATCTCGCGGGCGAGCGGGGCGACCCCGTCGCCACGCTCGACCTGATCGCCCCCTGGCTCGGCTCGGGCGATGTGCTGGTGCTGCTCGGACCCTCGACCGAGATGGGGCAGGCAGCGTCTCGGCGCCGTGACGACCTCGCGCTGGCGGCGCTTGCGCCGTGGCGCGAGGTCGTGGCGCCGGGGCGGTTGGTGGTGGAGTTGGTCTCACATCGGCTCCCCGGACAAGACGGTGCCTGGGGGCCGGGCACCTCGGCGCATGCCGCCAGGATGGCCGGGATCGCCCGTCGGGCCGGGCTTCCCGCCGTACTCACCAACGCGGTGCGTTATGCCGATCGCCTCGACGCGCCCACGGTGGACGTGCTCGACTCTGCCCGTCGCCTCGTCGCTCTCGACCGACGTCACCTCGACCGGCGCAACGCCGAGGGCTTCCTCAAGTCCGGCAAGCAGATGCACGAGGTGGCCGAGGAGATCTGTCGGCTCTCCGGTCTGGGGGAGTCGTCGCGCGAGGCGACCCGACTGCTGGCGACCACTCGCGCGGTGGCCGATCAGTGCGCGCTCGACCCGCGTACGGATCTGGGGATCGGGGAGGTGCACTTCCCCGAGTTCGAGACGACCTCGGGAGGTGCCGGTGAATCAGTCGTTGGTGTGCCGCCCGCGGATCTGGCGCTTCGGCTGCGGTGCGAGTCCGCGATCGGTGATCGCTATGGCAGTGCGCCGCGCCAACGCATCTGGAAGCGACTCGACGACGAACTCCAGACCATCGAAGCGCTCGGCTTCGCGTCCTACTTCCTCACCGTCGGCGACATCGCCGACCTGATCAAGGCCAAGGGCATCCGCGTGGCCGCGCGGGGCTCGGGAGCAGGCAGCCTGGTCAACTACCTGCTCGGCGTCTCCGGGGTCGACCCGCTGCGCCACGGCCTGTTGATGGAGCGGTTCCTCTCGCCGCTGCGCGGGGCGCTGCCCGACATCGACATCGATGTGGAGTCCGCGCGCCGCGAAGAGATCTATCGCGCGATCCTCGATCGCTACGGCGGTGAGCGTTGTGTGTGCGTCTCGATGATGGACACCTATCGGGTGCGCCATGCCGTACGCGATGTCGGTGCCGCGCTCGGCATGCCACCTGGCGAGATCGACTCGATCGCCAAGGCGTTTCCGCACATCCGCGCCCGCGATGCTCGCACCGCACTGCGCGAGCTCCCCGAGTTGCGGCTGGCCGGACTCAACAGTGAGCGACTCGACCTGATGTTCCGGTTGGTGGAGAGCCTCGACGGGTTGCCGCGCCACATCGCCGTGCATCCGTGCGGCGTCCTCCTCTCCGACGCCACCCTGCTCGACCGCACCCCGGTCGAAGCGTCGTACGCCGGCTTCCCGATGAGCCAGTTCGACAAGGACGACGTCGAAGACCTGGGCTTGCTCAAACTCGATGTGCTGGGCATCCGGATGCAGTCGTCGATGGCGTACGCGATTAAGGAGATCGCCCGCACCGATGCGGTCGAGGTCGATCTCGACGACGAGGTGCAGGTGTCCTTCGACGACCCGCAGACCTTCGAGATGATCAGCGCCGCCCGCACGCTCGGGGTCTTCCAGATCGAGTCGCCGGGGCAGCGCGAGTTGGTCGGCAAGTCGGGCATCGACTCGTTCGCCGACATCGTCACCGACATCTCCCTCTTCCGGCCCGGACCGGTCAAGAGCGACATGATCACGCCCTATCTGGAGGCCAAACAAGGCTGGGACGAACCACTCTTCCTCCACGAGGATCTACGTCCGATCCTTCAGGAGACGCAAGGGGTCGTGGTCTTCCACGAGCAACTCATCGAGATCATCGCGACCATCGCGGGCGTCAGCAATGCCGAAGGTGACGAGAAGCGCCGGATGCTCGGTGACGTCGAGGGGATGGCGCAGACCAAGGCGTGGCTCTTCCCGCGTGCGTTGGCTCGTGGGTACGACCTGGCGTTGGTCGAGCGGATCTGGAAGGTGATCGAGGCCTTCGCGTCCTTCGGGTTCTGCAAAGCCCATGCTGCGGCGTTCGCACTGCCGACCTATCAGTCAGCCTGGCTCAAAGCGCACTGGCCGGCGCATTTCCTGGCCGGCGTGCTCACCCATGACCCGGGCATGTATCCCAAGCGTCTGATCCTCGACGACGCACGCCAGTGCGGCATCACCGTGCGCGGCCTCGACGTCAACGCCAGCGCACAGCACTACGTCGTCGAGTCGGTGGCGACGGGGGAGGCGGACTCGAAGCCGGACCCACGTGAACGTGGTTGGCCAGATGGTCGCGCCTTCGCGATCCGGATCGCGTTGGAAGAGGTCAAGGGCATCACCACAGGCGAGATCGAGCGGATCATCGCCGGGCGCGACGAGGGCGAGGCGCCCTATCGCTCCCTCACCGACTTTTGGCACCGCGCCCACGTCTCGCGCCCGATCGTGGAGCGGTTGGTCCTGGCCGGTGGCTTCGACTCGATCTATCGGATCGGCGCGGCGGTGTCGCGAGCAGAGCGGACGTACGACCGGGTCACCCGGCGCGATCTGCTGCTGCAGGTGGCCGATCTCGACCGCTTCGGCAAGGCGGTCAGCAAGGCTGCCCGGGGGAGAGTGCGGGTGCGCAGCCGTCCGACCGTGCGCTCGGTCGAGCACGCCGCAGCATCCGCCGCTCGCAACAGCACCGACCCGACGATTCGTGAGCAGGCACCGGCGGTGGAACGACACGTCTTCGGCGAGGCAGGGATCTGGGCGAAGGCCTCCGCGCAGTCACGAGCCAGCGCCGAGCCTGAGGCGGTCACCTCGGTGCAATTGGCGCTCGACCTCGGTGACGCGCCGGGTGAGGGCGAGGTCAGCGGACTTCCCGAACTCGACGCCGAGGAGCGGATGCGTGCCGAACTCGAAATCCTCGGTCTCGACGCGAGCCAGCACGTCGTCGACGGTTATGCGGAGTTCCTCGACGCGCTCGGGGTGACCCGCAGTCGCGACCTGCTGGTCCGACGCAGCAAGGCCGAGGTGCTGGTGGCCGGCGTGAAGGTGGCCACCCAGACTCCACCGATCAGGTCGGGGCGGCGGGTCATCTTCGCGACCCTCGACGACACCACCGGGCCAGTCGATGCCACCTTCTTCGAGGACGCACAGGGCCCCTATGCCGCCACGGTGTTCGGCTCCTGGCTGCTGGTGATCCGTGGCGAGTTACGGCGTACGGGATATCGCGGCGTCTCCGTGCGTGCCACGGGAGCCTGGGACCTACCCGAACTCCATCGGATCTGGGAGGCAGAGGGAATCGAGGCCGTACGCGCGCACCTGGCGGTCGTACCCGTCGGCTATCAGGAGGTCGGTGACGAGACCACCGGGGCCAGTCGGGTGCTGGTGCATTCCAGTGGCTTCACGATGTCGCCCTATTCCGACATCAAACCTGCGGGGGAGGCGACTCGCGACGTAGCCCGCAAACTTGCCGGCGATCAGGAGTGGCAGCCCGCGCGATCGCTGTGGCACCGCAGCCCCGGGAGCTCGGGATGAGACCACTAGAGTTGTCGTCATGGCCACTGACCGTCCCAGCGACCGCCGCAACGCGATCCGCAGCGGAGTGGTCTGGTCGGCTCTTCGTGACTCCCTGGCCGAGGGTGGTGCGGAGCAGGCGCGGATCGTCGATATCGGTGGCGGCACCGGCGGCTTCGCCGTCCCGCTCGCCGAACTCGGTCATGACGTGCTGGTCCTCGACCCCAGCCCCGATGCGCTGGCCGCACTCGGCCGGCGTGCTGCCGAAGCCGGTGTCAGCGACCGAGTCACCGGCGTCCAAGGAGACGCCACCGACCTCAGCGCTGCCGGAGACGACGCCGACCTGGTGCTGTGCCACGGGGTGTTGGAAGTGGTCGGTGACCCCAGCGCGGCCCTGGCTGCCATTGCCGAGATCCTGCGACCCGGCGGGACGCTCAGCGTGCTGGCTGCACAGAAGTACGCCGGGGTCGTCGCGCGCGCTATGGCGGGTCACTTCCAGGCCGCCCACGATCTACTCGACGCGCCCGTCGGGCACCGCGAACCGGGTCGCGCCGGACAGCGTTTCACTCGCGACGACCTCGTCGGACTGCTCGCCAACGCAGGTCTGCAACCCCTGGAGGTGCACGCCATCCGGGTGTTCGCCGACCTGGTGCCGGGGTCGCTGCTCGACCTGGAGCCCGGCGCGAGCGCGGCACTGGTCGAACTCGAGCAGGCCGTCGCGACCCGCGCCGAGTTCCTCCCGCTCGCCGCGCAGTTGCACGTACTGGCCACGCGCTGAGGGTTGCGGTTGTCCGGCCTGCGGCCGGTCTTCGGCTGGGTGGTGTGGTACCGGTTGTCCGGCCTGCGGCCGGTCCTTGGCTGACTGGTGTGGTACCGGTTGTCCGGCCTGCGGCCGGTCTTCGGCTGACTGGCGTGCGGGTTGGCGCCGACGTGGCGCAAGCCGCCCTCCGCTGCGCTCCGGTGCGTTTGCGCCAAGTCGGCGTTGCCTCATGTTGGCGGGAGGATGGGCGTGACCGCCGCATCCGCGGCGGTCACGCCCATCCTCCACGTCGACATGGATGCGTTTTATGCGTCGGTGGCTACGCGGGAGCGACCTGAATTGCAAGAAGTCCCCGTCATCGTCGGCGGCGGCAGTCGCGGGGTGGTCTTGTCGGCCAACTATCTGGCGCGCGAGTTCGGCGTACGTTCGGCGTTGCCGATGACCAGAGCGCGTCGACTGTGTCCGCAGGCGGTGGTGGTCAGCCCCGACTACGACACCTTCACCACCGTCTCCGCCTCGGTAATGGAGACCTTTCGACGGGTGACCCCACTGGTGGAGGCATTGTCGTTGGACGAGGCGTTCTTGGACGTACGCGGTGCCGCCCGGCGACTTGGCAACCCGGTCCAGATCGCCGAGTGGCTGCGCGCCACGATCCAAGACGAGCAGGCCATCACCTGCTCGGTCGGAGTGGCGGCCTCGGTCTCGATGGCCAAGCTCGGCAGTCGGATGGCCAAGCCCGACGGCGTGGTGGTGCTGGCGCCCGAAGCGGTGACCACGGTCTTGCATCCCCTCGACGTCGGCGAGTTGTGGGGCGTGGGCGAGAAGACGAGAGCGATGTTGCATCGGCTCGGTCTGATCACCGTCGGCGACGTCGCCCACACTCCGGCCAAGACGTTGCAACGCGCCGTCGGCGTGGCGTTGGGCAAGCAACTGCACGCCCTGGCCTGGGGTGACGACCGGCGGGAGATCACGCCGCGCAGCGGGGCAGCGTTCTTCGGCGGGGGAGACCCCGACAAGTCGATGGGCGCCAACGAGACCTTCGGGCGCGACACCGATGACCGAGAGGTGATCCTGCGGGAACTGCTCCGGCTCTCGGCAAAGGTCGCGTCCCGGTTGCGGGTGGCCGAGGTGGCAGGACGTACGGTCACCATCACGATCAGGTTCGCCGACTTCACCACGATCACGCGTTCCAAGAGTCGCTCTGAGGCCACCGACGTGACCCAGGAGATCTATCAGTCGGCGGTGGCGCTCTATGACGCCCTCGGTCTGCAACGTGCTCGGCTGCGTCTGGTCGGCGTACGCGTAGAGGGCCTGGTGCCGCGCACCACCGTGCACCGGCAACTGGTTCTGGGTGAGCGGGAGCGTGGCTGGCGAGAGGCGGACAGGGCTGTCGATCGGGCGACCTTGCGTTTCGGGACTGCGGCGGTTGGCCCCGCCAGCCTGTTGGGAGGACGGCCCTAAGGGCCTAGAAGCCGCGCGGCAGCAACTCCACTTTGATGCCCGAACAAGCACGTGTCGGGCCGCGTCAACCGGGCCGGGTCGGACGGTTGTCCGAACAAGCACGTGTCGGGCCGCGTCAGGCGGGCCGGGTCGGACGGTTGTCCGAACAAGTACGTGCGGGCCGCGGCAGGCGGCGCGTTCGCCACCCCCGAAGGGCGGCGCGGACCACCCACGCGAGAGCGATCTGGAGATTTCGATCGCCTCAACGGCTACCGCGATGCCGAGAGCCTGCCTAGACTTGGCAGGAAGCGACTTTGAAGGTGGGAGAAGAACGTGGCGCTCTCCGAGCATGAGATGCGGCTCCTTGAGCAGATGGAGCGCGCCCTCCTCGACGAAGACCCCAAGTTGGCTCACACCCTGCGTGGGCCCTCGCGGCACCACAGCGCTCGTCGCCGGATGCTCGTGGGTGGCATCGGCCTCCTGGTCGGCATCGCGGTGATGGTCGCCGGCGCCTTCTGGCAACTCACCCCGGTCGGGATCGCGGGCTTCGTGATCATGCTGGTGGCCGCACTGTTCGCGCTCGGTGGCGTGCACATGAGCGACGAGGTCGGCCAAGAGGATGAGCCCGGACACGTGGAGCACTCCGGACGCGACCTCAACGAGGACGACCTCTAAGTCACCGCTGAGTCTCGCGAAAGAACTCACCTGACGCGGTCGACCAGCCGCTCCCCGTCCGCCGCGACCAGCGGACCGGATGCCGCTCGTGCCCGGTCCAGTCGGCCGAGCGAGCGTGGCCACCACGAGGAGAGCCGTCGTACGCGCCCGGTCGCTCCTGCCTCCCAGGCAGCCACACACACGGCCACATCCGCGCGCAACGACTCGACGTCGCCCTCGCCCGGACGGCGCGCATAGCGGCCCAACTCGACCTCACGCACGATCCGCAGCAAAGCCGCGTACGCCTCGGGGGCCGCATCCGGCCCGCGACGAGTCGAGGACTCGCGCCCGCCGAAAGACGCGGCCGCACGTTCGGCGGTGCGTCGCGGTGAAGCGGTGTTCAGCCACGCGATCCCAAGATCACGCGCGTGATCGCGCAACTCGACCCAGGCGGCTTCGGCCGCAGGCAGGCTTCGCCACCGCCGCTGCGAGCGGATCCTGCGCGCCAGGCGTGGACCACAGATGAGCAGGCCCAGCAACGCGACCGCGCCGAGGGACTGCAGCACCCGGGTCAGCGAAATACCCCACCATCCGCCCGCGTCGGTGCTCTGCTCCAACTCATCCTGGGGAGTGGTCGGCTGCGGAGCCCGGGTCGGCAGGTCATTGCTGGGCTGCGCGGTGGGCGCCGAGGTGGTGGGCGTCGGTGCCTCCGGGAAGCTCGGCGGTCGTATAACCGGGCACCTGCGGGACCCGAGCCGCCGGCGTCGGCTCGAAGCGCACCCATCCCGATCCTGGGAAGAACAGTTCCGGCCAGGCGTGCAGGTCGTGCGTCGAGAAGGTGTACGACGGCACTCCCGCCTCGTTCACTCCCGTGCGTTCTCCGCGCAGGAAACCCACCGCTACCCGAGCGGGGATGCCGAGGGTTCGCGCCATCATCGCCATCGACGAGGAGAACTGCTCGCAGTACCCGGTACGGTCGCCGAACAGGAACGAGGTCAGAGTCCCTTCACCGGTGTAGCTGTCGTTGTAGGTGAACTCGCCGCTGCTGCGGAAGAACTCCTGCAGCAGCTGGGCTCGCCTGAATCGGGTGGTGGCACCTTCGGTGACCTGGCGAGCCAGCGAACGGACCCGCTCGTCGAGAGTGCTCGGCACCTGGGTGAAGTCGGTGCGTACCTCACTCGGGGCGGCCGGCGACTCGTTCATCGCCAACGCGTCACGGTCGAGCACGATCCGGGTGAAGTCGTAGTCGAGAGCATTGGCGCGTTGGCTGTTGCTGCCCGAGAGGAAGTCCATCGTGCTCAGGTCGTAGCGCCAATCACCGGGAGCGGAGATCGATTCCAAAGCCTCCGCGGTCGGCAGCCATAACGAGTCGAACCGCTGTTGTGTGTGGACCGACCACTCGAACGTCGTGCGTGGCACGCCCGGAGCCACTCCTACGAGGGGCGGCATCGGCCCCTCTGCCACCTGTTCCTGCGGTACTTCCCGGTCACCGGTGCTCCATTGCTCGTCGTTGAGCCGAGCCAGGACGGCGATGCGCAGGTAGGTCGGGTCGGGATCGGTGGTCGAGGCCGTCAGCAGCGGCAGGTCGGGGCCACGAAGCAGGTCGCGCTCAAGATCGGTCATCGGGTTCTGAATCTCGATGTCGCCGCCACGGCCGGCGCCGAAGCCTCCCTCGAACATCGACAGCCCGAAGGTGGGCACAGCCAGTGCGCCGATCAGGGCCACCGCGATCGAGGAGGCGCCGATGCCGGACGCCGCGGTCACGATGCGTTCTTCGTCGATGGCCAGATCCGGCTCGTGTTCCTCGCTGTGCGGCAACCCGCGTCCCCATCGGGAGAGTTCACGTCGATGATCGAGGTAGAGCATGGTGACGAGCCCGATCGCCGCAGCCACGAAGATCCACCACGACACGGCATCACCGGTCAGGCTGATGGGCACCGCGTAGACGGCCAGCAGGGGTAGAGAGGCGAGGGTGGGGCGCTGCAGGGTGTTGGCCAGGAAGTCGACCAGCAGCAGGCAGCCGAGCCCGCCGAGGATCAGTAGCGGTACGACTGAGGGTGCTTCGGCCGGCACAGGAGGCGCGAAGGTGTTGGCACTGTGCACGGCCGCTTCGAACCGGGCGCGCAGGCCGGCGACGAGTCCCTCGGGGGCGGACCCGGCGATGGCGTACGCCGCGGCCGACCCGGCCAGCAGGATCTGTAGGACGAGGATGACCAGGGCCGGCCAGCGCAGCCAGCGCGTGAACACGCCGATGCCCGCCACCAGGAAGCCGATCATCAGCATCGGTCCCAAGAAGGCGCCCGGTGCGTGGGTCAGCCCACGCCAGGCGAACATCGTGATCCAGACCGTCGCCATGGACACCAGGCTCAACAACACCAGGTGTGTCAGATCCGCGCCGCCTTTGAGTTGCTTCATCGGGTCACCGCCCGACGGGGGATCGGCGCGAGTGGGGTCTGACCCAGGAGCTTCCAGACCGTGTCCAGTTGATCCGTCGGTCGCAGCGGTGCCGCACGCCACCCGCTTCGCGTCAGCATGCCCGTGGCTTCCTCGCCTGAGTTCTGGCCCGGGATGGTCGACCCGCCCCAGCGCGCCACGTCGACCGCGAGAGCCAGCGCGGCGCCACTCGTGTGACGCATCCGGCGCACGACCGGCTGATCCGGGGTGGACAGCGCGCCGAAGACGCCGATGGTGAGCCCGCCCGAGCCCGCCTCCGCGAGCCAGTGGCTGGTGATGTGCGTGGCGGACGTCAGCCGCAGCACTGCGAGGGACGCCAGGAGGGGGGCGGCGGAACTGTCGTCGTCACGTTGATGCCACTCGACTCCCAACTCTTCACCGACGGCGGTGACCAGTCGCACCTGGAAGCCGGCACGCGCGACGTGCAAGGCGATGGACGCGGCAGCGGAGATGGCCGTCTCGAACGACGAGGCAATGCCCTGGCCTCGGTGCGCCATCGAGCGGTTGTCCAGGAACAGGGTGGCGCGAGACTGCCAGGGCTGCTCCTCTCTGCGCACCATCAGATCGCCGACGCGTGCCGAACTGCGCCAGTGGACCCGCCGCAGGTCGTCGCCGCGTCGGTATTCGCGTACGGTCACGTCCTCGGCGCTCCCGGTCGCGAACGCGCGCGGCCGGTTGTCTCCCGACCCCGTCCAGTCGCCACCGAGCGGGATGCGCGAGAGCGGCACTGTCCTCGGCGTGACGATCAGGGGATTGACGGCCCGAAACGTACGTTGCGACTCGACGAACCCGAACGGGTCTCGCACCCGCACCTGCATCGGCCCGATGTCGAAGCGGCCACGTACGTCTGAACGCACGCGGTAGTGCACCTGCCGATGCCAACCCTGCTGGATCCCGGCCAGCACGAATCGTGGCCGCGATCCCAAGGTGAAGGGGACCTGCTCCTCCAGGAGCAGGACACCGGTCGGGGTGCGTCCCTCGTTGGTCAGAGTGAGGTTGACCTCTGCCGACGTGCCTGCCGACACCTGACGAGGTGACACCGCGCGTACCAGCGAGAGCCGGAACCTGCTGCGCGCCATGAAGACCGACGCGATCAGGGGTAGCGCCACCGCGAGCAGTCCCACGCGTACCAGCGAGTCGTGGCCCAAGACGATGGCGCAGACCACGGCCGTGAGCCCCCCGGCCAAGAAGGCTCTGCCACGGGTGGTCAGGTTCGCCAGTGCGGTGCGCATCGCGGGACTTAGCCGGTGGCGTGCTCGGGCACCGGAACGGATGCCACGACACTCTCCAGCACGGCGGTCGCCGAGCGTCCGCTCATCGTGGCCTCGACGTTGGGCAGCAGCCGGTGCGCCAGCACGGGGCGACACAGTGCCAACACGTCGTCGGGAAGGACGTAGTCGCGACCGTCCATCGCGGCCTTCGCCTTGGCAGCCCGCACCAGGTGCAAGGTCGCGCGTGGTGAAGCACCCAAGGAGAGGTCGGGGGAGCGACGGGTCGCGGTCGCGACGGCCACCGCATAACGCTGTACGGCAGGGGCGACATAGACCTGGGCGACCTGGTTGATCACCTTGCGCAGCTCGACCGCGTCGGTGACCGGTTCGAGGTCGTCCAGCGGATTGTGCGAGGTGTGACTGTCCAACATCGCGATCTCGGCTGCTTCGACCGGGTAGCCCACCGAGACCCGGGCCATGAACCGGTCGCGTTGGGCTTCGGGGAGGGCGTACGTCCCCTCCATCTCGATGGGGTTCTGCGTGGCGATGACCATGAAGGGAGCCTCGAGTTCGTACGTCGTCCCGTCGACGGTGGCCTGTCGCTCCTCCATACATTCCAGCAGCGCCGACTGCGTCTTGGGTGACGCGCGGTTGATCTCGTCGCCCACCACGATGTTGGCGAAGATGCCGCCGGGCCGGAACTCGAACTCGCGGGTGTTCTGATTGAAGACCGACACACCGGTCACGTCCGAAGGCAGCAGGTCAGGCGTGAACTGGATGCGTCGCACCGTGCAGTCGATGCTGCGAGCCAAGGCCTTGCTGAGCTGGGTCTTGCCGACACCCGGCACGTCCTCGATCAACAGGTGACCTTCGGCGAGCAACACCACCAAGGCGGCCGAGACGACGTCGGGTTTTCCTTCGATCACGCGCTCGACGTTGCGGCGTACGGCGTCGGTGACGCGGCGTGCGGATTCCAGATCCGCACCGCCGACGGCGTGGTCGTGCCCAGCACCAGACTCGTCGCTGCTCACTTCGCGTCTCCTCCTCGGTCGTGCACGAACCCAAACCTAAGCGGCCCTCACAACCTAGGGCCCCGCATTGCTCGCGGTCGTGCTCGAGGGGGTCACGAATTGATTGCGATGCATCGCCGTACGCGTCGCTTCGCAGGCGGGGGAGGGAGGTGGGGATTGGTGGGGAAAGGTGGTTGACGGTGGAGGAAAGTGGGGTAGAGTGGAGCGAAGTGGAGGAGATCGGGTCTGGAGTGGAGGTCACCGATGTTTGTCGGCACCTACACCCCCAAGCTCGATGACAAGGGGCGACTCGTCCTCCCCGCGAAGTTCCGGGAGCCGTTGGAGGGAGGGCTGATGGTGGCGAGAGGCCAGGAGCACTGCGTGCAGCTGTATCCGATGGCGCAGTTCCACGATCACGTCGCCAAACTCCGTGCCGCCTCGTTGTCCGATCCCGCCACCCGCAGTTATGTACGCCTGCTCGGTTCGGGCGCGTTCGATCAGGTCCCGGACAAGCAGGGACGGATCAGCGTCCCGCAACTGCTGCGGACCTGGGCCAGCCTGGACAAAGAGGTCGTCGCGATCGGATCGCTGGACCGCGTCGAGATCTGGGACCCGGCGCTGTGGGAGGAGTACCTCGCGCAAGAGGAGTCCAGCTTCGCCGAACTGAACCAAGAGATCGTTCCCGCCGGCGGCTAGCCGGCGATTGCCGCCCACAACTCCACAACTGTTCCGACGGGCCAGGTCTCGCGCCCGCTCTCACCGCGTTCTGGGGCGACTTCCCCCGTTCCAGAGCTCTTCCCCGCTGAGAGCGGGCAGAGACCTGGCCCGTCGGCACTGCACCACCACCAGCACCACCAAGCACTACCGCCGAGCACCGCCGCCAAACACCGCCGTCGAAGGGTCGAGACCGATGAGCACCATGCCCATCCCCACCTCGTGGGACCCGGCTGCTCGACCGGTGCGACCCGGCGCCACCCCGAGGCGTCGCGTACGACACCAGGCGCGCGAGACCGTGGCGGTGATGGCCTTCTCCGCGGCCATGTCGGTCGTGACCGCTCTCTTCTTGCTCATGCTCCTCGGACTAGGGAAGTAGGAGCCGGGCAGATGATCGACTCCCGCCACGTCCCGGTCCTGTTGGACCGGGTCGTCGCGCTTGTGGCGCCCGCGCTGGACGAACCCGGTGCGGTCTTGGTCGACGCGACGCTCGGACTCGGCGGACACAGCCAGGCCGTGTTGACCGCCTGCCCCCAGGCTCGCGTGATCGGCATCGATCGCGACACCGAGGCCCTGGCCGCGGCACGTGAGCGCCTCCACGATTTCGGTGATCGCTTCGTCGGCGTGCACGCGGTCTACGACGAGCTCGCCGAGGTCATCGCCGGCCAGGGACTCGGCCAGGTCGCCGCCGTACTCTTCGACCTCGGGGTCTCCTCGCTGCAACTCGACCGGGCCGACCGCGGATTCGCGTACGCCCAGGACGCCCCGCTCGACATGCGGATGGACGGTACGACCGGGATCACGGCGGCCGAGGTGCTCAACACCTACGACGGCCGAGACCTCACCCGGATCCTGAAGGAGTACGGCGAGGAGCGCTTCGCCCGCAAGATCGCCGACGCCGTCGTCCGCGAACGTGCACGGGAGCCGTTCACCAACAGCGGCCGTCTGGTCGAGTTGCTCTACGCGACGATCCCCGCGCCCGCGCGGCGTACGGGCGGCCACCCGGCCAAGCGCACCTTCCAGGCCCTACGCATGGAGGTCAACGACGAGTTGGCCGTCCTGCGGCGCGCCATCCCGGCCGGGCTGGAGGCGATCGGCGTCGGGGGACGCGTGGTCGTCGAGTCCTACCACTCCCTGGAGGACCGGGTGGTCAAGCGGGCGTTCACCCAGGTCACCCGACTGGACGTGCCACCGGACCTGCCCTTCATCCCGGAAGGGCAGGAGCCTGCCTTCCGGCTGGTGACCCGAGGTGCGGAGGCGGCCGACGAGGCCGAACGTGCACACAACCCGCGCGCGGCGTCGGTACGACTGCGCGCCATCGAACGACTTCGCCCAGGCGGCAACCCGGCAACCGATCAGCGATCCAGAGGAGCCTGACCCATGAGCATGTCGCAAGCCTTCGCGCCCTTGCGCGATCGTCTGCCCCGCGAGGGAAAGGGCAGTGCCCCCCGCCTGCGCGCGGTGACCACGCGGCGTCCGCGCGCCCCCAAGGTGCCGTTCGTGGTGGCGTTGACCGCGATCCTGGTCGGGGGAGTGGTGGGGCTGCTGCTGTTCAACACCAGCCTGCAACAGGCCAGCTTCGCTGCCGCGCAACTGGAGGATCAGGCCCAGACCCTGACCGCGCGCGAGCAGTCCCTGCGGATGGAACTCGATGCCCTGCGCGAGCCGCAGCGCGTCGCCGAAGCGGCTCAGAAGATGGGCATGGTGCCAGCCGGCACGCCTGCCTTCCTCGACCTCAGCACAGGTCGGATCCTGGGTGAGCCGACCCCGGCCACCGCGGAGAACGGTGTCCGTCTTCAGCCCCTGCCGCCGGTCAAGCCGGCGATCCTGGCACCCAAGCCCAAGGTTCGCCAAGTAATGGCCGACACGGCGCGTTCAACGTCGAAGACTCGCGACCGGCGCGGCAATGATGGAGCGAGCGCACAGAACCGTCAGCGCCGCTGATCAACCTGCCGTACGCCAGCCCCATCACTCAGCCTGACTCCCAACCCATGACCCGGAAGACCCGTTTCGTGCCCCTTCGCCGCTTTCGCAGCCGTTCGTCCGCCGGCACCCGTCCGCGTGGTCGACGTGGGCGCCCCCAGGATCGGCTCAAGTGGGGCTTCTTGATCATCGCGATGACGTTGTCGGTCTTCGGGGCTCGGCTGATCCAGTTGCAGGCGGTCGACCCCAAGTCGTACGCCGCGATGGCCCTGGCCGATGGCACGGTCAACGTGGTGCTGCCTGCGCGTCGCGGGGACATCCTCGATCGCGCGGGACAACCGTTGGCCGACTCGGTCGAGGCGAAGATGATCATCGCCGATCCCGAGTGGACCGCACCGGATGCGCCGGCGCTGGCGTCGCTGCTGGCCGAAAGACTCAACGTGGACTACTTCCGCACGTTGCAGGCGCTCAAGGCCAAGAACACCAACTTCCGCTATATCGCGCGGCGCGTCCCGGCGTCGCTGGCCGACGAGGTCTTGGCCGAGGCTCGCGAGCAGAAGTTCAAGGGGCTGAGCAGTGAGCGTGACCCGGCGCGCTCCTACCCGGCCAAGGACGTCGCTGCCAACCTGGTCGGCTTCCTCGGCACTCCCGACCCGGTCAAGGGTGCTCAGCCTCTGGCGGGCTTCGAGCGTACGTTCAACAAACTGCTCTCCGGCAAGGACGGATCGGCGCGCTTCCAGCAATCCGGCGGTCGCCGCATCCCGCTGGGTGAGAACGTCGTCGTCAAGCCGGTCGACGGGCGCGACCTCACCACCACCCTCGACACGGATCTGCAGTGGTTCGTCCAGCGCGTGATCCGGCAGACGGTCGAGGACTACAGCGCCAAGTCCGGCTTCGCGATCGTGATGGACTCCAAGACCGGCGAGGTCTTGGCGTTGGCCGACTACCCGACATTCGATGCCACCAAGCCGCTGGAGGCCGACGAGGACGACCTCGGTTCGCGTGCCATGAGCGATGTCTACGAGCCTGGTTCGGTGCAGAAGGCACTGACCATGTCGGCGCTGATCGACGCCGGCAAGGTGACTCCTCGCACGCGGCTTCGAGTGCCGTCCTCACTCGCGCGCCAGGACCGGGTGATCGGCGACTGGTTCGATCACGGTGACATCAACCTGACGCTGACAGGGGTGCTGGCCAAGTCCTCCAATATCGGCACCGTGTTGGCGACCGACAAGATGGATGCCCCGGACCTGCGCCGGTATCTGACCGCGTTCGGGGAAGGCTCCTCGACCGGGATCGGCGTACGCGGGGAGTCGGCCGGCATCGTGCCGGAGGGGGCGCTGCTCACCTCGCAGACCAAGGACCGCATGGCATTCGGCCAGTCGCTCTCGGTCAACGGACTCCAGATGGCTGCGGCGATCAACACCATCGCCAACGGTGGGTTGTATGTCGCACCCAGCCTGATCGAGGGCTCGGCTACGACCGACGCGGGCGCCACCGTAGGCACCGACCGTACGACCACCCATCGGGTGGTGAGCGAGAAGACCGCCCGCCAGGTCATGAAGATGATGGAGAAGGTCGTCGACCCCGAGGACGGTGTCGCGCCGAGCGCGCAGATCCCTGGCTACCGGGTGGCCGGCAAGACCGGCACCGCCCAGCGGGTCGGTGAGGAGTGCCAGTGCTATGACGGCACGTTCACGCTGTCGTTCGCGGGCTTCGCCCCGGCCGACGACCCTCGCTTCACGGTCTATGTGGTGATCCAGGCGCCCGGCAAGGACGGCGGCGGTGGGTCTGTGGGTGGTCCGGCGTTCGCGAAGATCATGCAGTACGCCCTGCGCCGTTATGGCGTGCCGCCCACGGGACGCAAGCCGTCCGACCTTCCGGTGGAGTGGTCCTCGGGTCGGAGCAGGTGACCGGTGTCGCGACCCGTTAGCCTCGACGTCCGTGGTGGCTGAACACGTACGAGTGCCGGTGCGACCGCAGTCGTCGCCCGACGCGAGCCTGGCGCAGGTGCAGGGTTGGCTGGCCGAGTCGGGCCAGGATGTCGAGCGGCGAGGCGACGCGACGATCCACGGCATCTGTCTGGCCACGCAACGCGTCGTTCCCGGCGATCTCTACGCCGCGCTGCCCGGCACTCGCGCCCACGGGGCGTCGTACGCCTCGAAGGCCGTCGAGGCCG
Source organism: Nocardioides sp. (assembly GCA_037045645.1). Lineage (NCBI taxonomy): Bacteria > Bacillati > Actinomycetota > Actinomycetes > Propionibacteriales > Nocardioidaceae > Nocardioides > Nocardioides sp. The sequence goes on from JBAOIH010000001.1 coordinate 1,154,158, forward strand.
GCGCGGTGGCGGTCCTCACCGACCGGGCGGGCGCCGAACTCGTTCCCGCCGGTGTCCCGCTGCTGATCGTCGAGCGGCCCCGAGCGGTGCTCGGCGAGTTGTCCGCTCGGGTGTACGCCCGGCCTGCCGAGGCGATGCGGATGATCGGGATCACCGGCACCCAGGGCAAGACGACGACCAGCCGCATCGCCGAGGGGGGGCTGCAGGCGGCGGGCGTTCCGGCCGCGGTGATTGGCACGATCGGCACTCGAGTGCGTGGCCAGGATGTGCAGACCTCGCTCACCACACCGGAGGCCCCCGACCTGCATGCGCTGTTCGCGGTGATGGGGGAGCAGGAGGTCGACGCCTGTCGTGATGGAGGTGTCGAGTCACGCGCTGGTGCTCGGCCGCGTGGACGGTGTCGTGTTCGACCTTGCGGTGTTCTTGAACCTCGGGCGCGACCATCTGGACTTCCATCCCGACCGTCGAGGACTACTTCGCGGCCAAGGCGTCTCTCTTCACGCCCGCGCGGGCTCGACGAGGTCTGGTCAACATCGACGACGAGTTCGGCCGTCGCCTCGCGGAGACCGCCGAGATCGAGATGCGTACGTTCGGTGGTGCCGACTCCGGTGCCGACTGGCGCTGCGTCGACGTGGTGCCGAGCGCCGAGGGGTCGACCTTCACGATCCTCGGACCGGACGGCACCAGGGTTCGAGCGGTCTGTCCTCTCGCGGGGCTCTACAACGTCTCCAACACCCTGGCGGCGGTCGCGGCCTGCGCCGAGGTCGGCCTGGACCCCCAACTTGTCGCCGACGGCATCGCCTCGGCCCCTGGAGTCCCCGGGCGGCTCGAACGCGTCGACATCGGTCAGGACTTCCTCGTCGTCGTGGACTATGCGCACAAGCCCGACGCCGTCGAGGCGGCGCTCGCGACGCTGCGACCGCTGACCCGTGGCCGGATCATCACGGTCATCGGAGCCGGTGGCGACCGTGACCCCGGCAAGCGACCGCTGATGGCCGCGTTGGCTGCCGAAGGGAGCGACGTGTTGATCATCACCGACGACAACCCGCGCACCGAGGAGCCGGCAGCGATCCGAGCCGCCATGCTCGCAGGCGTCGCCGAGGCGGGGTGTGAGGTGCTGGAGGTCGGTGACCGGCGAGCCGCGATCGCCCGGGCCGTACGCCTGGCTGCCCCCGGCGACATCGTGCTGATCGCGGGCAAGGGCCACGAGACCGGTCAGGAGATTCAAGGCGTGATCCACCCCTTCGACGACCGCGAGGTCGCGCGCGCAGAATTTGGCGACCCGATGATCGCGATGACCCTCCAGCAGATCGCCGACGTCGTGGGTGGCACGGCGCACGGCGACGCGACCGTCACCGGAGCCGCGTTCGTCGACACCCGTGCGGCCGAGCAGGCCGGCCTCTTCGTGGCCATCGCGGGGGAGCGTGCCGATGGGCACGACTTCGCGGAGGCGGCTGTCGCGGCGGGAGCAGCAGCCGTACTGGGCTCCCGCGTGACCCCGGCCCCGACCGTCGTCGTAGACGATGTGGTGCTCGCCCTCGGGCGCTTGGCACGTCACGTACTCGAGCGGATCGAGGGTGTCACCGTGTACGCGTTGACCGGCTCCCAGGGCAAGACCGGCACGAAGGACTACCTCGCCTCGATCCTGGAGAGCCACGGAGCAGTCGTCGCCACCGCGGGCAACTTCAACAACGAGATCGGCGTACCCCTGACCGTGCTGCGGGCGCAGGCAGACACCCGGCACCTCGTGGTCGAGATGGGGGCACGCGGGATCGGCCACATCGCCTATCTGTGTGAGATCGCGCCACCCGATGTCGCGGCCGTACTCAATGTCGGCACTGCGCACGTCGGGGAATTCGGCAGCCAGCAGGCCATCGCCCAGGCCAAGGGCGAGATCGTCGAGGCACTCGGTGCAGACGGCTTCGCCGTGCTCAACGCCGATGATCCGCTAGTCGAGGCGATGTCGACTCGTACGGGCGCACGCGTGCTGACCTTCGGCGCGTTCGACCCCGAAAGCGATGCGTCACCGGCGACGCTGGCCTGGCACACGATGCGCACCGATGCGCTGGGCCGGCCGTCGGCGATGTTCCAGTTCTCCGACGACTCCGCGCGGGTGACGACGGGCGCGCGAGTGCAGTTGCGCGAGGTCGGGACACACCAACTCACCAACGCAGCCGCCGCCATGACGATGGCACTGGCCGCCGGCGTTTCGTTCGAAGCGGTCACGGCTGCGATCGCGCAGGCGACGGCGCGTTCGCGGTGGCGAATGGAACTCCACGAGCGCCGTGACGGACTGCTGGTGATCAACGACGCGTACAACGCCAACCCTGCCTCGATGCGCGCTGCCCTCGATGCCCTGGTTTCGGTGGGACGGGGCCGCACCGGTCGTACGGTCGCCGTCCTCGGCGAGATGCGCGAGCTCGGGTTGGAGTCAGCTGACGAACACCGCGCCCTGGGGGCGTACGCCGCCAGGCTGGGCGTGGACGTCTTGGTAAGTGTGGGAATCGAAGGAGATCCCATCGCCGAGGGCGCAGTGGGCCACGACACGTTCGTGCAACGCTCGGGGAGTCGCGACGAGGCGGCGTCCTGGGTGCGCCACAATGTCGCAGCCGACGACGTCGTGCTCGTCAAGGCGTCGCGTGGAGTGGCGCTGGAGCACGTCGCGGACGCACTGCTGGTCCCAGACACTCGCGCTGACTCAGATACCGGAGGAGACGAAGCATGAAATCGATCCTCTTCGGGGGCGGTATCGCTCTGCTGATCTCGCTGCTGGGCACCCACGTCGCGATCAACGTGTTGTCTCGGCGCGGCTATGGCCAAGAGATCCGCGAGGACGGGCCCACCACCCACCACACCAAGCGCGGCACGCCGACCATGGGTGGCCTGGTCATCATCCTGGCCACGGTGCTGGGCTATCTCGGTGCCAAACTGCTCACGCAGCAAGAGCCCAGCGCATCGGCGCTGCTGTTGTTGTTCCTCTTCGTCGGTCTCGGATTCGTCGGCTTCCTCGACGACTTCATCAAGGTCGCCAAGCGACGCAACCTCGGTCTGCGCAGTGCCGCCAAGATGATCGGCCAGACGGTGGTGGCGCTCACGTTCGGCTTCTTGGCGTTGAGCCACTGGCTCGAAGACGAGGACAACCTGCGTCCCGCGTCACACCAACTCTCCTTCATCCGTGACTTCGGCTGGACCTTGCCGACCGCCGTCGTGATGGTGCTGATCTGGTTCTTCGTCACGGGCTTCTCCAACGCGGTCAACCTCACCGACGGTCTGGACGGTCTCGCGACCGGGTGCAGCATCCTGGTCTTCGGCGCCTACACGATGATCAACATCTGGCAGTCCAACCAGTCCTGCAGCGCGGGGCAGGGGGCAAACTGTTACGAGGTGCGAGATCCGCTCGACCTCGCGGTCGTCTCGGCGGCGATCACCGGCGCCTGTTTCGGCTTCCTGTGGTGGAACGCGTCGCCGGCCAGGATCTTCATGGGCGATACCGGTTCGCTGGCCCTCGGTGGCGCCTTGGCCGGATTGGCCATCTTGACCCGCACCGAACTGCTGCTGATCGTGCTCGGCGGGCTCTTCGTGGTGATCACGATGTCGGTGATGATCCAGGTCGGTGTGTTCAAGGCCAGCAAGTCCAGTGGGCTCTTCCGCAAGGTCTTCCGGGTCCAACCCGGGCATCGCGTCTTCCGGATCGCTCCGCTGCATCACCACTTCGAGATGCTCGGATGGGAACAGGTCAACGTCGTGATCCGCTTCTGGATCATCTGCGGCCTCTGCGTCGCCACCGGACTCGGCGTGTTCTACGCGCAATGGGTGGTCACCTCGTGACGAGCCGCCCACTCGACGGCCTGACCCAACGAGACTCCTGGGACGGCATCCGTGCGACCGTTGCGGGCTTCGGCGTCAGCGGCTTTGCCGCCGCCGACAACCTGACGCACCTCGGCGCGTCCGTGACCGCACTCGACGAAGCAGGCGGGGGCGCCAAGGACGAGCAGGCCGAACTGCTGGGTGTTCTGGGTGCCGACGTGCGCCTTGGCCCCGGCAGCACCGACTCGCTGCCCGATGACTGCGACCTGCTGGTCGTCTCACCCGGCTGGCGTCCGGACGCATCCCTGATCGCCCAGGCGAGCGCGCGCGGCGTCCCGGTCTGGGGGGAGGTCGAGTTGGCCTGGCGGCTGCGCGATCCCGATCGCCCGGCCCCCTGGCTGGCGATCACCGGCACCAACGGCAAGACGACCACCGTGCAGATGCTCGACTCGATCCTGCGCGCCGCGGGCCTACGCAGTGCGGCCATCGGCAATGTCGGGCGTCCGGTCGTCGAGGCCGTCATGGATCCCGAGCCGTACGACGTGTTCGCCGTGGAGTTGTCGAGCTTCCAGTTGCATTACACCTCCTCGATGCGTGCCGAGTCGGCCGTGGTCCTCAACCTCGCCGAGGACCACTTGGACTGGTATTCCGGCGCGGATCCGATGGGCGCGTACGCCGCCGACAAAGGCCGCATCTATCGAGGCGTCCAGCGTGCGTGCGTCTATAACGTCGCCGATCCGCTGACCGAGGAACTCGTCCGAGAGGCGGACGTCCAGGACGGGGCCCGCGCCATCGGTTTCACCCTCGGCATCCCCTCGGTCGGGATGGTGGGTCTGGTGGATGACGTGCTGGCGGATCGTGCGTTCGTCGAGGAGCGGCAGACGTCGGCGGCCGAGTTGTGCACCGTCGCGGACCTGGCCTCCCCGGCACCGCACAACATCGCCAACGCGCTGGCCGCGGCTGCGTTGGCGCGCGCACACGGCATCTCCCAGCAGGCGGTGCGTGACGGCCTTCGAAACTTCACCCCCGACGGGCACCGGATCGCGACCGTGGCCCAGATCGACGGTGTTACCTACGTAGACGACTCGAAGGCCACCAACCCGCACGCAGCCGCTTCCTCACTGCAGGCGTACGACTCGGTGGTCTGGCTGGCCGGGGGGCTGGCCAAGGGCGCGACCTTCGACGACCTCGTGCAGCGCGTGCGTCCTCGCCTGCGCGGTGTGGTGCTCCTCGGGCGCGACCGGGACGTGATCGCCGGTTCGCTTTCGCGACACGCTCCCGATGTCCCGGTGATCACGATCGACGAGCGCGAGACTGGTGCCCCCATGGAGCGGGCCGTCTCGGCCGCGCGGAGCCTGGCCCGGCAGGGCGACACAGTGCTCCTCGCACCAGGCTGCGCCTCGATGGACATGTTCAAGAACTACGGCGAGCGCGGCGACGCGTTCGCCGCTGCCGTACGAAGAAGCGCCGGGGCCTGAGCACACCGGGCCAGCGAGCACCAGGGGAGGAGGTCCGATGACCACCACCGACCCCGAGGCTCCCGCCACCAAACGCCCCGTCGACGCTGCCGCGCGACCCAACCCGGTCGACCGGATCCGCGCTCGGCTCTCGCACTGGCGCGACCTGGTCAGGGACGCGCTGGACAAGCCGCTGGCCGACTACTACCTGCTGCTCGGCGCCGCAGTGATGCTGCTGAGCATCGGTCTGATCATGGTGCTGAGCAGTTCGAGCATCTATGCGTACAAGAACTACGACGGCAACTCCTATGCCGTTGTGGTCAAGCAGTTGATGTGGGTGGCGATCGGGGTGCCGTGTGCCTGGATCGCCGGCCGCCTGCCGCATCGGTGGGTGCGCCGGTTGGCCTATCCAGGCTTCCTGGTCACGATCCTGCTGCTCGGCCTGGTGGCCAGATGGGGTGTCGAGGTCAACGGCAACCGCAACTGGTTGGCGCTGGGGCCGTTCTCGATTCAGCCGGCTGAGATCGCCAAACTCGCACTGGTCCTGTGGGCCGCGAACATCTACGCCAACAAGGAACGCCGGCTGCACTCGTTGCATCACATCCTGGTGCCGGTCGTGCCCGGCATGGTGACCGTGATCGCGCTGGTGCTGGTCGGACGTGACCTGGGCACCGCGCTGGTGCTCTTCGCGATCATGCTCGGCATGTTGTGGGTGGTGGGCGCGCCGCCGCGGCTCTTCGCGCTGTCGTTGAGTGTGATCGGTGTGCTGGCTATCGCGCTCGCAGCGGTCAGCCCGACCCGGATGGCGCGCATCGCCAACTTCTCCGACCCGTTCCGCGACTACCACGGCACCGGCTGGCAACCGGCGCACGGCCTCTACGCGCTGGCCAGCGGTGGCTGGTTCGGTGAGGGTCTCGGCGCGAGTCGGCAAAAGTGGGGAGACCTGCCCGAAGCCCACACCGACTTCATCTTCGCTGTGCTGGGTGAGGAACTCGGACTCGTGGGCACGTTGCTGGTCGTCAGCCTGTTCCTGGCCCTGGCGTTCGCGGGCATCCGGGTCGCCCAACGCACCGAGGACCCGTTCGTGCGCTACATGTCCTTCGGGATCATCGTGTGGCTGCTGGGCCAGATGGTGATCAACGTCGGCATGGTGCTCACCGTCCTGCCCGTTATCGGCATCCCGTTGCCCCTGATCTCCTACGGGGGATCGGCACTGGTGCCGTCATTGGTGGCCGTCGGGCTGCTCGTGGGCTTCGCGCGTCGAGAGCCTGCGGCGGCTGCGGCACTGGCCGCGCGTCGGCGTCGCCCGACGCCGACCACGCGGTGACCGGGACTAAGGTCGCACCGATGCGCGTACTCCTCGCCGGCGGCGGCACCGCCGGGCACACCTCTCCACTTCTGGCGACCGCCGACGCCCTGCGCCGCCTGGACCCGGCCGTCGAGATCACCTGCCTGGGCACGGCGCGCGGACTCGAGACCCGAGTCGTCCCCGCCGCCGGCTACCCACTCGAGCTGATCCCGCCCGTACCGCTGCCCCGACGTCCCTCGGCGGACCTGCTTCGCGTACCCACTCGCCTGCGCGCCGCCGTGCGCGCGACGTACGACGTCTTGGACCGCACCCGCCCCGACGTGGTGGTGGGCTATGGCGGTTATGTCTCGATGCCTGCCTACCTCGCAGCCCGGCGGCGCAAGTTGCCGCTGGTGATCCACGAGCAGAACACCGTGCCCGGCATCGCCAACAAGGCCGGCGCGCGGTTCGCCGACCGGGTCGAGGTGAGCTTTCCCGACACTCCGCTGCCCAAGGCGCACTACATCGGCTTGCCGATCCGGCGGATGATCTCGACCCTGGACCGGGCCACGCTGCGTGCCGAAGGCCGAGCCCACTTCGGGCTCGACGCCGATCGCCCGACGTTGCTGGTGACCGGGGGGTCTCAAGGAGCCCGGCAACTCAACGAGGCAGTCAGCGGCGCGGCTGGCGCTTTGGCACACGCAGGCGTCCAGGTGCTGCACGTGGTCGGACCCAAGGGCAGCGCCTCCCCGGCTGTTGGCGATGTGCCCTATGTCGTGGAGTCGTACGTCGACCGGATGGACCTGGCGTACGCCGCGGCCGACCTCGTGGTCTGCCGCTCCGGGGCCAACTCGGTGACCGAAGCCGCCGCCGTCGGCCTGCCGGCGATCTACGTCCCACTGCCGATCGGCAACGGTGAGCAGGCGCGCAACGCCCGCGCGGTCGTGGATGCCGGGGGAGGGCTGCTGGTCGACAACGCCGCCATGACCTCCGAATACGTCGCCGCGCAGGTGCCCGAGCTGGCGCTGGACCCCGACCGACTGGCCCGGATGGGGGCGGCGGCCACTGCGCTGATCCCACGTGATGCTGACGACAAACTGGCTGCGATCATCACCGAACTCGGGGGCCGGTCATGAAGATCGAGGTCCCCGATGTCATCACCCCGGCCGCCGGACTCAGCCGCGTCCATTTCGTCGGCCTCGGAGGGGCGGCGCTGTCGGCGATCGCCACGATCATGGCCGAGCGGGGGATTCACGTCACCGGCAGCGACAACAACGACACCCCGTTCCTCGGGCGCCTGCGTGATCTCGGAGTCGAGCCACATCTGACCTACGACGCCACCCACGTGGGCGACGCGGACGTCGTGGTCGTGACGACCGCGGCACGAGAGGACAACCCAGAGGTCGTCGAGGCCCGGCGGCGCGGGTTGACCCTGTGGCCGCGTTCGGCAGGGCTCGCGTCGGTGATGGCCGACCGTCGGGTCCTGGCCGTCGCCGGCACCCACGGCAAGACCACGACCACGTCACTGCTCACCGTGGCGCTGCTCGCCGCCGGGGCCGACCCGACGTACGCCGTCGGTGGCGTGCTCTCGACGACGGGTCGCAACGCCCGCAATGGCAGCGACGATCTGTTCGTCGCGGAGGCTGACGAGAGCGACGGTGCGTTCCTGGTCTACGCGCCCCACGCCGCGATCGTGACCAACGTCGATGCCGATCACCTCGACATCTGGGGGACCGAGGAGGCCTATCGTCGGGCCTTCACCGACTTCCTCGACCGGATCGACCCGGCCGGCTTCGTGGTGTGCTGCACCGACGATCCGGGTGCTGTGGAGGTGGCCGAGCAGGCCGAGGGGCGCGGGCTCGAGGTGATTCGCGTCGCGACTTCCGCTCCCGCCGACCTTCGGTTGGAGGACACCCGCTTCACCGACGGACTGTCGCGGGCCACCATCCGGCGAGGCGACTCGACGCTGGGCGAACTCCGACTGCGGATCCCGGGCTCGCATTATCTGCTCGACGCGGCTGCCGCTCTCGCGGTGGGGATGCGGCTGGGATTCGAGTTCGAGCCACTGGTGGCGGGGATGGAGGCATTTACGGGCACCGCGCGCCGGATGGAGGCCAAGGGTGAGGCGGCAGGTGTCCGAGTCGTTGATTCCTATGCTCACCATCCGCAGGAGATCCGCGGCGACCTGGAAGCCGCCCGTGCCCTGGCCGGTGACGGGCGTGTCGTCGTGGTCTTCCAGCCCCACCTGGTCTCACGCACCCGCATCTTCGGCGCCGACATGGGGCGCGAACTCGGCGCCGCGGACGAGGTCGTCGTCCTCGACGTCTATCTCGCGCGCGAGGATGCCGACCCGGCCGTAACGGGGGCGCTGGTCGCCGACGCCGTGCCACTGCCTGGCGAGCAGGTCGCGTACGTACCCACGCTTGCCGAGGGTGTGCGGGAGGCCGTACGCCGGGCGCGTCCCGGGGACCTGGTCCTCACCCTGGGGGCCGGTGACGTCACCACGTTGGGTCCGGTGATCCTCGACGCGCTCACCGAGACCACGCCATGACCAAGACGGCGACCCCGGCCATGGACCCGAGCGAGCGAGAGCGTGCCCGCACTCGCCGCCGCTTCGTGCGCCGGCAGTGGCGACGCCGGTGGCTGAACTGGAAGCCGCTCCTGGCGGCGCTGGTCACCGTGACACTGGTCGTGGCCGGCATCTGGCTCGTCTACTTCAGTTCGCACCTGGCGGTGCAACAGGTCGGCGTGTCCGGCAACGGTTTCGTCAGCGCGGGCCAGATCCGCACCGCCAGCCGACGTGCCCGAGGGGCGTCCACTCGCGCGCATCGATCTGGACACGATCGAGCGCCGCGTGGAGGGGATCGCGGCGGTCAAGTCGGCGACGGCGACTCGAGCCTGGCCGGACGCGATCAAGATCGCGGTCACCGAACGCAAGGCCGTTGCCGTGGTGGACCTCGGCGACGACATCCGCGGGATGGACGACCAGGGCGTGGTGTTTCGCAAGTTCGACAAGCGTCCGGTCGCATTGCCGCTGGTGAAGACATCCGGAGTCACCGGGGGAGAGGCGCTGCACGAGGCCGCGCTGGTGCTGGCGTCGCTGCCTACGCCGCTGCAAGGCCGGGTGGCGCACCTGTCGGTGGTGACGGTGGACCAGATCTGGCTGGTCCTGCGTGACCAGCGCGTGATCATGTGGGGCAGCGCCGAGGAATCCGAGCAGAAGGCCCAGGTGCTGACCGTGCTGCTCAAGCGGCCGGCGAAGACGTACGACGTCAGTGTGCCGGGCCAGCCGACCACCTCGGATCGACTCCCTGCCACGCCCCTCCCCTGAAATCTCTGCGGGAAATTCTCGACGCCTGCGTGTGTCGCTGGCATGTCGCCGTCCGGGATGCCTACTGTCGTCACCATCATCAGGTTGACATAACTATAACCCTCTACATGACGGTGAGGGTTGAGTTCGTCGGCCGGTGACTTCCCCACATCGCGTCCCGTACGTCCACTCCCGAAAGGCAACCCTGCCGTGGCAGCACAGAACTACTTGGCGATCATCAAGGTCGTGGGGATCGGCGGTGGCGGTGTCAACGCCGTCAACCGGATGATCGAGGTCGGCCTCAAGGGCGTCGAGTTCATCGCGATCAACACCGACGCTCAGGCGCTGCTGATGAGCGACGCCGACGTCAAACTCGACATCGGCCGCGAACTCACCCGCGGGCTCGGTGCCGGCGCCAACCCCGAGGTCGGCGCGCGGGCGGCCGACGATCACGCCGACGAGATCGAAGAGGTGCTCAAGGGCGCCGACATGGTCTTTGTCACTGCGGGTGAGGGCGGCGGCACGGGGACGGGCGGCGCGCCAGTGGTTGCGCGGATCGCTCGCTCGCTCGGTGCGCTGACGATCGGTGTCGTGACGCGGCCGTTCGCGTTCGAGGGTCGGCGTCGAGCCAACTCCGCGGAGGAGGGCATCGCCCAACTGCGCGAAGAGGTCGACACCTTGATCGTGATCCCCAACGATCGCCTGCTGTCGATCAGCGACCGCAACGTCTCGGTGCTCGACGCGTTCCGGCAGGCCGACCAGGTGCTGCTCCAGGGCGTCTCGGGCATTACCGACCTGATCACCACCCCGGGCCTGATCAACCTCGACTTCGCCGACGTCAAGTCCGTGATGGCCAACGCCGGATCGGCGTTGATGGGCATCGGCTCGGCGCGCGGTGAGGACCGGGCGGTGCAGGCTGCCGAGCACGCGGTGTCCAGTCCGCTGCTGGAGGCCTCGATTGACGGCGCTCACGGCGTCCTGCTCTCCATCGCGGGCGGATCCGACCTCGGACTTTTCGAGATCAACGAGGCGGCGGCCTTGGTGGCGCAGGCGGCGCACGAGGAAGCCAACATCATCTTCGGTGCCACGATCGACGATGCTCTGGGAGACGAGGTGCGCGTCACGGTTATCGCGGCCGGTTTCGACGGTGGCATGCCGAAGCGTCGCGACGAGGGCACGGTGCTGCGGCGCGAACCCAAACAGTCCCAGGAAGAGACTCGTGCGGCCGTCCAGGCGATCAACCGGCCCGCGACGGGAGTCTCGTCCGGGGGAGCCTCTGGTGGCGCGGCTCAGTCGTCGGGCGGCCAGTCGTCGGGCGGTCAGTCGACCGGTCAGTCCTCCGGCCAGTCGTCGAGTGGGTCCGAGGCGACCCGGCCCAGCGCCGCGAAGCCGCAGCCGCGTGAGGTGGAATTCGACGACGACCTGGACGTCCCCGACTTCTTGAAGTGACCCCGTTCGAGTGACTAGATCCGTCGACACCCTGCGCCTGCGAGACCGGGTGAGGGGCGACTTCGTGATCGAGGTTGCCTTCACCGGGCCCGGACTCGACGTCTCCGACCACGCGGCCGAGGACGTACGTGCCCGTGCGCTCGCCGCCGTGGCCGCCGCGACCTCGGCCGAGCCCCGGCTGATGCGTCAGGTGCACGGCGCTGAGGTGGTCGCGGTGGACGCCACGTCTCCCACCCCGACCTGTGACGCGATGCTCACCGTGGACGCAGGGATCGCTCTGCTGGCCCGCGCGGCCGATTGCGTGCCTGTGCTGCTGGCTGATCCGGCCACCGGTGTGGTCGCGGCTGCGCACGCCGGACGGCCGGGGGTCGAGCGGGGAGTCGTACCCAGCGCGATCGCCGCGATGTCTGCCGCGGGAGCGGCCCCGACTGTCGCGTGGATCGGCCCACACGTGTGCGGTCGCTGTTATGAGGTGCCGTCGGATCTGCAGGAGCGGGTGGTGCGGGCGGTGCCCGAGACGCGGAGTACGACCTCGTGGCAGACCCCCGCGCTCGATCTGGGCGCCGGCGTACGCGCCCAGTTGGCGCAGGCGGGCATCGAAGACGTTCGCGATGTCGGGGTGTGTACCCGAGAGGACGTCGAGTGGCCGTCCTACCGACGCGACGGCGACGCGGCCACTCGATTCGCAGGCCTTGTCTGGAGTCACCGATGAATCGTCGAGACGAACTTGCAGCCGGCCTCAGCGAGGTGCGCGAGCGGATCGCCACGGCATGTCGCGACGCAGGTCGAGATGACAGCGAGGTCACTCTTGTGGTGGTCACGAAGTTCTTCCCAGCCTCCGACGTGCGGCTGCTCGCAGACCTCGGCGTCACCGACGTGGGGGAGAACCGTCATCCTGAAGGTCGGGACAAAGCAGAGGCCTGCGCGGATCTCGGACTGACGTGGCACTACATCGGCGGTCTGCAGAGCAACAAGGCTGCGGCGGTGGGGGCCTATGCCGACGTGGTGCAATCCGTCGACCGCGCAAAACTCCTGCCCGGGCTCGCCCGTGCTGCCCAAGAGCGCGGACGTGCGCTGGAGGTCTTGGTGCAGGTCAGTCTCGACCCGCCCGAGACACAGGACGGTCGCAACGGGGTCGTGCCCACCGAACTCGACGCGCTCGCTGCCGAAGTGAACAAGCACGACGCGCTGCGCTTGCGTGGGTTGATGGCCGTCGCGCCCCTGGGCGCGGAGCCTGCGGACGCGTTCTCTCGACTGCGCGCGATCCGGTCGGACTTCCTGACCCGACACCGCGACGCGGGGTGGCTCAGTGCGGGCATGAGCGGCGACCTCGAGGAGGCGATCGGTGCAGGCGCGACACACGTACGCGTCGGCACCGCGATCCTCGGATCAAGGCCTTCGATCAAGTAGCGTTTCACATCAAGCAGCGTCGACGGGAGGCTCACGCGAGCCGGCCGGGACGCACAACTGCGGAGGAAGACCATGGCCAGTGCGATGCGGAAGATCGGCGAATACTTAGGTCTCGTCGAAGACACCGGCGCGTACGACCAACGCGACCAGTACGACGGCGCCGACGAATACGACACCGAAGCAGTGCAGACCACGCGTGGTGGCCGCTTCGACGTCGAGGAGCGCCCGCGCCGCGAGAGCCGTACGCCTGCCCCCGTCTCAGATCTCGCTGACCGCCGCCCGCGCGCGGTCCCTAGTCCCGGAGTCGTCGAGTTGTCCCGCATCATCTCCTTGCAGCCGCGCACCTATAACGAGGCGCGTACCGTCGGCGAGGAGTTCCGCGAGGGCATCCCGGTGATCATGAACCTCAGCGACATGGACGACGCAGACGCCAAGCGCATCGTGGACTTCGCGGCCGGGTTGGTCTTCGGCACCCACGGCAAGCTTGAGCGGGTCGCCAACAAGGTCTTCCTGCTCTCGCCCCACAACGTCAATGTGGGCGCGGAGGACAAGCAGCGACTCTCCGAGGGTGGCTTCTTCAACCAGAGCTGATCACGCTTGTTCTGGGCACCGACGCCCAGGGGGCGCCGTGGTCGGAGCATGCCGCGCGGCGCGCTATTGTTCGCGTGTTCGTAGTTGTGACGCAGTAACCGAGAGATAGATGGGTGAGGTCATGCCGCTGACGCCAGAGGACGTGAGCAACAAGCGCTTTACGCCCGTACGCCTTCGCGAGGGGTACGACATGGGCGAGGTGGACCAGTTCCTCGACGAGGTGGAGGCTGAGCTGGCCCGTCTCAACCGGGAGAACGAAGAACTGCGTGCGCGCCTTGGTGACGCGCAGGCCAGCGGCAGTGGCTTCGCCCCGGCAGCCGAGCCCGACGTGGCAGAGGAGCCGGTCGCCGACGAGGTCGTGGAGACCCCGGCAGAGCCCGAGCCCGTAGCGGCGGCGGCCCCGGTGGCGGCCGCGGAGCCCATCCGTGTCGAGACTGTGCCGCAGGCGTCCAATGCCGCCGCGCGCCTGCTGGAGATCGCCACGCGCAACGCCGACGAGTTGGTCGACGACGCCAAGAACCAGGCCGACGCCATCGTGGGTGAGGCTCGCACGAAGGCCGAGCGCCTGACGTCCGAGAGCAAGGCCAGCGCCGACAAGATGGAGTCCGACGCACGGACCCGTTCGCAGATGCTCGACTCCGAGACCGCCGAGCGTCGCAAGGAACTGTTCGGTGCGCTCGAGGTGGAGCGCGGCAAGTTGACCAACGAGATCGAGGGTCTGCGTTCGTTCGAGCGCGAATACCGCTCGCGCCTCAAGAGCTACTTCAACCAGCAACTCGAGGCGCTGGACAACTCCAGCGTCAATCCCGAGGCGGAGATGCCCGAGTCGACGCAGCCGCCGAAGCGTCTTCGTTCGATCCTCGGGGAGGAGGAGGGCTGACGCCCTTCCCCAGCAACAGTCGCTGCTGACGGCCGATCCGCTGTGCGGATCGGCCGTCGGTCGATTTCGGTGGACCTGCCACCGTGGCGGTGACTCACCCTTTGGAGGCTTGGAAAGGCGATGAGGCTCGGCTAGCCTCCGGTCACGATCAGCGGCAGAAGCCGCAGGTCAACCCACGTCGGAGGTCTCCCCAGCATGGTGCGCAGTTTGGCCCGTTCGATCGCCGATACGGCCAAGAGGGCGATCTCGGGCCGGTCCGCAGTTGTCGAGGCTGCTCCCGCGAAGGAGGCGCCCGCCACGAAGGCACCCGCGAAGAAGGCGCCCGCGAAGAAGGCGCCCGCCAAGAAGGCGCCCGCCAAGAAGGCGCCCGCCAAGAAGGCGCCCGCCAAGAAGGCGCCCGCCAAGAAGACGGCCGCGAAGAAGGCGCCCGCCAAGAAGGCAGCCGCGAAGAAGGCGCCCGCCAAGAAGGCAGCCGCGAAGAAGACGGCCGCGAAGAAGGCGCCCGCCAAGAAGACGGCCGCCAAAAAGGCACCGGCGAAGAAGGCGCCCGCCAAGAAGACACCGGCGAAGAAAGCCGCTGTCGGCACCCTCGTCGTACGCGAGGGCGAGACCAAGTGGACCAAGAAGGAACTCGACGACGTCCTCAAGGAGTTGCACGAGCAGCGCAGTCGCCTGCGCGCGGAGGTCACCGAGCAAGAGCGTGACCTGGCCGATCTGATGCGCGACGCCGGTGACGGCGCTGGACACGATCAGGCCGACATGGGAGCTACGTCGTTCGAACGTGACCAGGAACTCGCCTTCGTCCACAACGAGCGCGACATGCTGGCGCAGATTGATCGTGCGCTGGAACGGATCGAGGATGGCACATACGGCATCTGCGAATCTTGCGGGAACCCGATCGGCAAGATGAGAGTGATGGCGTTCCCGCGTGCCACACTGTGCGTGACATGCAAACAGCGCGAGGAGCGCCGCTGACTCCCAGCGGCCATGACGGATCTGACCAACCCAGCGTGCTCCCTCGCCGCTTCGGCCTGTTCGTCCTGGTCTTCGCGGTCTGCTATGTCAGCGACGTGCTCAGCAAGATCGTCGCGGTGCATCGGCTCGAGCCCGGTCACAGTGTCGAGATCGTGGGCGATTTCTTCACTCTCTATTTGATCCGCAACCCGGGCGCGGCCTTCAGCATGGGCGAGCGGTTCACGGTGTTCCTCAGTTGCCTGGCTGTCGTGGCGACCGTGGTGGCATGGCGCTTCGCCTGGCTGACTCGCCACCGAGGGTGGGCCGTGGGCATCGGGCTTGTGGGTGCCGGAGTGCTCGGAAATCTCACCGATCGCCTGTTGCGTGAGCCGGGACCGATGCGCGGCCACGTGGTCGACTTCTTCCGGTTGCCCAACTGGCCGATCTTCAACGTCGCCGATATCTGCATCAATGTGGGTGCCGGGCTGATCTTGCTGCTGGCCCTGCGCGGCATCTCGTACGACGGGACGCGCGAGGAATCGGCCGGCTCCGCGAAGGAGGGCGACGCGTGAGCGAACAACGCACCGTGCTGGTACCCGACGGATTGGCCGGCGAGCGTGTCGACGCCGCCTTGGCTCGGATGTTCGGCTTCTCGCGCACCCGTGCGGCCGAACTCGTGGCCGAGGGGCACGTCGCCGTCGACGGTGCCCAGGTGGTCAAGAGTCATCGAGTCGCCAGCGGCGCCATGCTGGATGTGACGATTCCCGACGTGGCCGATCCGGTGACGGTGGTTCCGGAGATCGTAGAGGGCATCCGGATCATCCACGACGATGATGCGTTGGTCGTGATCGACAAGCCGGTCGGCGTGGCGGTGCACCCGTCGCCGGGGTGGAACGGCCCAACTGTGGTCGGCCACCTGGTCGCCGCGGGCTTTCGGATCGCCACCAGTGGTGCCTCCGAACGCCAAGGGATCGTGCAGCGTCTGGACGTGGGCACGTCGGGTGTGATGGTGATCGCCAAGGGCGAGCGAGCGTACTCCGTACTCAAGAACGCCTTCCGGCACCGCACCGTCGACAAGACCTATCACGCTCTTGTGCAGGGGCACCCGGATCCCTGGCAGGGCACCATCGACGCACCCATCGCGCGACATCCCAAGCACGACTACAAGATGGCGGTGATGTCGGGTGGGCGCCACAGCGTGACGCACTACGAGACGCTGGAGGCGCACCGCTTCGCCAGCCTGTTGGAAGTGCACCTGGAGACGGGACGTACCCACCAGATTCGCGTGCACATGAGCGCGCTCCACCACCCGTGCGTGGCTGACTTCCACTACGGCGCCGATCCGGTGCTGGCCAAGCGTGTCGGACTTGAACGGCAGTGGTTGCACGCGGTCAAACTCGGCTTCTTGCACCCCGAGACGGGGGAGTACGTCGAGTACGAGTCGCCTTATCCCGACGACCTCGCCCACGCGCTCGAAGTCATCCGTGCCGCCGACTGACCAGACCCCGGACCTCACGCTCAGGCCGGCGCAGTCTGGCGACCTGGCCCAGGTCGCGGATGTTTTCATCAGTGCCCGGCGTGCCGCCGCACCGCAGATGCCGCCATTCGTACGGCCCGACGATCAGGTGCGCGCGTGGGTGCAGGCGTGGGACCTGACGCAGTACGACGTGTGGGTCGCCGAGCGCGACAGCGCGGTCGTGGGCTTGGCGAGGATGAAGGACGACTGGCTCGACGACCTCTATGTGGACCCGCGCCATCAACACGTGGGGATCGGGACTGCGCTGCTCGAGGTGGCGAAGGCTCTTCGACCTGGTGGTTTCTGCCTGTGGGTGTTCGAGTCCAATGCACCCGCGCGTGGGTTCTACCGTCGCCGCGGTCTGCTGGAGTTGGAGCGTACGGACGGCTCGGCCAACGAAGAGCGCAGCCCCGATGTCAAGATGGCCTGGCCAGGTGTGCCGGGCTGGACTCGCACGCGATGATGCACGTCACCCGAGCCGCGGGGGGTGCGGCCCGGGCGACGAGGAAGGTGTCTCAGAGGCTGCCGTTGATCGGGCCAACCTGCCAGTTGTTCAAAGTTGCGCTGAAAGTGAACGACGCGGTCGAGACGGCCGAGCAGGTGACGCTGTTCGTCGGGTCGAGCCAATCCAGGAACGTGACGGAGTAACTCACCTGCATCGTGGCCAGGTGGTACTTGGCGCGGAGCAGGCCCAAGTCTCCGTAGAAGTCGGTGAATGGGTGGCCAGACGTCACAGTCCCCGCAACGGAGATCGCGCCACCTGAGCCGTTGATCACCGGGGAGCCGCCAGCGCTCTGGGTGAAGGTGAAGGGCAATGTCGCCCCGTCGCTGCCGACGATGGTGATGCCGGTGATGGTCACATAGAAGCCGGTGGAGTTTGCGGGTGCCTGGGCCTGGTTGACCGTGTAGGCGCCGAAGTTCAGTTGGAGCAGCTCCTGCGTCGAGTTCAACGCGGCGAGGTTGTACGACGGGGCGCTGCCAGACACGGGCACCAGCACGGCCCCCGGGTCTGGCGGGCACGGACCACGCGGCGCCCTTGGCGACGGAGCGGCGGGAAAGGGAGGTCATCGGGGGCCTTTCGAGAGTACGTCTGAGATAAGGTTCCGGTCGTGTAACACGGTGTTTGCACTGCAAGTTGCACGAGCAGTGTGCGGTATGTGACGGAAGAAGTCCGCATTCGTTACGTCGAATTCATCGGTTTGTGAGCAGGGTCACTTAGGAGTCTTTCTACGGTCTCTCCGGGTCAACGCATCACCCCACCGTCGCGGTGGCCGAGGCGTGCCTTGTCGGTCGTGGCTGACACACTGACGTAGGCTGATCGCTCTTCCCCTTTCAGTGCCGTACGGACCCTCGCGCGGCGCCGCTGATCAGTCAGCAACGCCCTGCTCCAGCGACCCAGGAAAGGTGCGGATCACCCTCGATGTCCGTCGGCTCCAAGGACGATTTCGTCCACCTGCACGTGCACACCGAGTACTCCATGCTCGACGGCGCCTCGCTTCTCGAACGGGTTGTTCAGCCGCACCAGCGACCTCGGCATGTCGGCGATCGCCATGACCGACCACGGCAACCTGCACGGGGCGTACGACTTCTACAGCAAGGCACGCCAGCACGGCGTCAAGCCGATCATCGGGATCGAGGCGTATGTCACGCCCGGCACCCAGCGTGGTGAGCGCCGCCGCGTGCGGTGGGGACAGGGGGATCTCGCCGAAGAGGGCGGCAACGACGTCGCGGGCGGCGGGGCGTACACCCACATGACGATGTGGGCCGAGGACACCACCGGCATGCACAACCTCTTCCGGCTGTCGTCGCGCTCCAGCCTGGAGGGCTACTTCTACAAACCGCGCATGGACAAGGAGATCCTCGCCGAGCACAGCTCAGGGCTGATCGTGAGCACTGGGTGTCCCAGCGGTGCGATCCAGACGCGACTGCGCCTGGGACAGTACGACGAGGCGGTGCGCGAGGCGGGCGAGCTCCAAGAGATCTTCGGTCGTGACAACGTCTTCTTGGAGTTGATGGATCACGGGATCGACATCGAGAAGCGGGTCCGAGACGACCTGCTGCGCCTTGGCAAGCAGATGGGCATCGCGCCGATCGCGACCAACGACTCGCACTACAACAACCCCGAGGACGCCGACGCCCACGATGCGCTGATCTGCGTCGCGTCCGGCAAGCGGCTGTCCGATCCCAATCGGTTGAAGTTCGACGGGGGCGGCTACTACATCAAGTCGGCCGCCGAGATGCGGGAGTTGTGGGCCGGGCGCTTCGGCATGCCCGAGGCGTGCGACAACACGCTGGCGATCGCCGAACGCTGCGAGGTCGAGTTCACCGAGTCCACCGGTGGCTACATGGCCCGCGCGGACGTCCCGGCGGGCGAGACCGAGGAGTCGTGGTTCCGTCACGAGGTGTGGCGCGGCATCGAGGCGCGTTATCCCGGTGAGTTGACCACCGACGCGGTTCGCGAGCGTACGGAACTCGAACTCGCCGTGATCAGCCAGAAGGGCTACTGCGGCTACTACCTGGTGGTCGCCGACTTCATCAACTGGGCCAAGGACAACGGCATCCGGGTCGGCCCCGGTCGCGGTTCAGGTGCGGGCTCGATCGCGGCGTACGCCCTGCGGATCACCGACCTGTGTCCGCTGGAACACGGATTGTTCTTCGAACGGTTCCTCAATCCCGAGCGACCCTCGATGCCCGACTTCGACATCGACTTCGACGACGCACGTCGTGGCGAGGTGATCACCTACGTCTCGCAGAAGTACGGCGCCGACCGGGTCGCCCAGATCGCCACCTTCGGCAGGCTGAAGGCCAAGGCGGCCATCAAGGACGCTGCGCGCGTCCTCGACCACGGATTCGCGATCTCCGACCGGATCACCAAGGCGTTGCCCGCCGATGTGATGGGCAAAGGCGTCCCGCTCCGCGAGATCTTCAATGCCGACCACAAGCGCTACAACGACGGTGGCGAGTTCCGCACGCTGCACAGCCAGGACCCCGACGTCCGGACGATCTATGACACTGCGCTCGGCCTGGAAGGCCAGATCCGCAACTGGGGCGTGCACGCCGCCGGCGTGATCATGTCGAGCGAGCCGCTGATCGACATCGTGCCGATCATGTCCCGACCGCAAGACGGCGCGGTCATTACGCAGTTCGACTATCCGATGTGCGAGTCGCTCGGCCTGGTCAAGATGGACTTCCTCGGGCTTTCCAACCTGCGGATCCTCGAAGACGCGCTGGTCAATATCGAGGCGAATCGAGGCGAGAGGATCGTCCTCGAGGAACTCCCATTCGACGATCGCTCGACGTACGCGCTGATGGGACGCGGCGACACCCTCGGTGTCTTCCAGCTCGATGGTTCGGGCATGCGCTCACTGCTGCGGTCGATGCAGCCCGACGAGTTCGCCGACATCACGGCCGTGAGCGCCCTCTATCGCCCCGGCCCGATGGGCGCGGACTCGCACAACAAGTACGCACGTCGCAAGAACGGCCGGGAGCCGATCGAGCCGATCCACCCGGCGCTGGCCGAGGCTCTGGAGCCGGTGCTGGGGGAGACGTACGGCCTGATCGTGTATCAGGAGCAGGTGATGGCGATCGCCCAGGTGCTGGCCGGCTTCACGCTCGGCGCGGCCGACAACCTGCGCCGCGCGATGGGCAAGAAGAAGAAGGACGAACTCGACAAGCAGTACGCCGGGTTCCGCGACGGCATGCTGGAGCGCAACTTCCCCCAGAAGGCGATCGACACGCTGTGGGGGATCCTGCTCCCGTTCTCCGACTACGCGTTCAACAAGTCGCACTCGGCGGCGTACGGCGTCATCACCTATTGGACCGCCTACCTCAAGGCCAACTACCCGACCGAATACATGGCTGCGCTCCTCACCTCGGTGAAGGACGACAAGGACAAGATGGCGATCTATCTCAACGAATGTCGCCGGATGAAGATCCAGGTGCTCCCGCCGGATGTCAACGAGTCGCACGCCAACTTCACGCCGGTCGGGCGTGACATCAGGTTCGGTCTCACCGCGATCCGCAACGTCGGTGGCAACGTGGTCGAGGGCATCGTCGGTGCGCGCGAGGACAAGAGCCGCTTCCTCGACTTCAACGACTTCATGGAGAAGGTGCCTGCGCTGGTGTGCAATAAGCGCGTCATCGACTCCCTCATCAAGGCGGGCGCTTTCGACGATATGAAGCACCAGCGTCGAGCGCTGGTCGCGATCCACGAACTCGCGGTGGATCAGTTCGTCGACATCAAGCGGAACGAGGCGATCGGACAAGACTCCCTCTTCGGAGCATTCGATGACGACGACGCCGGTTTCGGCGTTTCAGTCGCGATCCCCGACATAGAAGAGTGGGACAAGATGACGCTGCTGGGTCACGAGCGCGACATGCTCGGGCTGTATGTGTCCGACCACCCGCTGCTGGGGCTCGAACATGTGCTCTCGCAAGGCACCGACTGCACGATCGGTCAACTGATCGCGGACGAGGATCGCGCCGACGGCACTCCGGTGACCGTCAGTGGGCTGGTCACCAGCGTCCAGCGCAAGATCAACAAGCGGGGCGACACCTGGGCGATCGTCACCCTGGAGGACCTCGAAGGCGCCATCAACATCCGGTTCTTCGCGTCGTCCTATCAACTTGCGGCCACCCACCTGGTCCCCGATGCGATCTTGACGGTGAAGGGCATCTTCCGCCGTGAGGAGGATCAGCCGTCGATGACCGGCCAGCAGGTCTCCTTGCCCGACCTGACCGATGGCCCGAGCGGACCGGTGACGATCAGTCTGCCCTCGACGAGATGTACGCCGCCTGTGGTGGAACGGCTCAAGGAGGTCTTGCGTACGCATCCGGGCGTCACGGAGGTGCGGTTGCGCCTCCTCACGCGCACCGGCACCACCGTGCTCAAGCTCGACGAGGGGTTGCGGGTGAAGCCCAGTCCTGCGCTGTTCGCCGACCTCAAACAGTTGCTGGGTCCGGGATGCTTGGGCGCGTGAGGACGAGATCGCCCCGACGCGAATGGCTGAGCGTCGTCGTGGTGGCGGTGGTCTTGGCTACTCTGACCGCCCTGGTGTGGGTGACGCTTTGGACCCCACCCACCGGGTTCGCCTGGCAAGGCAGGTTCCTGCTTGATTCCTCCGGGCTTCGCGCGGACGTGGACGGCACCGCGCTGTATGTGCTGTGCGCGGTGGGTGGTGGGGTGCTCCTGGGGGTGTTCGCTGCATTCCAAGCCCACGAGCCGCGGCTGACGCTGACGGCCGTCTTGGTCGGGGCGGGGCTGGCTGCCGTGCTGATGGTGGCGTGGGGCCACCAATTGGAGCCGCTCGACGCCGCGCGCCTGGCGAAGTCCGCGGCCGACGGCACGAAGATGAGCGGCGACCTGACGGTCGTGGGTCGTGCGCCGCTGCTGGCCTGGCCGATCTCGGCCCTGGCCTCCTACCTGCTGCTGGTGCTGTGGCTTACACCCCGTGATCGTGCGGTGGCACCCGAGTCAGTCCTTGCCGACGGGCGCGATGACGGCTGAGGTCAGCCGTACCAGGTCGGCCGGTGCGATCTCGAGATCCAAGCCGCGACGGCCCGCGGAGACGAAGATCGTGTCGAAGAGGTCGACGGTCTCGTCGAGGACCGTACGCAGCGCGCGCTTTTGACCCAGCGGGGAGATCCCACCGGCGACATAGCCGGTGACCCGCTCGGCCCGGCTGACCTCGGCCATCACGGCTCGGCTGCCGCCGAGCGTCCTGGCCAGGGCTTTGAGGTCGAGCTGGCCGGAGACGGGGACGACCGCGACCACCAGTTCGCCGTCGAGCTCGGCGAGCAAAGTCTTGAACACCCGCTCGGGTTCCAGCCCGAGCGCGTGGGCGGCTTCGAGACCGAAGGAGGTGGCGCGCGGATCGTGGTCGTAGTCGTGGAGGGCGAAGTCCGCACCCGCCGCGATCAGTGCTGCGGTCGCCGGCGTACCCCCACTCCTGGAGCGTTTGGCCATCTCGCCGCCTAGTTGGGGGACCAGCGGGTGCGGGCGATCTCCGTGGCCGGTAGCGAGGGGATCACGTTCATCGCGCGCAACTCCTCGCGCAACAGCTCGGTGACCAGCACCAGCCGTTCCAGCGCGTCGTCGGACTCCAACAACGCCTGCCGTTCGGGCATCGGCAGGGGCGCGACGGCGGCCAGAGTCCAGGAGAGGTAGGTCGGGTCCGTCGGCAGATTTCCTGGATGCGGATCGCCGCGGAAGGGTGCGACAGCAACCCGGAACGCCTCGAACATCGCAAGTGCTTGTTCGACCACCTCGTCCGGCACCGAGGCGGCGCGTGCGTCCGGCAGCACCTCGACCTCTCCCGCCGGGAAGTCGCCACTGGTCTGCAGCCGATCGAGCCGCATTCGATCGCGGCCCACGGCCACGATGTCGAAGGTGCCGTCGGGATTGCGGGAGATCTCGGTCAGTTGCATCCGGGTGCCGACGCGAAACAGTGACTGGGCACCGTGCTCGCCGACCTCGTAGCCCTCGCGGATGCACACGGACCCGAAGAGGCGTTGGGCGGGATCGGGTTCGCGCAGCAGGTGGTGGATCAGTGCGCGGTAGCGGTCCTCGAAGACGTGAAGCGGCACGACAAGTCCGGGAAAGAGCACCGTGTTGAGCGGGAACATCGGCAGCGCGGTGGTCACGAGATCACCTCCTGATGGTCAACGTAGCCGTTCCACGTGTTGTCCCTGGTCAGGGCCAGGTCTCGGCGGTTCGTAGAATCGAGCGGTGATCCGCCGCCTCGACATCAGGGGCTCTGCTGCGTCGGCGCAGGGCCCGCTCGACTACCGCGCCATCGTGCCGCGCGCGGACTTCGACGTCGAGGCGGCGACCCATCAGGTGCGGCCCGTGTTGGAGGCGGTGCGTACGCGTGGTGTGGCGGCGATCCGGGAGTTCACGGCGACGTTCGACGGTGTGGATCTCGGCGACATCCGGGTGCCCGCAGGTGCGCTGACCGACGCGCTCTCCGCCCTCGACTCATCCGTGCGCGCGGCCTTGGAGGAATCGATCCGACGGCTGCGTACGACCTGCGAGGCCGACCTGGAACGCGAGGCTGAGCACCGCATCGAGGTGGCTCCCGGCGCGGTGGTGACCCACCGGTCTGTGCCGGTCGACCGGGTGGGGCTCTACGTTCCCGGCGGGCTGGCGCCCCTGGTGTCGACGGTCGTGATGAACGTGGTGCCCGCGCAGGTCGCCGGTGTGCCCTCGATCGCGCTGTCCAGTCCGCCGCAGCAGGAGTCCGGCCTTCCCGACCCGACGGTGCTGGCGGCCTGTGCGCTCCTCGGTGTGGACGAGGTCTATGCCGTCGGGGGCGCCCAGGCGATCGCGATGTTCGCCTATGGCGCAGCGGAGTGCCGACCGGTGAACCTGGTCATCGGTCCCGGCAACCTCTATGTCACGGCCGCCAAACGGTTGTTGCGTGGCCTGGTCGGGATCGACTCCGAGGCCGGGCCGAGCGAGATCGCGATCCTCGCCGACGACTCGGCCATCGCAGCGTACGTCGCCGCGGACCTGCTGACCGAGGCCGAACACGGCGGCACGTCCGCGTCGCTGCTCGTAACCGACTCGGAGACTCTGGCCGACGAGGTGAGCGCCGAGTTGGACAGGCAGGTCGCCGCTACGCGACACAGTGAGCGGATCGCCGACGCACTCGGTGGTCACCAGTCCGCGATCGTGTTGGTGGACGATGTCGCGCAGGGACTGGAGGTCGTCAACGCGTACGCCTCCGAGCACCTGGAGATCCACACCCGTGACGCCGCCAGTGTGGCCGCGCACGTCCGCAATGCCGGTGCGATCTTCCTCGGCCCGTGGTCCCCGGTCGCGGTCGGCGACTACTGCGCCGGCTCCAATCACGTGCTGCCGACGGCCGGCTGCGCGTGCCACTCGTCCGGGCTCTCGGTGCGCTCGTTCCTCAAGGCGATCCACGTCGTCGACTACACCCGAGATGCCCTCGCCGAGGTGGCCGACCACGTCCGGGTGCTCGCGGAGGCCGAGGACCTGCCGGGTCACGGTTCCGGCGTGACGATCCGGTTCGACGCATGAGTGCTGCCGCCTGGCCGCCCATCCGGCCCGAACTCGTGGGCATCGAGCCGTACGGGGCGCCACAGTTGGACGTGCCGGTGCAACTCAACGTGAACGAGAACCCGTACGCGCCGAGCGCCGCCTGCGCAGCCGACATCGCACAGGCCGCCGGGGAGGCCGCGACCACGCTGAATCGCTACCCGGACCGGGAGTTCGTAGCGCTGCGCGAGAGTCTGGCGCGTTATCTGAGCGCGGATACGACCTCGACGATCACACCCGAGATGGTGTGGGCAGCCAACGGGTCCAACGAGGTGATGCTGCAACTGCTGCAGGCATTCGGGGGTCCCGGGCGCACCGCCGTGAGCTTTGCGCCGACGTACTCGATGTATCCCGAGTACGCCCGCGACACCCACACCCGCTGGGTCACCGGCCGCCGCGACGACGACTTCGCGATCGACCTCGGCGCGGCACGTGCCTTGGTCGAGTCCGAATCGCCGAGCGTCATCCTGCTGCCGTCGCCGAACAATCCCACCGGCACCGCGCTGCCGCTCGACGCGGTCACCGTGTTGTGCGAGGCGATGGGCGAGCAGGGGATCGTGGTCGTCGACGAGGCGTACGGCGAGTTCCGGCGCGACGGCGTACCAAGTGCGCTCGACCTGTTGTCGCAACACCGCAATCTCGTCGTGACGCGCACGATGAGCAAAGCCTTCGCTCTGGCGGGTGCCCGACTGGGATATCTGGCCGCCGATCCCGCGATCTGCGACGCGATCCGGGTGGTGCGGCTGCCGTACCACCTATCGGCGGTGACGCAGGCGACTGCGCTGGCGGCGCTGCGTCACACTTCTGAGTTGTTGGGCAATGTCGACGCACTGCGGCGCGAGCGCGATCACTTGGTGACCTGGCTGCGCCAGCGCTTCTATGAGGTCGCGGACTCCGACGCCAACTTCGTGCTCTTCGGTCCGTTCCCCGACCGGCATGCGATCTGGCAGGGGTTGCTCGACCGAGGAGTGTTGATCCGTGAGACCGGGCCGGACGGCTGGTTGAGGGTGTCGGTCGGTACGCCGGACGAGATGGGATCATTCAAGCAAGCCCTGGTCGCGGTCGATGCCGCGCGTCAGGACCCGGCAACCACGCAGGAGACATGATGAGCCGCACCGCGACCGTCGAGCGCACCACCTCGGAGTCGAAGGTCCACGTGAGCGTCAATCTCGACGGCACCGGACGCACCGAGATCACCACGGGCGTGGCCTTCTATGACCACATGCTCACCGCGCTGGGGCGGCACTCACTGATCGACCTCACCGTGCACGCCAACGGCGACACCCACATCGACGCTCACCACACGGTCGAGGACACCGCGATCGTGCTCGGGCAGGCGATCCGGGAGGCTCTCGGGGACAAGGCCGGGATCGTGCGCTACGGCGACGCGACCGTGCCGCTCGACGAGGCACTGGCGCAGGCCGTGGTGGACGTGTCGGGACGTCCCTACTGCGTATGCACCGGCGAACCCGAGGGACAGATCTATGCGCTGATCGGTGGCAACGGTCCGAATGGTGCGCCTTATCAGGGCTCACTGACCCAGCACGTCTTCGAGTCGCTGGCGTTCCACGCCCAGATCTGCCTGCACGTACGCCTGCTCGCAGGCCGCGACCCGCACCACATCGTCGAGGCGCAGTTCAAGGCGGTCGCGCGCGCCCTGCGGACGGCGATCGCGCTCGACCCCCGCGAGACCGGCGTACCGTCGACGAAGGGCGCCTTGTGAGCGTTGCTGGTGGTTTCGAGACGGCGCCTCGCAGGTCAACCACCACCGGGACCGCGGGTGGTTTCGAGGCGGCGCCTCGCAGGTCAACCACCACCGAGACCACCGGTGGTTTCGAGAGGGCGCCTCGCAGGTCAACCACCACCGAGACCACCGGTGGTTTCGAGACGGCGCCTCGCAGGTCAACCACCACCGAGACCCCCGATGGTTTCGAGAGGGCGCCTCGCAGGTCAACCACCACCGAGACCACCGGTGGTTTCGAGACGGCGCCTCGCAGGTCTAGCACCACCGGGACCACCGGTGGTTTCGAGAGGGCGCCTCGCAGGTCAACCACCACCGAGACCACCGGTGGTTTCGAGACGGCGCCTCGCAGGTCTACCACCACCGAGACCACCGGTGGTTTCGAGACGGCGCCTCGCAGGTCAACCACCACCGAGACCACCGGTGGTTTCGAGAGGGCGCCTCGCAGGTCAACCACCACCGAGACCACCGGTGGTTGAGGAGTGAACGAAGTGAACGTCTCGAAACCACGCGTCATCGTCCTCGACTACGGCTCGGGCAACGTCCGCTCGGTCGTACGCGCGGTGGAGCGTGCCGGAGCAGCCGTCACCCTCACGTCCGACCGGCAGGCTGCCCTGGATGCCGACGGGCTCGTCGTGCCGGGCGTGGGGGCTTACGAGGCGTGCATGCGCGGACTGCGCGCCGTACGAGCCCCCGAGGTGATCGGCCGTCGTCTAGCCGGCGGTCGAGCGGTGCTCGGGATCTGTGTCGGCATGCAGGTGCTCTTCGATCGCGGGGTCGAGCATGGCGTCGAGTCCGAGGGATGCGGCGAATGGCCAGGCGTCGTGGAGCGACTCCAGGCCGACGTCGTACCGCACATGGGCTGGAACACCGTCGCGGTGCCGGACGGGACGACTGCTTTCGCAGGCGTCGAGGACCAACGCTTCTACTTCGTGCATTCCTATGCCGCGCGCTCCTGGGACCTGGTGACCAATGACCGTACCCGTGCCCCCTTGGTGACCTGGGCCGAGCACGGGGGCGACCGCTTTGTGGCCGCGGTGGAGAACGGTCCACTGTGGGCAACCCAGTTCCACCCGGAGAAGTCCGGTGACGCCGGGGCCGCTCTGCTGCGCAACTGGGTGCAGACCCTCGTCGGTGGTTGAGGCGTGGCCGGCTAGCCGGTGCGTAGCGGGTTGAGGGGTGGGGTTTCCCAGGGTGCGTAGTTGCAGCCGGTGGAGACCGGGATCGGTGGTTGAGGAGCGAGCGTGAGCGAGCGTCTCGAAACCACGCAGCACGCGCACGGGGGAAGTGGTTTCGAGACGGCGCTACGCGCCTCCTCAACCACCGGGGAGTGTGGTTTCGAGACGCGCCTGCGGCGCTCCTCAACCACCGGGGCTTCGTGCCTCCTCATCGACCGGGAGACCCGAGATCGGTTCTGAGCCAAGGAGTCACCAAATCTGGCCGAGGGGTCACAACCGGCTTGCCCTAGGCTCGTGGCCGTGAGCACGAAGACGGCGTTTGTCACCGGAGCAGCACAAGGGATCGGGCGAGCCACTGCCGAGGCGCTGCTCTCACGCGGGTGGCGCGTGGGGGCGTACGACGTCGACACCGCCCGCCTGGAGGAGTTCGCGAGGAACAACCCGTACGCGAACCGCCTGATCGTCGCCGAACTCGATGTCACCGATCCGGTCGGCTGGCAGACCGCGCTCACGACGCTGTGCGGCGACGGCGGGCTCGACCTGCTGCACAACAACGCCGGGATCCTCACGCCCGGCAACTTCGAGGACGTGCCGCTGGCTCGGCACCGCGAGATCCTGGAGGTGAACGTGCTCGGGGTCGTCAACGGAGCCCACACGGCGCTGCGCTACCTCAAACGCAACCGCGGGTTGATGGTCAACATGTGCTCGGCGTCGGCGATCTATGGCCAACCTGAACTCGCGTCCTACTCGGCCAGCAAGTTCGCCGTACGCGGTCTCACCGAGGCGCTCGAACTCGAGTGGTCGCAACATGGGGTGGGCGTACGCGACCTCTGGCCGCTGTTCGTGAACACGGCGATGGTCGACGGCATGGACACCAGTTCGTCCAGGAGCCTGGGCATCAAACTCACCGTCGACGACGTGGTGGACGAGTTGTTGGCACTGATCGACGATCACGAGAAGGCCGGACCGCGCCGGCGGGCGCCCTGGCTGCGATCGGTGCACCGCCCGGTCGGCCGACAGGCCAAAGTCCTCGGTGCGCTTGCGCAAGTCTCGCCCACCTGGGTCAACCGTGCGTCCAACAAACTCATCTCGAAGCTCTGAAACTCCCGGATACCCAACTCGACGGGCAGCCAGGCACACCTCAACGCCTAGTGAGACCCAACTCAACGGCGCGGGGGAGGGGACCTACGATCAGGCATCGTGAGCGCCTACCTCGAACTCCTGCCGGCCGTCGACGTCAAGGGCGGTCAGGCCGTCCAACTCGTGCAGGGCGTTGACGGCTCGGAGCAGCGATTCGGGGACCCCGTCGAGGCCGCCCTGCGCTGGCAGCAGGCGGGCGCCGAATGGATCCACCTGGTGGACCTGGACGCTGCTTTCGGCCACGGCCACAACCGAGAATTGCAGGCTGAGATCGTCGGCCGTCTCGACATCCAGGTCGAGATGAGCGGCGGCATCCGCGACGACGAGTCGCTCGAAGCGGCGATGGCCACCGGCTGCCGTCGCGTCAACATCGGCACGGCCGCGCTGGAGTCCCCCGAGTGGTGCGCCAAGGCGATCGCGACGTACGGAGATCGGGTCGCGGTCGGCCTCGACGTCCGCGGTCGTACGCTCGCCGCCCGGGGCTGGACTCGTGAGGGCGGCGACCTCTACGAGACGCTGGCCCGCCTGGACTCCGAAGGGTGCGCGCGCTATGTCGTCACGGACGTCAACAAGGACGGCATGCTCCAGGGGCCCAATCTGCAACTGCTTCGCGACGTGTGCGCGGCCACGGACAAGCCGGTGGTCGCCAGCGGCGGTGTGACCACGCTCGACGACATCCGCGCCCTGATGGGCTTGGTCGCCGACGGTGTCGAGGGCGCGATCGCGGGCACGGCGCTCTACACCGGCCAGTTCACGCTAGTGGACGCGCTGGCGCTGACGAGGGGCTGACTCCGTGCACTTCAGCGAGTTCCACACCAGGTTGGCGGCGTACGCGCTGATCCTCGACGACCAGGGGCGCGTGCTGCTGACCTGGTGGAATGGCGAGGGTCGCTTCGATCCTGCCTGGACGCTGCCCGGCGGTGGCATCGACTTCGACGAGGCGCTGCGAGACGGGCTGGTACGCGAGGTCCGTGAAGAGACCGGCTACGACATCGAGGTGGGCGAGATGCTGGCCGACCACTTCTTCACGCGCAGCCCGAACAAGATCTTCGACGGCTGGTTCCGCTCGCAGCGTTTCGTGTACGCCGCCGAGATTGTCGGTGGCGAACTCGGCACGCTGGAGGTCGGCGGCTCCACGGACTTCGCCCGTTGGGTGTCGCTCGACGAGTTGCTCACCGGGGGCGAGCCGAGGACTGAGATCGTCGACGTCGCTCTCGCCGCCCGACGTTAGGTTGCGTGTCGTGTCCCTTGCAGTCCGCGTGATCCCGTGCCTCGACGTCGATTCGGGGCGTGTCGTCAAAGGCGTCAACTTCGAGGGCCTACGGGATGCGGGCGATCCCGTCGAGTTGGCCCGGAAGTATGACGCGGAAGGGGCGGACGAACTCACCTTCCTCGACATCTCCGCCTCGCATCAGGGTCGGGCGACGACGTTGGAGATCGTGTCGCGCTGTGCCGAAGAAGTCTTCATCCCACTCACGGTCGGTGGCGGCATTTCGACAGTCGAGGACGTCGACCGACTGCTGCGTGCCGGGGCCGACAAGATCGCCGTCAATACCGCCGCCATCCACCGCCCCGACCTGGTGAAGGAGATTGCCGACCGCTTCGGCAACCAGGTGCTCGTACTCTCCGTGGACGCTCGCCGGTGCGTCGATGATCGAGCCGAGTCGAGGCCCGCCTCCGGGTTCGAGGTCACCACCCATGGCGGCCGAAAGGCGGCTGGTCTCGACGCGATCGAGTGGGCGACGCGTGCTGTCGAGCTCGGTGCCGGGGAGATCCTGCTCAACGCCATGGACGCGGACGGCACCCGAGATGGCTTCGACCTCGAATTGATCGAGGCGGTACGCCGTGAGGTCACCGTCCCCGTGATCGCCAGTGGAGGTGCAGGGAGAGTCGAGCACTTCCCGCCCGCGGTCGCCGCCGGCGCGGATGCCGTACTCGCCGCCAGCGTCTTCCACTTCGGGACGCTGTCGATCGGCGACGTCAAGGCCGGTCTGGCGGCGGCCGGGCACCCCGTCCGCCGCTAGCGATGCACCACTGATTCGCCCACTGTCGGGGCAGCCACCTAACCTCGGACGAGTGACGGAGACGACCGGCGGGACGACCACAGCCGGCTTCAAGGTCCTCGGCGTGGCGATCCGGCGCGAGCCGGGCATCTTCGTGCTGTCCACGATCGGCAGCATCCTCTTCGGCGCCCTCACCGTCGCCGATGCCTGGGTGTTGGGCTGGTCCACCGACCACGTGATCGTGCCCGCCTTCCGCGACGGCGAGATCGGCCCCAGCATGCTCTGGGCGGTCGTGGGACTCTTCGTGGCCGTGGCGATTCTGCGAGCCGTCGGCATCGTGGCCAGGCGATTGGGCGCGGGGATCATGCAATACCGAATGCAGGCACATTCGCGCCGCGCGGTCACCCGGCAATACCTCCGGCTGCCGATGGAGTGGCACCAGCGTCACCCGACGGGACAACTGCTCAGCAATGCCTATTCCGACGTGGAGGCAGCCTGGGCGCCGATCGCGCCGCTGCCGATGGCCGTCGGCACGGTCGTGATGATGGTGATCGCCATCGTGCAGATGCTGCTCGCCGACGTCGTGATGGCGCTGGTCGGGCTGCTCGTGTTCCCGTTGGTCGTCGTGGTCAACATCATCTTCCAGCGGCTCGCCTCCCCACAGTGGACCAAGGCCCAGGAGTTGCGCGCCGAGGTCTCCGAGATCGCCCACGAGTCCTTCGACGGCGCGATGGTCGTCAAGACCCTCGGTCGGGAGGGCGAGGAGACGCAGCGCTTCCTTCGCAAGGCCCACGAGTTGCGCGACGTGAACATCAAGGCGGGCCGGATCCGAGCCGCATTCGACCCGATCCTGGCCAGCCTGCCGAGCCTCGGCGTCCTCGTCGTGCTCGCCGTGGGAGTCCAGCGCGTGCTTACGGGCGCCACCGACGCCGGAGACGTGGTCACCGTCGCCTACCTGTTGACGATCGTGTCCTTCCCGATCCGTTCGCTGGGCTGGTTGATGGGGGAGTTCCCACGCAGCGTCGTGGGCTACCGGCGCACCAAGTCCGTCCTCGACGCCACCGGTGCGATGCCCTTCGGCGATCGTGACCTCGCCAGCACCGGTCGCGGCGCCGCGCTGCGCATCGAGGGGCTGGGCTACGCGTACGCCCCGGCCAACCCGCTGCTGACCGACGTCTCCTTCGAGGTCGAGCCCGGACGCACCGTCGCCCTCGTCGGGCCGACCGCCTCGGGCAAGTCCACCCTGACCAACCTGATGATGCGCCTCGTCGATCCCGACCGCGGACGGATCCTCGTCGACGACGTCGACCTGCGCGACCTGGCCAACGGTGCGTTGGCGGGATCGGTCGCGGTCGTGTCGCAGACCGCGTTCCTCTTCGACGACACGGTGCGGGGCAACGTCACCTTGGGTGCGGCGATGACCGACGACGACGTCTGGGCCGCGTTGCGTGCCGCTCAGGCCGAGGAGTTCGTACGCGCGCTTCCGGACGGGCTGGACACCAGCCTGGGGGAGCGCGGCACCTCCTTGTCCGGCGGGCAGCGGCAGCGGATCTCGCTGGCGCGAGCTCTCGTACGCAAGCCGCGGCTGCTGATCCTCGACGACGCCACCTCCGCAGTCGACCCCGAGGTCGAGGCGCGAATCCTGGCGAGTCTGCGCGCGGGCGGCTCGGATTCGACCCTGGTCGTGGTGGCCTACCGCAAGGCCACCATCGCCTTGGCCGACGAGGTGATCCACCTCGACGACGGGCGGGTACAGGCGCGCGGCACCCACGCCGAACTCCTCGCCACCTCGCCCGACTACGCCCACCTCGTCAACGCCTACGAACAGGCCGCGTACGAGGAGAACCCGTCCAAGCAGGAGGTGGCCCGATGACGACTTCGGCGGGCACACAGTTGGACAGCGGCGAGGAGATGGGCGCCTTCGAGACGCTGCGACGCGGCGTGGCGATCTCACCCGAACTCAAAGAGGGTGTCGGCTTCACCCTCGTCCTGGCGGTCGTGGCGGCGATGGGTCAGATCGTGGTCCCGGTCGCCGTCCAACAGACACTCGACCGCGGACTCAACGGTCCGGGAGGCCCGGACCTGTCGTTCGTAGCCTGGATGGGAGTGCTGTGCGCCGTCGCCATCGGCGTCACCAGCGCCGCCTCCTATCTGATGACCTCACGGCTCTTCACGACCTCCGAGCGCGGGCTCGCGACATTGCGGATCAAGGCGTTTCGCCACGTCCACGACCTGCCGCTGCTGACGCAGAACACCGAGCGCCGTGGCGCGCTGGTCTCCCGGGTCACCACCGACGTCGACCAGGTGAGCCAGTTCCTGGTTTTCGGCGGCCTGATCTTCGTCGTCAGCGTCGGGCAGATGCTGGTGGCGACCGTCGTGATGGTGATCTATTCCTGGCAGCTCGCGCTCGTGGTCTGGGTCTGCTTCGCGCCGCTGTTCTTGTCGATCCGCTATTTCCAGCGCAAGCTCTCGGCCGCCTATTCGGTCGTACGCCGCCAGGTCGGGGTGTTGCTCTCCGCGATCAGCGAGCCCGTCGTCGGCGCGGCCGTCGTGAAGTCGTACGCCGTCCAGGACCGCACCCAACGACGCATCGACGACGCGATCGACGCCTACCAGTCCGCCAGTGTCCGGGCGCAGAAGTTCACGGTGTTCTCCTTCAGCCTCGGGGGCATCAGCGCGGGCCTGGCCAACGCCGGCGTGATCGTGATCGGCGTGCTGCTGGGTCTGGCAGGGGATATGACAGCCGGGCGCATCCTGGCCTTCGCGTTCCTGGTCACGCTCTTCGTGGGCCCGGTCCAGATGGGCACCCAGATCCTCACCGACGCCCAGAATGCGATCGTCAGCTGGCGTCGGGTGATCGGCATCCTGGAGACCCCTGCTGATCTGGTGGATCCGGGTCCGGACGGCGTCACGCTCCCGCGCGGGCCGATCGACGTGACCTTCGACCGCGTGCAGTTCGCCTACCCCGGCGGGCCGCCGGTCCTGACCGACGTCGACCTCCATCTCGACGCGGGCACCCGTGTCGCCATCGTGGGGGAGACGGGCTCGGGCAAGTCCACGTTCGCCAAACTGCTTACCCGACTGATGGACCCGGTCGCCGGGGCGGTCCGACTCGACGGCGTCGACCTGCGCGAGATCGCGCACGAGAGCTTG
Source organism: Nocardioides sp. (assembly GCA_037045645.1). Taxonomy (NCBI): domain Bacteria; kingdom Bacillati; phylum Actinomycetota; class Actinomycetes; order Propionibacteriales; family Nocardioidaceae; genus Nocardioides; species Nocardioides sp. The sequence continues at coordinate 1,188,094 of JBAOIH010000001.1, forward strand.
CGCAAATCGGTCGTGTTGGTGCCGCAGGAGGGATTCCTCTTCGACGACACGATCGCGGCCAACGTCCGGTACGGCCGACTGGCGGCCAGCGCCGAGGAGATCCACGAGAGCGCCGCGGCGCTCGGCCTGGGTGACTGGCTGGCCGGACTCCCGCACGGCATCGACACGGTGGTCGGCCAACGCGGCGAGTCACTCAGCGCCGGAGAGCGGCAACTGGTCGCCCTGCTGCGAGCCCACCTGGCCGACCTCGACCTGCTCGTCCTCGACGAAGCCACCAGCGCGGTCGACCCATCGTTGGAGATGCGGATCGGGCGGGCTCTCGAGAGCCTGATGACCGGGCGTACGAGCGTCACGATCGCGCACCGACTCTCGACCGCAGAGGCCGCGGACGAGGTGATCGTGGTGGACAAGGGACGCGTAGTGCAGCGCGGCCCGCACGCCGAGCTCGTACGACAGGTGGGCTCGCCCTACGCCGGGTTGCACGCATCCTGGGTGGCCCAGCAGGAGCTTTCGTGAGCGCCGGCGAGCAGCCACCGAGTGACAGGGACAATGGGGTCGTGAGCAACCTCGACCCGGCCATCGCCGCGCGCCTGAAGCGCACCGAACACGGGCTCGTCCCCGCGATCGTGCAGCAGTACGACACCGGCGAGGTGCTGATGCTGGCCTGGATGGACGACGAGGCGCTGCACCGCTCCTTGACGACACGCAAGGCGACGTACTGGTCGCGCAGTCGACAGTCCTATTGGGTCAAAGGTGAGACCTCCGGGCATCACCAGGCGGTACGGGAGATCAGTCTCGACTGCGATGGCGACACCGTGCTGGTGAAGGTCGACCAGACCGGCGCGGCCTGCCATACCGGTGACCTCACCTGTTTCGATGCCGACGTGTTGTGGGCGGCGGGCCTCGATGACTGAGCGTCGCGCCACCTTCCTGCCCGTCGCCGCGACGGGGGTCATTTCGGCTGTCGCCGCGGCGTACGCCGGGTCGAAGCCATGGGCCGAATCGCCGGCCCCTTCTCCGCACACGATCACGACGCCCGTGATCACCGACGCCCCCCAGGTGACCGCGGTGGCGCTCGTGCTGTTGGCCGCGTGGGGTCTGCTCCTCTTCACCGGAGGTCGGCTGCGCGGCATCGCGGCGTGGGTCGCGGCGTTGGCCGGCGCCGGACTGATTGCGTCCGTCCTCCATGCGCGGTTGACCCTGGAAGCCACGACGTGGACGCACTGGTTCCTCGTGGCCGCGGTGACGTCGGCGACTGCCTGCGCCGCGGCCGTGATGGCCGCACTCTGGGCGCGGCAGTGGCCCGAGATGGGGCGCAAGTACGACAACCCCTCTGGTGCCGTCGGTCCACCTGATGAGGACCAGTCCAATCTCGACATCTGGAAAGCACTCGACGAGGGTCGCGACCCGACCAGCTGATCCGCCGCGCGACCACTACACTGATCTCGCACATCCCGAGCACAGACCAGGAGCATCCATGTCCCACCACGGCAACACCCCGGCCGCCTGGACCGGCGTCACCATCGCCATGCTCGGGTTCGTGATCGGTGGGATCGCCTTGATGTTGACTCCGATCAACCTGCCGATCTTCTGGGTCGGTGTCGTCTTGGGTGTGATCGCGCTGCCGGTCTTCATGGTGATGAACAAGATGGGTTATGGCGACTGAGGTCCAGCCCAGTCCGCCCGCGTGGTCGACGCCCCCACGCTGGCGCCGGGTGGTCGCGCCGCTGGCGACCATAGGCACCCTGGCAGCCGCCACCCTCGCGCTGCATCTGCGCGACCCGCACGTGCAGCACAGTTGGGGCTTCTGCCCGCTCTTTGCCATGACGGGTCTCTACTGCCCCGGTTGCGGTGGCCTGCGTGCGACCAACGATCTGTCGAACGCCGACCTGCTCGGCGCCATGCAGTCCAACCTGCTGTTCGTACTGTTCGTGCCCGTGATCGTGTGGGCACTGCTGGGTTGGACCCGCGCTCGCTGGCAGGGCCGGACGTACGACCCCCCGGTGCTCGGCTCGGAACGCTTCGCCTACCTGACCTTGGGTTTGCTGCTCGTGTTCTTCGTGCTGCGCAATCTCCCGGGATTCGACTGGCTCAACCCCTGAGCCGCCTGGCTCAACCCCTGACCTGTGGGGTCAGCGGTAGGCGTCGAACGCCCCCGTCACCCACAGCAGGACCATCAGGATGAACAGCACGACGGCCACCGCGCCGGTGATGATGCCGGCCGTGGCCATCCCGCCGCCCTCTTGGCGCCCTTGGGACTCGGCGATCTGCTTGCGCGCCATGATGCCGAGCACGATCGCCACGATGCCGGTCAGGCCACCGATCCAGCAGCAGGTGAGCGGCATGCTCACGATTCCGGTGATCATCGAACCGAGTGCCATGCCGTTGCGCTGCGCGCCGAACTGTTGCGGCGCGCCGTATCCACCCTGGCCGTAGGGGCTCCCGGTCGGCTGCCCATAGCCAGCTTGGCCATATCCAGGCTGCCCGTAGCCGGGCTGGCCGTACGGATCACCAGCGGGCTGGCCAGACCCGGGCTGACCGTAGCCGGGCTGGCCGTACGGATCACCAGCGGGCTGACCGTACGGGCTGTTCGGCTGGCCGCCGTAGGGGTTGCTCGGCGCACTGCCGTAGGGGTCCTGCGGGCCGCCGGGGGAGGAAGGGGTGTCATTGCTCATGACGAGCAACGTAGTCAAAGACCGGCTCCACGACATCCGCGGCTCGGGCTTCGGGCAGCAGGTCGAGACTCACCAGGGGCGTGAGAGGCTGGGCCTCGGCTCCTCCGAGTCTGGGCCGAGGATTGTGTGAAAGGTGCTGAACAGGTGTCCGTACTCGACGACATCGTCGCCGGCGTGCGCGCCGATCTCTCCGAGCGCATGGCGCGCACCAGCGAGGCCGACCTGCGGGCGGCGCTCCAGGACGTTGACGCGCCACGCGATCCGATGCCGCATTTTCGTGCTCCGGGCATGAGCGTCATCGCCGAGGTCAAGCGCCGCAGCCCCAGCAAGGGCGACCTGGCAGAGATCCCGGATCCCGCGGAGCTTGCGACGTCGTACGCCGCTGGTGGCGCCGCCGCGATCAGTGTGCTGACCGAGGCGCGCCGCTTCGGTGGCAGCCTGGACGATCTGCGGGCGGTCCGTGCGGCGGTCGACACACCCCTGCTGCGCAAGGACTTCATCGTCACCCGCTACCAACTGCTCGAAGCGCGTGCCGCGGGCGCGGACCTGGCTCTGCTCATCGTCGCCGCACTCGACGACGACACCCTGCGCGACCTGCACGACTACGCCCGCGAACTCGGGCTCACCGTCCTGGTCGAGATCCACGAGGAACCGGAGGCGGAGCGGGCCGTGGCGCTGGGTGCCGAGTTGATCGGGGTCAACGCGCGCAATCTCAAGACGCTGGAGGTCGACCCCGACATGTTCGCCACGCTGGTCGGCCGGCTGCCCGCCGACACCGTCAAGGTGGCCGAGAGTGGCATCACCGGTGTCGGGGACGTACGCCGGTTCGCCGACGAAGGCGCCGACGTGGTGCTGGTGGGGGAGGCGCTGGTCAAGGACGGCCGGCCCGAAACGACCGTGCGGGCCATGACGACCGTGGGACGAGAGGTCACCGCATGAGTAGATACGGCGCCGACGACAACGGGTTCTTCGGAGCAGACGGGGAGGTGCGCTGGGGCGGCAGGTTCATGCCGGAGGCCCTCCACGCGGCCCTCGACGAACTCACTCTCGCGTGGCAGGACGCGATGGCCGACCAGAGTTTCCTGGGCGAGTTCGACCAGATCCTGCGGGAGTACGCCGGGGTGCCCTCGATGCTCTATGACGCCACCCGACTTACCGAGGCGGTGGGCGGAGCGCGGATCCTGCTCAAGCGGGAGGATCTCAACCACACCGGCGCGCACAAGGTCCGCAACGTGCTCGGCCAGGCCCTGCTGACCAAGCGGATGGGCAAGACCCGCGTCATCGCCGAGACCGGGGCCGGGCAGCACGGCGTGGCCAGCGCCACCGCGGCGGCGTACTTCGGTCTCGACTGCACCGTCTACATGGGCTCGGTGGACACCCGGCGCCAGGCGCTCAACGTGGCCCGGATGGAACTGCTCGGCGCCAAGGTCATTCCCGTCGATTCGGGCAGCGCGACCTTGAAGGACGCCATCAACGAGGCGCTTCGCGACTGGGTCGCCAGCGTGGACCACACGGCGTACCTCTTCGGCACCGCAGCCGGGCCGCACCCGTTCCCGAGCATGGTGCGCGACTTCTGTCGCGGCATCGGCGACGAGGCCCGCGCGCAGTGCCTGGAACTCACCGGCGCCCTGCCGGACGCGATCGCGGCCTGCGTCGGTGGCGGCTCGAACGCGATCGGTCTCTTCACCGCCTTCCTCGACGACCCGGACGTCGAGATCTACGGTTTCGAGGCCGGGGGCGACGGAGTCGAGACGGGTCGGCACGCCGCAACGATCACCGCTGGTGAACCCGGCGTACTGCATGGCGCGAGGACGTTCCTGCTCCAAGATGAGGACGGTCAGACGATCGAGTCACACTCGATCTCGGCGGGCCTGGACTACCCCGGAGTCGGCCCGCAGCACGCGCACCTGGCCAGGTCGGGTCGCGCCCGCTACCTGCCGGTGACCGACGCACAATCGATGGACGCGCTGGCTCTGCTGGCGCGTACGGAGGGGATCATCGCGGCAATCGAGTCGTCGCACGCCCTGGCGGGTGCCTTCGACGTCGCCCGCCGCCTGGGCCGGGACAAGACGGTGCTGGTGAACCTCTCCGGCAGGGGAGACAAGGACATGGGTACGGCTATCGAGTGGTTCGGTCTGGCCAGCGCCCAGACGGCCAGCGCCCAGACGGCCAGCGCCCAGACGGCCAGTGCCCAGACGGCCAGTGCCCAGACCGCGGCCCAAGGGAGCGCCTCATGAGCGTGACGCAGGCTTTCGTACGTGCTCGCGAGGAGGGCCGTGCCGCACTTGTCGGCTATCTGCCCGCCGGCTATCCCGATGTCGAGGGCGGCATCGAAGCGGTACGCACCCTCGTGGCTGCGGGCGTCGACATCATCGAAGTCGGTTTCCCCTACACCGATCCGGTCATGGACGGTCCGGTCATCCAGGCGGCGGCTCAGCACGCGCTGGAGGGCGGCTTCCGCACCCGCGACGTCTTCCGTACGGTCGAAGCGGTGGTCGAGACCGGCACCCCGGCCGTGGTGATGACCTATTGGAATCCGGTCGAGCGCTACGGCGTCGAGCGATTCGCCGCCGATCTCGCGGCTGCTGGCGGGTCCGGCCTGATCACCCCCGACCTGACGCCGGAGGTCGCAGGTGACTGGATCGCGGCGGCCGACGATCGCGACCTGGACAAGATCTTCCTCGTCGCGCCCTCCTCGACTCCGGATCGGATCGCGTTGACGACGGCGGCCTCGCGCGGCTTCGTGTACGCGACCGCGGTGATGGGAGTGACCGGCCTGCGGGAGACCGCCTCGGACCTGGCCGAACCCCTCGTGATGCGGACGAAGGCCACCACCGACCTGCCCGTCGGGGTAGGGGTCGGCGTCAGCAACCGGGAGCAGGCCAAGCAGGTCGCGGGGTTCGCTGACGGAGTCATCGTCGGCACGGCTTTCGTACGCGCGATCCAACAGCACCACGCAGATCGCAAGGCCGGACTGGCGGCGCTGGCCAAGGTGGCCGAGGAGTTGGCATTGGGTGTGCGCGGTGAGTGAACTTCGCTCCCGGCCGGTGGCGTGGCTGCTGTTCGGGCTCCTGGTCGCGCCGCTGTTGCTGGCCTGCACGAAGGTGGCCGATTCGGGCACCCCCCTGACCGTCGGGGGAGACGACGACGGCTATTTCGGCGCGAAACTGACCACCCCGTACGACGTGCCACCGGTGCGCTTGCACGACACGGCGGACCAGCCCTACTCGCTGAGCAAGGACGCGAAGGCCGAGTTGACCCTGGTGTTCTTCGGCTACACGCACTGTCCCGACGTCTGCCAGGTCGTGATGGCGACCATCGCCTCGGCTCTGACGCGCCTGGACGACGACGTACGCGACCGAGTGGACGTGGTGTTCGTGACCACCGACCCGGCGCGCGATGACGCCAAGACGCTGCGCAGCTATCTGGACAGGTTCAATCCCGATTTCGTCGGTCTCACCGGACCGCTGGCGCAGGTGAAGCGCCTGGGTGAGGGACTGAAGGTCTACGTCGCCCGCGGCCAGGAGTTGCCCGGCGGGGGCTACGAGGTCGACCACTCCACTCCGATCATCGGTGTACGCCCGGACGCCACGGCGCCGATGGTGTGGACCCAAGGCACCTCGTCCGCGCAGTTGGCCGCAGACATCGAGAAGCTGGTCGCCCCATGATGGCGTTGACCATCCCCAGCCCTGACCAGGGAATCTGGCACCTGGGGCCGCTGCCGCTGCGCGGCTATGCGATCTGCATCGTGCTCGGCATCCTCGCGGCGATCATGATCGGCGAAAGGCGCTGGATCGCGCGCGGTGGCCGCGCCAACGAAGTCGCCGACATCGCCTTGTGGGCGGTGCCGTTCGGCCTGATCGGCGGTCGGCTCTATCACGTCCTGACCGATTCGCACCTCTACTTCGGCGAGGGCAGGCACCCGATCGAGGCGCTCTACGTGTGGCGCGGTGGCTTGGGTGTCTGGGGCGCGATCGCGCTCGGGGCCGTCGGCGCGATGATCGCGGCCCGCCGGATGCAGATCCGCTGGCTGCCGCTGCTGGACGCGCTGGCGCCGGGCGTCCTGATCGCGCACGCGTTGGGACGTTGGGGCAATTGGTTCAACCAGGAACTCTTCGGCCGGCCGACCTCCCTGCCGTGGGGGCTGGAGATCGACCCGGCGCATCGTCCGGTCGGTTACGAGGAGGCCGCGACCTTCCACCCGACCTTCCTGTACGAGTCGCTGTGGTGCGTGGCGGTGTTCTTCCTGGTGATCTGGGCGGACCGTCGTTTCCAGTTGGGCCACGGTCGGGTGGTCGCGCTCTATGTGATGGCCTACACGCTGGGCCGCGGGTGGATCGAGATGCTGCGCATCGACAACGTGCAACTCGACGACGTGCTGGGTCTGCGCTTCAACGTGTGGACCTCGATCGTGCTGTTCGTGCTTGCCGGCGCGTACTTCGTCTGGGCCGGCAGGCGACACCCCGGCCGGGAGTACGAGGTCTATCGGCGCCCAGCGGACGAACCCGTCCCCTCCGAGCAGGGTTGAGACCGGCTCGTCAACGCACCAGCACCACCAGCAGATTCCACGCCGCGTGCAGGGCGATGCCCGGCACGATGCTGTCGAAGCGGCGATACATCACCCCGAGAAACAGTCCGATCGGCAACAGCAACACGATCCGGACCGGGTCCAGGTGCACGACCGCGAAGATCAGCGCTGACACCACGATCGCCCACCAGGGATGACTCATCGTCTCCAGCAGGCGCTGCAAGATGATGCCGCGAAACAGGATCTCCTCGATGAGGGGAGCCATCACGACCGTGATCAGGATCTGTGACCACACCGGCCCGAACGTCGTCACGGTCTCCTGCTCGCTGGGAGCTGAAGAAGTCGCACCGAGCAGGCCTGCCACCAAGGCCAGCAGCACCAGCGAAAACAGGCCGAAGAGCATCCCGCCCGCCACCCAGAGCGCCGCGCGACCCACCGACACGTGACGCAGACCGACGCGACTCCACGGGGCACCTTGACGTTTCAACCGTCCGGCGATGAGGGTGATGACCAGCGCCAAGGCGGTGGCCTGCGCGACCAGCACCCACATGAAGAAGTTCTGCTCGGTAATCCCGAACCGGCTCGCCGGGATGTCGAACACCGAGCCGACCAGTGCCGGCAAGAAGATGCCCACGGGCGCGAACAGGACCAGAACAGCCAGCCCCAGGGCCTGCGGAAGCCGCATGAAGGCTCGGGTTTGGTCGAAAGTCGTGGTCATGCGGCGAAACTATCGGCAGCGGCCTGGGCATCCGAAGTCGCTCAACCGGTGAGAAGGAATGTCTTTCCTGGTGAGATGGTGGTGCCGGAGCAGAGTCGATCCTGCTGCTATCGTTTTCCCACCAGGGCCAAAGTCGTCCCCGGCAACTGTGTCGCTCCAGACACGATCAGCCACTTCGACGCACACGCCGGGTGACTCGGCTGGCGTCCCGTACGACCACGGAGACGATCCATGTCCCGCTTCTCCGCGACCCCGCAACCGACCGGCCTCTACGACCCGCGTTTCGAGCACGACGCCTGCGGCGTCGCCTTCGTCGCCACCCTGACCGGTGAACCCAGCCACGACATCGTGGTGAAGGCACTCACGGCGCTGCGCAATCTCGACCACCGAGGCGCGGCCGGAGCCGAGACGAACTCCGGTGACGGGGCGGGCATCCTGCTCCAGGTCCCCGATGCGTTCTTGCGCGACGAGGTCGGGTTCACGTTGCCGGTGCCGGGTGCGTACGCCGTCGGCACTGCCTTCATCGGCGGCGACGAAGGCGAGGTCACCAAGACCAAGGCACGCATCGAGGAACTCGCAGCCGAGGAAGGTCTCGCGGTGCTCGGTTGGCGACGGGTCCCGGTCGACCCGTCCTCGCTGGGCAAGACCGCGCGCTCGGTGATGCCGGCCTTCGAGCAGGTCTTCGTGGCGGGCGCCAGCCAACGGGTCGCCGGGATGGCGTTGGAGCGCCGTGCGTTCTGCCTGCGCAAGCGCGCGGAGAGCGAGGCCGAGGTCTACTTCCCGTCGCTGTCGGCGCGCACCTTGGTCTACAAGGGCATGCTCACCACCGACCAACTCGACCAGGTCTTCCCGGACCTGCGCGACGAGCGGGTCACCAGCGCGCTGGCGGTCGTACACAGCCGGTTCTCCACCAACACCTTCCCGAGTTGGCCGCTGGCCCATCCGTTCCGCTTCATCGCGCACAACGGCGAGATCAACACCGTGATGGGCAACCGCAACTGGATGCGGGCGCGCGAGGCGTTGCTCGACTCGGATCTGATCCCCGGCGATCTGGAACGGCTCTACCCGATCTGTACGCCCGGGGCGTCGGACTCGGCGAGTTTCGACGAGGTCCTCGAACTGCTGCACATGGGGGGACGCAGCCTGCCGCACGCGGTGCTGATGATGATCCCCGAGGCGTGGGAGAGCCACGGTGAGATGGACGCCAAGCGGCGCGCCTTCTATGAGTTCCACTCGACCGTGATGGAGCCATGGGACGGGCCCGCAGCGGTGGTGTTCACCGACGGCAGCCAAGTGGGCGCGGTGCTGGACCGCAACGGCCTGCGACCCTCTCGCTATTGGGTCACCGACGACGGGCTCGTGGTGCTGGCCTCCGAGGTCGGCGTGCTCGATCTCGACCCCGCGAGCATCGTACGGAAGGGACGGCTGAAGCCGGGCCGGATGTTCCTGGTCGACACCGACGAGCACCGCATCATCGAGGACGAGGAGATCAAGGCCGAACTGGCCGACGAGCACCCGTACGACGAGTGGCTCCACGCCGGTCTGATCCACCTCGACCAACTCGCCGAGCGTGAGCACATCGTGCACACGCACGCGTCGGTGACGCGGCGTCAGCAGATCTTCGGCTACACCGAGGAGGAGTTGCGCGTCATCCTCACCCCGATGGCCAACACCGGGGGAGAGCCGCTGGGCTCGATGGGCACCGACTCGCCGATCGCCGCGCTGAGCGCCAAGCCGCGGCTGCTGTTCGACTACTTCGCCCAACTCTTCGCGCAGGTGACCAACCCACCACTCGACGCGATCCGCGAGGAGTTGGTCACCTCGCTCTACGGCTCCATCGGTCCGGAGTCCAACCTGCTCGAGCCGACGCCGGCCTCGTGTCGCCAGGTGGTGCTGCCGTTCCCGGTCATCTCCAACGACGACCTCACCAAGATCCGCCACATCAACCGTGACGGCGACATGCCCGGCTTCATCACCCATGTCGCACGTGGTCTCTACGAGGTGGAAGGTGGCGGTGCGGCGATGGCGGCCCGGATCGAGGAGATCTGCGCCGAGGTGTCCGCGGCGATCGCGGGCGGTGCCCGGATCATCGTCCTCTCGGACCGTCACTCCACGGCCGAACTGGCACCGATCCCGTCGTTGCTGCTCACCGGCGCCGTGCACCACCATCTGGTTCGCGAGAAGACGCGGACGCAGGTCGGCCTGCTCGTCGAGGCCGGAGACGTACGCGAGGTCCACCACGTGGCGCTGCTCATCGGGTATGGCGCGGCGGCGGTCAACCCCTACCTGGCCATGGAGTCGGTCGAAAACCTCGCCCGCGACCAGTACTACGTCAAGACCGAACCCGAGGTGGCGGTCAAGAACCTGATCAAGGCCCTGGGCAAGGGCGTGCTGAAGGTGATGTCCAAGATGGGCGTCTCCACCGTCGCGTCCTACACCGGCGCCCAGATCTTCGAGGCCGTCGGTCTGTCCCAGGCCGTGGTCGACCGATACTTCACCGGCACCACGAGCAAACTCGGGGGCATCGAACTCGACACGATCGCCACCGAGGTGGCGCTGCGCCACGCGCAGGCGTACCCCCGCGGCGGCATCGCTCCGGCGCACCGCGCACTCCAGATCGGCGGCGAGTACCAGTGGCGCCGCCCCGGGATCAACGGGGGCGGTGAGCCGCACCTGTTCGACCCGGAGACCGTCTTCCGCTTGCAACACTCCACGCGCAACCAGCGCTACGACGTGTTCAAGCAGTACACCCAGCGCATCGACGAGCAGTCCGAGCGGCTGATGACCTTGCGCGGCCTCTTCGCGTTCAAGGACGCCGCAGCCACCGGTCGTACGCCGGTCCCGATCGACGAGGTCGAGCCGGTGTCCGAGATCGTCAAGCGGTTCTCGACCGGTGCGATGTCGTACGGCTCGATCTCGCGCGAGGCGCACGAGACGCTGGCGATCGCGATGAACCGACTCGGTGCCAAGTCCAACACCGGCGAGGGCGGCGAGGACCCCGAGCGGCTGCACGATCCGGAGCGGCGCAGCGCGATCAAGCAGGTCGCGTCGGGGCGTTTCGGGGTGACCAGCGAATACCTCACCAATGCCGACGACATCCAGATCAAGATGGCCCAGGGCGCCAAGCCGGGTGAGGGCGGACAACTGCCGGGCAACAAGGTCTACCCCTGGGTCGCCAAGACCCGCCATTCCACCCCTGGTGTCGGCCTGATCAGTCCACCGCCGCACCACGACATCTACTCGATCGAGGATCTCGCGCAACTGATCCACGATCTCAAGAACGCGAACCCGGCTGCGCGGATCCACGTCAAGCTGGTCTCCGAGGTCGGCATCGGCACGGTCGCCGCTGGTGTCTCCAAGGCACACGCGGACGTCGTCTTGGTCTCCGGCCACGATGGTGGGACCGGCGCGTCACCTCTGACCTCGCTCAAGCACGCAGGCGGACCGTGGGAGCTCGGCCTGGCCGAGACGCAGCAGACCCTGCTGCTCAACGGCCTTCGGGACCGGATCGTCGTGCAGACCGACGGCCAACTCAAGACCGGACGCGATGTCGTGATCGCGGCGTTGCTTGGAGCGGAGGAGTACGGCTTCGCGACCGCTCCGCTCGTGGTCAGCGGCTGCATCATGATGCGGGTGTGCCATCTGGACACCTGCCCGGTTGGTGTCGCCACGCAGAACCCCGTGCTGCGTGAGCGCTTCTCGGGCAAGCCCGAGTTCGTCCAGACCTTCTTCGAATACATCGCCGAGGAGGTGCGCGAGATCCTGGCCGAGTTGGGCTTCCGTACGCTCGACGAGGCCGTCGGTCGCGCCGACGCACTCGATGTCGCCTCGGCCGTCGACCATTGGAAGGCGCAGGGTCTCGACCTTGCGCCGATCCTGGCGATGCCCAACACGGATGGTGAGTTCGGTCAGTTCGAAGGCCAGGACCGGCGCTGCACGAAGTCGCAGGACCACGGTCTGGACCGCGCTCTGGACCACGAGTTGAT